>DATJDU010000067.1:0-1586 GCA_035497315.1 Sphingomonadaceae bacterium
GGATCACAAGGGCCGCGAATATCCCGCCTCCCACATGCTCCCCGACACCTGGATCGATGGCGCCTTTGAAGGCGAGGTCGCCCGCTGCATCCCCGGTGCCATGGTGCGCGCCAGCATCGGCAATGTTGCCCAATCCGACCAAGGCCTCGCCGGCACCTTTGAAGGCGGCCAAACGCTGGCCTGCGGCTCAGGCGAGGCGCTGGTCCATTACCGCGGCGGCATGCTGAAATGCGCTCCCGCCAAGCCGGTCAAAGACTGCACCGAGCGGGACAATCTGCGCCGCTGGGGCGCGGGGGACTTCTTCTTCTCCTACCGCGCCCGCGTCTGCGTCACCCCCACAGCCAGCACTAGCGGGGAAGACCTCTCCGGCATGGCACTGGACGGCGGCGTCGGCGCCGAAGACAGCGGCTACTGAAGAGCCCGGCGCCCACGTTTTATTAAGCGCCCCACAGCCATAGTGGCGGCATGACCGAAGTCCGCCTGAAGATCGCGTTGACCGCCCTGCTTGTCGTGATCGACACGCTGTGGATCGTGGCGCGCGGCTTCACCTTCGATCTTCCGAGCCTCGGCCTGTGTCTCGGCGTGACAGCGCTGATGGCCTCTATCGCCATCGTCTATACGAAGTTCCGCCCCGATGTGCGGCTCGCCACCATGAGCACCGAAACGGGCTTTCTCATTGCCTATTCGGCGGCGGCGAGTGTCTTCAGCTATCTCGTCACCACGCTGGATTTTCCGCTGATCGACAACAGCCTTGTGCAGGTGGACCACGCGCTGGGTTTCGACTGGTATGCCTATGTCGGCTTCGTTAATGCGCGGCCCTGGCTCGGCATGCTGTCTTCTGCGGTCTATCAGACAACGCTGGCGCAGATCGCACTTTCGGTCGTGCTGCTCACCATGCTGGGCCGCACAGACCGCACGCGCGAACTCACCCTCACGGTGATGGTGTCATCTTTTTTCTGCGTGGTGATCTCAGGGCTGCTGCCCGCGGTGGGGGCACTGGCCCATCACCGTCCGCTCGAGTCTTTTTATATGCAGAACCAGCCTGTGGTGGATCTTGCTTACAAGCAGGTCTATTTCGACATCCGCAACGGCCTGAACACCCATCTCGGCCTCACCGATGTGCATGGGTTGATCGCATTTCCCTCCTACCATGTGGGGCTTTCGGTCATTCTGATACTGGCCTTCCGCGGCATGCGCGGCTGGTTCTGGCCAATCGTGGCGCTCAATCTCGCCGTGATTCTATCCACACCCATCGATGGCGGCCATCATCTGTCCGATGGTCTGGGCGGCATCGTTCTGGCGCTCGCCTGTTCGGCAGCGGTCGTCAAGTTCCGCGCCCGCCTTGGAAAAACAGCCCTGTCGGCCAGCAGCGGCGAAGACGATCACGCCCAACTGGCGGGACAAAAGACTTAAGCGCCATTTTCCCACTGTTCCCTTGCACGGGGGGTTTCGACTGATATTGTGCGCCCGCGCCGGGTGCACCCGGCAAAATCCTTCCCCCTCATCATCCGGGACCGCACATGAACATCCATGAGTATCAGGCCAAAGGCGTGCTGAAAGACTTCGGCGTGCCGGTGCCCCAGGGC
>DATJDU010000068.1:0-42105 GCA_035497315.1 Sphingomonadaceae bacterium
GAAGTGAACAAGCGCCAGCGATAGTTGCCGCCGTTCACGCCATTGGCCGTCGGGCCCTGCGTACCAGCGTAATCCACCATCGGGTCAACCGGAAGTTCGGCCGACATGAAGTGGAGCAGGTAGGTGAACTGCGAATTGATGCTGAGGGTACCCGGACCAACATCGGCACCCCAGTCAAGCTGAGCGTCGATGCCTACAACCTTGAAGCGACCGTTGTTCTTGTAGGTCAGGTTGACGTTGTCGAGACCGCCGGTCACCGCATTGCGAGTGATCGCCTTACACGCTGCGGACTGAGCAGCGGCAGCCGGGTCGCTCTTCACCAGCGGGTTCAGGTTCGGATCGAAGCAGGTGCGCAGCACGATGCCCACCGACTGCTGACCGATCGCGTCGTTCACCGCGATGTTGTAGTAGTCGACAGTCAGACGCAGACGCGAGAGCAGCGGGCTCTCGAACGGCGAGCTGAGGACGATACCGGCAGTCCACGTATCCGCCTTTTCAGGGGTCAGAGCAGCGTTGCCGACAGCGCTCGGCCAGGCAAAGCCGAAGGTCGAGTTGTCGGTCAGGCCCGGACCGCCATTGTAATAGGCCTGCGAAGCCTGATTGTTCGGCATCATCGCCAGACAGGTCTGGTAGACAGCCTCGCCATTCGCGTTAGCCGGATTAGCCGAATACGGCCCCGGGTTCGCACGCGAACAGAGGTCGCCCACGGTGTTGACACCGAAGGTCTGCTGCTTGGCCAGATAAAGTTCGGCGATGTTCGGAGCACGTTCCGCACGGTTGTAACCACCGCGCAGGCGCAGCCAGTCGGTCACTTCCCAGTCACCCAGCAACTTGTAGGTGTAGCTGGTGCCGGTGGTGCTGTAGTCCGAAATACGGCCGCCGATTTCCAGGTTCAGGCTCTTGATGCCCGGAATATCCGAGAGAACCGGGATCAGCAATTCGCCGTAAGCTTCCTTGACGTCGAAATAGCCGGCCGAGTTACCGCTCGGATAGATGCCGAGAGCCTGGTCGAGGAACGAACGGCCCTGCGTGGTCAGCGTATCGTTGGTGAATTCGAAATCGAGTTCACGATAGCTGGCACCGATAGCAGCGCGCAGTTCACCGGCAGGCAGGTCGACGATCTTGCCCTGAAGGTTGGCTTCCACGATCGTCTGGCGAGTGTAGGTCCGGTTCTTCAAGTCGGCACGGATGGCTTCAAGGCAATCTTCCGAGAAACCGCCGGCCGGACGAACGAAGAAGTTCAGGCCACTGGTACAGGTCGCGGTCGAAGCACCGAAGCCACCGAAGGCCGCATTGCCGGTGGAGGAGAAACCTTCACCGAAGTTTGGCGCAGTGATGACTGCACGCAGGCGTTCCAGCGAGTAAATGCCGGTCTGCTTTGCGTGGGTCTGCGACACACCGTGGTTGACCGAAAGGTCCCAGGTCCAGTCAGTGCCGGGAATGTAACCTTCGAGGCCAGCAACGATGTTGTAGGTGATCACATCGGTGAAGGTTTCGCGATCGTCCGGCATCAGAGTGGTGATGTTGAATGCCGCATCCGGATTGTCGCGGCTATTGAGCAGCGTCCACAGTTCGTCCGGAAGCTGATCTGCGTCCAGCTTGGTCGGATCGATGGCAACGCCCCAACCGCCGGTGATCGGACCCGGCTCATTGCGGGTTTCGGTGTGGACATGGCTGAACATTGCCTGGCCGAACACGCTGATCCAGTCGTTGATCTCGTAATTGCCGCGCGCCAGGAAATTGTAGCGCGTAAGCGGCAGAACGAGCATCAGATCGGTGTTGTTCTGCACCATGGTGCCGGCATCGGAGACCTTGGTATTGTAACCGTCGATCGGATCGGTGTTGCCGAAGTAGTTGATGTAGCGCGTGAACGGTGCACCGTAGACGCCCTGCGCATCAAAGAACGAACCGTTCGTGAAGGGATTACCCTTGCTGTCGAGATAGACAGTGGTGCCCTGCACATTCGGGCTGAAGTGCGCGTCGGGGAACAGCGTTTCCAGACCGGCAGCATAGTTGCCGTTCACACCATCCAGCAGGATGCCCGGATTGTTGATGAAGAACTGCGAACCGCCGGTCGTGCTCTTGTCGGCATACTGCTTCTTGTACCAGTCACGGCTGCTGCGCAGGCTGGACTGACGATCGTTCATCGACATCGCGATGCTGACGTTACCGCGGCCATCGTCAAAGTCGGCGCCCATGATGCCCGAAATCTGATATTCGAAGCCATCGCCATGTTCGGTGATGCCCATCTGGGCGTCAAGTTCGAGGCCCTGGAAGTCCTTCTTCAGAATGAAGTTGGTCACACCGGCCACGGCGTCGGCACCGTAGGTGGCCGAAGCACCGCCCGAGATCACTTCGACGCGCTGGATGGCGGCCGACGGAATCGTCGAAATGTCGATAACGCCGGAAGCGTTACCCGGCGTGCCGCGACGGCCATCAAGCAGCACGAGGTTACGGTTGGTGCCGATACCGCGCAGCGAGATAGTTGCCGCACCCGGGGTGTTGGTGGCGGTCGGCTGAATGTCCGCACCTGCGCTCGGCGTCTGGGCCGGCGTGAACTGCGGAAGCTTGTTCAGATTCGTTTCGAGAGCAGCAGTGGCCGAATTCTGGATCAGGCCCTGGTCGACCGTCACGGTCGGGCTGTTCGATTCGAAGTCCTTGCGCAGAATGCGCGAGCCGGTGACGATGATCGGAGCGCTATCGTCTTCCGATGCACCTTCGTCCTGCGCATAGGCAGGCGCCGAGAACGACAGCGCAATCGCGCTGGCGCCACCGGCGAGCATCAGGGCCTTGAAACCCCGTGCGGTGGTGAAATTGGTACTCACTATTTACCCTCCCTTTTTGACAATCTTTGAGACGGCGAGGCGCCGTCAGGTAGGAACTTCTCAGAACGCGATGACGAACTTGCCCGACACGTTCTGGCCCGGAAGGGCGAACGAGGTGGGCACGATGTCTGTAATGGATTGAGAAGGTCTGAAAACGTGCTGGCCGGAATCAACCGAAGCTGCGCACAAGGTGCGCGCATTGAAACCATCACGGGCAGCTATATGCTGCATTTGCCCCATTCATTCTCTCCCACACCGAGGTCCGTGTTCGATTCCGGCACTCTCGATCAGCAAAGCGACATTATTTGCGCACGTTGACCTTGTCTAGTCGGCAAACCGCCCATTCGGAGGAAGTTCAGGACTGTGTCAGGATGGTTACACTTAGGGTCCTAAGGGCGACCTTGCTCCCCATTTCCGCGGCGTCAGTAACCATTGGGCATGGGGCAGGTGAATTTCCTATGAAACAAGCCTTGAGCCAGCTTTTCAGGACCGGTGTTCTCCGCAGGGAATGAGGTTGATGATGTCCGGATACGCAATCGCCAGACTGGGTGGCGGCAGAGGCTGCGCCGTGAGCGGGCCGGATCGACGACCGGGAATGGGCAGATGTTCGAATCTAACGCTCTATCAATCTCTAAATTTTGCGATTAGGCTTCCTGCGGGACTGCGATAAAACTCGCCTTGAAAGAGCGGGATGCGGTGGGATTAATCGAGGAGGGGATGCCAGCAGCCATGGGCGAGCAGGCGGATGATATGTATCCAGCGAACAGCAACGCATCGGCCGTGCGAAACGGTCCGCCGGGTGATTGGCAGGCGCTATTGCGCGATCACGCAAGGCGCAGGTGGGAAGAAATTCTCGACAGCCTGAGGCACGGCAAACCTATTCCGAAATTTGACGAAGGGGCGATGGGGCCATTGGCCATCGCGCTGGGTGCGCAGGCTGGGGAAGCGCTCCGGATCGTTGACCGCCTCGCTATGGGCGCCGCGACCGAAGCTTCGGCGGCGGACACCATACCGGACGCGCCCGGTGACGATTTCGCCCGCCAGCTCGACCGGATTCTCGAAGGATTTGTTCCTCCGGCCCAACTGGCTGCCGTTTCCGTGCCGCCAAAGGGCCCGCCGCGGCTGTTCCAGAGTGAATTGTGGCAAGTGTTGCACAAGGTCCGCGAAAGCGCGGAACTCTCCTATGCGCGGGAGATCGACCTTGTAGAACTCGACCGGCGCATCCTGTTCCTGCTGAAGGTACGCGGCCCGCTGGTACCGGCCGGCCTTTCCTCCGCGATCGGCGTGGACAAGGCGCAGGTCAGCCGCTCCGTAAAGCGCCTGCTTGAGCTGAAGCTGGTCCAGCGCGATCAGATTCGCAGCCCGGTGTCCCTGACGCGAAAGGGCGACGCCTTGGCCGAGCGTTTGCTGCGCATGGCAGAGCTGCGCAATCGCGAACTGAGTTTCGATGTGAGCGACAAGGAATTGCACGATTTCTTCGGAGTAACCGAAACCCTGCTCGATCGTGCCGTGACACTTTATGAGCTTGAACGCGATCTTGCCAACAAGAGCGGCCAATCGGACAGCGAGCCGAAGATCGGCGTCAGCTTTGACGTGCGTCGTGTGAACGAACCGATCATGATCGATCGTTCGCGGATCGTCTCGCCGCTTCTCACGCTCAGCGCCTATTTTTCCCGCAGCGGTGCGCTCGCCTTCAAACGCCGCACCGGGCTTTCGAATTTCGAGGCCTGGGTTCTGAGCGAGATCGGCAAGGCTCCGCCCACGGACTGGGCCTATCTCGTCCGTACGCTGGAGCGGGACCACAGCCAGGCCGGGCGAACGGTCAATCACCTGATCGATCGCAAGCTTGTGGTGCGGGACGGCAAGCCGGGCCGCCGCCACGGCCGGTTTTCGCTGAGCGAAGAAGGGCAGAAGCTCTACGATATCATCGTGGATACAGGCTACAATCGCAGCCGGTTCCTGATGGAGCCAGTGCCCGCCGATCAACTCGACGCGTTTTTCATGACCTTCGACAAGATACGTCGCAACGCCGCAGCACAGCTTGAACGGGAACGCGCCTTCGAGGAACTCGAAAGCAACTAAGGCCCATGGATAACGCCTGATCCGAAAGCAGCCTTTCGGGAAGTGAACCGCCGCAGGTGCTCCATGCCCCAAAATCGACGGGGTGATGTGTAACCTTTCCGCGCAGGGAAACACCCTGTTTCGCGCAGGGCGTCTCATCCCTGTGTGGCGCGGTTTCGTGCCGTTTTTTGGACTGGCGCACTGCCCGGAGTGTCACCTTCCATTTCGGGTTTCCGTGCAGCCCTTGCGGGGTATGCAAAGCCGGGCTGATGCGGGCCGGAAATGCGCAAGGACGGGAAACGAAGGCGAGCCTGTTCATCGCACAGGATAAAGGCCATCTGGCAGCATGTAGGAAAGTGTTTTGTGAAGGGAGCGCGTGGGGCCAGCCACAGCCATCCTTCAGGCAGCCAAGGGCGCGGCCCTGTGAGGAGCCGCGCCGCTTTGCCCATCGCCTCAGGTGCGATGCGTTATTTTACGCGGCGGACGCGCACGCCGGCCTGACCATCGACCACCATGAGGAAGCTGCCGAGCGAAGCGCGCTGCAGTTCCACGATCGCCCCCTTGCGCGGCGGGCGGAAGCCGCGCGAGACCGCATCGGTGAAGATCCACTGCGCGCCGCCTTCCAGGGTTATCAGATAGACGCCCGGCTCGCGTTCACGCGTATCCAGGATTTTCGCGCGAATCTGGTCGGGGCCCTGGCCACGATCTTCGTAGCTCTTGAACCGGTCCGGCGTTTTCACGCTGTCGGCGCCAAAGCCTTGCGGGCCAGAACCGCCGCTTGCACCCATCACCGCACCGCCGCCCTGAACGCGTTCGCCAACACCAGGAGTGCGCGGCGAACCGCCGCCGGCGCGGATATTGTTATCGTAACAGGAAAGGCGCGCGGACGGATCGTCGATCTTGGCGCATTCGCGCATGATATTGAGCACAGTGGACGGGTCCACCTGTGCCGATGCCGGGGCTGAAATGCCTGTGGCTGCCATGGCGGCACCGGCCAGCAGCATCGTGGCGCGCTGCATGTGCTTTACGCGGTGGACCATAATCGACGAACTCCTCTCAGATTATCCGCAACACTGCCGGGATGGCCACGCTTTCGCAAGAGGCATGGGCCGCGCCGTCAGTGCGCATTTCGCCGCGCTGCTAGCACAGGCTGGGGTGAGCGGGAACGCTTTTGGCTGGCATTCGCGCTTCGGAGCCGTAGACATCCCCGCAAGAAGGTCAGGCGGGAAGGATCGTTGCAATGGAAATGCGGGTTTTGGGCGGCACGGGTATCCGGGTCAGCAGCCTTTGCCTGGGCACCATGATGTTTGGCGCGATCGGCAATCAGAACCACGATGATTGCGTGCGCATCATGCACCGCGCCTTCGACGCGGGGATCAATTTCCTCGATACGGCAGACGTCTATTCGCGCGGTGAATCGGAAGAAATCGTCGGGCGGGCGCTGAAAGGCCGTCGCGAAGGGATTGTGGTGGCGACCAAGTTCTTCAACCCGATGGGCGATGATCCCAACATGCGGGGCGGTTCGCGGCGCTGGATCGAGCAGGCGGTGGATGACAGCCTGCGCCGCCTGCAGACGGATTATATCGACCTTTACCAGATGCACCGCTGGGATGCGGTGACGGATATCGATGAAGTTCTGTTCACGCTCACCGAACTGGTGCGGAAGGGCAAGATTCGCAGCTTCGGCAGTTCGATGTTCCCGGCCGACCGGATCGTGGAGGCGCAATGGACCGCCGACCGGCGCAATTATCTGCCCTTCCGCTGCGAGCAGAGCGTCTATTCGATCTTCAATCGCGATATCGAGCGCTTCGTTTTGCCCGCCTGCGCACGCCACGGCATGGGGATGATCGTCTGGAGCCCGCTCGATGGCGGTTTCCTCTCGGGTAAATACAAGGGCTCGGGCGATTTTGGCGATTCGAGCCGCATCGTCACTTTTTCCAAGCGTTTTACGGGCAAGTTCGACCCGGAGGCGCAGGTGATCCAGCGCAAGCTCGCGTTGGTGGCAGAGCTTGAGGCTCTAGCGAAGGATACGGGAATCACGCTGGCGCAGATGGCGATTTCTTTCGCGACCGAGCATCCGGCCGTCACCAGCGCCATCATCGGGCCGCGCATCATGGAGCATCTCGAAACCCTGCTGGATTGCGGGGATATGCGGCTCGACCCCGGGGTGCTGGACGCTATTGATGCGCTTTGTTCACCGGGCACTTCGGTCAATCCGCTGACAGACATGCCCAGCGGAACAGCCAGGGAAACGATTCGGCGACCAAGATAGCGTCTTGTCGGGCGATTTTCGGCTGAAATCCCTTGAATCCGGGGGCTAACTGTGATTCATGTGACAATGATGGCGCGCAATGACCCAACCCTGCTGACTCGGCGAGACAAGCTTGTGCAAATGGGCGCGCTTGGGTGGCTGCTGGTGCTCGGCGGGCTCACCCTCGCGGGGCCGAGCGGCGTGCTCGCCTGGGGGGAGAACCTGCGTACGCTCGACAGGCGCGAGGCGGAGATCGGCAAGCTCAGTGCGGAACGCAACGAACTGAAGAACCGCGTTGCGCTGCTCGATCCCAACAAGGCCGACCCCGATCTTGTGGGCGAATTGCTCAGGAAAAATCTCAACGTCGTGCATCAGGACGAGGTGGTTATCACGCTCGACTAACCGAATTGGTTAGTTTCCTTTGGTCCGGGCACCGGATCGCATTTCATGCTTTTCATCAACTATGCATTCCGGGCGTTGCCTATGCGCGCGGCTTGCGCTTATAGGCAGCGCGAAGCTGCCCGGCGCCGTAGCGTGCACGGCGCAAGGACGGGACCTGACGAAGGGATATGATTTTGGCAAAGCCTGCCTCCAAATCCGGTACTTCCTCCAGCAAGACAAACAGCAAGAAGCCGGCGGAGGAGCCTTCCGTAGGGGGCGGCGACAATTTCGCGCTTCACAGCCTGCAGGAAGCACATGCGGAGCAGAAGCGTTACGCGGCAAGTGACGATGAACTGCTCGAGCTATATGAAAAGATGCTGCTCATTCGCCGTTTCGAGGAACGCGCGGGGCAGCTTTACGGCCTTGGCCTGATCGGCGGCTTCTGCCACCTCTATATCGGCCAGGAAGCAGTCGCGGTGGGAATCCAGTCCGCGCTCGAAGCTGGCAAGGACAGCGTCATCACAGGCTATCGCGACCACGGCCACATGCTCGCCTATGGTATCGATCCCAAGCTCATCATGGCGGAACTCACCGGCCGTGCCGCCGGCATCAGCCGCGGCAAGGGCGGCTCGATGCACATGTTCAGCACCGAACATGCCTTCTACGGCGGCCATGGAATCGTGGGTGCGCAGGTTCCGCTGGGTGCGGGTCTCGCCTTTGCCCACAAATATCGCGAGGACGGCGGGATCTGCGTCGCCTATTTCGGGGACGGGGCGGCCAATCAGGGCCAAGTCTATGAAACCTTCAACATGGCCTCGCTGTGGAAGCTGCCGATCCTGTTCGTGATCGAGAACAATCAGTACGCCATGGGCACTTCGGTGAAGCGCAGCTCGGCCGAAACCCATTTCTACCGTCGCGGCACGGCGTTCCGCATTCCCGGCGTGGATGTGAACGGAATGGACGTGCTGGAAGTGCGCCAGGCAACGGAAATCGCCGCCCGGCACGTGCGCGAGGGCAATGGCCCCGTGTTGATGGAACTCAACACCTATCGCTATCGCGGCCATTCCATGTCCGACCCGGCAAAATATCGCACGCGCGAGGAAGTTCAGGGTGTGCGCGAGAAGAGCGACCCGATCGACCATGCGAAGGCCGAGCTTCTGGAGCGCGGTATTTCGGAAGACCGCTTGAAGGAAATCGAGAAAGTGATCCGCGCCCAGGTCGCCGAAGCGGCCGATTTTGCCGAGAATTCGCCTGAGCCCGCACCGAGCGAACTCTACACCGAAGTACAGGTGGGGAGCTACTGAGATGGCGATCGAACTCAAGATGCCCGCCCTTTCCCCCACCATGGAGGAAGGCACTCTGGCCAAATGGCTGGTGAAGGAAGGCGATGAAGTCCGCGCAGGCGACATCATGGCCGAGATCGAGACCGACAAGGCGACGATGGAATTCGAAGCCGTGGATGAAGGGACGATCGGCAAGATCCTGGTTCCCGAGGGGACCGAGAATGTGAAGGTCGGCACTGTGATCGCGGTGCTGGCGGGCGAGGGCGAAGAGGTTTCGGCTGCCGTTCCGGCCACCACCACCGCCACTGCCGATGCTGCATCCGAGCCCTCGGTCGCAAAGGCGGAAAAGCCTGCCGCCGCGCCGCGTGCCGCTGATCCGGAAGTTCCTGCCGGCACCAACATGGTCACCGTTACGCTGCGCGAAGCGCTGCGCGATGCCATGGCCGAGGAAATGCGCCGCGACGATCGCGTCTTTGTGATGGGCGAGGAAGTCGCCGAGTATCAGGGCGCCTACAAGGTCACCCAGGGCCTGCTGGAAGAGTTCGGGCCCAAGCGCGTGATCGATACGCCGATCACCGAATATGGTTTTGCCGGCATCGGGACCGGAGCCGCCATGGGCGGCTTGCGTCCGGTGGTGGAGTTCATGACCTTCAACTTCGCCATGCAGGCGATTGACCACATCATCAATTCTGCCGCCAAGACCCACTATATGTCGGGCGGCCAGATGCGCTGCCCTGTGGTGTTCCGTGGGCCCAACGGCGCAGCGAGCCGGGTCGGCGCGCAGCACAGCCAGAACTACGCGCCGTGGTATTCCGCTGTCCCAGGCCTGATCGTGATTGCGCCCTATGATGCGTCGGACGCCAAGGGCCTGCTCAAGGCTGCAATTCGCTGTGAAGATCCGGTGGTCTTCCTCGAAAATGAACTGCTCTATGGCCGCAGCTTCGAACTGGCCCAGCTTGACGATCACGTCCTGCCCATCGGCAAGGCGCGGATCATGCGCGAGGGCAAGGACGTCACGATCGTATCCTATTCGATCGGCGTGGGCCTGGCGCTGGAAGCGGCGGAAAAGCTGGCGAATGACGGCATCGATGCGGAAGTGATCGACCTTCGCACCCTGCGCCCGCTCGACAAGGAAACCGTACTGGCAAGCCTTGCCAAGACCAACCGCCTGGTGGTGGCCGAAGAAGGCTGGCCGCAATGCTCGATCGCCTCGGAAATCCAGGCGATCTGTATGGAAGACGGTTTCGACCATCTCGACGCACCCGTTCTGCGCGTTTGCGACGAGGACGTGCCGCTGCCTTACGCCGCCAATCTCGAGAAGATGGCGCTCATCGATGCGCCCCGCATCGTCGAGGCGGTGAAGAAGGTCTGCTACCGCTGATCCCAGCCAATCCCGGGCCGTCCTGGATCTGTTCGGGCGGCCCACTTTGCGCTTCCGCGCTCGCGTGCGAAGAACAAGCGGAGCCCCGGAAAAAGTCCGGGGTGACGAAGATGGTTCTGGAGTGACGTGGAGTTGTGACGGCCATGGACCACGCCTTGATCGATTCCCTCGCCGATGCCGAGCGTCTGGCGCTGGCATATGCCCCGAGACCGGCGACACTGGTGCTGCTGGCGCTGGAGGCTCGGCTCGCACAGGCCATCCGCCAGGCCAGCGAGCCGATCATGGCGCAGATGCGGCTTGCATGGTGGCGGGACCAGATCGCACTTGCGCCCACACTCCGCGAAAATTCCGACGGCCTCGCGGCCGCGCTGACATTGTTCGCAGGTGAAGAAGAGGCGCTTTCCGCCTTGGTCGACGGTTGGGAAGTGCTGCTTTCCGAACAGATGGACGAGGCCGCGATCGAGCGGATCGCATTGGGGCGCTCGACTGCCTTCGGGGCGCTTGCCCGGCTGAATGATGCAGGCCATGCGCAAGAAGCCGCCATTGCTGCCGCCAGGCGCTATGTACTGGCCGATCTGGCGGCGAAGCTCACCGATGGCGAAGAACGCGCTGCAGCGCTTGCGCTTGCAGGCAGGGAAGGAACCCGGCGGATTGTCTTGCCGCGCGCCCTGCGCAGCCTTGCCGTGCTGGATGGATTGGCACGGCGCAGCATAGGCCGGGGTGGGACGCCGCTGCTCAACGGTCCGGGCAGTGCAATTGCTGCAATCCGCTTGGGCCTTGCCGGTCGTTAGCCTAGTGTTCGTGCAAGGGTAGCAGGGGAAACGCAGGTGAACCGCATCGTGCTGGGGGCATTGGCAGCGCTGGCTCTGGTCGCGCTAGGTCTGTTCTGGTGGCAAGGCCGTGCCGAAGTGGAGAGGGGAGCCCCGCCGCCTTCGCCCGAAGAGCCGGCTGCAGACCCGATGGACTTGCCACAGGCCGATGTCAGCGGATTGCGTGGGCCCGCCCCGCCGGAGGCAAGTGAGCTTACAAAGGAACAGCAACGTTTCTTCCGTTATGACCGCAACCGCGACCAGCGGATCAGCCGCGCGGAAATGCTCTCCACCCGCACCGACGGCTTCCGCAAGCTCGACAAGGACGGGAACAATCTCCTGACTTTCGAGGAATGGGCGGTGACCACTGTCGATCGTTTCGAAGGCGCGGACAAGAATGGGGACGGGGAGCTCACTGCCCGTGAATTCGCCGCGACTGCCCCCAAGCCCCCACCGAAGAAACCCGCCTGCAAATGCTAGACCTCAGGCCGGGACCGGCACCCCGGCCAACCATTCGCCGAACTCTTCCTTGGCTCGCCCGGTATAGGCTTCCTTACGCTGCTTCTTCTTCACCTCGTGCAGCGGCGGGAAAAGGCCGAAATTGACGTTCATGGGCTGGAAATGCTCCGCCTCGGCGTCGCCGGTGATATGCGCCAGCAGCGCGCCCATGGCGGTGGTGCGGGGAGGGGGCGTCCATTCCCGGCCCGCAAGCTCGGCCGCTGCCATGATACCCGCCAACAGGCCGACCGCGCTGCTCTCGACGTAACCTTCGCAACCGGTGATCTGGCCGGCGAAACGGATGTGCTCCGCGCCCTTGAGGCGCAATTGGCGGTCCAGCAGCACCGGCGAATTGATGAAAGTGTTGCGGTGCAGCCCGCCGAGCCGGGCGAATTCCGCATTCTCAAGGCCGGGAATGGTGCGGAACAGGCGTACCTGCTCGGCATGCTTCAGCTTGGTCTGGAAGCCGACCATGTTCCACAAGGTGCCCAGCTTGTTGTCTTGCCGCAACTGCACCACTGCATAGGGCCAGCGGCCGTTCGGGAACTCCGGACTGGCACTGCGCGGATCATCAAGCCCCACCGGCTTCATCGGCCCGAAGCGCAGCGTATCCACCCCACGCTCTGCCATTACCTCGATCGGCATGCAGCCGTCGAAATAGGGTGTGTCAGCTTCCCATTCCTTGAAGGAGGTTTTTTCGCCATCGATCAGGCCCTGATGAAAGGCGAGGTATTGCTCCTTCGTCATCGGGCAGTTGATGTAGTCCTTGGTCTCGCCCTTGTCCCAGCGGGAGGCCATCCAGCAGATGTCCATATCGATGCTGTCATGGTGGACGATCGGGGCGATAGCGTCGAAGAATGCCAGGCGGTCCTCTCCGGTCGCGCTGACGATACTGTTGGCCAGGGTCGCGGCGGTCAGCGGTCCGGTGGCAATGACGGTGAGGCCCGACGGAGGCAATTCATCGATCCGCTCGCGATGGATTTCGACATTGGGGAGCGCGCCTAGCTGGCGCTCAACCTCAGCGGAGAATAGGTCGCGGTCCACCGCCATGGCAGAGCCGGCGGGCACGCGCGCCACTTCGCCTGCGCGCATGATGAGGGAATCGAGCCGCCGCATCTCATGATGCAAAAGGCCTACGGCGTTCTTCTCGTCATCGTCGGAGCGGAAGCTGTTCGAGCAGACGAGTTCGGCCAGTCCTTCGCCATGGTGAGCCGCAGTCGTGCTGCCGCTGCCACGCATTTCCGACAGGCGAACCTTTACCCCCCGCCGTCCGAGTTGCCAGGCTGCTTCGCTTCCCGCGAGGCCGCCGCCGATGATGTGTACGTCATGCGTCATGACCTGCGCCCTACCGCTTGCGCTCGGGCAAGTTCAAGGCCAAGCGTACGAAAGGAGGAACCGCATGTCCCGACACGCGCTTTACGAGAAACGGCCCTTCCTGCTGGCGAGCATCGCCGCAGCTGCGGCCTATTTCTACCTGCGTGATGCGGATATCCCGGAAATCGCTGCTGTTGCACTGAAGGGTGCCTCGGTCGGCCTGCTGGCGGCCTATGCCTTCCTGCGCCATTCGGGGCCGGATGCGCGACTGCTCACCTGGGTACTGGGAATCGGTGCCCTGGGCGATGTCGCCATCGAATATGACCAGCAAATCGGCGGCCTGATATTCTTCGCGGCACATGTCTTCGCGATATCGCTCTATCTGCGTCACCGCCGGGATGAAACGAGCCCCAGCCAGAAAGCGCTGGCGGCCTGCATCCTGATCCTAACCCCGATAATCGCCTTTTTCCTGCCTGCGGACAGGGCGGGCGCACCGCAGGTAGCGCTCTATGCCCTGGCTCTGGGCGGGATGGCCGCCTCCGCCTGGATGAGCACCTTTCCCCGTTATCGCGTCGGGGCAGGGGCGATGCTGTTCGTAATTTCGGACCTGCTGATTTTCTCAGGGATGGGGCCGCTCGCCGGCAGCGACATTCCGCATGTCTTCGTCTGGCCAACCTATTATCTCGGACAATTCCTGATCGCGGTCGGCGTGGTCCAGTCCCTGCGCAAGCGCGATCCAGAATTGAAGCTTGTCAGCAGTCGTTAGCGCCGCCCGGAGCGGCGGACAGGAGGTTTCCATGCTCGATCACGTTGGGCTCGCCGTTACCGACATTGCCCGGGCTCGCCCATTCTATGACGCGGCGCTCAAGCCTTTGGGATATGAGCTGATCTTCGAGGTCGGGCCGGAAATCACCATCACCGGCGGCACATGGCTGGGATATGGCCCCAAGGGCAAGCCGGTGCTGTGGGTCGGGGATAATCTGAAGCCGGGGCAGGGCAGCCATGTCGCCTTCGAGGCCGAGAGCCGGGCCATGGTGCGCGCCTTTTACGCCGCCGCGCTGGCCGCCGGCGGCACCGATAACGGCGCGCCGGGGCTGCGTGAGGATTATGCCGACAATTATTACGCCGCCTTCGTGCTCGACCCTGACGGGATCAATCTCGAAGCGGTGAGCTACGCGCCCGAATAGGCGCCGGACAGGCCGGGTTACTCCGCGTTGGGAGTTTCCCCGGCCTCGCCGGATGTTTCTGCGGCAGGCACATCGGTGCCGATTGCTTCGGCGTCCACTGTCCCTTCGTCGACAGCTTCTTCCTCATCGAGGCGTACTGCGCTGACGATCTGTTCCTTGTCGGCGACATCGAACAGGCGCACGCCCGCGCTGGCGCGCCCGATCACACGCAGGCTTTCCAGCCCGATGCGGATCAGTTTAGCCTGATCGGTCACCAGCATGAGCTGATCGGCCTGAGTGGCGCTGAAGCTGGCCACGACCGGGCCGTTGCGCTTGATATTGTCGATATTCGTGATGCCCTGGCCGCCGCGCCCGGTCCGCCTGTATTCATAGGCAGAGCTGAGCTTGCCATAACCATTGGCGCAGACGGTGAGGATGAACTGCTCGCGCGCTGCCAGTTCGGCGAAACGATCGGCGGGCAGGGACGGCTCGCCTTCCTTCTCGGCCTTCCACGGGGCGTAACGCAGATATTCTTCCCGCTCCTCGGGCGAAGTGCCCACCCGGTGGAGGATCGAGAGCGAGACGACCTCGTCCTCGCCCTTCAGCGTCATTCCGCGCACGCCGGTGGAGGTGCGACTGGTGAATTCGCGCACTTCATCTGCCGCAAAGCGGATCGCCTTGCCGTTGCGAGTAGCGAGCAACACATCGTCACCGGAATCGAGCAGGGCGACGCCGATCAGGCGATCGTTCGAATCGTCCTCGAAACGCATGGCGAATTTGCCATTGCTGGGGACATTGGCGAAAGCGTCCATCGAATTGCGGCGGACATTGCCCCTGGCCGTCGCGAAGACAACGCTGAGGGCGCCCCAGCTCTCCTCATCCTCGGGCAGCGGCAGCACGGTGGCAATCGTCTCGCCATCTTCCAGTGCGGGCAGCATGTTGACGATGGGCCGCCCGCGGGTGGCCGGGCCGCCTTCGGGCAGCTTCCAGACCTTGAGACGATAGACTTTGCCGGCGGTAGAGAAGAACAGCACCGGATTGTGGGTGCTGGTGACGAACATCTCGCTCACCGCATCCTCTTCCTTGGTGTTCATGCCCGCGCGGCCCTTGCCGCCACGGTTCTGCGCCCGGAAGGTGGAAAGCGGGGTGCGCTTGATGTAGCCATCCAGTGTCACGGTGACGACCATGTCGTCCCGCTCGATCAGATCCTCGTCATCGATCCCGTCCCAGGCCGGGGCGATGACCGAGAGGCGCGGCGTGGCGTAGAGATCGCGGATCTCCACCAGTTCCTGCCGCATGACTTCGTAGAGACGTCCACGGTCCCCGAGGATCGTGAGATATTCCTCGATCTTGACGGCCAGTTCCTTCAGCTCGTCGCCGATCTCGTCGCGGCCCAGCGCGGTGAGGCGGTGCAGGCGCAGATCCAGGATCGCGCGGACCTGCGTTTCGGAGAGGCTGTAAGTGCCGCCATCCTGCTCCATGGTGGGCTCGATCGCTTCCACCAGGCGGATATATTGCGCGATGTCGCCAATCGGCCATTCGCGCGCCAGCAGCTTCTGCCGAGCGTCTGCCGGATTGGAAGAGCCGCGGATGATCGCCACGACCTCGTCCATATTGCTGACCGCAACCACGAGGCCGAGCAAGATATGAGCCCGTTCGCGCGCCTTGTTCAGTTCGAACTTGGTGCGGCGGGTAATCACTTCCTCGCGGAAGGTAATGAAGGCCTGGATGATGTCGCGCAGCGTCAGGACTTCGGGGCGGCCGCCCCGGATCGCCAGCATGTTCGCCGGGAAGCTCGACTGGGCGGGCGTGTGGCGCCAAAGCTGGTTCAGGACGACATCGGCCGTGGCATCGCGCTTCAGCTCGATTACCACGCGCACGCCGTTGCGATTGGATTCGTCGCGGATGTCGGAAATGCCTTCGACCCGCTTTTCCTTCGCGGCATCCGCGATCTTCTCCACCAGACCGGCCTTGCCGACCTGATAGGGAATGGACGTGAGCACGATGGAGCGCCGGTCACCCCGGCCTTCCTCGATCTCGTGGCGGCAGCGCATCAGGATGGACCCACGCCCGGTGGTATAGGCCGAACGCGAGCCGGCGGAACCGAGGATCAGCGGCGAGGTCGGGAAGTCCGGCCCCGGAATGATCTCGAACAGTTCCTCCGTCGTGATGAAGGGATTTTCGATATAGGCCAGGCAGCCGTCGATCACTTCGCCCAGATTATGCGGCGGAATGTTGGTGGCCATGCCCACCGCGATGCCGCCCGCGCCGTTCACCAGCATGTTGGGGAAGCGCGCCGGCAGAACGGTGGGTTCATCGCGCGATGCGTCGTAATTAGGGATGAAGTCGACCGTGTCCTTGTCGAGATCGTCCAGCAGCGCATTCGCCACGCGGGCAAGGCGGGATTCCGTGTAACGCATGGCGGCCGGCGGATCCGGGTCCATCGAACCGAAATTGCCCTGACCGTCGATCAGCGGAACGCGCAGCGACCAGGGCTGCACCATGCGGGCCAGCGCATCATAGATCGCGCTGTCGCCATGGGGGTGGTATTTACCCATCACGTCGCCGACGATGTTGGCCGATTTGCGATAGGGCCGGCCGGCGACATAGCCGCCTTCCTGCGCAGCGTAGAGAATACGGCGATGGACCGGCTTCAATCCGTCGCGAACATCAGGCAATGCGCGGCTCACGATCACGCTCATCGCGTAATCGAGATAGCTGGTCTTCATCTCGTCGACGATATCGACGCGGGAGAATTCTTCGGCCGGAGAACCCGGCTCAATGATATCGGTGCTGTCGCTCAACTGCGTTCTTCGATCTTTGTTATCGTTCTGGGCTACTATCTATAGGCACTAGGCCAATGCGGTAGTTTCCGCCAGCAAAAGGGGGGCTGAACAGGTCAGGAGGAGTGTTTTATCCACACCTCGGAACCGGCTCGTCCGATCGCGCGTTCAAACGCGGTTCAGCGCAACGACCTTAGCTGCGCATTGCATTATGGAAAGCAACGCGGCAGTAGCGCCAAGCGCCAGTAAAGCGAGGAGACTCCTCGCCGAATGTTCCCTGTCAGGAGAGAGAGATTGATGTTTCGTGTGTCCCTTCCCGCGCGTAGCTCCAATCGCATGAGCATCAGCAAGGGATTCGTTTCCGGCTTCGCTCTGGCCATTGCCACAGTGGGCGGTACGGCGGTGGGCCTTGCCGCCCTCGCTACCCCGGCTCACGCGCAGTCCGATGCACCGCAATATTCCAAGAAGTTCGCCAAGGCCGCTCAACCGGTTTCCGAACAGCTCAATACTGCACGGAATAACCCGGCAATTGCAGCCGACATCAACAATCTGATCGCCGCGAGCAAGAAGCTGGCCGAAGCCAAGACGGCGACGGCTGTCGCTGCGGCGGAGGCTGAATATCAGGCTGCCGGCAGGGTATTGCAGGGCAAGACCACGGCAGAGCGTTCTGCGCTTGAAGCGCTTGCCGGCCAGGCCGAAGGCGCCGATGAAAAATATATGGTCGGTGAATTCCAGTCCTTCCTGGGTGGTTTCACCGGCGATGTCGATCTTTCCGCGCGCGGCCTCAAGACGAAGATCGCCAGCGGTGCGCTCAAGCCTGAGAAGGTCGCACCGACCTGGTTCGAGATCGGCCAGCTCTATTTCGATCACAGCCGTTTCAACGATGCGCAATCCGCCTTCGAATCCGCCTATCAGGCCGGCGAGACGAATGGAGCGGTCTATGCCGCAGAGTGTTTCTTCCGCGCGAATCGCGTTGCCGAAGGCGTCGATTATCTCGGCCGCGTGATCGATGCCCGTCTCGCAGCCGGGCAGGATGTGCCGCTTGCCTGGGCAGGCAGCGCGCTGAATCACTCGCTGGACCTGCGGGACGCTGCCCGGGTTGCTCATTGGGCAGGCCAGTACGCCAAGCTCGGCAAGACACCGCAGGCCTGGCAGGCAGGTATCGCGCAACTGATGCGCAGCCAGGAATTCGATCTCCAGGAAAAGCTCGACCTCTATCGCCTAATGAACCGCACCGGCTCTTTGCTGAGCGCCGCGGATTACGTCGGCTATATCGATGCAGCAGATGCCCGCAGCCTGCCCAACGAAGTGCTGCCGGTAGTGAAGGAAGCGATCAGTCGCGGTTTGCTGGCGACCGATACCGCAAGCGCACCGGCGAACATGTCGGCCCAGCTCGTGGACTTCACTGCCAAGGCGCTGGAACTCGCCAATGCCCGTGCCCCGAGCGAGCGCAACAGCGCGGCCAGCATCGCGGCTGAAGCCCAGAAGGACGCAAAGGGCGACACCGCGCGCGACGCGGGCGACGTTTACCAGTCCTTCGGCGCTTCGGCGGATGCGGAAAAGATGTTCCAGCTCGCCCTGACCAAGGGCGGTGTGGATAATGACCGCGTGCTGATGCGGCTTGCCATCGCGCAGGCCGATCAGGGCAAATTCGCCGATGCCCGCGCGAACTTCGCAAAGGTTGGCGGCGCGCGTGCTTCGATCGCAGCATTGTGGCTGGCGTGGATCGATACCAAGGCCGGTCCATCGGCTGCCTGACGGCAGGGGCCCGGTTCAGACCTTCAGAACGGCGCGGGAAGGCTGCTTCCCGCGCCGTTTTTCCTGCCGGATATTCTGGTAGCCGTCAGTGCAGTCAGTGCAGCCGCTTCACATAGAGCTGGCCATCGTCCCGGCGCTTGAGATCGAAATTCTCGATCGTGCGGAACAGTTCGGACAGGCGCTTGAAGCCGTAATTGCGCACGTCGAAGCTGGAGCGGTTGCCCGCAATCTGGCCGACTTCCTGCAATTTGGCGAAGCCCTCCTCATCGCGATTGGCCGCTTTCCAGGCATCGCCCAGCAGGTCGATCACGTCCCGGTCCACCGAATTGCTCGGCGGCTTGGCTACATCGGCGGAGGCCGTGCGGATGAGCTGATCCACTTCGATATAGCGGGTGCAGGCCGTCTTGAATGCTTCGGGCGCCTTTTCGCTGCCGAAGCCGTAAACGATCAGCCCATCCTGGCGTAGCCGGGTGACGAGCGGGGTGAAATCGCTGTCGGAACTCATGATGCCGAAGCCATCGACCTTGCCGGCATAGAGCAAATCCATCGCATCGATCGTCATCGCCATGTCGGTGGCGTTCTTGCCCTTCGTCAGGTCGAACTGCTGGTGCGGGCTGATGCCGAAACGATGTGTGATCTTGTTCCAGTTGGCGAGGGCGGGCTTGGCCCAATTGCCGTAGGCACGGCGGATATTCACCTGGCCCAGTTCTGCCAGCACCGTCAGAACCGGGTCGATCCCGTTATGGCTGGCGTTATCTGCATCGATCAGCAGGGCGATATTCTTCAGCGGAGCTTCGGGCATGGCGCACTTGTCGCAGTGCCGGGCAGGCGATGCAAGCCACGGCGCGATGCCCTTGGCTTCCCTTCACCTCATGCCCCCGGAAAACACTTTCCTACAGGCCCGCAAATGGCGTTTACCCTGCGCGATGAAGACCTTGGCCACAGCCCTGACCTGCGCATTTCCCGCTCGCTTCCGCCCGGTCTGCCGGAACGCCGGCCGCCTGCACGAAAACCGGAAATGGAAGGTGACGGTTCCGCTTGCACAAATCTCTCAAAAACGGCTCGAAACCGGGCAATATGGGAGCGTCACAGGGTGCACGAATAGGGGCATTTTCCTGCCTGGAAAGGTGACATGTCACCTCAGGATTCCGGGACCTCGAATAGAGGCTCCGTCCGGCCTAGGCCGCCGGATGGAACTCCCCGGTTTCCTCGTCCAGCAAATGCAGCACGCCATCGGAAATGGCGAAGAAGCCGCCGCGCAGCACCAGTTCGCCTTTCGCTTCCTTATGCTGGACGCATGGAAAGGTGCGCAGATTGGCCAGGCTGACCTTCACGCCCGCCTGTTCCATCGCCCGTTCCGCATTGCGGCCTTCGGTGCCGAATTTCTGCACGATCGGCTCGCGCACATGGTCCAGCATGGCGATCCAGTCGGCGATGAAGCCGCCCTGGCCGGGCTCCGTCCCGTGCAGTTCCTGGGTGAGGGCCGCCTTGCAGCCGCCGCACATGCCATGACCCATCACAAGAATCTCGCGGACCTTGAGCACCTGCACCGCAAATTCCAGCGCCGCCGAAACCCCGTGATGGCCCGGCGTGGTCTCAAAGGGCGGGACCATGGCAGCGACATTGCGCACCACGAATACCTCGCCCGGATCGACATCGAACACCTGGGCCGGGTCGACGCGGCTGTCGGAGCAGGCGATGATCATTATCCGGGGGCTCTGGCCTTCGCGCAGCGTGGTCCAGCGTTCATGGGCCGGATGCCAACGGCCTTCGCGAAAACGATGGTAGCCCGCGATGAGAGCGTCGAGTTCGGGGGAATCAGGCGCAGTCATTATTTTGCCATGCCGCCTGCGCTTGCGGCATGCAACCCTCGCGCCTAGATGGGCGCCATGAACGACCTATCCTCGACGCCGAAACAGGAACGCCCGCGCAAGCCCGACTGGATCAGGGTGAAAGCCCCGGTCAGCAAGGGCTATCAGGAAACCCGGGACCTGATGCGTACCCTGGGGCTCAATACGGTGTGCGAGGAAGCGGCCTGTCCCAACATCGGCGAGTGCTGGACCAAAAAGCACGCGACGGTGATGATCCTGGGCGATGTCTGCACGCGCGCCTGTGCCTTCTGCAACGTCAAGACCGGGATGCCGCGCAAGGTGGATCTGATGGAGCCCGAGAACGTGGCGGTTGCCGCGGCGAAGATGGGGCTGGAACACATCGTCATCACCTCGGTGGATCGTGACGATCTGCCCGATGGCGGGGCAGGGCAGTTCGTGAAGGTGATCGAGGCGCTGCGCCGCACGACGCCAAAAACCACGATCGAAATCCTTACTCCCGATTTCCGCGGCAAGATGCGCGAAGCGGTGGAGGCGATCTGCGCCGCCGGGCCGGATGTGTATAACCACAATCTTGAAACCGTGCCCCGGCTCTATCCCACGATCCGCCCCGGCGCGCGTTACTACGCTTCGCTGCGCCTGCTGGAGGAAGTGAAGCGCCACGATCCGCTGATCTTCACCAAGAGCGGAATCATGCTGGGGCTGGGCGAGCAACGGCTTGAGGTTCATCAGGTGATGGACGACATGCGCAGCGCCGATGTCGATTTCATCACCATGGGCCAATATCTGCAGCCCACACCGAAACATGCCACGGTGCAGGAATTCGTCACTCCGCAGGGCTTCGATGCCTATGGTGCGATCGCCCGGGCCAAAGGCTTCCTGCAGGTTGCCAGCAGCCCGCTGACCCGATCGAGCTATCACGCGGGCGACGATTTCGCCCAGATGCGCGCCGCGCGCGAGGCGAAGCTGGCCAGGGCAAAACCGGCGAAGGCCTGATGCCCTCGATTCGTGAAACGAGGCGCGTACCCTACAGCGCCGGGCAGATGTTCGATCTGGTGGCCGATGTCGCCCGATATGGAGAATTCCTGCCCTGGGTCGCAGGGTCGCGGGTGAGATCCGACAGCGAGACGGAAATGGTCGCCGATCTGCTGGTGGGCTTCAAGGCACTGCGGGAGAAGTTCACTTCCCGCATCCTGAAGCAACGGCCCCATTCCATCGAAGTGATTTACGTAGATGGGCCGATGCGCGATCTGGACAATCGCTGGGTTTTCACCCCCACCGAGGATGGCGGCTGCGAAATCCGCTTTTCCGTGGATTTCACTTTCAAGAACCGCATCTTCGAAGCGCTGGCCGGCCAATATGTCGACCGGGCCTTCCACAAGATGGTGACCGCTTTCGAGACGCGGGCGAAAGAGCTTTACGGCAGCAGCAGTTCCAGCGCCACCAGCGCGGCGTGACGGCGCACTCCGGCGCGGTCCGTCTCCTCGAATATCCGCTGCTCGGCGTCTTTCTCGTCCGATCCGCGAATGGCGCGGGCGAAAACGACAGTGCCCACCGGCTTCATGTCCGAACCGCCATCGGGCCCGGCAATGCCGCTGATCGCCACGGCGACATCGGCATGGCTCCGCTCCAGCGCGCCCTGGGCCATGGCATAGACGCAGGCGATGGAAACGGCGCCGAAGGCTTCGATGATGTCGCTCGCCACGCCCAGCATTTCCTGCTTGGCCTCGTTCGAATAGGTGATGAAGCCGCGCTCGAACACTTCCGACGAGCCGGGAATTTCGGTGAGCGCGGCGGATACCAGCCCGCCGGTGCAGCTTTCGGCGACGGCCACCTTGCGGCCGGCAATCGCGTTCTCCTCGATCACCCGCGTGGCGAGATCGACGATATCCTTGGGGAGAATGGTTCCGGGCATAATCAGTCCACCTTGCAAAGCCGGAGGTTGTCCATGCCCACGAGGTTCGCCACCGCGCCCAGCAGGGCGCCTGCATCGCGAGGTTCGATGGGCGACATGGCGTGCAACACCAGTTCGATCTGGCTGCACTTTTCGGGTTTCACTTTCTCGGCCACCTTTTGCATGATCAGCGCATCGCCCAATGGCCGCGCGATATTGTCAGGCAGGTTCTGGAAGATCGTTGCCGGATCGAATGCCATGGCCTGCGTCTTTGCGGCGGGTTTGGCTGCCGGGCTGGCCATCGTGAACAGGGCGAGGGCCGCGCGCTTGGCCTTGGGCCAGTTTTCATCCTGCAGCGCGGCATAGCGGGCAGAAAGCTTGCGACCGCCGGTGGCAAGGAAGCCATCGGGCTTCAACCGGCCTTCGCAACTATTGCCGACTGCCTCGATAGTGGATGGCACCACATAGACGAACAATGCTGCGGCTTCGCTTCCCGAAACGCAAGAAGGTGTCTCGACCGCCTGCGCGATTGAGGCCTGCGTCAGTGCGAGGAGCGAAAGAGCGGCAAGGGTGCCGCGAAACTTCATCATGGACGTGCTCCTATCGGGCCTGCCTGATCATCGTGGCGGCAGCCTGCGCGGCAATACCTTCGCGCCGCCCGGTGAAACCGAGCCGTTCGGTGGTGGTTGCCTTCACGCTCACGCATCCAATGTCAACGCCTGCGATCTCCGCCAGTTTCCCGCGCATCGCATCCCGATGCGGGCCGATCTTCGGGGCTTCGCAGATAATGGTGACATCCAGATTGCCCAGGCGATAGCCCGCCTGTGCCGCAAGGTGCATGGCGTGCGCCAGAAAGCGGTCGGACGAGGCGCCACGCCATTGGGCGTCGCTCGGCGGAAAATGCTGCCCTATATCGCCCAGCGCCACTGCGCCCAGGATAGCATCCACCGCCGCATGGATCGCCACATCGGCATCGCTATGCCCGGCAAGGCCCATCGAATGGTCGATCCTTACCCCGCACAGCCACAGCTCCTCGCCTTCGGCCAGCCGGTGAACGTCGTAGCCGGTGCCGACCCGGATAGCGGGCAGGTCATCCATGAAATCCTCCGCGAAAGTCAGCTTGCGCAGCGTTTCGTCGCCCTCCACCAGTGCGACGGCAAGGCCGGCGGCGCGTGCAACCTGCGCATCGTCGCCGGCGTCGGCAACACCCGTCCAGTTGCGGTGGGCGGCAAGTATGTCGGTATAGCGGAAGGCCTGCGGGGTCTGCACCCGGCGCAGCACCTCTCTTGGGGCGCTGCCTACCATCAGGCCGCCTTCATCATAGGCGAGGCTGTCGACCACCGGCAGGCCGGGGATCGCGCCGGGATTGGCATCAAGCGCGTCCAGCAACCGCTCTACCACGGCGCGCGGCAATATCGGCCGGGCAGCGTCATGGATTAGCACGAAGTGTGGTGCCTCCGGCTCCAGCGCTTCCAATGCGGCGCGAACCGATGCCTGCCGCGTTTCGCCGCCCGTGACGAATTTCACACCCGCAATCCCGGCAAGAGCGGCGGTTGCGATCTCCAGCGCGCCTTCGGGAATGGCTACCATAACCGGTTTCGCGCCAGCGGCGCTCAACGCCTCCACCGAATGACGCAATACCGGTTTGCCATGCCAATTGGCGAACTGCTTGGGCAGAGGCTGGCCTGCGCGCAATCCCTTGCCCGCGGCGACGACTATGGCCGCAAAAACGGGAAGGGGAGAGGCCTGGCCCATGGCCGGGCGGGTAGCTGCTTGCAGGGCGGACCGCAATCCACTATGCGCTGCCTGTTTTTTAGGCACATCGGCGATCCATGACACTATCGACCCACACCCCCCGGCTGAAGCCGATACAGATCGGCCCGGTCACGATCGACACGCCAGTAGTTCTGGCGCCGATGACGGGGGTCACCGATATGCCGTTCCGCACGCTGGTGCGCCGTTATGGCTCGGGCCTCAATGTCACCGAAATGATCGCCAGCCCGGCCATGATCCGCGAAACGCGCCAGTCGCTGCAGAAGGCCGCCTGGCATCCGGTGGAAGAGCCGGTTTCGATGCAACTGGTCGGCTGCACTCCTGCAGAGATGGGGGAGGCCGCGAAACTCAACGAGGATCGCGGCGCCGCAATCATCGACATCAATATGGGCTGCCCGGTGAAGAAGGTCGTCAATGGCGATGCCGGCAGTGCGCTGATGCGCGATTTGCCGCTGGCGGCCAGCCTGATCGAGGCGACTGTGAACGCCGTCTCGGTACCGGTGACGGTAAAGATGCGTATGGGCTGGGATCATGCCAGCCTCAACGCGCCCGAACTTGCCCGTATCGCCGAAGATCTGGGCGCGAAGATGATCACTGTCCACGGCCGCACCCGCAACCAGATGTACAAGGGCGAGGCCGACTGGGCCTTCGTCCGCAAGGTGAAGGAGTCGGTTTCGCTTCCTGTAATCGTCAATGGCGACATCTGCTGCGAGGAAGATGCAGGGCTGGCACTGGAGCAGAGCGGCGCGGACGGCGTGATGATCGGACGCGGTGCCTATGGCAAGCCGTGGCTGCTGGGGCAGGTGATGCACTGGCTCCAGTCGGGCGAGAAGGTACCCACCCCCGGCATTGCGGAGCAATATGCCGTGCTCGTGGAGCATTATAACGCCATGCTGGACCATTACGGGCGCGATACTGGCGTGAAGATCGCCCGCAAGCATCTGGGCTGGTACACCAAGGGGCTGCATGGTTCGGCCGACTTCCGCAATTTCGTCAATTTCATCGATGATGCGGACCAGGTGCTGGGCGAGCTCGCGCGGTTTTACGAGCCGCTCCTTGCGGGTCATGACTCAGGCAGCCGCGACTGGACGGCTGCGGATGGACGCCGCGCCGCGTGAGCGATTTCCCCCAACCGGCTGAACAATTGGCGAGCCTTTCGAGCGCCGTGCTGTTGCTGGGGCCGGGGCTTGTGATCCAGGGCGCCAATCCCGCCGCCGAACAGCTGATAGGCATTGGGGCAAAACGGCTGGTTGGCCGGGTTTTGGAAGATGTCGCGAAATTTGAGGAAGCGCGTTTCTACGAATGGCTGGAGCGGGGCGATTCCCAGATTTCCGCGCTTTCGGTAAAGACCCGCATCGGCAATGCCGAACACAAACTGGACTTGATCCTCTCACCCGTGATCGATCACCCCGGCTGGCAGATGCTGGCGATGAACGATGTGCGCGCCACCGAGACCCTGGGGGAGGGGGACGAGCCGCCGCTGCGCGCGCCCGCCATTCTGGCTCATGAGATCAAGAACCCGCTGTCCGCCATTCGCGGGGCCGCGCAGCTTCTGGGGCGCAAGCTCTCCGATGGAGACAAGGCGCTCACCCAGCTGATTGCCGACGAGGTGGACCGGATCGCCAAGCTGGTCGACCGGATGCAATCGCTCGGGCGCGAGCAGCCCGAACCCGTTGCCGCTTGCAACCTCCACGAGGTGATCCGGCGCGCGATCAATGTGTTCATGGCGCAGGGCGATAACGATGTCGATATTCGCGAGGAGTTCGATCCCTCCTTGCCGCAGGTGCTGGGGAATGAAGATGCGCTGGTCCAGGTGCTGATCAACCTCATTTCCAATGCGCGCGATGCCTGCCGCAATTCTGAGCAGCCGCAGATCGTGATCCGTACGCGCTTCGTTTCAGGCCTCGTTCTCACCGCCTTGCGCCTGGGGCGCCCGGTGAAGCTGCCGATTGAAGTGCGGGTGAGCGACAATGGCCCTGGCATCGACCCGGCGCTGCGTGACCATATTTTCGAGCCTTTCGTCTCGTCCAAGAAGAACGGGCAGGGGCTGGGGCTGGCTCTGGTGAACAAGCTGGTCCGCGATATGGACGGGCGCATCAGCCACGAACGCGACGAAGCCGAGGGATGGACGCATTTCAAGGTCCACCTCGCGGTGGCGCGCTAGGAGAGGATCAGGGGATGGGCAGGCGCGCATTGCTGGTCGAGGACGATACCTCGATCGCGCTGGTTACCACGGCGGCGCTGCAGGATGACGGTTTCACGGTGGATCGCTGCGATTCGATCGCGGGGCGAGACCGGCTGCTGGCGGACAATCGCTATGATGTGATGCTGACCGATATCATGCTGACCGATGGCGACGGGATCGAGACGCTGGGCGAGGTGCGCGCGGCTTATCCTGACATGCCGGTGATCATCCTTTCGGCCCAGAACACACTCGATACCGCCGTGCGCGCCAGCGATACCGGGGCGTTCGAATATTTCCCGAAGCCTTTCGATCTCGACGAGCTGGTCCGCGCCGCGCGCCAGGCGGCTGACAGCCGCGAGAGCGGCACTGAGGATGGCGCGCCTTCGGGCGAGGGGCTGCCGCTGGTCGGCCGCAGCCAGGCGATGCAGGGCGTCTATCGCATGATCACCCGCGTGCTGAGGAACGACCTCACCGTGCTGATTCTGGGCGAGAGCGGCACCGGCAAGGAACTGGTGGCCGAAGCGGTCCACCAGCTCGGCCACCGCTCAAAGGGGCCGTTTGTCGCGGTCAATACGGCGGCGATCCCGCGCGAACTGATCGAGAGCGAGCTGTTCGGGCACGAGAAGGGCGCGTTTACCGGCGCGGTGGCGCGCAATATCGGCAAGTTCGAACAGGCGAGCGGCGGCACGCTGTTTCTCGACGAGATCGGCGACATGCCGGCCGAGGCGCAGACCCGGCTGCTGCGCGCGCTGCAATCGGGCCGCATCCGCCGCGTGGGCGGACGCGAGGAAATCGCCATCGACGTGCGGATCATCGCCGCCACCAATCGCGATCTTGCCCCGATGATCGCCGCCGGTCAGTTCCGCGAGGATCTGTTTTACCGGCTCAACGTCGTGCCGATCCAACTGCCGCCCCTGCGTGAGCGAGCGAGCGATATCGAGGCACTGGCCCGGCACTTCCTGCTTCAGGCCGCGGAAGAGGGCTTGCCGCGCCATCAGCTGACCCATGAGGCGGGCGAAGTGCTGATGCGCCAGCCCTGGCGCGGCAATGTGCGCGAACTGAAGAACTTCATCTTCCGCCTCGCGCTGCTTTCGCGCGAGGAGATGATCGACGCGGCCAGCGTCACCGCCATGCTGGAAGAGCGGCCCGCCGCCCCGGTACCGGCGGAGGGCGCAAGTTTCCAAAGCGCACTCGACAATTGGTTGGCCGCGGCCACACCGGCGGAGGGCACGCTGTATCATTCCGCGCTGGCTGCCTTCGAAAAGCCGCTGTTCGAACATGCCCTGGCCGAAACCAGCGGCAACCAGCTTCGCGCGGCTCAGCTTCTGGGCATCAATCGCAACACATTGCGCAAGCGGCTAGACGAGTTGCGGATCGACCCCGAAAAATTCGTCCGGAGGGTCTGAAACACACGTTTCGCCGTGCGGGCGTGAAAACTGCTTGCAAAAGTGCAACAGGGCAGTTGTAACTACGCAACGATGCCCGAAACGCACGCTTCCCCAGGGCACCGATGGCCCCGCTGGTCCCGCCGCGCTCTCGTGAGCGCCCGGCGGGCGAATATATTCGGGATTCTGGAAGTCCTTTCCGCAGTCGTGCTGGGCGTCATGGTGGTGTGGAGCTGGGTGAAGCTTTTTGGCCAGCCCATGGGCGGCGGGCTGGTTCCCTCGGGCCAGGCGGCCGCACTGCTGATCGGCACGCTGATCCCCGCCATGACGCTGCTGGTGCTGGTCGGCCGCCGAATCGCGATCCGCCGCGCCGGGGGCAAGACCGCCCGACTGCATGTCCGCCTGGTGTTCTTCTTCTCGCTGGTCGCGGCGATTCCCACGCTGCTGGTGTCGATCTTCGCATCGTTCCTGTTCCAGACCGGCGTGGAGTTCTGGTTCTCCGATAAGCAGCGCGGCATTATCGATACGGCAAACGAACTGGCCCGCGGCTATTACGATCAGAATCAGCGGCAACTGGCAAACAACACCACCGCTATGGCCGGGGATCTGCGCTATGTGCTCACCCGGATTCCGCTCACCAGCGCGGAATTTCCGGAGCAATATTATCTCCAGGCCTATCAGCGCGAACTGAACCGCAGTGCGATCGTCCAGAAGGGGGAAGGCGGCGAGCTGAATATCGCCGCCATCGTCGATCCGGACGAGGACGATCTGGTCAAGCGCGTGGTGGCCGGAGCCCTGCCGAAGATCGAGGCGGGCGAAAATGTCGTCGTCACCGCCAAGGAGGACAGGATCGAGGCCGTGGCCGCGATCGACCGGCAGGCCGGAATATATCTCTACAATGCCCGCAATTCCGATGCGCTGGCGCTCAGTCAGTGGAAGCGCGCGCAAAGTGTCGTATCGACTTACGAAGTGCTCACCAGCGGCGCCCGCCAGCTGCAATTGCGCTTCAACCTGCTGCTGTTCTTCGTCTCGCTGGGGCTGGTCGGCCTCGCCATCTGGTTCGCCTTGCGCTTTGCCGACCGGCAGGTGCGTCCACTGACGGACCTTGTCCGCGCCGCGCGCGAAGTGGGGCAGGGCAATTACGCCCTGCGCGTGGAAGGCCGCACCGGGCCCGACGAGATCGGCCTGCTCAACCGCGCCTTCAACCGCATGACAGCGCAGATTGAACAGCAGACCACCGCGCTGGTTGGCGCCAATGAGCAATTGGAAGAGCGCCGCGCCTTCATCGAAACGGTGCTGGAATCGATTACCGCCGGGATCGTCTCGGTCGATGGTGACGGCGATGTGCTGCTGATGAACAGCTCCGCGCAGAAACTGTTGCTCGACCGCGTCGGCCCCGCGCCGGTCGGCCTCAAGCTGGTCGGCATCGCGAAGGAAATCGCCGCGATGGTGGACGCCCATCTTTCCAGCGGCCTTGTCCAATACAACAAGGATGGCGAATTGCTGACCCTGGCCGTGAAAGTCGCTCCGGCGGCAGGTGGCCATGTGATCACATTCGAGGATATCACCCGCCAGCTTCTCGATCAGCGTCAGGCCGCATGGTCGGATGTGGCGCGGCGCATCGCGCATGAGATCAAGAACCCGCTCACCCCGATCCAGCTCGCCACGGAACGGCTCAAGCGCCGCTATGGTCGCCAGATCCAGACCGACACCGAATTGTTCGAGGAACTGACCGCCACGATCATCCGGCAAGTGGGCGATCTCAGGAAGATGGTGGACGAATTCTCCAGCTTCGCGCGCCTGCCCAAGCCGGTGTTCCGTAAGGAAGACCCGGTGGAACTGGTGCGCCAGGCCCTGTTCCTGCAGGAAGTGGGCCATCCGCAGATCACCTACAGCTTCGAAGGCGGGGAAATCACGCATCCGGTTGCCTGCGATCGCCATCAGTTCGGCCAGGCGATGACCAATGTGCTCAAGAACGCTGCCGAGGCGATCGATGCACGGGCAAGGGATGCAGAGCCCGATTATCGCGGCCGCATCGCCGTGTGTACCTCGTTCGACGATGAAGCCTTCACCGTCACGGTGGAGGATAATGGCATCGGCCTGCCGCATGACCGCGAGCGGATCGTGGAACCCTATGTCACCACCCGAGAGAAGGGCACCGGCCTTGGCCTAGCGATCGTGAACAAGATCGTGGAGGAACATGGCGGCGAGATGGCATTCACTTCCGCCGAAAGCGGCGGCACCCGCGTGACCTTGCGCTTCGCGCGCGATCCTGTTTCCGCCCGTCAGGGCAGTGAGGCGGCCGAATGAAACCCTATTTTACCATGGAGAAAATCTGATGGCGCTCGACATCCTTGTAGTGGACGACGAGCGGGACATTCGCGAACTGGTCGCCGGCGTGCTGAGCGATGAAGGCTACGAATGCCGCACTGCTGGAGACAGCACTTCCGCCCTTGCCGCGATTGACGAGAAGCGGCCCAGTCTGGTGCTGCTGGACGTGTGGCTTCACGGCAGCCCGATGGACGGGCTGGAAGTGCTGGATGCGATCAAGCAGCGCGAGCCGGAACTGCCGGTGATCATCTTCTCTGGCCACGGCAATATCGATACCGCGGTTTCTGCGGTCAGCCGCGGGGCGATGGATTTCATCGAAAAGCCCTTCGAGGCCGAACGGCTGCTCCACCTTGTCCACCGGGCGACCGAAACCGAACGCTTGCGGCGCGAAAATGCGCAATTGCGCGAAGGGCTCATCAAGAATGACGAGTTCACTGGCAATTCCAGCGCCATCAACCAGGTGCGCGCCACGCTGAAGCGGGTTGCCAATACCGGTAGCCGGGTGCTGATCAGCGGCCCGGCCGGGGCGGGCAAGGAAGTGGCTGCACGCCTGCTCCACGCATGGAGCCCGCGTGCGGACAAGGCCTTCGTCACTGTCAATTCCGCCCGTATCACGCCCGAGCGGTTCGAGCAGGAGCTGTTCGGCGAGGAGGCCGAGGGCAAGCTGGTGCGCGCGGGAATGCTCGAAATGGCCGATGGTGGCACGCTTTATCTCGATGAAGTGGCCGACATGCCGGAAAGCACTCAGGCGCGCATCCTGCGGGTGCTTACCGAACAGAGCTTCGTGCGGGTGGGCGGTACGCGCCAGATCGCGGTGGATGTGCGGGTTGTCTCGTCCAGCTCGCGGGCGCTGGAACTGGAGATCACCGAAAAACGCTTCCGCGAGGATCTGTTCTACCGGCTCAATGTGGTTCCGGTGGGCATTCCTCCGCTGGCCGAGCGGCGGGAGGATATTCCCAGCCTTTCGGATCATTTCTTCACCCGTTTTTCCGCAGAGCAGGGGATCAAGCCGCCCGTGGTCGCTTCGGAGGCAATGGCGGCGCTGCAGGCCTATGACTGGCCGGGCAATGTCCGCCAATTGCGCAATGTCATAGAACGGACGGTGATTCTCACCCCGCGCGATCGGATGGCCAGGATCGAACCCGATATGCTCCCGCCCGAAATCACCGGGGGCAAGATCGATGGCGGGCCGGGCATCACCTCGCTGATGGGGGTGCCGCTGCGTGAGGCCCGCGAGAGCTTCGAGCGGGAATATCTGCGTATCCAGATCAGGCGTTTTTCCGGAAATATCTCGAAAACAGCGGGTTTTATCGGGATGGAACGCTCTGCCTTGCATCGCAAGCTCAAGCTGTTGGGGATGGGTGAGCGGGAAGGGGAAGACCCTGCCTGATCGTTCATGGGGCCGAAAAGCCCGGAAATGACAGGATTGTTCGCAGTTGCACAAAAATCTTGCCGCTGCGGACGAACTGGCATTACACTGCCTTAGCTATTCGGTTGGAGCGCTGATTCCGCGTCATGCGGCAGTCAAGCGATCCAGCCAGAATGCGGAACCGCAATCGCGGCTGCCAACAACAGGAGTCAGTTTCATGACCGGACGCACGCTCTCGGCACGGCCTAAGCCGGCCCCCGAACCTACTGTTACCAGCACTTCCACCGCCAAGCCCGCTCCGGCGGCCAAGGGTGGGCAGAGCCTGCAGGATGCTTTTCTCAACCTGCTGCGCAAGAACAAGACACCGGTGACGATGTTCCTGGTGAAGGGCGTGAAGCTGCAGGGCATCGTGACCTGGTTCGATAATTTCTCGATCCTGCTCCGCCGTGACGGACAGTCGCAGCTTGTCTATAAGCACGCGATTTCCACCATCATGCCCAGCGCGCCGGTCGATGCAGAACAATTCGCTGCGGCGGATGGCGGCAAGAAGCAGCGCCTGTTGCAGGACGTGTTCCTGGGCAGCGTGCGCGATGCCGGCGTCAGCGTCACCATGTTCCTGGTGAATGGCGTGATGCTGCAGGGCCGAATTGCGGCCTATGACCTTTTCTGCATGCTGCTGGAGCGTGAAGGCTTCGTGCAGCTTGCCTACAAGCACGCAGTTTCGACCATTCAGCCTGCCTCGCCTGTCGATCTGACCGGCGATTGGGACGGTGAAGGCGAGAGCGACTGAGCTTCACCGAGGATCTTGCCGGGGAGGTTACGCGCGGCGCGCGTGCCGTGGTCGTGTGCCCGGACATCAGGGGGCAGCGCAGAAGCGAGGACCCCGAGGCGCGGCTTGAAGAAGCCAGAGGCCTGGCCCTTGCGATCGGCATTATCGTGGCCGACGCCTTCATCCTGCCGATCCGTGCCGTCCGCGCGGCAACGCTGTTTGGCGAAGGCCAGATCGAACGCATCGGCACGGCCTGCACGCTGGAAGAGGCAGAGCTGGTCATCGTCGATGGTGCGCTCAGTGCGATCCAGCAGCGCAATCTTGAGGAAAAGCTCAAGCGCAAGGTGATCGACCGCACAGGCCTGATCCTGGAAATCTTCGGCGAACGGGCCGCCACCGCCGAAGGGCGCTTACAGGTCGAACTGGCCCATCTCGATTACCAGCAGAGCCGCCTGGTACGCAGCTGGACTCACCTGGAACGCCAGCGCGGCGGCTTCGGCTTCCTGGGTGGCCCGGGCGAAACCCAGATCGAGGCGGACCGGCGCATGATCCGCACCCGGATGGGGCGGCTGCGCAAGGAGCTCGACCAGGTCCGCAAGACGCGCGCACTTCACCGCGAAAGACGGGGCAAGGCGCCCTGGCCTGTGATTGCGCTGGTGGGTTATACAAATGCCGGAAAATCCACCCTTTTCAATCGAGTAACAGGGGCTGACGTCATGGCGGAGGACCTGCTCTTCGCCACGCTTGACCCGACTATGCGCGCCATCCGCCTGCCGGGGGTGGAAAAGGCGATCCTCTCTGACACGGTGGGCTTCATTTCCGACTTGCCGACCCAGCTCGTCGCCGCCTTCCGCGCCACGCTGGAAGAAGTGACCGCCGCCGATGTCATCGTCCACGTCCGCGACATGGCCAATCCTGCCAATGCCACGCAAAAGACCCAGGTGCTCGAAATTCTCGCCGACCTCGGCGTGATCGACGGGGAAGGGGGAGAGAGCAGCATCCCGATGGTGGAGGCCTGGAACAAGTGGGATCTTCTGAGCGAAGATCGCCGTTCAGAGTTGGCGGAACAGGCCGAAGGCGCCACCAGGCAGAAAGATCACATCGTGCCGATTTCGGCCGTGACCGGCTTTGGGCTCGAAGCGCTCTTCGAATTGCTCAGCAAATTGCTGACTGAGAATGCAAAAACCTATGAATTCTCGCTTCCGATGGGCGATGGCCAGCGGATTGCATGGCTTCATGCCCATGGGGAGGTTCTGGCGGAAGAGCAGATCGACGGGGAAGGGGATGCGCATCTGCGGATGACAGTGCGCCTCACGCCGAAAGAATTCGGGCGTTATTCGTCGCTCTAGCGGTCAGCCTCCGCTGTGGCGCGCTTGAGCAGTAGCCAACTGCCGGTTGAACACGCGTTAAGTGCTTTTGAGCACACCTTCGCCAGCTTTGACCTGCTGCCAGAGAGCTTCCTGCTGTTCCAGGCTTAACTCATTGAATTTTCCGGCAGAAAGTTCTTCCATGGATCGGAAACGGCGTTCGAATTTGTCATTCGTGGCACGCAGGGCATCTTCCGGCGCAATGCCATAGGCACGCACCAGATTGACTGCGGCGAACAGGACGTCGCCCGCTTCCTCCAGCTGGGAATCAGGCCCTGCGTCGCGCAATTCCGCCATTTCTTCCACCAGTTTCGCCGCCGGGCCTTCGGTATCGGGCCAATCGAACCCGACCCGGGCCGCGCGCTTCTGCAACTTCTCCGCCCGCAACAAGGCCGGCAAAGCCCGGGCAACGCCATCCATCGCACTGGTCGCCCCAGCGGCACTACGTTCTTGTTCTTTAAGGGTTTCCCACCCAGGCGAAGGCGCATCGCCGAACAAATGCGGATGGCGCGCCTCCATTTTGTCAGCGATCGAGCGGGCAACATCCTCAAAAGAGAAACACCCGATTTCCTCAGCCATGCGCGCATGAAACACGACCTGAAGCAGCAGATCGCCAAGCTCTCCGCGCAAATCTTCCATGTGCTCACGCTCGATAGCATCCGCGACTTCGTAGGCTTCTTCGATCGTATAGGGCGCGATCGTCTCGAACGTCTGCGCAATGTCCCACTCACAACCGTCGCGAGGGTTGCGCAAGCGAGCCATGATGCGGAGAAGGCGGTTCAACTGCTCTGACATGATTCACCAGAAAGAATGATAATAAGTATTATGTTAAATTGTGTAACGGTTGGAGCCGTGGATTTCCCCCTCACACGCCGATCCAGCCGATGAAAACAGTCATGGAAGCGAAGATCGCCGCCCATACAAGTGCCATGATCAGGCTCTTGCGCCATCCAAGTCGGTAGCCCGAATACGCACTGACAGCGAGCACCAGCCAACCGAGCAAAGCGATGATCGATACCCAGCTGCCGGACATCTATGGCTCCACCACCATACCGTCATAGCCGACGAGCACCCCTGGTGGCACTTCGGACTGGAGTGTCCGATAATCCAGACTTTTATCCAGATGGGTCAGCACCGTTGTGCCGGCACGGCAAGCATCGCCCAGTTCAACGGCCATTGCTACGTGTGCATGGGTTGGATGCGGTTCGCGCCGAAGACAGTCACTCACCAGCACGTCCACGCCGTGGAAGAGCCGGACCATTTCAGAAGTTATGGCGCTATAATCAGTGGCATAGCCAATAGACTTACCGTCGCATTCGAAGCGATATCCGGTCGTCTCCGTCGGTCCATGCGGCATCTGGCACCAGCTTACGCCAAAACCGGCATGACATCTCAGCCGATCGAGCGTTTCCAGTTCGACAATAGTGGGATAACCGAACTGCCCCGCAAACACATAGCTGAAGCGTTGCCGCAACCGGTGCACGGTTTCGGCCGATCCAAAGCCCGGCAATGGTCCCGCGCGACCGTAGCGCATTACTCTTAGGTCATCGATACCATGGCAATGATCCGCGTGATCATGGGTCCAGAAAACGCCGTCGATCCGGTCGATATCGTTGGTGAGCAATTGCTGTCGCAGATCGGTCGACGTATCGATCAGCAGCTTGCTGCCATGATCGCTCTCGACGAGGATCGATACGCGCGTGCGCCTGTTGCGCGGCTCGGCAGGATCGCAATCGCCCCAGTCATTGCCGATACGCGGTACACCTGTCGAGGTGCCCGACCCCAGAATTCGGACTTTCACGGGATGGCCTTCTGGAACAAAGCATGAAAATTACGTGTGGTATATTCGCCCAGCCTTTCGACCGTTTCACTACGCAAATTGGCTACAAAGGCTGCCGTATCGGCAACGAATGCAGGTTCGCAGGGCCTGCCGCGATGGGGAACCGGGGCCAGAAACGGGCTGTCGGTTTCCACCAGCAGGCGATCCTCCGGAACCCAGGATGCTATTTCCTGCAAATCCCTTGCGTTCTTGAATGTCACGATGCCGGAGATCGAGATCGTGAGGCCCAGATCAAGGACGATACGAGCAAAATCGGCTGAGGCGGTGAAGCAGTGGATCAGGGCGGGGAATTTTCCCTTTTCCATTTCTTCGCGCAGGATATCTGCAGTATCTTCTTCAGCTTCTCGCGTGTGAACGATGAGGGGCAGGCCCGTTTCGCGCGCGACCTGGATGTGGGTGCGGAAGAGGGATTGCTGCACCTGGCGGTCCGACTTGTCGTAATAATAGTCGAGCCCGGTTTCCCCGATGGCAACCACTTTAGGATGGGCGGTCGCCTCCAGCAGGGCCGCCGCGCCGAGATCGGCATGGCTGTCCGCTTCATGCGGGTGGATGCCGACACTGGCCCAGATATCCGGCTCCCGCGCGGCGGTGCCGATCACGCTGTCCCATTCGCTCCGGCGCGTGGAGATGTTGAGAAACCCGCGCACGCCAGCGGCCCGTGCCCGTTCGAGCACGGCCTGCTGATCTTCCACGAGCCCCTTATATTCAAGGTGGCAGTGGCTATCGACGAGCATCAGGCCCCCTCCTCCACCGGCATTTCCAGGCGAGGGAAGGCTGGAGTGGGAGCATCGACCCGGATTTCACCCAGCGCCGAATCCTGCGCCAGTGCGGCGAAATTGCGCGCCTCGGCCGGAATGCACAGCGCATCGAGGATCTTCGTCGAAGCGGCCGGCGTCACCGGCGACACGGCCACGGCCAGATCGCGGATACAGCCGCACAGGGTTGCCAGCACCCGCTCCATCCGCGCCGGATCGGTCTTGCGCAGAGCCCAGGGCGCCTGTTCGTCGACATAGGCGTTGCAGGCATAGACGGCCTGCATCCACGCTTCGAGCCCGGCGGTGAAGGCCAGCTTTTCGAAGGCTTCCGGCAGATCCGAAGCACAGGCCGCATTCACCTTCGCGCGCAGTTCCGCATCCGCCTCGAGCACCGGAGCGCTGGCGGTGAAGCCCTCGCTGCAATTCTTGGCGATGAAGCTCATCACACGCTGGGCAAGATTGCCAAAGCTGTTGGCCAGCTCCGCATTTGCCCTGTTTACAATGGCTTCTGCCGAATAGCTTCCATCCTGTCCGAAGGTGACTTCGCGCAGCAGGAAATAGCGCAGAGTGTCCACGCCATAGCGTTCGGCCAGCTGCATCGGATCGGTGACGTTGCCGAGCGATTTGGATTCCTTCTGCCCGCGATTGAGCAGGAAGCCATGGGCGAAAACCTGCTTCGGTACGGCAACGCCCGCACTCATCAGGAAAGCCGGCCAATAGACCGCGTGGAAACGCACGATATCCTTGCCGATCAGATGGACATTCGCCGGCCAGAACTTGCGAAATTCCTCCGTATCGTCCGGATAACCCACCCCGGTGATGTAATTGGTGAGCGCATCCACCCACACATACATCACGTGATCCTCATGCCCCGGCACCTTCACGCCCCAGTCGAAACTGGTGCGGCTGACGGAAAGATCGCGCAGGCCCCCTTCCACGAACCGCATCACTTCGTTGCGGCGGCTTTCGGGCTGGATGAAGTCCGGATGCTCGGCATAAAGTGCCAGCAGCGGTTCCTGATATCTGGAAAGCCGGAAGAACCAGCTTTCCTCTACCGTCCATTCGACAGGCGTGCCCTGAGGGGAGAGCTTTTCGCCCCCCTCCCCTTCGATCAGCTCGCTCTCGTCGTAATAAGCTTCGTCGCGAACCGAGTACCAGCCTTCGTAACGATCCAGATAAAGGTCGCCATTGGCCTCCATCGCCTGCCAGATCGCCTGGCTGGCGCGGTGATGCGCGTCCTCCGTGGTGCGGATGAAGCGGTCATAGGAGACGTTCAGCCCATCGCACATGGCGCGGAACAAAGCGGACATCTCACTTGCCAGCTCGGCCGGGGTCTTGCCCAGATCGCGCGCCTTCTGCGCCATCTTCAGCCCGTGTTCGTCCGTGCCGGTCTGGAAGCGCACGTCGCGCCCCATCTGGCGCTGGAAACGCGCGGCGACGTCCGCGGCAATCGCCTCATAGGCATGGCCGATATGCGGCGGGCCGTTGGGATAGGAAATCGCGGTGGTAATATAATAGGGATCAGCCATGGGCCGGTTCCCTAGGGCGTGCTGCACCTGCGAGCAAGCTGCCGATTTCCATCACCAGCAAGGCTGCGTCGAAATTATAGGTCGGTGCCTGCGCGGCGAGGCGGTTCAGCTCGCTATGCGCATTGACGATGGCGGGAATGCGCGCCCGCGTGGCGCCCCGCATCTCCTGCGCGATGACGGAACGGGCAAGATCGATCGCGGCCAATTGCCGTTCGCGCGTGGGGCGCTGCCCGATGGCGTTGGCCAGTTCGCCGCGCAATTCGAAGCCTTCGTCCCCCTGCGTCAGAATGCGCTGCATCAGCCGGTGAAGCGGGGCAAGATCATGGGCGAGGAATTCCAGCGCTGCACCCGGCGATCCTGCCGATGCGCTCGCTGCAAGGGCGCGAGCGGCCGGATCGGCGGAAGGAGCTTCCCGTATCAGAAAAGCGTCGACTTCGTCCGCACTTGCTGCACCGAACCGCAACACCCGGCAGCGAGAGCGGATAGTGGGCAACAGGCGACCGGGCCGGTGAGTCACTAGCAGAAAAAACGTGCCCTGCGGTGGTTCCTCAAGGCTCTTGAGCAAGGCGTTGGCAGAGCCTTTTTCAAGATCGTCAGCCGGGGAGACGATCACTGCACGGCGGCTGCCCAAGGTCGGCCGGGTTACGAGCCGGTGCTGCATCTCGCGAATCTGGTCGATCGAGATGTTGCGCTTGGCCTGCCAGTTCTTGCCTTCGGCCTTTTTCTTTTCCTCATCGGCATTGGCGGGCAAATGTTCCAGCAGGTGAATATCGGGATGATCGCCTTTGGGCTGAGGCACGCCCGCTTCCGCGACCAGTTCCCGAGCGGCAGCCAGCGCGAAGTCCAGCTTGCCGATGCCGCGCTTGCCCGCCAGCATCCACGCGTGATGCATACGCGGGCCGGACAGGGCCGAATGCCATGCCCGCCAGGGCTCGTCATGACCGGAGTGCTTCATGCCGATGGCTCCAGCAGCGGGGCAAGCACATCCATGATGCGAGTATGGATTGCCTGCGGGCTCCCCTCCCCATCGATCCGCGCGAAACGGTGCGGCTCTTCCCCGGCGATGCGGGAGAAGGCTTCCGCCACGCGCGCATGATAGGCCGCATCGCGCCCGCCGATGGCGTCCGAACCATCGCTGTCGCGCAGGCTGAGCCGTGCAGCGGTCAGCGCGGGCGGAACTTCCACCAGCAAAGTGAGATCGGGCAGCAGCCCTTCGCTGCCGACCCGATGGAGGGCGAGGATTTCCGCTTCGGAAAGCCCGCCGCCCCCGCCCTGATAGGCACGGGTGGAATCGATGAAACGATCGCAGATCACCCATTGCCCAGCGTCCAGCGCGGGGCGGATCAGCTTTTCGACATGGTCCGAACGGGCGGCGGCGAACAGCAGCGCTTCCGCACGCGGGTTCCATCCGTTACCCGGTGGATCGAGCAGCAGGGCGCGGATCGCTTCGGCACCGGGAGTGCCGCCCGGCTCCCGCGTGAGCACGGCCGTGATCCCGTGCGCCTCCAGAGCTTCGGCCAGCAGGCGGGCCTGAGTGGATTTGCCCACCCCTTCCCCGCCTTCCAGCGCAATGAATCGTCCCTTGTTCACGAAATCCAGCCTAGCACGCCATTCACGATGCGTTGCCACGGATTGGCCTGTTTCACGGCGCGAACCGCCTTCAGCGGGACCCGATAGGGCTCCATCCCCTCAATCCGCACTTCCAGTTCGGCGACTTCCTGCCCGGCAATGATCGGCGCGGCGAGCGGCCCGCGATAATGGAGAGACATGGCGATCTTCGGTTTGCTGCCCTTCGGAATATCGGCGATTACTGGCAGGGCCGTGCGCAGGGCGACATCGTCCTGCGCGCCGTCCTGAACGCGGGCCGTTCCGATTGTGGTCCCTGCGGGAAATATAAGGTGCGGCTCGAACGCTGCGAAACCCCATTCTACGTAATTGCGAGCAATCCGCGCACGTTCCTCCTCGCTGTCGGTTCCTGCCACCACCAGCACCAGGCGGCGGCCGTCACGGGCCGCGCTGCCCAGGAAATTATAGCCTGCCTCGCGAGTGTAGCCAGTCTTGATACCGTCTGCCCCACGCACCACGCCAATCATGGGATCGTGATTGGACTGGGCTATGCCATTATATCGGAAGCCACTTTTCCCGAAATAGCGGGAGTAAAGGGCCGGATGGCGTGTAACCATCGCCTTGGCAAGCAGCGCCAGATCATGCGCGGTAACGAAGGTCGCGCCCTCATCAGGCCAGCCATTGGGCGTACCGAAATGGCTGTCATTCATGCCGAGTTCGGCAGCGGTGCTGTTCATCAGCTCGACCCATTTTTCCACCGAACCTGCCGCGCCCTGAGCAAGCAGAACAGCGCCGTCATTGGCGGAAACCGTAGTGATTCCGTGGATAAGCGTATCGATACTGACCTTGTCCCCCGATTTGAGGAACAGGGTGGAACCAGTGCCCGACCATTGCTTCGCCAATGCCGGAGTGACGGTGAAAGTCTGGTCTGCCCTGAGCCGACCATCCGCAAGCATTTCGAAGGCAATATAGGCGCTCATCACCTTTGTGACCGAGGCAGGCAGAAACCTCCGATCGATCTCGCGCGCGTGCAGCACCTGCCCGGAACTCAAGTCCATCAGCAACGCAACCGGGGCTTCCGCCTCGCCCGGCGGGGCTGGATCGGCATGCAGCGCGGTGGGGATGGCGGCCAACGCCGCGCCCAGCCCCAACACTCCGATCCTGCCAAAATGCGCCAAGCCTGCTCCTGCCCGTCATGCGGCAGGGGCGCTGCCCCTAGCCTTCGGAATAGATTCGTGCGTCGCTATAACCCGCAGCCTTCACCTTGGCGAGCGAGGCATCGGCCGCATTGCGCGTGGGAAACGGCCCGGTACGAACGCGGTAGAGCGAGCCGGACTTGCTGACCTGCCCACCGAGTGCCTTGGCCACCTTGTCTGCCCGGTCCTTCGTGGAGAAGGCTCCGGCCTGGACGACGAAGCCGCGCGTTGCGGGCTTTGCGGCGGGAGGTTTGGCGGCCGGCGGCTTGGGGGCAACCTGAACGGCAGGGGGCCTGGCAGCCACCTGCGGCGCGGGTTTGGGGGCGACGGCGACCGGGGCCGGCTGAACCGGCGCGGGTACAGGCGGCCCGGCATTGGCCAGCTTTGGCGGAACATCCACCCCGGCGGATGGCAATTCCTTCGGCAGAGCAAGCGAAGCGGGTGGGCCGCCATTAGGCAGCTTGAGCTTCAGCACATTGACCAGCGACATGGGCGTGTCCATCCGGTCGGGCGCGGGCTTGCCTGCACGCAGGGCCGCGCGTTCCGGCTCCTGCGGGTTCACGCGGCGCACACGCACCGGTGTCCCGTCCGCTACGCCCAATTGCTGCGCCGCGCCGGGCGAAAGGGCCACCACATCGTGGCTCCCCATCGGACCGCGCCGCTCGATCCGCACCAGAATTGTCCGGCCCGTCTCCAACGAGGTGACTTCCGCATAGCTTGGCAGGGGCAGCACGTGGTTGGCGCCCGAAATGGTGTTTCCGCCAGCACTGTCCACAGAGACATAGCCGACCTCGTCATAGTTCCAGACATCGGCAGGCGTGTAAGTGACACCCGCGATAATGTAGGGGTTCCCTACAACGATCGGGTAATCGGCCGCAGGGCCATTGGGCACAGGTGCAGAGGCCAGCGCAGCCCCTCCCCCGTCACCTGACGCGCCGCACCCGACAAGCGCGGCGGCAACACCCAGCGAGACCAGCCCGAGGGCAATATTTTTATTCGGCAATTTCATCTGCAAGCAACCCCACACTCATAGCGTAGTAGTTCGAGCAGTTATATTCGAGGATAACCCTATAATTCCCGGTTAAGAGCCACGATTTGGTTCCCGGCCCATCAGGCTGGAACAGGCTGGCCATCACATCGTCGCCAATGGGCGCGAGCGGATTTACGCCCAGCTGCTTCCATTCGCGCACCGTCTTCCACTGGCTGTGCCGCTCATGCACGCGCGAGCAGACGGGCGAATTGATCTTGCCCTTATAGGCATTGACATCGAACCCGCCGGGCAACTGCGCCGCCACGCCCCAGGGCTGGCCGGAACGCCATCCTGCGTCGCGGAAATAATTGGCGATCGAATAGAGCGTATCGGTCCGGCTGTTCCAGATATCCTTGCGCCCGTCGCCATCGCCATCCACCGCAAGGCGCAGGAACACGCTGGGCAGGAATTGCGGATTGCCGAACGCCCCTGCCCAGCTCCCTTTCAGCGTATCGCGGGAAAAGCCGGTGTCGGCGATCTTCAGCAGATCGATGAACTCGCCCGCGAACAGCTCCCGCCGCCGCCCTTCCCAGGCGAGAGTGGCGAGCGAGCGCGACAGATCGAAATCGCCCTTATAGCTGCCGTAATTGGTCTCATGCCCCCAGATCGCGATCACCACCGGTGCCGGCACGCCATATTGCCGCTCCACCTGCAGCGCTGTGTCCATCGCCGCGCCATAGACGCGCTTGCCGCCCGCGATGCGGTTCCGGTCGACATGAGTGGCGATATAGGGCGCCAGCGGAGAAAATCCGCTGCCCGGCGGCCCTGCCGGCTGCG
>DATJDU010000069.1:0-20884 GCA_035497315.1 Sphingomonadaceae bacterium
CTACGCGGTTTTTTAACGCTATCCCCGATATTTGCTTTCAAACGGCACGAGGGAAGCCGCCAACACCGGAGACTGCGGCGAGCCTTCTCCTCGAAAGTGCGTCAGAAGTCCCTCCAACGGTGAAGGCCCATTTTAATCGAGTTCCTACATGGTTTCGACTGAAGGCGCAGCCAGACGAAGTTTTTATTGGGGTCGGGGACAGTCCGGGCGCCTGTCATGTCGTGTTGGCTAACACAAAGCAGACGGTGGAAGTTCGCACCAAGGTTGCCGAATTTTTGCAGGCTGGTGGATTCCGGGTTATCGACGAAAACACCATCCCTGGCTCAGACATTGACATACTTTTCGTTGCAAAAGCACCCGATGGCTACATGCTCATTTCGCTCCAGGCTCCCCGGAACGTAGTGCGGGATGGGATAGGGGATCAAGGAGCCGTTCATGTCAAACTTATGCCAGCGGCCATGTTTGAATCGATGATTTCTAAGCGTTGAGATGTCCGGTTTCAGGGTTTTCGGAAAAATCACGCGATGACCTACAATGGCCCTTTGCTGACCTTCTGAGTTCCGCAGCACGATCGACCGCTTTCGGCTAGAAAAGACGTTCAACGCAGACAATCTGAGCGACCGGGTCTGGTCGGAAGCAGACGCGGACGTCGAGGCGCCACAGTTCTGATATTTCGATGTTATATGAACGTCCTGCCGACATCAGGCGAACCGGCCCTTCGCGGTAACGCCAGTCGCGTCCGGCTCCTCGATGATCGAATATTCCCATGCGCCCGGAGCCTTGCTTCTCCGCCTCTGGTGGCGATCGCTAACGCGGGCTTGAGGCCGTGCGCAGAAGCGCTTTGAAGGTTTCCGCGGGAATATATATGGGCACCGGATTGGTTGCTTCAATCGCCTCGCGCTCGGCTTCCGCGCCCAGCAGCTCATATAAAGGCAGATCGTCAGGATTTAGAATCACAATGAATTATCGCCATTCCTTCCACGCCGGCAATAGCGCCGATGTCGTGAAGCACAGCCTGCTGATCGCGCTCGTACGGGCCTTGCAGCACAAGCCGGGCGCGTTGACCCTGATCGACACCCATGCCGGCTGCGGGCTGTACAACCTTCACGGCGAGGAGGCCCAACGCACCGGCGAGTCCAGGCAGGGCGTGCTGCAGGTCTTTGCCGACCCGAACCCCTTGCTGAACGATTACCGCGCCGCCGTGCAAGCGGTTAATGTCGGGGCCGAGCCGCAGTTCTACCCCGGCTCGCCGCAAATTCTGGCGCAGCTTCTGCGCCCACAGGACTTCCTGATCCTGAACGAAAAACATCCCGAGGACGTCTATACCCTGCGCGGCGTGATGCGCGACACATCCGCTGCTGTGCATGAGCGCGACGCCTACGAACTTTGGCTGGCGATGGTGCCGCCCCGAACGCCTCGCGGCGTGGTGGTGGTCGATCCGCCGTATGAGCAGTTAGGCGAACGCGAACGTATCACAGCCACCCTCGCCGCCGCTCAGCGCAAATGGGCGCATGGCGTAACGGTGATCTGGTATCCGCTGAAAGACCGCGCCACACATGTGCGGTGGAAGGAGCAGCTACGCAGGCTCGGCATCCCGAAATTGCTGAGGGTGGAGCATTGGCTGTACGACGGCGATCAGCCCGGCATCTATAACGGTGCGGGCCTTTTTATCGTCAACCCGCCCTACGCCTTCACGCAGGCGCTGCCACCGCTACTGGAAGCCCTGCGCGCCGCGCTGGCGCTCGATGGGCATAGGGGCGAGATCGCAACCGATTGGTTGGGCGACTAAAATACACTCTCATCGCCCCCTTCTCCCAAAAGAGGAATTGCTGCGCTGCAAGTTGCAAACAAAGCATCTCGCGAGATTCGCTCGCTGTCGGAGGTCGGCTGGTGATCAGTGCTGTTTGTGCTCCGCGTTCAACGGGAAGCGCTGGTAGATCTGCTTTCTCCAGAATGCAGTCGATTACCGAAAGCGCTGGGAACGGCAACGAAATTCCCAAAGCCAGTCCATCTGTTCTCCGCAATGGCCCGATGAACGAAGATCTGGTTTTAGGAAGACATATTTAGCCGCTGAACGGCCGTTTTGTTGGCGGAACCCGCATTCTCGGCGGTCGTGTATAATAGCAGCTCACCACCCTATTTGCGCCGAAATACCCCCTCGGGACACGGCCCAGTTGCGGAATGAATCACTCACCTTCGCGGGAATGACGAATTGAAGGGATGTGCCCGCTTGCCCCCATTTCCCTCGTCAAGCTCAGCGCATCGCTCACCAAACGCGGCCAATCTGCCCGCAGGCATTTGTAAGCAATCTATACGATTTAGTATGGAAAACTTACAAATATTGTAATTCATGATAACAATATTACAATTTTCTTCTCGCCGAAGAAAAAATCGGATAGCCTTCCCGCAATAGAGTCGCATGTCGGGAGAGGGCCATGGCGATGAAATTGCACCACATATTCAGGCGTTCCTTATTGGCCGGGGCGATCTCGCTTGCGGGGCTGGGGGGTTTTGCTCCGGCCGCCTTTGCACAGGATGAGCAGGAGGATGAGGAACTCCTTTCCCCCATTATCGTCACCGGTGCGCTGCGGCAGGGCGGGGCGCAGGATATCCGGCATTTCCGGGAAATATCCTTCGATGGCGCCAATGAATTCATGCCGCCACGGGGCAGCCTCACCATGGAAGGGCTGCTGGGTGAGCACGATCTGACCCTGCCGAGGCGGGAGCAATGCCGGCAGACCTTCTGCCTTGTCGGCCATGCGATGAAGGCTGACTTGCCGCTGCGCCCGCAGGATGCGTGGTTCGTGGGGCTGGATTTCGATTCCAATATCGATGCGGAAAGCTGGAAGGCCGCGCCGCTCAGCTTGGTGGCGGTGATCGACCGTTCCGGCTCGATGAGCGGCGGGCCGATCGCCAAGGTCAAGGAAGCGCTGCGCTCGGTCGTCTCGCAGATGGGCAAGGGCGATCGTCTGGGGATCGTGCTCTATGGCACCAGCACCAATGTCCATCTGCCGGTGATGGATGTGGCGACCCATCGCGGCGAAATTCTCGCGGCGATCGATTCCATCCAGATCGACGGTTCGACCTATCTCGAGGCCGGGCTGAAGCTGGGCTATGAAACCGCCCTTGCCGAATTGCCGCAGAGCAGGGGCAAGACAAGGCTGATGCTGTTCACGGATGAGAACCCCAACGTCGGCAACACCAGCGCCGAGGGTTTCATGGCCCAGGCCAGCGCCGGTTCCGCGCGCGGGGTGGGGCTGACCACCATCGGCGTGGGCGTCCATTACGATGGCGCACTGGCGGCGAGGGTTTCCAGCGCGCCGGGCGGCAATCTGTTCTTCATCGAGCAGGACCGGGCGGCCAGCGAGCTGTTCGACAAGGAATTCCGCAACATGACCAGCGAGGTGGCGGAGAATATCGCTATCACGCTGACCCCGCCCCAGGGCTATGCCATTACCGGAGTGTTCGGTGTGCCCGACGGGTTGATGACCCAGACACAGGACGGCGCGGTTGTGGTGACCATCGGCACGGCCTTCCTGTCGAGCAATGGCGGGGGAATCTATGTCGCGCTCGGGCGGGATTCCGCGCGGGATCATTTGCCGCTGGCTCCGCTTGGCGCCGCCACGCCGCTGCTGGATGTGAAGCTGGCCTATGTCGATGCGGTTACAGGCGAGGCGGGGGGCGACAGCCTGGAAGTCGCGCAGCCCGATGGCCCCGCCCCCGCGCGGCTGGCCGCCGCGATGGCGCTGGTGGATGAATATGTCTCGCTCACCCAGGCGATCGAGCACTATCATGTGCGAGGCGACAAGAAGGCGGCCTTCGCCACGCTGGACGGGCTGGACAGCCGCCTTGCCGCCGGGCGGCACGAGGGTTTCGGAAACGAGCAGGAACTGGTCGGCAGCCTGCGCAACCGGATGGCCTATCTGGCCGGCTATCAGGGCGAGGTTCCGCGCGAATTGCGCCCGCTCGAACTCTTCGGCCGCTGGAAAGTCACCTATTTCAAGGGTGTCGACGATGTCCGGCGCGGCGATGTGATCGAGATCACGAAGGACAATGAATTCGTCACCTATCCCGGCGGGAAGGATGAGAACGACGAGATCAGGCAATCCTATCAGGCCAATGAACGCCAGCTGTTCATTCCCGACGGAGATCTCCTTTTCCAATATCGCCGGAATGGAGACCGGCTGACCCTCCGCACTTCGGACGGAGAGGCAGAGATCGCCATGCGGATCGAATGATCCGCCGGCCGGGCGGGCTTCCTTTCCCCCTCGCGCCCGCCCGGCCTAACGGCGATCCACTCCGAAGCCCATTTTGCCTTCGATCAATTCGCTCGGGAGCCTCCCAAGCTATCCCTCTGCCGCAACGAGTCCATGAACTCATGCGGAGAGACGATGCGATGACCCATTTTCCGAACAATCCGGGTTTCACCGGAACGCTTCGCCCCCTGCGCCTGCAGGGCGACATTCTCGATATGGAAGTTGAAGGCGAAATTCCGGCCGAATTGAACGGGGCATTCCATCGCGTCCATCCGGATAACCAGTTCGCGCCGAAGTTCGAAGACGATCAGTTCTTCAATGGCGACGGCATGGTCAGCATGTTCCGCGTGCATGACGGCAAGGTCGATTTCAAACAGCGCTATGCCCATACCGATAAGTGGAAGCTGGAGAACAAGGCGGGCCGATCCCTGTTCGGCCATTACCGCAATCATCTGACCGACGATCCTTCGGTCGCGGGACAAATCCGGGGGACGGCCAACACCAATGTGATGGTCCATGCCGGCAAGCTCTATGCGATGAAGGAGGACAGCCCCTGCCTGATCATGGACCCCAATTCGCTGGACAGCTTCGGCTATAGCGATTTTGGCGGCAGGCTGGATGCCAAGACCTTCTGCGCGCACCCCAAGATCGATCCTGTCACCGGCAATATGTGCGCCTTCTCCTACATGTCGAAGGGGCCGATGACTTATGACATGAGCTATTTCGAGATCAGCCCATCGGGCGAGCTGCTGTTCGAGATTCCCTTCGAGAACAAGTATCTGTGCATGATGCACGATTTCGGGATCACGCAGGATTACGCCGTGTGGAACGTGATGCCCTGCATCACCAATATGGAACGGCTGGAAAAGCGGATGCCCTATTTCGGCTTCGATCATTCGCTGCCCACCTGGCTGGCGGTGCTGCCGCGCAAACCGGGGGCCACGGCCAAGGATCTGCGCTGGTTCAAGGCGCCGTCCAATTGCTTCACCGGCCATGTGATGAACGCCTTCAACGATGGGACGAAGATTTATTTCGACCTGCCGATCGCGGCGAAGAACAGCTTCCCCTTCTTCCCCGACGTGACCGGCGCGCCCTTCGATCCGATCGGCGGCCTGTCCTATCTCACGCGCTGGACCGTGGACATGTCGAGCAATGGGGAGGAGTTCGAAGAGGTCGAGCAGATGACCAGCATCGCCGACGAATTCCCCCGCATCGACGATCGCTACGCCGGGCAGGCCTATCGCCACGGCTGGATGATCGCCTTCGATCCGCAGGCCCGCTATGAGGGCCCTCCCGGGCCGTTCGTGGGCGCGCTCAACACCCTGTGCCATATCGATCTTTCGACCGGCGATACCAAAAGCTGGTGGCCCGGCCCGACCAGCGGCATTCAGGAGCCTTGCTTCATCCCCAAATCGGCCAATGCGGCCGAGGGGGAGGGCTATATCGTCGCTCTGGTGGACGATCATGTCGCCAATTATTCGGACCTGTGCTTCTTCGATGCCCAGCGCGTGGACGAAGGGCCGATTGCGCGGGCCAGGCTGCCGGTCAAGATCCGCCAGGGCCTGCACGGTAACTGGTCGACCGCCAGGCAATTGGGCGCGGGATAATTTTTCTTCAGGAGCGGCCCTGACAGGGCCTCCACGGGATTGTGCGGCCGGGCTAAACGCGTAAGAAGTATCCTCTGAAACCGGACCGATACCAGGGGAACCTTTCGATGCGTCTGCTTCTCACCGCCACTGCGCTTGTCCTTTCGCTCCAGCCGCTCACCGCACTGGCCCGGCCGGTAACGCCCGAAGATCAGGTGAAGGAACTGCTCATTTCGGAGCCTGACCTTTCACCCTCGGGCGATGCGGCGGTCTATACTGTGATGGGCGACGATGTGGATGCGGATGAGCCGGTATCGCATATCTGGCTCGCTCCGTGGGACGGCAGCGGCCCGCGCCAGCTCACCTCGCGCAAGGGAGAGAGCGAGAGCAATCCGAAGTTCAGCCCCGATGGCAGGCAGGTGGGCTTCCTCTCTTCCCGCAATGACGAGAAGGAGCAGAGCCGCCTCTGGATCATGCCCATGGCTGGTGGCGAGGCGAAGGCGCTGGAAGGTATCGAAGGCTCGGTGGAGGATTTCGCCTGGTCGCCCGATGGCAGGCATCTTGCCCTGATCGTGTTCGACAAGTCGGAAGAACCGAAGAAAAACGCCGATGGCGAAGAAATTCCGTCGCCCATCGTGATCGATCGCTATCACTTCAAACTCGATGGGGTCGGCTATCTCGGCAAGGAACGCTCGCGTCTGTGGCTCTACGATCTGGCCACCGGCAAGGCGCAGCGGCTGGCCGATGGCGATTATGACGAGGAGCTTCCCGCCTGGTCGCCCGATTCCACGCGCGTCGCCTTCGTTTCGCGCCGTGGGCCGGATGCCGACCGTTCGCATGATTACAATATCTATGTCGCGCGAGTGGACGCGCCGGGCGCCGCGCCGCTGCGGCTCACCACTTACGAAGGGGCGGATGCCGATCCCGATTTCGGTTCCTATCCGGTGTGGAGCCCGGATGGTTCGAAGATCGCCTATGTGCGCGGCGGCGATCCCAAGCTGCTGTGGTATGCGGCGAGCGATCTGGCGGTGATTTCCGCCAGCGGAGGCGAGCCCGCGATCCTGACGAAGGGTCTGGACCGCAATGTCTATAATCCGGAATGGACGGCCGACGGCAAGGCGCTGCGCTTCATTCTGGAGGATGACGGGCAGATGAAGCTCTCCACGATTGCCGCAAGCGGCGGCAAGGTGGCAACAGTGGCGGGCGGCGAGTTCGTGCTGCGTAATCCCAGTTCGGCAGGTACCCGCACGGTTGTGACCTATTCCGCGCCGACCAAGCCCTATGAGCTTTATGCGGTGGATGCAGGCAAGCTGCGCCCGCTGACCAGCCATAATGCCGAATGGATGAAGGGCATCGATTTCGCCGATGCGAAATTCACTTCCTACAAGAGCAAGGACGGCACCGAGGTCCATGGCTTCGTCATGGTTCCCGTGGGAACGAAGCCGGGCGAGAGAGTGAAGACGATCCTCCATCCCCATGGCGGCCCGGCGGCGCAATATGATTACAGCTTCGACATGTGGCAGCAGGTGTTCGCCGGGGCGGGCTTTGCGGTGCTGACCCCCAATCCGCGTGGCAGCACAGGGCGCGGCACTGCCTATGCCTCAGGGATCAATGCCGCATGGGGCACGGTGGACGTGGAGGACGATCTTGCGGCCGTGGACGATGCAGTGGCCAGGGGCATTGCCGATCCTGAAAGGCTGGTGGTGGGCGGATGGTCTTATGGCGGCATGTCCACCAATTACCTGATCACCTCTGACCAGCGGTTCAAGGCGGCCATGTCGGGCGCGTCGATCGGCAATGTGCTGCTGGGCTATGGTACGGACCAATATGCGGTCGAATATGACTTGGAACTGGGCAAGCCTTGGGAGAATCCGGAAGTCTGGATCAAGAATTCCTATCCCTTCCTCCATGCCGACCGGATCAACACGCCGACCATGTTCATGGTCGGCGGGGCAGACGTCAATGTTCCGACCTGGGCAAGCGAGCAGATGTATCAGGCGCTCAAGGCCCGCAAGGTGGATACCGAACTGGTGATCTATCCCGACCAGTTCCACAGCTTCACCCGGCCGAGCTACATCGTCGACCGGATGCACCGCTGGCTCGGCTGGTATGCCCGATATGTGAAGTAAAGGGCGCCGGGGAGGGGCGCGGTCAGCGTGCGTGACGCGGGACGAAGGCCGGTGCGGCCAGCAGCCCGAACAGGAAGCCGCCCAGATGCCCCTCCCATGCGACCCCGCCCGACTGGCCCGCCAGCAGGGCGGGCAGGGTGAGGATCGCGATCAGGAACAGGTTCGTCTTTACGAAGTCCACCAGCGCACGGCCCGTTTCGCCCGACCATAGCGGCATGGTGCCGGGCACGCCGGGCGGATAGCGCACCAGGAAGCCCGCGAAACCGAAGATCGCGCCCGAAGCGCCCAGCATCGGCACATTGCCATCGGGATGGATGGCCAGGAACAGCGCCAGCCCCGCCAGCCCGCACATCAGGAACAGGGCAAGATAACGTAGCCAGCCGTCCGGTCCTGTGCCCAGCCGGAATGCGACATGGGGCGAGAGGCTGGCAAGCGCCATGCAGTTGAAGGCGATGTGCATGAATCCGGCATGGGCGAACATGTGAAGGATGATGTTCTGCCAGTATCCTGCGCGCAGGATCTCCGCTGAAATCGCCCATTCCACCATCACCGAACCGTGTGGCAGGTGCCACAGGAACGCGGCCACCAGAACACCGATCAGTGCCCAGCCCGGCCATTGGGCACTGAGGGGCAGGGCGAATGCGCCTTGCCCCTCGATGTCATTCACGGAGGATGTTTCGTCCTCTTCCCGCAAGATCAGGCGTCGCGCGTCGCGCCATTGGCGGCGGAAAGGATCGCGCGCACGCTGGCGGATGCAACATCCTCGTCGATCCCCACACCCCAGATCACGCGGCCATCGGGCAGGGCGCATTCGACATAGGCGGCAGCCTGTGCATCAGTGCCCTGGCCCAGCGCATGCTCGGTATAGTCGAGCACTTCCATTTCCAGGCCGAAGCTTTCCTTCAGCGTTGCCAGCACAGAGGAGATCAGGCCCTTGCCGCGTCCGGAAACATTCTGCGCCTGGCCGTCCACTTCGACCGTGCCGGTGAATATCCGGGTACCGTCCGCCGCGCGGCCTTCATTGTAATCGACCAGCCGGAAACGGCGTTTGTCGACCTTGATGAAATAGCTTTCGCGGAACACCTGCCAGATATCGGCGGCATTCAGCTCGCGGCCGAGTTCGTCGGCGATGCGCTGGACATGTTTCGAGAAATCCGCCTGCAGTTTCTTGGGCAGCTTGAGGCCCTGATCCTGCTCCAGCACCCAGGCGAAACCGCCCTTGCCGGATTGCGAATTCACGCGGATCACCGCTTCGTAGCTGCGGCCCAGATCGGCCGGGTCGATCGGCAGGTAAGGCACCTGCCACAGCTCGTCATTGCGCTTCGACTGCGCTTCGAAGCCCTTCTTGATCGCGTCCTGATGGCTGCCGGAAAAGGCCGTGAACACCAGTTCGCCGCCATAGGGGTGGCGCTGGTGGACGGGGATCTGGTTGCAATATTCCACCGTCTCGATAATCGCATCGATGTTGGAGAAATCCAGTTTCGGATCAACGCCTTGCGTGTACATGTTGAGGCCAACCGTCACCAGGCAGCAATTGCCGGTCCGCTCCCCATTGCCGAACAGGCAGCCTTCCACGCGGTCCGCACCGGCCATCAGGCCCAGTTCGGCCGCGGCAACGCCGGTGCCCCGGTCATTATGGGTGTGCAGGCTGATCGCCACCGTTTCGCGACGGGGGATGTTGCGGCAGAAATATTCGATCTGGTCGGCATAGATATTGGGCGTTGCCGCCTCGACCGTGGCGGGCAGGTTCAGGATCAGCTGGTGATCGGCGGTGGGCTGAAGCACGTCCATCACCGCCTCGCAAACCTCCAGGCTGAAATCCAGCTCGGCGGTGGAGAAGGTTTCGGGCGAATATTCGAAATACCAGTCCGTGTCCGGGCGCTTTGCTGCCTCGTCGCGCAGGATCTTCGCGCCCTTGATGGCGATTTCCTTCACGTCCGCCTTGCTCATGCGGAACACGATGTCGCGCCATGCGGGGGACACGGCATTGTAGAGATGGACGATCGCCTGCTTCGCGCCCTCAAGGCTCTCGAAACTGGTGCGGATCAGGTCTTCACGCGACTGGGTCAGCACCTGCACGATCACGTCGTCGGGAATGCGGCCGCCCTTGACCAGCGACTGGATGAAATCGAACTCGGTCTTGCCCGCAGCTGGGAAGCCCACTTCGATTTCCTTCAGGCCCACTTCCACCAGCATGTCGAAGAAACGGTTCTTCTTCACCGCATCCATCGGATCGATGATCGACTGGTTGCCGTCCCGCAGGTCGGTGGAGAGCCAGCGCGGGGGCGCGGTGATTGTGCGCGAGGGCCATTGCCGGTCCGTGATCGGGACCTGAGGGAAGGGCCGGTATTTCTCGCTAGGATCCTTGAACATCGCCATGAAAATTGCCTTATCGCCTGCTGCGCGCACGGCAAGGTGCGCTGCTGTATTCGACCGAAGATTTTTGAATGGCCCTTAGGCGGGCTGCCACGCGCGAAAGGCGCAGGCAAAGTGACACGCCTAAGGGCGTGTAAGTCGAAGCAGGCTAAGGAGCGAGCGGTTCGTCATCGCCTATGCAGATGGACAATCGTGCGGAGGATTTCAAGGAAAAGGTTTGGGCAGGCTGCGGAAAAGCAAGTTTCGTCATTGCGAGCGGCAACGCCGCGAAGCAATCCAGGGCGCCACGTGTCGGGCCCTGGATTGCCGCGGGACCTTCGGTCCCTCGCAATGACGAATAGTGCTTACTGCTTTTCGAAAGCCGCCGCGATGTCGAGGTCGACCGTGTCGGTCACCATCGGCACGGCGTAATTGATGTTGAATTCCGAACGCTTGATGCGTGCGGTGCCCTTGAAGCCGACGGTTTCCTTCTTGCTGAAGGGGTTGGCGCCGGCGCCGGTGAATTCGGCATTGATCGTCACGGGCTTGGTCACGCCGTTGAGGGTGAGATCGCCGGTGATGGCGGCCTTGTTCGCGCCTGCGGCCTTCACCGAGGTGGACTTGAAGGTGGCGTCAGCGGCTTCGGCGCCGAAGAAATCGGGCGCCTTGCCGTCCTTGCCGGCCGACAGCAGGTGAGCGGTCAGGCCCGGATTGGCGGTAGTGACCTTGGACACGGGAATCGTCATTTCGACCGAGCTGGCGGCGACGTTCTTGGGATCGAGGGTCAACGTGCCCTTGATGTTGCCGAACAGGCCGAAATAGTCGGAGAAGCCGAAGTGATTCACTTTCCAGCCGACGAGGGTGTGGCCCGGATCGGCAGCATAGGTGCCGCCAGTCACGAGAGAAGCATCGGCCTTGCCCGGCCCGCCGAGATCGCCGTTCTGCGCCTGCGCGCCTACGACATAGAGCAGGGCCGCGCCGGTGACCGCCGCGATACCCATTTGTACTTTGCGCATCCTTGAATTCCTCCCTTTGAGTTTAGCCCATGGAATGGATGGCCGGCACTTTGGCGTGCCGGTTTGATAAAGTCTACTGTACATGCGCCCGTTCGCGCACGCCGGATAAAACAACGCCGCCGGCGGGGATATGATCCCGCCGGCGGCGCATCTTTCCGTAATCCGGAATGTGGCTCAGTTCTTTTCCTGATCCACCAGCTTGTTGGCGCCGATCCAGGGCATCATGGCGCGCAGGCGGGCACCGGTCTGCTCGATCGGGTGAGCTGCGGCAGCCTTGCGGCTTGCCTTCAGCTCGGGCTGGCCGGCGCGGTTGTCGAGCACGAAGTTCTTCACGAAGCGGCCGGACTGGATGTCTTCCAGCACCTTCTTCATTTCCCACTTCGTCTCTTCGGTGATGATCCGCGGACCAGTGACGATGTCGCCATATTCGGCGGTGTTCGAGATCGAATAGCGCATGTTGGCGATGCCGCCTTCATACAGCAGGTCCACGATCAGCTTGGTTTCGTGGAGGCATTCGAAATAGGCCATTTCAGGGGCGTAGCCGGCTTCCACCAGCGTTTCGAAACCGGCCTGGATCAGGTGAGTGATGCCGCCGCACAGCACGGCCTGCTCGCCGAACAGGTCGGTTTCGCACTCTTCCTTGAAGTTGGTTTCGATGATGCCGCTGCGGCCGCCGCCAACGCCCGAGGCATAGGCAAGGGCGATGTCATGGGCATTGCCGCTGGCGTCCTGGTGAACTGCGATGAGGCACGGCACGCCGCCGCCCTTCACATATTCGCCGCGCACGGTGTGGCCGGGGCCCTTGGGCGCGATCATGATCACGTCGATGTCCGACGGGGCTTCGATCAGGCCGAAGTGGATGTTGAGACCATGGGCGAAGGCAAGGGCGGCGCCCTTCTTCATATTGCCCTTCAGATCGTTTTCCCAGATCGCGGCCTGATGTTCGTCGGGCGCGAGGATCATCAGGATGTCGGCCCATTCGGCCGCTTCCTTGTTGCTCAGCACCTTGAAGCCGGCGGCTTCGGCCTTCTTGGCCGATGCCGAGCCGGGACGCAGCGCGATGGCCACTTCCTTCACGCCGCTGTCGCGCAGGTTCTGCGCATGGGCGTGGCCCTGGCTGCCATAGCCCAGCACGGCGATCTTCTTGCCGGTGATGAGGTTCAGGTCCGCATCGGCGTCGTAATAGACTTTCATTTTCTCATTCCTTCCGTCGCCCCATCCCGGCGGGGCACAAATCCAAGAATTCGGGTTGGCCAGAACGGTCGGCCCGCCCGATACGCGCAGACTTGCGCGATTTCGACCCCTAAATTGTCCTGATCAGGAACCGTGGGGGCCGCGCATCATGCCGACCACCCCGGTGCGGCCCACTTCGACCAGCCCCAGTTCGCGCATCAGCGTGACGAAGCTGTCGATCTTGTCGGGCGTCCCGGTGAGTTCGAAGATGAAGCTCTCGGTCGTGGTGTCGACCACTTTCGCGCGGAAAACATCCGCCAGGCGCAGGGCCTCGACGCGGTTGTCCCCCTTGCCGGCCACCTTGATCAGCGCCAGTTCGCGCTCGATATGGGGGCCTTCCTCGCTCAGGTCGATCACCTTGTGAACCGGCACCAGCCGTTCGAGCTGGGCGTGGATCTGGTCGATCACAGCCGGGGGCCCGTTGGTGACGATGGTGATGCGGCTCACAGCGTGATTCTCGCTGATGTCCGCCACGGTCAGGCTGTCGATATTATAGCCACGCGCCGTGAACAGGCCGGCAATCTTGGCGAGAATTCCCGCCTCATTGTCGACCATGATGGTGAGCACGTGGCGCTCGGATGCTGAATGCTGGATTTTCATCACGGGGGCGCCCTTACACCAATGCCTTTGCTTCGTCTTCCATCGTGCCCGCAACCTCGTCGCCGTAAAGCAGCATCTCGGTATGTGCGGCGCCCGACGGGATCATGGGGAAGCAATTGGCTTCCTTGGCCACGCGGCAATCGACCATCACTGGCCCGTCATGCTCGATCATCGCCTTGATCCCGGCATCGAGCTGGCTTTCATCCTCGATGCGGATGCCCTTCCAGCCATAGGCTTCGGCCAGGGCGACGAAATCGGGCAGACTGTCCGAATAGGAATTCGAATAACGGCTTTCATAGGTCAGTTCCTGCCACTGGCGGACCATGCCCATGAATTCATTGTTGAGGATGAACACCTTCACCGGCAGGCGGAACTGACTGGCAGTGCCCAGTTCCTGGATATTCATCTGGATCGAAGCTTCGCCCGCAATGTCGATCACCAGAGTGTCCGGATTGCCGAGCTGGGCACCGATGGCGGCGGGGAGGCCGTAACCCATGGTGCCAAGCCCCCCCGAAGTGAGCCATTTGTTCGGCTTGTCGAAGCCGAAATATTGCGCGGCCCACATCTGGTGCTGGCCGACCTCGGTGGTGATGACCGGATCATAGTCACGGGTGAGGGCGAACAGCCGTTCGATCGCGAGCTGGGGCATGATGTCGCCGCTCTTGCTCTTGGCCGGATAGGCCAGGCTCTCACGCGCGCGCCAGCCTTCGATCCGCGCCTTCCATTCGGAAAGATCGGCGGGTTTGCGCTTGCCCCACACGGCGATGAGCTGCTCCAGAACCGTGGCGCAATCGCCCACGATGCCCAGATCGACCGGAATGACCTTGTTGATCGAGGAACGATCGATATCGATATGGATCTTGGTCGAGCCGGGCGAGAACGCGTCGAGGCGACCGGTCACGCGGTCATCGAAACGTGCGCCGATGCAGACCATCACGTCGCACTGGTTCATCGCCAGATTGGCTTCGAAAGTGCCGTGCATCCCCAGCATCCCCAGCCAATCGGCATGGTCATACGGGAAGGCACCCAGTCCCATCAGCGTACTGGTGACCGGCGCGCCGGTGAGCGACTGGAAATGGCGCAGCAATTCCGCGGCCAATGGGCCGGAATTGATGATGCCGCCGCCGGTGTAGAGAATCGGCCGCTGGGCATTGGCGATCAGTTCCACTGCCTCGGCGATGTCTTCAACGCTGCCCGCCGTCTGGGGCGAATAGCGGATTTTGCGCTGGATCTCGCCATCGTGCCACGTCGCGGTGGCGACCTGGACGTTCTTGGGGATGTCGATCACGACCGGGCCAGGGCGGCCGGTCGTGGCGATCTGGAACGCCTCGTCGATCGTCGCGGCAAGGTCGGACGGGTCCTTCACCAGATAATTGTGCTTGGAACAATGGCGCGTGATGCCAACCGTATCGGCTTCCTGGAACGCGTCGGAGCCGATCAGATTGGTGGCGACCTGCCCGGTGATGACCACCAGCGGGATCGAATCCAGAAATGCGTCGGCAATGCCGGTGACGGCATTGGTCGCGCCCGGGCCGGAGGTAACGAGCACCACGCCGGGTTTGCCGGTGGAGCGCGCATATCCTTCAGCCGCATGAGCGGCGCCGGCTTCATGCCGGACAAGGATGTGGCGGATGCGATGTTCGGCAAACAGCTCGTCATAGATCGGGAGCACGGCACCGCCGGGATAGCCGAACACGAATTCGACCCCTTGCTTGACCAGGCTCTCGACCAGGATTGCCGCGCCGCTCTTTTCCTCGGCCACGTAGAATTCCTTTTTCTTCCTCGGGTGCCGGAATAGTCCGGAACCCCTCCTCGAACGTGCCCCATGCGAATGTTCCGCAGCGGGGCTTTCTCCTTGATGACCGGCAGGGCGTTTCGCCTCTTGGCCCAGTCCTTCTTTAGAAAACCGACCCGGCATAGTTGGCGATGCCGGCCAGTCCTTCTTTAAAAACCGACCCGGCATGGTTGGCCATGCCGGCCAGTCCTTCTTTAAAAACCGACCCGGCATGGTTGGCCATGCCGGGTCGCCTCTCCATCCATTTGCATGGCCCGATGAGCCAAACTCGACGAGCCAGCTAGGGGATCATTTATAACGCGTCAAGGCTTAGTTGAGTAATAATATTTCAAAATATCTTTCCAGTGGGAAATCGTGTGACTCGAATCTTTGCCAATCGCCCGGAAACTGGTGCTTTGCCCATGTGAATTGCCGCTTCACGTAATTTCGTGTCGCCTGGGAGCCCTTTGATTGCGCTTCCTCAAGGCTCCATTCTCCGCGCAGGAAACCGGCGATTTCGGCCACGCCGATGGCGCGCATCACCGGGAGGGACGGGTCCAGCCGACGTGTGAGCAGGGCTGTCACTTCCTCGATCGCCCCGCTCTCCAGCATCCGGGCGAAGCGGGTATCGCAGCGATGGTAGAGTTCTTGGCGTGGCGGGAGGAGAACGGCCGCGTGGAGGGCTACTGTGCCCGCGATCCCGCCTTCGCTACGCGATTGCCAGTGGGTGAGTGGTCTGCCGGTGGAACGCACCACTTCCAGTGCGCGGGCGATGCGGGTGGTATCGCCCGCGTCGAGCCGGGCTGCACGCTCAGGATCTTCGGCCTGGAGTGCGGCATAGGCCTCCGCCACCGGGAGGGCGCGGACTGCCTCGCGCACGGCAGGATCGATTTCCGGCACTGGGGCAATTCCGTCCAGCAGCGTGCGGATATAGAGGCCTGTCCCACCCACCAGGATCGGCACCCCACCTTGCGTCTGGATGTCCGCAATCTCGCGCTTGACCGCATTGGCCCAATCGGCGGCAGAGCATGCATTTGCGCCGTCCCACGCGCCGAACAGGCGATGCTCCACCCCCTGCATCTCTTCTACCGAAGGACGCGCGCTAAGCACCGCGAGGTCGGCATAGACCTGCGAGGCATCGGCATTCACTACCACCCCCCGGCGCCCGCGCTTGCCAAGAGCGAGGGCAAGCCTGACGGCGAGATCGCTCTTGCCGCTGGCGGTCGGCCCTGCAATGAGCGCCAGCGCCAGCGCCGGCAAGTGGCCGGCCGAATTCGGAGATTGATCCTTGCTCATTGCCCGGCTGATAGCAGACCCTGCCACTCTTTCGGCAAGTCTCGATGTCGCAACCGTCGCGCTGGAACGCGAAGGGATGCGCCTGGCCATGGCGCAGATGCTGGATTTCTGCGGCGGCGTGCTGGAACTTTCGCTGCCTGAGGGTGACGATATTGCCCTGCGCACGGTGCTGGACGAGCATTTCCGCCCGTCGGATCTGATCGTTGCGCAAGCCGATTTCCAGATTCCCAACCTCTTCGTCTCCGACATGGATTCCACCATGATTCAGGCGGAATGTATTGACGAACTGGCAGATTTCGCCGGAATCAAGCACCAGATCGCCGCCATTACCGAGCGGGCGATGCAGGGCGAACTCGATTTCGAAAGCGCGCTGCGCGAACGCGTGATGCTGCTGCGCGATCTTTCGGAAGGCGCGATTTTCGAATGCCTCGACACGCGGATAGACCCGATGCCGGGCGCGCGGGTGCTGGTGGAAACGCTCAAGAGCAAGGGCTGCCGCACCGTATTGGTCACTGGCGGCTTCCACCAATTCGCCGATCCGGTGGCCGAATTGCTGGGCTTCGAGCGGGTAGTGGGCAATCGCCTCGCGATCGAAGGCGGCGTACTGACCGGCGGCCTTGTGGGCGGCATCACCGACAGCGGCGTGAAGAAGGCCGTGCTGCTGGAAGAAATGGCCGAACTGGGCGACGGCGCCGTGTCGCTCGCCACGGGTGACGGGGCTAACGACATCCCGATGCTGGAAGCGGCGACTTATGGCATTGCCTATCGCGCCAAGCCCAAGGCCCGCGCCGCGGCAAATGGCTGGATCGACCGGGGCGACCTTACCGCAATCCTCAATCTGCTGGGCATTCCGGAAACCGACTGGGTGAGCTAAACTCGCCGATATGGACGGAAACCGATCGCGCGGATGGCGGGGCATTCCCCATCCGCGATACATGTTTTTCCTGGCGCTGCTGGTTCTTGCCGCGGGCCCTTGTCTCGCTTTCCTGAAGGCAGGCGAAGCCGTGGTCGCGAGTTTCGATGTTGCGGTTCTGGGTTTCGTCCTTTCCTGCATTCCTCTCTGGCGCAAGGGTGGGCCCGAGGAAATCCGGCGACAGGCCCAGCGTGACGATGCGGGGCAGGTTCTGCTCTTGCTGCTCACCTCGCTCGTGACCGTTGCAGTGTTCACTGCGCTCGCGACGCTCAAGCTCGAATCGGAGAGGCTGAGTGTGGGCGGTGTCCTGCTTGTGGTGCTGACGCTGATCGCGAGCTGGAGCTTCGCCAATCTGATCTATGCCTTCCATTATGCGCGTCTGTATTATTCGCAGGCGCGCGGGTCGGATCACGGCGGGCTCGATTTTCCGGGGCGGGAGCAGCCCGAGTTTGCGGATTTCGTCAATTTCGCCTTCGTGATCGGAATGACCTGCCAGACGGCGGATATAGCGATTGAATCAAGCCGTATGCGCAAGGTCACAACCTTCCACGGCATGTTCGCCTTTGCCTTCAATCTCGGCATTCTGGCGCTGTGCGTGAACCTGTTGGCCTCCCTGGGGGCGGGTTGATATTGACATCAATGTAAGTAAAGGGCATTTTCGCAGGATGGATGCCGCGTCTTTCTTGCCGGTCATGGACCCGAGCCGCCCCTCGGTGCGCTATCGTCCGCTTAAGGCGTGGCATCATTTCCGGGAATTGGTGAAGAACAAGGAAGATACATCCGAAGTCTTCCGCATATTCGAAGCTCTTCCGTGGAAGGGCATGCCCAATGCCGCGCGGCAGTTCCTCGCCAGCGAACGGGGCAGGGCGGTGATGGCCGGGGAGCCCTCACTGGTCGAATTGCTGGACGATCACGCTGCCTTGCGCCGCATGCCCAAGGGAAGCGTGGCCCAAGCCTATTGCGATTTCATGGAACGCGAAGGGCTGACCGCGCAGGGCCTGGTGGACGAGTTCGATCGCTTCATGGCCGACCGGCCGCAATTCCGCGACCAGTTCGCCTTCTATCTCGACCGGCTGCGCGATACGCATGATCTGCTGCATGTCCTCACAGGCTATGGCCGCGATGCGCTGGGCGAACAATGTGTGCTGGCCTTCACTTACAGCCAGCAACCTGCGCCTGCCCATCTGCTGATCGCCTATGCCGGTGCATGGGAGGCGCCTCGCATTCCGGTGTTCAGGGCCGTGCGTGAAGCGCAGCGGCTCGGCAAGGCATGCCCGCGCGTGGCGGAACTTTCCGTGCGGGACTGGTTGCCCGTTCCGTTGGATAAGGCGCGCGCGATGCTAAAGATCACGCCGCCCCGACATTACCACGAATGCCATCGCATATGGCGCGAAGACGGCATCGATCCCTATGCGGTGCTGAGGCCCCAGCCAGCTTGAAGCCGTTCAAATCTGTCATCCCGGCGAAGGCCGGGACGACGACCTGAATCAGCCTTCCATCCAGTTCTGAAAGAAGCCTTCATTGGCCTGGCGCAGAGCATCGAGCGAAACACCTGCCACGCTGCTGCCGCTAACCGTGCCGATACGTCGGGCACCGGGAATTTCCACTCCGGCAGGGGCAGTGACCACATAGCGGCCCTGATCCTCGCCAAATGCCTTGGCCGCATTCAGCTCGACATCCAGCTGAGCGCCGATTCCACCTGCCAGCGCCATTTCCGCGATTGTTACCAGCAGGCCGCCATCAGAAATGTCATGCACCGCCGTGACGGCCTGTGCCTTGATCAGTGCGCGAACTTCCTCGCCATGCTTGCGCTCGGCTGCAAGGTCCACGGGCGGGGGAGCACCGGCTTCGCGGCCATGCAACTCGCGCAGCCATAGCGACTGGCCGAGATGGCCTGTTTCGCCGCCGATCAGCCAGATCGCATCGCCGCCCTTCTTGAAGGCGATAGTGGCCATTTTCGAATAATCGTCCAGCAGGCCCACGCCGCCGATGGCCGGTGTCGGCAGGATCGCGCTGCCGCCGCCAGTGGCCTTGGATTCGTTGTAGAGCGAGACATTGCCGCTCACGATCGGGAAATCGAGTGCTCGGCAGGCATCGCCCATGCCTTCAAGGCAGCCAGTGAACTGCGCCATGATTTCCGGGCGTTCCGGATTGGCGAAGTTGAGGCAATTGGTCACGGCCAGCGGCGTGCCGCCCACCGCGCAGATGTTGCGATAGGCTTCGGCAATCGCTTGCTTGCCGCCCTCATAGGGATCGGCATAGCAATAGCGCGGGGTGCAATCCGTGCTCATGGCCAGCGCCTTGAGCGTGCCATGGACGCGCACGACAGCCGCATCGCCGCCCGAAAGCTGCAGCGTGTCGCCGCCCACCTGGCTGTCATACTGCTGCCAGATCCATGCGCGCGAGGCGAGATCGGGGCAGGCCATCAGCTTGAGCAAATCCGCGCCCAGATCGGCGCTGACGGGCACATCGCCTACTTCGCCGGGCTTGGCCCAGGCCTTGTAATCCTCGCGGCTGAGGGAAGGGCGGTCATATTCCGGCGCGTCGTCGGCCAGCGGGCCGAGCGGGATGTCGCACACCACTTCACCGTTGAATTCCAGCACCATATGGCCGGTGTCGGTGACTTCGCCGATCACCGCGAAGTCCAGCTCCCACTTGCGGAAGATCGCTTCGGCCATCGGCTCCTTGCCGGGCTTGAGCACCATGAGCATACGCTCCTGGCTTTCGCTCAGCATCATTTCATAGGGTGTCATGCCCTCTTCGCGGCAGGGCACCATGTTCATGTTGAGCCGAATACCCGCGCCACCCTTGCTGGCCATTTCCACCGAGGAGGAAGTGAGGCCGGCCGCGCCCATGTCCTGAATGGCCACGATGGCGTCAGTCGCCATCAGTTCAAGGCAGGCTTCGATCAGCAGCTTTTCGGTGAAGGGATCGCCAACCTGCACGGTGGGGCGCTTTTCTTCAGAATTCTCGCCGAAATCGGCGCTGGCCATGGTCGCGCCGTGAATGCCGTCGCGTCCGGTCTTCGACCCGACATAGACGATCGGGTTCCCGAGGCCGGTAGCGGCGGAATAGAAGATCTTGTCCGTATCGGCGACGCCCACCGTCATCGCGTTGACGAGGATGTTTCCGTCATAGGCCTTGTGGAAATTCGTTTCGCCGCCAACGGTCGGCACGCCCACGCAATTGCCATAGCCGCCGATTCCCGCGACCACGCCGGAGACGAGGTGCTTCATCTTGGGATGATCGGGCCGTCCGAAGCGCAGCGCGTTCAAATTGGCCACCGGGCGGGCGCCCATGGTGAATACGTCGCGCAGGATGCCGCCCACGCCAGTCGCCGCGCCCTGGTAGGGCTCGATATAGCTGGGGTGGTTGTGGCTCTCCATCTTGAAGATGGCAGCCTGGCCCTTACCGTCCGGCCCTTCGCCGATATCGATCACGCCGGCATTCTCGCCCGGACCGCAGATCACCCAGGGCGCCTGCGTCGGCAGCTTCTTCAGATGCAGGCGCGAGGATTTGTAGGAGCAATGCTCCGACCACATGACCGAGAAGATGCCAAGCTCCACCAGATTGGGCTCTCGGCCCAGCCGGTCGAGGATGATGGCATATTCGTCTTTGCTCAGGCCGTGTTCGGCCACGATTTCGGGAGTGATCTGGGACATGAAGCCGCCCTTAGCGTCGGCTATCGCACTGCGCCAGTCCCTCCAGCTACTTGGCGCGCTTGAC
>DATJDU010000070.1:0-106732 GCA_035497315.1 Sphingomonadaceae bacterium
AGCGGACTAAGCTGGGGCGCGGCCTTTGCGGCGATCAGCTCCGTCCCTGCGGAAATCAGCGGCATACCCGGCATGGGCGTACTGAAGGCAGGCGCCGCAGGCGATGTGGTGATCTGGGACGGCGACCCGCTGGAACTCGGCTCAGCCCCGATGCGCGTGTTCGTGGACGGAGTGGAACAGCCGCTGGAAAACCACCAGACCAAACTGCGCGACCGTTATCGTACACCGCAGGAAGGCGCCTTGCCCAAGGCCTATGATTGGTGAGATGATCGCGGGCGAAGGAGCCTATGATGGACCCGTCGCTCATCTCGCTGATTGCCGCTTCGACTGCCTTCACCGGTTGGCATTTCGTATTGTCCCATCCCTTGCGCGCGCCGCTGGTTCGCGGGCTGGGTGAGAAGCCATTCCTTGGCCTCTATTCGCTGGTCGCCCTGGCCAGCATGGTGTGGATGGTGCTGGCCTTTCGTGCTGCACCGCCGGGTAGTGGCGGCGTGACCGGCCCGCTGGGCGATGTCCTGTGGGCAGCGGCCAGCCTGCTTACGCTGGCGGCGCTGGTGCTGCTGTTTGGATCGTTCCGTGGCAATCCCGCCTTGCCCGATACATCTGCGGAAAAGGTCGCCGCTGCCAGTCCGACAGGCGTCTTTGCCGTGACCCGCCATCCGATGATGTGGGGCATCGCCCTTTGGGCCGTGGCCCATATCCTGATCGGCTGGAGTGCACGCACCACCATCGTCGCCACCGCAATCCTGATCCTCGCCCTCGTCGGCAGCCATCTGCAGGACCGCAAGAAGGCCGCGCTGATGGGCATGGCGTGGACGCAATGGGAAGCCCGGACGAGCTTCTGGCCACGCTGGAGCAGGCTGGCCTCGGTAGGCCTCCCGCTATGGCTGGTCGCCCTCGTCCTGTGGCTGGCGGCAACTTACGGCCATATCCATGCGGCGGGCGTTCCGGCGGGGATCTGGAGGTGGGTGGGGTAACAACGATCCCCATACACCAACATCCGTTCGTCCTGAGCTTGTCTCGGATCTAAGCCCGCGCCTCTTCCACTCCAGCTGAATTGTGCCGCAGGGCCTTCAGCACCGTATCAACGATACCGCCCGCATTGAGGCCCGCTTCATCATATTGCTTTTCCGGTGAATCCTGATCCTGGAAGATGTCCGGCAGACGCAGTGTGCGGATTTTGAGACCACTGTCCGTCAGCCCTTCGTCGCTGGCCATGGTCAGCACATGGGCGCCAAGGCCACCGATGGAGCCTTCCTCCATCGTCACCACCACTTCATGCGTGGCGATCAGGCGGCGGATCAATTCACTGTCCAGCGGCTTGGCGAAGCGCAGATCGGCCACTGTGGTGGACAGGCCCTTCGCCTCCAGCTGGTCGGCAGCCTTGAGCGCTTCGGCGAGACGCGTGCCGAGCGAGAGCAGGGCGATCTTCGTCCCTTCACGCACCACGCGGCCCTTGCCGATTTCGAGCATCTGCGGGACTTCGGGAAGCTCAACCCCCACGCCATTGCCGCGCGGATAGCGAAAGGCGATCGGCCCCGCATCGTAACAGGCGGCGGTGTGGGTCATGTGGACCAGCTCCGCCTCATCGGCCGCAGCCATGACGACGAAATTAGGCAGGCTGGCGAGATAGGTCACGTCGAAGCTGCCGGCATGGGTCGCCCCATCGGCGCCCACCAGCCCAGCACGGTCGATGGCGAAGCGCACGGGCAGATTCTGGATCGCCACATCGTGCACCACCTGATCATAGGCGCGCTGGAGGAAGGTGGAATAGATAGCGCAAAAAGGCTTCATGCCCTGCGCGGCAAGCCCGGCGGCGAAAGTGACGGCGTGCTGTTCGGCGATGCCGACATCGAAGGTCCGCTCCGGATAGGCGGCCGCGAATTTGTCGAGCCCGGTGCCCGACGGCATGGCCGCCGTGATCGCGCAGATCCGGCTGTCCTTCGCGGCTTCGGCCATCAGCGCCTTGGCGAAAACGCCGGTATAGGAGGGCGGGCCGCCCGCGCTCTTGGTCTGTTCGCCGGTGATGACGTCGAACTTCTGGACGCCGTGATATTTGTCCGCGCTCTGTTCGGCCGGGGCATAGCCCTTGCCCTTCTGGGTCACGACATGGATCAGGCAAGGGCCTTCCGCTGCGTCGCGCACATTTTCCAGCACCGGCACCAGTTGGTCGAGATCGTGGCCGTCGATGGGCCCCACATAATAGAAGCCCAGTTCCTCGAACAATGTGCCGCCCATCGCCATGCCGCGCGCGAATTCGTCCGTCTTCTTGGCGGCGCGATGCAGCGGGGCGGGCAGGCGGCGGGCGAATTTCTTGGCCAGATCGCGCAGGCCCAGGAATTGAGCGGAAGAAACCAGCCGCGCAAGATAGCCTGAAAGCCCGCCCACCGGCGGCGCGATCGACATGTCATTATCGTTGAGGATGACGACGAGACGATTACCGGCAGCCTCGGCATTGTTCATCGCCTCATAGGCCATGCCCGCGCTCATCGCGCCGTCGCCGATCACCGCGATGGCCTTGCCCGGCGTGCCTGCCAGCTTGTTGGCGGTGGCAAAGCCGAGGCCAGCCGAGATCGAGGTAGAAGAATGGGCCGCGCCGAACGGATCATAGTCGCTCTCGCTGCGCTTGGTGAAGCCCGACAGGCCGCCGCCCTGACGCAATGTGCGGATACGGTCACGCCGGCCGGTGAGGATCTTGTGCGGATAGGCTTGGTGGCCCACGTCCCAGATCAGCCGGTCATCCGGCGTGTTGAACACATAATGGATTGCCACCGTCAGTTCGACCACGCCCAGCCCCGAACCGAGATGGCCGCCTGTGGAACCGACGGCAGAGATCATTTCCCGCCGCAATTCGTCCGCCAGCTGGCGCAACTGGCCCGGCTTCAACTGGCGCAGATCGGCGGGAATATCGACCGTGTCGAGCAGCGGCGTTGCAGGTGGATTGGACATCGGCCCCTGTTACTCCAAGGTCAAAGCGCTGTCGAACGGTTGGTGAAGAGTCGCACTATCGGGCAGTTTCCGGCGGCCAGTTTCTGTCAGGCAGGTTCGACGGGCGGTTTCAGGCCGCGCAGCTATCGCACAACCCGCGCAGTTCCACCACCGGGCGAACATCTGCAAAACCGTTTTTCTGCCCGGCCTCGCGCAGGCTGCCAGTAAGCCGATCATCGTCGAAATGGGCGGCAAGGCCGCATTTATCGCAGATCAGGAAGATGCAATCATGGCGGCAGCCGGGATGAGTGTTCGCCAGATAGGCATTGGCGCTCTCGATCCGGTTGGCGAGATTGGTGCGCACGAACAGATCGAGGATGCGATAGACGCTGTTGGCCGCCACGCGCTTGCCCCTGCTGGCCGAAAGGCTCTCGGCAATGTCATAGGCTGAAGCAGGTTTGTCATAGGCCGCAAGCGCCCCGAACACATCGGCACGCATGTCGGTCCATTGTTCGCCTGCCTGAATAAGCGCAGCGCGCGCCGCGTCTGTCAGCTTGGCGCCTGAATGTTCGTGATGATGATGATGCCCGGCCATGAACAGGATATAGGGATAGCCGGCGCCCGCCGCAATCATGCGTGCAGGCAAGCCTGCAGGTCAGCCGGTCTTGAAGGCGGAGCTGTAAAGGCTGGGGAACATCTTCTTCAGCGCCGCAACCTTCGGCTTGTCCCACCGGACGATATAGCCCTGATTGGGATTCTTCTGCATGAAGTCCTGATGATATTGCTCGGCCGGGTAGAAGGCCTTGTAACCCTCGACCTTCGTGACGATCGGGGCTTTCCACACACCGGATTTGCCCATCTGCGCCAGATAGGCGCGGGCAACCTTCGTCTGCTCCGCATTGAGCGGCACCAACGCACTGCGATATTGCGTGCCGTGGTCCGGCCCCTGGTAATTGAGTGTCGTGGGATCGGCGCCGACCGAAAAAAACACACGCAGCAGCTGATCGTAGCGGATCACCTTGGGATCATAGGTTACCTTCACCGCCTCGGCATGGCCGGTGCCGCCACCGCTGACCGTCTTGTAGGCGGCATCGGCCTTGCTGCCGCCGTGATAGCCCGAAACCGAGCTGGAAACTCCCTTGAGATGGCTGAACACAGCCTCAATCCCCCAGAAGCAGCCGCCCGCGAAAATCGCTGTCTGCAGGCCGCTTTCCTTCGCCGCGACTTTGGAGGCGGGGGCAAGCACCGCTTCCTCGGCAGAGGCGGGCTGGGTACAGGCAGCGGCAAAAAGCAGCGATGCCGCGAAGAGGAGGGACTTACCGGGTTTCTTGTGATTTATCATATGATCAGACTCGGGCTGGCGATGGCGATGACAACGCCAAGCGCCCCCAGGCCGAAGCCGATTGCAAATGAGCGATAAAGGTCGGCTGTGAAGATGCCCATGAGGGATGTCTTTCAGGTCTTCGCGATCGTTCGATCGATTGTCTAACGCAAAAAGCATTGCCCGGGCGTGAACAGACGCGCGTGCTGCCTTTTCGGGGCGCGAGGTCGGAACGGGGCGGGGCGGACTCAAGAGAAGAATCCGTGAACCGCCCCGATTCCACGATGAACGGCGCCGAATGCTACGATAGCCGCGCCTGGATCAGTGACCCTTGATCAGTGGCGGAAATGGCGCATCCCGGTAAAGACCATGGCAAGGCCGGCTTCGTCGGCAGCGGCAATCACCTTGTCATCGCCCATTGCTCCGCCCGGCTGGATCACTGCCGTCGCGCCCGCTTCGGCCGCAGCCAGCAGCCCGTCGGGGAAGGGGAAGAACGCGTCCGACGCCACTGCGCTGCCCACGGTGCGCGCCTGCGGCCAGCCCGCTTCCTCCGCAGCTTCGCGCGCACGAATCGCGGCGATGCGCGAGGAATCGCGCCGGTTCATCTGGCCCGCGCCGATGCCCGCCGTCACGCCATCCTTGGCATAGACGATGGCATTGGACTTCACATGCTTGGCCACCGTCCAGGCGAACAGGCAGTCCTTCAGCTCCTGCTCGGTCGGGGCGCGCTTCGTCACCACCTTGAGATCGGGCAGGGTAATTTCGCCATTGTCGCGGCTCTGTACCAGCAGGCCGCCGGCGATGGTCTTCAGCGTGAAGCCCGGGCGCGCCGGATCGGGCAATTCGCCGGTCAGCAGCAGGCGCAGGTTCTTCTTCCGGGCGAAGATCGCGCGAGCGGCTTCGTCCGCGCCGGGGGCGATCACCACTTCGGTGAAGATCGCGGTGATGGCTTCCGCCGTCGGCCCGTCGAGCGGGCGGTTGACCGCCACGATGCCGCCAAAGGCGGAAATCCGGTCGCAATCGAAGGCGGCATTATAGGCATCGAGCAGGCTGCCTGCCTGCGCCACGCCGCAGGGGTTGGCGTGCTTGACGATCACCACCGCCGGATCGCCACCCCGGAACTCGCTGACCAGTTCCAGCGCTGCGTCGGCATCGTTGAAGTTGTTGTAGGACAGTTCCTTGCCCTGCAATTGTTCGGCCTGGGCGATGCCCTTCACGCTGCTGGCCTGCGGCAGATAAACCGCTGCAATCTGGTGCGGATTTTCGCCATAGCGGAGCTCCGCCTCGCGCCTGAAGGCGATCGGGAGCGTGTCCGGGAAGGGCGTTGCCTTGAGTGCTTCGGCCCCCAGCGGATTGCTGTAGGCATCGCCAAAAGCGAACCAGTTGGCGATCGCCGCATCATAGGAAGCAGTGCGGGCATAGGCCTTGCCGGCCATGCGAATCCGGAATGCCAGCGAGGTAGCGCCGCCGGTTGCGTCCATTTCCGCGATCACTTCGGCATAGTCGGCCGGATCGGTGAGAATCGTGACGAAACCGTGGTTTTTCGCGGCGGATCGGACCATGGACGGCCCGCCGATGTCGATATTCTCGATCACTTCGTCGCGCCCGGCGCCGCGGGCTACAGTGGCCTCAAAGGGATAGAGATTGACCACAACGAGGTCTATCGCGCCGATAGAGTGTTCTGCCATGGCCGCAACATGCTCGGCATTGTCGCGCACGGCGAGCAGCCCGCCATGGACCTTGGGGTGCAGGGTCTTGACCCGGCCGTCCATCATTTCGGGAAAGCCGGTCAGCTCCGAAATGTCCATCACCGCCAGGCCTGCCTCGCGCAGCGCCTTGGCCGTGCCTCCGGTGGAGACCAGTTCCACCCCATGCCGCGCCAGTGCCTGGCCCAGCTCCACCAAACCGCCCTTGTCGGACACTGACAGCAGCGCCCGTTTGATCGTGATCTCGCTCACCGGATTCATCCCATTCGCTTGAGCAGCCAGGAGAAGCTTCCCCCGCCGCGCGATACCATTCCTTGCAGCACCAATTGCTGGATCGGCTGCGGCCTTCCGCCGCCATCGACCCACAGGCTCTCCTCGACCGCCAGCTCACCTTCTTCCAGTGCACCGGCCCCGGCCGCGAATTGCCAGTAGCTTCCATCCGGCAGGGCGAGCCCGGCGCCCTTGCCGTTTTCCGACAGGCCCAGTTCCACCCCCGGTCCGACATGGAAGCGAATCGCGAAGGGCACTTTGCCGCGCTTGCCCTTGCGGCCAACCGGAATCAACAAATCTTCCCCGCGCAATTCGCTGCCATCGTCGCGCAGGATCAGGATGCGACGGTGGATCAGGCCATAGCGCTGGGCATAGCCGTCATGGCTAGCCTCGATCCTGGTGGCCGAGGCGCCCTTTTCGTCCTGCATCATCCGCCGGTCGAGTTCGACCTCGCTCACGCCCGATCCGATCTTGCCATTGATCAGCACGGCCGTGGAATTCACATCGTCCAGCACCAGGGTAGAATGGGCCGCCGTTGCGCGCAGCCCGCTTTCGATCCGCATCGGCACCTGCCCGCCGGCAAAACCCGCGCCGCCGCAATTGACGATGATCCGCTGCCCCCGGTCCGAAAGTTCGAAGGCCAGAGTGGAGGCACAGCCGCTGCGTGTGTGGCGGGCCAGCGGCGGCGGGGCGGCATCGATCTGCAGCACCGCCTTGCCGGCCGTCGCCCGCTGATAGCCCCATTGGCGCGCATCCCTTAGCGGGCGGGTGCGCACTCCGCTTGCTTCCACCAGCCCGGCGATCACCTCGGCCGGAACCGCGCCCGCGCCCTGCCAGCTGCCCAGCGAACCATCGCCATGGGTCAGCGCGAGCAGCGGGGGGACGAGCATTTGCAGCATCGCATCCACAGCCTCGGGCGGATCGCGGCGGGTGGCGCGATAACAGGCGGAAAGATCCACCAGCAGGCCGATCGCCTCCATCTGCGCCAGCGGGCTGCGCGACAGCACGCCGCCATCGTCGCCCACCAGTTCGCCCAGCGCCTTGATCAGCCCGGCCTCGCCATACAGGCGGCGCGGCTTGCCAGCGGGCAGCAGCAGCCCGGCCGCCACGATGGCGCACCAGCCGGCCGTTTCGCCCAGCCGGTCTTCCGCCCGCAGCACCGCGCGGTCGAGCCAGCGGGCCGTATCGTTCATGGCCGCGAGCATCCGCCCGCGCAGCGCCTTGTCGGTGCCGGACAGGATCAGCGGCGCATGGACCAGCCATGCCAGCAGCCGGTGCCCGGCATTGCCCACGCTCCAGGCCGGGCCTTTGCCGATACGGGGATTGGCATCCAGCCAGGCGGCCGCAATCCGTTCCGCCGCAGGCGTACATTGTTCGCGCGGTGCGCTGGCGGAAAGATCGCGCAGCCAGCCAAAGCCATGGGCCGCCCGCTCGAAAGGCGGGGTGAGCCGCGCGGCAGGCGTGAAATCCATCTGCGAGATCGGGGCCTTCACCCCATGGATCAGGAAATGCCCGGCCCGCAGCGCCACTCCGGCAACCCGGTCGCCCGGCAGCGGGCTTTCGACCGTGGCCAGCAGGCGCGGCTTGGCCGGCTTGCGGAACGGCGCGGCAATGGCCGAACCCGGAACGCCCAGCCGATAGGCCATCCGCATCAGCTTTTCGCCCGCGCTGAGCGCCGGGGGCTGGATATCGGCAAGAACGATCGCGCGGCTCGGCTCGATCAATTCGCCCGGCGGTGTTTCCGGCTCTCCCGCCTGGGCAAGCGGTTCCAGATTATCAGGAGCAAGTGGCAAGGCCATCGAGGAATCCCGCGACGCAGGGTCGCCATCAAGCGCGAGGCGCGGCTGACTGGCGACCTGGTCCGTCATCCGCTTCCTTTCAATGCGGCGATATTGGCCGCGTAGCGATCCGGCCCGCCCTTGAAAGTGGCCGATCCGGCCACCAGCACATCGGCCCCGGCATCGACGCACAGGCGCGCCGTCTCCTCATTCACGCCGCCATCGACTTCCAGATGGATATCGAGGCCCATCTGGTCGATCCGCTTGCGGATCGCCTCGATCTTCTTGAGCTGGCTGTGAATGAAGCTCTGCCCGCCGAAACCGGGATTGACGCTCATCACGAGGACAAGGTCGATATCCTCGATCAGGTAGTCCAGCATCTTGGCCGGAGTGCCGGGATTGAGCGAAATGCCCGCCTTCTTGCCCAGCGCCTTGATCGCCTGCACCGTGCGGTGGATATGCGGCCCGGCTTCGGGATGGACAGTGATGATATCCGCACCGGCGGCGGCGAAATCCTCCAGCCAGTTATCGACCGGGGAAACCATCAGGTGAACATCGAAGGTCTTGGCCGTATGCGGGCGCAGCGCTTTCACCACGGCCGGGCCGATCGTGAGATTGGGCACATAATGCCCATCCATCACATCGATATGGATCCAGTCCGCCCCGGCCACATCGATTGCGCGCACTTCCTCGCCAAGCCGGGCGAAGTCGGCAGAAAGGATGGAAGGCGAGATCAGCGGAGCGCGCATATATATCCAACGGCCCTAAGCACCACCCCTTGGGGGGACAAGCGGCCTCTGCCTCATTTTCCACACACAATGTTGCTTTTTCGGCAGGGCGAATCAAATTGTCGACAGTCCGGTGCCTTTCAACGGCCTGATCGGGCAATTCAGAGGCGGTTAAAGGTCCAAAGGCCACATGCCGCCCCATAAGTAGGGTTCGCGCGACGAAACTCCGGCCCTTGCGGATCGGACTTACACCATGAAGAGACCGGAACCCGAGCAGACAGCCATGATCGACACCAACCATCTTCGCAGGGCCGCCGCAGTGCTTGCCCTGGCCGCCACTGCCGCCGCCGTGCCTGCCGCTGCCCCCGCTGCTGCGGAGACGCCCGGTGCCGATTGCGTGGGGCGCACCAAATACGCCACCTGGATCAATGTGGTTGCCGACGGCATCCGCAATAACGACGGCAAGCTGGTGGTCACCATCTATCCCGACGAACGCAGGCGTTTCCTTGCCTCCAAGGGCGAGCTGAATGTCGGCAAGGTGGACGCAAGGCAGGGCTCCACCCGCGCGAAAGTGTGCATTCCGGGCCCCGGCGTCTATGCCATTGCCGTCTATCACGATGAAGATGGCGGCGGGAAATTCGACCGTGGGCTGCTGCCCAAGGAAGGTTTCGGCTTTTCCAACAATCCTTCGACCATCGCCGGCCTGCCCGCCTTCAGCGCAGTGCGGCTCAACGTATCGAAATCGGGCCTGACAACGCATATCACGATGAAATACCCCTGATTTCGCGGCCAGGCCCTCACCGTGATGCCCCACCTCCGCTCATCTCGAGCAGGCGGGGTAATTGGGGGTAGCGCAAGGAAAGCTGCTCCCGCACGCTCCGGCTGGCGGGAAGCCCGCCGGGGCGCTACACCTGCCGGATGCTGACCGAATCCCTGCTCGCCGATGCCCGCGCGATCGCGGATCGTATCGTGACCTTGCGCCGGGCGATCCATGCCGAGCCCGAGCTTGGGCTCGATACGCCAAGGACGCTGGCCAAGGTCCGCACCGAACTGGCGGATCTGCCGCTGGAATGGCGCGAAGGCCCTTCCACCACCGGCGCCGTCGCTATTCTGAAAGGCGGGAAGCCGGGCCGCAGCGTGTTGCTGCGCGGCGATATGGACGCACTGCCCATGGGTGAGGAAACCGGCCTGCCCTTCGCCTCCACCATTGCCGGGCGGATGCATGCCTGCGGGCACGATACCCACACCGCCATGCTGGCCGGCGCAGCGCGTATCCTCGCCGCACGGCAGGCCGATCTGGCGGGCGAGGTGCGCTTCATGTTCCAGCCGGGCGAGGAAGGCTTCCACGGCGCGCGCTTCATGCTGGATGACGGCCTGCTGGGCGGGACGGATGCCTATCCCCTGCCCGAAGCCGCCTTTGCCATGCATATCATGCCCAATGCCGCACATGGCGTGCTGGGCAGCCGCGACGGGGCGCTGCTGGCCGCGGCCGACATGGTGGAGATCACCGTAACCGGGCGGGGCGGCCATGCCTCCATGCCGCATGACACGCGCGATCCGGTGCCGGTGGCCTGCGAGATCGTGGGCGCGCTGCAAACGCTCGTCACCCGCCGCTTCAACGCGGCCGAGGCCGTGGTGATCACCGTCACCCAGCTCGATGCGGGCAGCGCGCATAATATCATCCCGAACGAGGCGCGGCTGAAGGGCACGATCCGCACGCTCTCCCCCGAAAACCGGGCCCGGGTGCGCGAGGAAGTCTCGCAACTGGCGCAAGGCATTGCCACGGCCCACGGGATGCAGGCCAGTGCCGGCTTCGTGCAGGGCTTCCCGCCCACCATCAACGATCCGCGCGCGGTTGCGCTGGGCGAAAGGGTGGCGAAAGAACTGGGCGGCGAGAGCGGCTTCCTGCGGATGGAGCACCCGATCATGGGGGCGGAGGATTTCTCTTACGTGCTGCAGGCCATGCCCGGCGCGATGTTCTTCCTGGGCGTGGCGCATGAGGGGGACGACTGGAGCCAGTGCTGCGGCCTCCATTCCAGCCGCATGATGGTGGACGAAGCAGTCCTGCCACGCGGCGCCGCCTTCCTGGCAGGCTGCGCCACGACGTTTCTGGAACAGGGCTGGAACTGATCCGGGGCGCGAAGGCGATGCCGATTCCCCGGCGCCCGGCCCCCGCATGATCCAGGCGCTCTCACTGAAGGGCCGCCATCGGACCATCGGCGGCAGAAGCGCGAAATGGGGGAAAGCTGGTGCACCCGACAGGATTCGAACCTGTGACCCCTGCCTTCGGAGGGCAGTACTCTATCCAGCTGAGCTACGAGTGCGTGGTGCGCCGCCTAGCAAGCTTGCCCGCCCGCGCCAAGGCAAAAGCGATGCGCCTGCCAAAGGCGCACCGCTCCCGCGCGGGGCGGGGCAGCCTTTACTTCTGAGTCGTGCCGCGTTCGCCGAACTGGTTGAGCTTGGTGCCGTCGGCCTTGGTAACGGTGACGTTGAAGCCGCCCCGGCGCTTGTCGCGCAGCGGGTAATAGGTGAGATTGACTTTCTCACCGGGCTTCAGCGAATTGCGTGCCCAGCCGTAGCGCTGCAGATGGTTCGGGCTCATGCCCTCCAGCGCCCAGACATGCTCCTGCCCGTCCTTTTCCTTCACCTTCACGTAAAGGAAAGTGTGCGGATTGGTCCATTCCCAGCGATCCACCACCGCATTGGGCATCGGCTTTTCCTTGCCCCATTCGAACATCGCGGTGGAATGGTGGGCCGCCAGCGGCGCCCCCACGGCAAGAATGGCACCTGCTGCAAGCGCGGCACCGATCATGGTTTTGCGGCGTGAAATCTTCCCAGGCATATTACTCTCCGTGCACGATCCGCTTGGAACTGCGGATGCTGCTTTTGCTTTCATCTGCCAATCCTACATGACTTTATCAACCCGCTGCTTGACTTGGAGCAAATTCTCGCCACACGAGAGCAAGAAAACGGCACAAGAATAACCCGTTTCGGAGAGTGAAATGAAGGGCCTACCCCGCTTTGCAAGCATGCTTGCCTGCGCCTCCGCGCTGGCGCTCGCCGCCCCCGCCATAGCGGCCGGTGAAACCACCCCCCGGGCAACCGCCTATCAGGAAGCGACCAAACTGCCTGACTGGACGGGCATCTGGTATCCCGACTGGGGCGCCCTGTTCGGCGGGCGTGCGGCGGCGAAACCCCAGCTCACGCCCACGGCGCAGGCCGCCTATGACAAATATCTGGCCGACACCAAGGAGAACGGGCCGAATCAATATGCCCAGGCCCATTGCCTGCCGCCGGGCCTGCCGGGCCTGATGCAGCAGCCCTATCCGATCGAAATCCTCTATTCGCCCGGCCGGGTGACGATCCTGACCGAAGCCTATGCCCAGGCGCGCCGCGTCTATACCGATGGCCGCAAGCTGCCCGAAGATCCGGACCTGTTCTTCAACGGCAATTCCATCGGCCATTGGGAAGGCGATACGCTGGTGATCGAGAGCACCGGCTTCAACCTTTCCACCCTGATCGCCCCCGGCATCCATCACAGCGAGAAGATGCGGGTGGACGAGAAGATCTGGATGGAAAAGCCCGGCCAGCTGATCGACGAGATGACGATCACCGATCCCGAGGTACTGACCGCACCCTTCGTCACCCGCGTGGCCTACAAGCTCGATAATTCCTTCCCGATTCGCGAATATGTCTGTTCGGAAAATAACCATCTGACCAGCGGCGAGAACGGAGCGAATATCGATCTCGGCCTCGAAAGCGACGAGACGGTGGACGACGATCCCTTTGCAAACTAAGGCTTTTTGCAGGCCAGATATCGAACGGGCCAATTGAGTGACGCGGCATTGCTTGCCGCGTCACTAACCATTTCTCAAACTTCTGGGCCCTATGCCTGCGGCATGAACGCGGTCCCACCCAGCATGATTCCCCACGGCGATTCGCTGCCGGGAACTTCCTTCTTCGCCGAAGCCCTGTTCGGCGCGACCGCCGCCAAATGGGCGGCTCTGCAGGATGCCGCCAGCGTGGTGGCCACTCTGGCCGGTGTCAGTCCTGAGCCGCTCTCATCCGAGATTCTAGCCTTTCCCGAGACGATTCGCCACGCGGGCACCTGGCGCCGCGAACTGGCGGAAAAGGGAATCGACGATCTCGCCGCGATTCTCGAGCCCGGCATCACTGCCCTGCTGGCCGTCAATGCGCGCGGCGGGGATACGCTGGCCCCGGCGCTGGCCCTGTGGCACGAATTCACCGAAGCGCGCACCGCCCTGCTGGCGCTGGCCCCGCGCGAAATGACCCGGCGCACTGCCTGAGCCATCCGGGCCGAACCAGCGGGCGATGAAAGTCGATTGACCAGGTTCCCGCTATGTTCCATTCCCGGAACATGGCCGATTCTCCCGCGATACCAACAGCCGAACAGGAAGCTGCCGAACGCCATGCACAGGCGGTGGCGCGCGGGATTGCGCGGCTGTTTGCCCGCAACGACATCTGGTGCCTGGCCGAAATGCCGCTGCGCAACGGGCGGCGGGCCGATCTGATGGGGATCGATCCCAAGGGCCAGATCGTGATCGTGGAGATCAAGGTCAGCCGGGCCGATCTGCTGGGCGATGCCAAATGGCCCGATTATCTCGACTTTTGCGACCGTTTCTTCTGGGGCCTGCCACCCGAGCTGGATCGCGCACCGCTGGAGACGGAAAGCTTCCTGCCCGGCACTTGCGGGGTGATCGTGGCCGATGGCTATGATGCCGAAATCCTGCGCCCCGCCCCGCTTCAGCCCCTCGCTGCCGCCCGCCGCAAGGTGGAAGTGGAGCGCCTCGCCCGCGCCGCCCTGCGGCGGCAGGTGGCTTTGCTCGACCCCAAATTGAGCGCCTTCGGGCGGGAATGAAGCCGGCCCGCTCCGGCGGCAGACGCAATTTCCTTGCTTTTCGCAGCAATGCTCTTTAGGTGCAGCGCAGCAATCGGCGAGCGGGCTACTCCCCGCCGCGGTTCCGGCAGCGTGAGGACGCACGGGCATTCCCCGGTGTTCCGCCCGAACTTTCGATCGTTCACATCGCAAGCCAGCTGCCTTTTTCACGCAAGGTTCGCCAGAAACGAACCCGGGCCTGTGGACGGGCGCATTGCGCCTGCCCCGCCCCAATGAAAGAATTCCATGTCCTATTTTTCCGAGCTCGGCCTTGCCGAGCCTATCCTGCGCGCTCTGAGCACGAAGGGTTATTCCGATCCCACCCCGATCCAGCGCCAGGCCATTCCCGCGCTGCTGGAAGGGCGCGATCTGCTGGGCATCGCCCAGACCGGCACCGGCAAGACTGCCGCCTTCTCGCTCCCTTCGCTGCATCGCCTGGCTGAAAATCCGGTGGGTCGCTTCAATGCCGGCTGCCGCATGCTGGTGCTTTCGCCGACCCGCGAACTCGCCGCGCAGATTGCCGACAATATCAAACAATATGCCCGCTTCCTGGACCTTTCCGTCCAATGCGTGTTCGGCGGCGTGCCCGTGGGCAAGCAGTCGCGCGCTCTGGCCCGTGGCTGCGACATTCTGGTCGCTACGCCGGGCCGCCTGCTCGACCTGATCGACCAGCGCGCGCTGACGCTGCGCCATGTCGAAATCTTCGTGCTCGACGAAGCGGACCAGATGATGGACCTCGGCTTCATCAAGCCACTGGCCCGCGTTTCGGCCCTGCTGCCCGAAAATCGTCAGAGCCTGTTCTTCTCCGCCACCATGCCCAAGGCGATTGCCGAACTGGGCAAGCGCTTCATCAAGAACCCGGTGCGCGTGGAAGTGACCCCGCAGGCCAGCACTGCGGAGCGCGTGGTGCAATATTCCACTTTCGTGGACCAGAAGGAAAAGCAGGCCCTGCTGACCCTGCGCCTGCGCGAAGCCCTGACCGATCAGAGCCTCGATCGCGCGCTGGTCTTCACTCGCACCAAGCATGGGGCGGATCGTGTGGTGCGCCATCTGGCCGCTGCCGGGATCGATTGCGCTGCCATCCACGGCAACAAGAGCCAGGCCCAGCGCATCCGCGCACTGGACGCCTTCCGTCGTGGCCAGGTCAAGGTGCTGGTGGCAACCGACATCGCCGCGCGCGGGATCGACGTTTCGGGCGTGAGCCATGTGTTCAATTTCGAAATGCCCAATGTGGCGGAACAATATGTCCACCGCATCGGCCGCACGGCGCGCGCCGGGGCCGACGGCCTTGCCCTCAGCTTTGTCGCGCCGGACGAAAAGCCCTATCTGCGCGATATCGAGAAGCTCACCGGCGTGAAGCTTACTCCGATGCCGCTGCCCGAGAATTTCCGCACCGAACTGGCTCGCCTCCCGCTCCCGCCCCGCAAGACGGCGGAAGAGGAACGCGAAGAAGCCCGCGGCGGACGTGGTGGTGCCCGTGGCGGCGCGCGGGGTGGCGATGGTCGCAACCAGCGCGACGGCCGTGGCCCGCGCCGGAACGATTCGCGCGGTGAAGGCCGTGGCGGCGAAGGTCGTGGTGAAGGTCGTGGTGAAGGTCGTGGCGGTGAAAATCGCGGCGGCGGTAACGGTGGGCAGCGCCGCGAGGCGGGCGAACGGCAGGAAGCCGCGCGCAAGTTCATCAAGCCGCGCAACCCCTGGCCCAATTCGGACGAAGCCCGCGCGGCCAAGCCCGCACGCCCCGGTGGCAGTGGCGGCCAGCGTCAGGACGGCCAGCGTCAGGGCGAACGCCGCCAGGGCGAGCATCGTTCGGGCGAACAGCGCCAGAGCAGCCCCCATGCACGCGGTCCTCGCCCCGAAGGCGCGGGCAACCCCCGTCGTGCCGAAGGCTCCGGCAATCCGCGCCGCACCGAAGGCGGCCAACGCCCCCAGCGCCGCGCACCGCGCTAAGGGCTGAAACGATCAGGCGGGCTGTCCTACACGCCATGCAGGTGGTAGGGAGCCCGCCATGATCGAACTTCCCCCCCAGGCTGAAGAGGCCATCCGGCATCGGGCCGGCCGGGGGCGAAATTTTGCCCCGATAGACAGTGTAACATCTGTAACAGGGGCGCTGGCGCACAGGCACCAGCCATGAACACCGCGCTCCTTTCAGCCTTGCTCTCGGCGCTCGCCATGACCCTGATCGTGGGCCTGCGCTATCTGGCCACCAGCGGCGCCTTTGCCTGGGCGACGCACAAGGTGCGCCCCGGGCTCTACAAGGGCCTGGCCCCCCAGATCCGCATGGAGATCGTCTGGTCGCTCGCTTCGGCGGCGATCTATGGCGTGCCCGCCGGGATCGTCGCCTGGGGCTGGCGCGAGAAGGGCTGGACGATGATCTATACCGGCTGGAACGACTATCCGCTGTGGTATCTGCCGGTCTCGCTGTTCCTCTATCTCTTCCTTCACGACACCTGGTTCTACTGGACCCATCGCTGGATGCACTGGCCAGGCGTGTTCCGCGTGGCCCATGCGGTGCATCACGCCAGCCGCCCGCCCACGGCCTGGGCGGCGATGAGCTTCCACCCGATAGAGGCGATCACCGGTGCGGTGGCGATCCCGGCGCTGGTCTTCTTCATTCCCATCCATATCGCCATGCTGGGCACCGTCCTGGCAATCATGACGGTGATGGGCGTGACCAATCACATGGGCTGGGAAATGTTCCCCCGCTTCATCGTTCATTCCCGGCTGGGACACTGGCTGATAACCGCCAGTCACCACCAGCGTCATCATGAGCAGTACCGATGCAATTACGGCCTCTATTTCCGCTTCTGGGATCATCTGTGCGGCACGGATCGCAGCCTTTCGCGGCCCTGAGCCTGGCACTTGCCGCAGGTACGCTGCTGACAGGCGCGGCCAGTGGCGGCACCACCGTGTCCATCACTGTCACCGATCTGCGCAACACCAAGGGCGTGGTGCGCGCCTGCATGACAGACAATGCCAAGGTGTTTCCCAAATGCCGGGAGGATGCCAATTCCTTCCGCGCGGTGGTGGACGCCGCCGGGACGGTAACTTTCAAATTCGAGCATGTTCCGCCCGGCACCTATGCCATCGCCCTGCTGCATGATGAAAACAACAACGGCAAATCCGATCGGGCGCTGATGATGATGCCCAAGGAAGGCTATGGCTTTTCACGCGATGCCAAGGTCAGGATGGGGCCGCCCAGCTTCAAATCCGCCGCGTTCGAGGTAGCCAACCAGCCGCTTAGCCAGACGATCAAGATGCGCTACATGCTCTGATCGAAAGGGTTGCCGGAGGTGTGCTTGCGGCAATCAAAAAGCACGCCTAGGGCCATTGCCGTGGCGGATATGGACAGCACTCAATTCGGCGAACCTTCAAAGGCGATCTCGGTAGAATCGCCGTTCGCGCCATTCCGCTGGCCTGTGTTCCGCCGGATATGGTTCGCCAATCTCGCCTCGGCGCTGGGCAGCATGATCCAGATGACCGCTGCGGCCTGGCTTATGACGGAACTCACCGATTCGCACCTGCTGGTGGCGCTGGTGCAGGCATCCGTCACTGTGCCGGTGCTGATGTTCGGCATCTTCGCCGGGGTGATCGCGGACAATTACGATCGCCGCAAGGTGATGCTGGCGGCCAACCTCGGCATGCTGGTGCTGTCCGCGATTCTGGCGGTACTGGCCTGGGCGGAGGCGATCGGGCCCTATTCGCTGCTATTCTTCACTATGGCAATCGGCGTGGGCTTCGCGCTCAACGGGCCTTCCTGGCAGGCATCGGTACGCCAGATGGTGCCGCGCAGCGATCTGCCGCAGGCGATCTCGCTCAACACCGTCGCCTATAATGCCGCGCGTAGCGTTGGCCCGGCCATTGGCGGGGTAGTGCTGTCGATCTGGGGCCCCTCCACAGCCTTCACCATCAATGCGCTGAGCTATCTGGCGCTGGTCTATATCCTGCTGCGCTGGCGGCCCGACATGCCGATACGTGCCCAGCGCCACCGGATGACCGCCGCGATCGGCGCCGGCCTGCGCTTTGCGGTGGCGAGCAGCCCGGTACGCCGGGTGCTGATGCGGGCACTGGCCTTCGGCATCGGGATCATCAGTTTCCAGGCGCTACTGCCGCTGGTCGCACGCGAGCAGCTGCAGGGTAGCGAGATCGGTTTCGGCCTGTTGTTCGGCGCTTTCGGGGTCGGCTCGGTTATCACCGCCGTCTGGATCGCGGGTGCGCGCCGCCGCTTCGGCCCGGAAGCCATCGTCAGCGCGGCAAGCGTAGTCGCCGCGGCGGCGGTTGCACTGCTAGCCGTCGCGCCCAACATGCCCGTTGCCATGGCGGCGGCCTTCATGGCTGGCTGCGGCCATGTCTCGGCCATGACCAGCCTCAACGTTTCGATCCAGATGCGCAGCCCCGACGAGCTTCTGGGCCGCAGCCTTTCGATCTTCCAGTCTATGATCTTCGGCGGGATGGCCCTGGGCTCTGCCGCATGGGGCACCTGGTCCGACTATTGGGGCACGCAGAGCGCGCTGATCGCGTCGGCCGTGTGGCTGATCCTCTCACTGCTGGTCCTGCGGGTGATCGCACCGATGCCCAAGATCGGCGAAGGCCACGCTCAGCCTGCGGTATAGGGCCCGACCCATTAACCGCGCCGTTGGGGGCGAAATACGCTTCCCCTCAAAGTTTGGCACAACTTAACGGTAAGTTTACCATGTCGCGCCAGAACACCCCCAACACGATGCAACGGGGGCTTTTGGGCCATGGACACGCTGAGAGGGAATTTCTCCGACCGCGCCGACCTGATCGGCGATGGTGACGCCTATGATTCGGCGGAAGACGATACCGCCAGCGTATCTCCGCCCGACATGATCGGCCAGGACGAGCGCCGGATGCAGGTACGCGCCTACAATCATTGGGCGAGCCTGCTGGAAGACCGCAACTTCCCCGCGATCGATGATCTGGATCCCGATTCCCTACCGGATTTCGGACCTTACAGCGTGCTGCTGGACTTTACTGCGGGAGTCGAAAATCCCGGCATTTCCTATCTGGGCAACAAACTGGCCGGGGAATGCGGCGCCACCGGAGATATCGAGCATCTGGATGATGTGCCCACCCGCTCGCTGCTGTCGCGCATCACCGATCATTACATGCAGATCCTGGCCAACCAGGCGCCGATCGGCTTCGAGGCTGAATTCGTCAATCAACGGGGCCAGACGATTCTCTATCGCGGCATCCTGCTGCCTTTCTCCAGTGACGATGACACGATCGACTTCATCTATGGCGTGATCAACTGGAAGGAAATGGCCGACCAGCGCACGACCGACGAGCTGATGCTCGAAATCGATCAGGCACTGGAAGACGAACCCGAGACGGCCCCGCTGCGCATGGCTGACCAGCCGATGGCCGACTGGGCCGATGGCCCGGCCTCCACTTCCGACATGACCGCAGCCGCCATCGATGGGGTTGTGAACCTCAACCTCCATGGCGGCATTCCTTCGCTGGAGGAATCCTCTCTGCCCATGCCGCATTTCGGCGGGGCGGATGCGTTCGATCTTACCCCCGCAAATGGGGCCATGCCCTATGGCGAACAGGAAGAAAGCTCCCTTGGCGACATTTCCCTGCCGTCAATGAACGAAAACGAAATGGGCCTCGGCGACTGGCTCGCTTCTGCCCGCGAGCTGGCCCAGGTCGCGCTCTCGAGCGAAGACCGTTCGCGCGCTGCACTATATGACGCGATTTCGCGCGCCTATGATTTCTCGCTAGCGGCCGCAGCCGAGACGGACGAATTCACCGACCTGCTCGAAGCTTCCGGCCTTGCCATGCAGGAACGCGCACCGATGACGCCGGTGGTGAAACTGGTGTTCGGCGCGGATTACGACAAGACACGCCTCACCGAATATGCCGCCGCGCTCAGCCATGCCCATCGCCTGGGCCTGGAACGCGGCGCACTGGGCGATTTCCTGCGGACGTCCGACGGCGGCCTGAAAGGCGTAGTCGCGGCCGAGCGCCGACTGCGCCGCGAGGAATCGGGCAAGCCCACCACCCCCGTCACCCGCGAACCGCGTGCGCGAATCGCCCGCAAATTGCGCAAGATGCAGCCGATGGGTTTCGATGCCATTCCCGGCGAAGGCCATGAATTCGGCCTGGTGATGATCCGCCGCATGGACACGGGCGAGGTCACAGTGCTGGGCGAGATTTCCGAAGACATCGCCCTGCTCGAGAAAGCCGCAAAGACACTGATCGGCTGAAGCGGGGCTTTCGCGCCATCCGGCGAGGGCCTAACAGGGCCCGCATGATCCGTCGCACCCACCCGGCCGCCAGTCAGGGTCCGGCAATCCCGTGATGCGCACAAGGCGCAGACATGGCTGCGTGCCCGCGATGCTGCTGCTGGCAGGGCTTATCCTCCTGGCACTGGGCAGCTTCTATCTTTGGGCGCGCCAGTCCCAATCTGTCGCGTCGCTCGACCGGATCGACGGCTGGTTCACCCATCCACGCCATCGCCTGCATTTCAGCCTTGGGCCCGACCCGGCCCAGCAGTTGTTTGTCTATCCCAACAAGAGCGTCGAGCCATTGCCGGTGCTGGTGTTCATCCATGGCGGCAGCTGGAAGAGTGGCGATCCCGCCGATTACGGCTTCATCGCCCGCAACTTCGCCCCGCAGGGCTATGTGGTGATACTGGCAGGCTACAGGCTGGGGCCAAAGGGCCGCTTCCCTGCCATGCTGGAAGATACGGCGGCAGCCGTCGCCTGGGCCCATGCCAATGCGGCGCGCTATGGCGGCGATCCCAACCGCATCCTGCTGATGGGCCATTCGGCCGGGGCCTATAATGCCGCCATGGTTGCGCTCGATCCGCAATGGCTTGCCCGGCAGGGAATGAATTCCGATCCCATTGCGGGAGTGGTGGGCCTGGCGGGGCCCTATGATTTCTATCCCTTCACAACCGATGCTGCGCGGCAGGCTTTTGGAGGCTGGCCTCGCCCTGCCGAGACCCAGCCGATCAATTTCGCGCGCCGCGATGCGCCGCCGATGCTGCTGCTAACCGGCGGCGACGATACGACCGTGCGCCCGCGTAATTCCGCCGCCCTTGCCCGTGCTCTCACTGCCGCCGGCCTGCCGACCGAGCCGGGGGTGCTCGAAGGCATAGGCCATGCAGGAATATTGCTGCGCCTCGCGAAACCCTTCGACCTCAGCCACGCAACCAAGGACCGGGTGCTTGCCTTCCTCGCAGAAAGGTCCGATTCTGCACGCGCTTCAGCCTTGGTTCAGCCGCTCAAACGATAGCAGGAAAGCGATGCGTGCACCCGTCCGGATTCTGGCCCGCCTTGTCGCCCTGATTGCGGCACTGCAATTGGCCGTGCAGCCAGTTGCGGCGCAATCCGTGTTGAGAGACGCCGAAACCGAAAAGCTGCTACAGGATATGGTCGATCCGCTGGCCGAAGCCGCGGGCCTGGGCAAGGGTGCGGTGGAAATCGTGCTGCTGCAGGATAATTCGATCAATGCCTTCGTGGCAGGCGGACAGCGCATCTATGTCCATAGCGGCCTGATCAACGCCGCCGACTCGGCCAATGAAGTGCAAGGCGTGATGGCGCACGAACTGGGCCATATCACTGGTGGCCATATCATCCGTAGCTCCGAAGGCATCCAGCAGGCGACGAACATCACCATCGTTTCGCTGCTGCTGGGCGTGGCGGCAATCGCGGCGGGGGCTGGCGAAGCCGGCATGGGCATCCTTGCCGCGGGCCAGCAGGCAGCGATGGGCAAATATCTGGCCTTCAACCGGGCCCAGGAAAGCTCTGCCGACGCTGCGGGGGTGGAATATCTCTCCAAGGCAGGCATTTCCGGTCGCGGCTCGATCGAGTTCTTCAAGAAGCTGCAGAATCTGGAGTTCCGCTATGGCATCAGCCAGGATGATGACGCCGCCTTCTCACGCACTCACCCGCTGACCGGGGACCGCATCGCCAATCTGGAGCGCGATTATGAACGCGATCCAGCCTGGAACAAGCCAAGCGATGCCGGGCTTGAGGAACGCTTCCAGCGGGCCAAGGCCAAACTCTATGGCTATCTGGCCAAACCTCAGGACACCTTGCGCGCCTATCCTGCCACCATGACAGGGATTCCTGCCCGCTATGCCCGGGCCTATGCCTATCACAAGGACGCGCAGGTCGATAAGGCGCTTGCAGAAACCAAAGCACTGGTTGAGGCCGATCCGGAGGATCCCTATTTCCTGGAGCTTGAAGGGCAGATCCTGCTGGAATCCGGCCGGCCGCGCGACGCGATCGATCCGCTGCGGGAAGCCACCCGCCTCACAGGCAATGCCCCGCTGATCGCCACTACTTTCGGCCACGCGCTGATCGCAACCGAGGAACCGACGAATTACGCGGAAGCCGAAGCGGTGCTGAAAGCTGCCGTGACCAAGGATCGCTACAATCCCTTCGCCTGGTACCAGCTCGGCGTGGTCTATGCCGCGCGGGGAGACATGCCGCGCGCGAGGCTGGCCAGTGCTGAACAGCAATCGATGAGCGGGCAGATGGCCGATGCAATGCGCAGCGCGGAAGCTGCGGAAAAAGGCCTGCCGGAAGGCTCCTCTGACTGGCTGCGCGCGCAAGATATCGCGATGACCGCGAAAGCGGAGCTTGAACGGCAGAAGAAGCGCAAGTAGCGCTCTTGCCTATGGCTTCTTCCTCGCGCTTCGGCGGCATCTTTCCGGCACTGGCGATTGTCCTGGGCTCCGCCCTTCTGGGTTTCGCGGGCGGCTGGGCCTGGCAGGCGACTGGATCAGGGCGCGGGGCGACCGAGAAGGTCGTGCATGACTATATCCTCGATCATCCGGAAATCCTGCCCGAAGCAATGCAACGCCTCCAGCAACGGGAAATGCAGGCGCGGCTTGCTCCGCTGCGCGCCGCGCTGGAGAATCCCTATCCGGGCGCGGTGCTGGGCAATCCGGACGGCAAGATCGTGCTGGTCGAATTCTCCGACTATGCCTGCCCCTATTGCCGGCTGAGCGTGCCGGAAGTCGAAGCGCTGATCGCCGCCCACAAGGACCTCAAGGTGGTGATCCGCGAAGAGGCGGTCATCTCGCCCGACAGCGACGATGCCGCCCGCATGGCACTCGCCGCCGCCGATCAGGGCCGCTACGGTGCGTTCCACAGGGCGATGTTCTCAAAGGATCACGTTACCCCCGCCACGATAGACGCCGCCGCCGGTGAGGCGGGCGTGGATCTCGCCCGAGCGAAGGCAGATATCGCCAGCGGCAAATATGAAACGGAGATCCAGAACAACCAGCGCATCGCCGAAGCAGTGGGCTTCACCGGCACACCTGCCTGGGTAATCGGTGAAGAAGCTTATTCCGGCGCGCTCTCGCGCGATGCGCTGGCCGCAGCGATCGCCCGGGCATCCAAGGGCAAGTGAGGCCGGCCCGGCGCCGCTCTTGCGCAGCCCGGACTACTCCTTGCACGAGGCAGCGCAAAACATTCTGACGTTCGGGCGAATTTTGGGCTAGAAGCCCACACCATGGCCGTGCTGCCTTTCCAACCTACTCCGTTCTTCGCGAACAAGAACCGGGCATTCTGGCGTATCCAGTTCGCGGGCTGGGGCGGCATATTCGTATTCCGCTCGGTCTCCGCGCTCGCCAATACCCAGCCGCTCAACTTCCTGGTGATCATCCTGATCGCGGCCATAACGGGCTTTTCGATCAGCCTGCTGCTGTCGGTTGTCTATCGCCAGCTGATCAACCGCCGCCCGGTCATCACCTGGACCTTCAGCCCCTTGGCGCTCGGGGTGGCAGTGTGCCTCTACTGTTTCATCGACGCCTGGGTGATCAGCCTATACCGGCCGACAAGCGAGGCCAGCTTCGCGCAGCTGTTCCTGGGCGTATTCTATATCGATATGACCCTGCTGGGGGCATGGTCCGCGCTCTATTATGCAATCAACTATTTCCTGCAGGCGGAGGAAAAGGCTGACGAGCTTGCCCAGATGCAGCTCCAGGCCACATCCGCCCAGCTTGCCATGCTGCGCTATCAGCTCAATCCGCATTTCCTGTTCAACACGCTCAATTCCATCTCCACGCTGGTGCTGCTGAAGCAGACCGAGCCTGCCAATGCGATGCTCACCCGCCTGTCCGCCTTCCTGCGCCACACGCTGGTGAACGAACCGGGCGGCAAGGTGACGGTGGAAGAGGAAGTGGAGACGCTGAAGCTCTATCTGGATATCGAACGGATGCGGTTCGAAGAACGGCTGCGCACCGAATTCCGCATCGACGATGCAGCCCGGCGCGCAATGCTGCCGTCGCTGCTGCTCCAACCCCTGGTGGAGAATGCGATCAAATATGCCGTCTCCCCGCAGGAGGAAGGGGCCAAGATCAGCATTTCGGCGCGGCTCATCGGGCAAAGGCTTCGCGTCACCGTTGCCGACACCGGTCCGGGATTGCAAAACACACGCAGCGCGACGACCTTACATGGTACCAGCGCGGGTGGCGCGGGCATGGTTTCGTCAACCGGTGTGGGTCTCACCAATATCAGGGACCGGCTCGCACAGGCCTATGGCGACGATCATGTCTTCGAAACCCGCACACCGGCGCAAGGCGGCTTCACAGTGGTGATTGAAATCCCATTCGAAGCTGCCGAGCAAGAGGAGAGCCCCGCCCTGCCGAAACAGCACAGCAAGCCGGCCCAGGCCGGCCACACCGCCCAAAGCACCCATCGTCCCAGCCAACATGAAGTGGGGCTTGGCGCATGAGCATTCGCACCATCATCGTCGATGACGAAAAACTCGCCATTCAGGGGCTGCAATTACGGCTCCAGGAATTTTCCGACGTGGAAGTAATCGACACTTGCGCCAATGGGCGCGAGGCGATCCGCAAGATCAAGACCGAGAAGCCCGATCTCGTCTTCCTCGACATCCAGATGCCCGGCTTTGACGGGTTTTCGGTTGTGAAGGGCGTAATGGAGATCGATCCGCCGCTGTTCGTCTTCGTCACTGCCTATCAGGAGCACGCGATCCGCGCCTTTGAGGCAAATGCGGTCAACTACCTGATGAAGCCGGTCGATATCGACAAGCTGGCCGATACGATGGAACGCGTCCGCACGCGCCTTGCCGAGAAGCGTTCCGCTGAAGAGGCGGAAAAGCTCAAGGGCGTACTCGCCGAAGTCGCGCCTGATGCGGTCGAGGCGATGTCGGACGATGAAGACGGCACGTCGCGCTATGAAAAGCTCATCAACGTCAAGGATCGCGGGCAGATTTTCCGCGTGGACGTCGATTCGATCGAGCATATCGAGGCGGCGGGCGACTATATGTGCATCTATACCGGCGACAATTCGCTGATCCTTCGCGAAACCATGAAGGATCTCGAACGCCGGCTGGACCCGCGCACCTTCCAACGCGTGCATCGCTCCACCATCGTCAATCTCGACAAGGTCCGGCAGGTAAAGCCCCACACCAATGGCGAATGCTTCCTGGTGCTGGAAAGCGGTGCGCAGGTGAAGGTCAGCCGTTCCTATCGCGACGTGGTGGCGCGCTTCGTGCACTGATTTGATTGGCGGACACGCGTCCGCACTCCTGGCCCTCGCAGCCATTCCCTTCCCCGGAGCAGATCCGGGGGAAGGGAATGGCTGCGGGCGACCGTTCGGCCTTGCGGTCGCTTCGCGACCGTTTCATTGAGAGCGGATGACCAGTTTCACTCTCCCCGGCTTCGACCTTCCCGCCTTCGTCCGCGCCACTCTGGACGAGGATCTGGGCATTGGCCTGCCCGGCGGCGGCCATGATGTCACTGCCGAGAGCGTGATCCCGGCCGAGGCGCGCTTTTCCGGCGTGATGGACAGCCGCGACGCCATCGTCGTCGCCGGTCTGCCCATCGCCGCCGCCTTCTTCCGCCTGCTCGACCCGGCAATGGAAATCGAGATTCTCGCCGAAGAGGGCGCGCAAGTGCCCGCCGGGTCGGACATCATGCGCCTGTCAGGCAACGCCCGGGCGATGCTGACGGCAGAGCGCAGCGCACTCAACACGGTGCAACACCTTTCCGGCATCGCCACCATGACTCGCGATTATGTCCGCGCAATCGGCGATGCGAAGGCGAAGCTGCTCGATACGCGCAAGACCATTCCGGGCCTGCGCCACATCGAAAAATACGCCACTCGCATGGGCGGGGCGCAGAACCACCGCATGGGCCTGTGGGATGCGGCGATGATCAAGGACAACCATGTCCTCGTCGCGGGCGACGTGGGCGAGGCCGTGCGCCGCGCGCGCGAGGCCGGGGTGAGGGACATCATCTGCGAAGTTGACCGGATCGACCAGATCGAACCGGCGCTTGCCGCAGGGGCGAGCCATCTGCTGCTCGACAATATGAACCCGGCAACTCTACGCGAGGCCGTTGCCATCGTCGCCGGCCGCGCCGCGACCGAGGCTTCGGGCGGCGTCACGTTGCAGACCATCGGCGCCATCGCCGCGAGCGGAGTGGATTACGTCTCGGTCGGCCGCCTGACGCAGAGCGCACCGGCTGCCGATGTCGGGCTCGACTTCACACCCTTATGAAAGCCGTCCGCCCAGCCTCGATCCGGCTTTTCGCGGCGCTGTTCTTCGCACAGGCCCTGTGCGCCTATATCGACGGACTGCTCAATCTGGACACGCAGCCTCGCTTTCTTGCCAGCCTGCTTCCCGTGATGGCCTCCGATCAGGACAGGGTGATCGTCATCCTCTCCGCGCGCCTTTCAATCGCGCTGATTCCGATTGCCCTGATCTGGTTTCTGAGGGCCAATTTCGCCCGCTGGTTCGTGACCCTTATCGCATTGGGCGGACTGGCGAGCATTCCAGGTGCGATTGTCACTCTACGCGAGGGCGGAAGTCTGTCGCCGCTCTGGATGGCCAGCACTGCGTTGAAACCAATCGCTGTCGCGCTACTCTTCACGGCATCCGCGCGCAGCTGGTTCTCGCGGCGAAAGGGCATTGATGCGGCCACGTTCGAATAGGCCGGCGGCCATAATGGCAGCGGCTGTTCTGGCCGCCTTTCCGTCGGCGGCCTTAGCCCAGGCCTATCAATGCCATGTCCCCAATGCACCGCTCGCCATTCCCAAACCGATACCCGACGGCCCGGTTCGGCGAATAGCGGCGACCCATTATACGCTCGGGCTCAGCTGGTCCCCCGAATATTGCCGCACCCGCAAGACAAATGCGGCTGACCATTTCCAATGCGCGGGCAAGAATGGACGCTTCGGGCTGGTGCTCCACGGGCTATGGCCGGAAGGCAAGGGTAGCGACTGGCCGCAATGGTGCCCCACCACACGTCAGGTGACGCCGCAGATCGCGCGTCAGAACCTATGCATGACGCCATCGGCCGCACTCCTCGCCCATGAATGGGCCAAGCACGGCGCCTGCATGACCAGGCGCCCGGAAGCCTATTTCAAGGCCGCCCGCATATTGTGGAATTCGCTCACCCTACCCGATCTTGACCGGCTCTCCCGCCAGGAGGAGCTGAGCGCAGGCATGATTCGTCAGGCAATGGCCGATGCCTTCCCCGCCTTCACGCCCGACATGGTGGGCGTGCGACTGAGCAAGCGTGGTTGGCTGGAGGAAATCCGCCTCTGCTACGGCAAGACCTTCCGCCCCGCGCGCTGCACGAAGGCGCAATTTGGCCCGGCGGACGGGACACCAGCCAAAATTTGGCGAGGATTGTAGGCTTTAGTCACCGCCGCGCAGCGAAAAACTCCCTCAGCAGCCCGGCAGCGTCCTCCTCCCCCATGCCCGAATAGACTTCCGGCCTGTGCAGGCACTGCTTGTGTTCGAACACCCGCGCGCCATGCTCCACCGCACCGCCCTTGGGATCGGGCGCTGCGTAGTAGAGCCGGGCGATTCGCGCGTGCGAAATTGCGCCCGCGCACATCGGGCAGGGCTCCAGCGTGACCCACAATTCGCAGCCTTCCAGCCGCTCAGCCCCCAAGGCTTCGCTCGCCCGGCGAATCGCCAGCACCTCGGCATGGGCAGTGGGGTCTTTAAGAGTGCGTGGCGCATTATGCGCCTCGGCAATCACGCGCCCATCCTTGACGATCACCGCGCCGATAGGCACTTCCCCCGCCACCGCCCCTTCGCGCGCCAGAGCAAGGGCACGGGCCATCGGTTCGGGAAGCGGCCATCTGGTCATGCATTCCGGCTAGCGCGGCAGAAGCGGTACGGCAACTAAGGCGCAACCAAGGCCCGGGATTGCTTGACGATTCGGACCTTGCCCGCTATGCGCGCCGCTTTCCGGGACAACCCGATAGTTATTCGAACGAGAGAGAACCATGTCGCGCATCTGCGAACTGACCGGCAAGGGCCGCCAGGTTGGCCACAATGTGAGCCACGCCAACAACAAGACCAAGCGCGTCTTCCTGCCTAACCTGCAGAACGTCACGCTGCTGAGCGAAAAGCTGGATCGCAGCTACAAGTTCCGCGTTTCGACGCATGGCTTGCGTTCGGTCGAGCACAATGGCGGCCTCGACAATTGGCTGCTCAAGACCTCGGATGAAAAGCTGAGCCCGCGCGCCCTCAAGGTGAAGCGCGAGCTGAAGAAGGTTCAGGTAGCCGCCTGATCCCTCGGCCCTTCGGGGCCTGCCCGATCACCCAGATCGCAAGAGCGCGCGGCAAACCCGCGCGCTTTTTCGCGCGTCTGCTCACCCTCAACGTGGCGGCGCATGCCACGACAGTCGCAGCAGAACGGTGCGCTGCAGCAGCTTGCTGGCATTGTCATCGGAGATGATCCACAGCGTAAGCGGGCCACCATCCTTGCCGCCCGTCACTTCCAGCCCTTCAAAATTGTCCAGCGGCAGGGGGTAATCGATCGTCCCCACAGCACGCCACGGCCACAGTTGGCCGGGCCGAATCTCCTCCGGATCGGCCAGCACCAGCCTGGCTGTGAAACGCGGCGGCAGAATGCCGATGGCGCGGAGCAGGATCAGCACCCGGCCGTCGGGCAATTGCTTGATATCGGTGGGAAGATAGCCTTCCGGCGGCTCAAAAAGGAACTGCTCGGCTTCTGCGCCCGCCACCGGATCGCCGGCAAAGAGCAGGCCAGGACTGCCCTTTTCGCCCCAGGCAGGAGGGGATTCGGCCAGTGTCAGGAAGCGCCCGTCACGCAGGCGCAGCAATGATTCCGGCCCACCATTGGCCCGCCACCGCCGCATCTGGGGCGGCTGGACGATCAGCGCGGTTGAAAGATCCCTTTCCAGCCTGACGATTGCATTACGGCCTTCCAGCCCCAGCCAGATTCGCCCGCTGGCGGAATCACGGGTGGCCGATTCGATATCCTGCATCTGCTTGAATTCCCCTGCGCCCGGCAGGGCATGGCCGATCTCGACCTTGCCGCGCAGGCCTGGCAGCGGTGCACGCAGGAAGCCACCTTGATCGCTGAACGCCAGGAAGCTGCCGCCGTTCATCAGAAGCAAGGCGGAATAGGACCCGAATTGCGAATTGGGGCTGTCGATCCGCCAGGCACCCGTGACAACCGGGCTGCCCGTGCCGCCGATCCGTAACGCATCGCCCGTGGGGAGTGGCAGGCGCACAAAGGTAACGCTCTGGCTGTAGTCCGGCAACGGCGGTTCGCTGCGCCAGACGATACCCGGCGCAAGGCCCAGCGCGAGAATCAGGGCAAGGAGAATGCGGCATAGCCGGCGCATGGTGCCTGGGGGCCGCTAGGACATCGGGCCGAGGAAAAGCAGCGGATCCAGCCGTGCATCGAGCCATTTGAGGCTCCAGTGCAGATGGGGGCCCGTAGCACGCCCGCTCATACCGATACGACCGATCACCTGCCCCTGTTTTACATGATCGCCCGGTTTCACCGCGATTTGGGAACAATGAAGAAAAGCGCTGTTGAGGCCGTTCCCATGGTCGATCATCAGCAGGTGCCCTTCAAGACTGAAAGGCGTTTGCGCCGCGAGAATCACCACGCCATCCGCCGGGGCGACGAAAGGCGTGCCGCTGGTGCCAGTCGATATGTCGAGGCCGGAATGATAACTTCCCGGCTCGCCGCGATAGATGCGCTGCGAACCGAAGCGGCCGGAAATACGCCCCTTGGCTGGCCAGATGAAGCTTTGCCGCCAGCCTTGCGCGTCCGAGCGAATTTCTCTCGCCGCGGCAATCTGGGCAAGCTCGGGCTCACGAATTTTCATGAAATCGGCGCTCGCCCCACCGGGTCTGCGCGCGGCATTGATATGTTCGATATCCCATTTGCGGGGCGCAACGGCGATTTCCCTCGCAATCGATCGACCATCGGAAAGCCGTGCCGCAAGTTTTGCGCTGCTACCTGCATCCCGATCGAACGCGGCGAAGAAGGAGCCGTCCGCCGCAAAGGGGAATGGCTTGCCGTCCAGTGTAGCCTCGATGGTGTTGGCAGGCACAGTACCGCGTATCCAGCCACCTTGGATAAGCTCCCCGCCATATTCGATGGATGCGGGCAGAAGCTGCACAACGGGCTGCTCGGTCACCACGGGTGCCGGAAGAGGCACAGGCGCCTGTTGGAGAGGCGCCGCGGCAGCTTGCGGCTCGGGCCCGTCGGCCTGACAGCCTGACAGCAGGAGGAACGCTGACAGGACAATTGGGGGTAGAAAACGGGTGGCGCGGCCTGCGATCACGCCTGACCCAGCAAGCGGCGCGTCGCTATTTCCGGGCTGGCATAGGCTTCCTGCCGCTCCACACTCCAGTAACGGAGCGTCTCTAGCGGAACTTCCTCGCCAGTGACGGCGCAGAGCACGAACTTGCCCGGCTTGGCGACGCGAAAGCCGTTGGGGCCATAAATGAGAGAGGCGGGGCTACCGCTCGATGACATCAGCATAGACATGTCCCTAGCAATCCTGAGCCGTCAGAACAATTCCGCCTGTCCCTCAGGGCCGGATTTGCCCGGTTTTGCCGGGCGTCTCGCCGCAGGGGCAGGGGTGCCGCCGGTCGAGACTGCCAGCTTCCCGTCCTCGAATTCCAGAGTGAGAACGGGCTGCTGGCCGGCATCGGCGGCAGTCTTCACAACACGGCCAGACGCATCGCTCACAAGAACATAACCGCGCCTTAACGGGGCCCGAGGGTCCAGTTGAAGGCGCAGACGCTCCAGTGCGGCCAGCCGTTCGTGCCGATGGGCAATCGGGCGGGTGAGCAGAGCCGGAGTAAGCCGCACCGAGGCCAGCTGCAGCTGGCTATCCGCCTGCCGGGCACGATCCGCCAGACCGCGCCGGAGCCTTTCGCCCAGATCGTCGAGCCGCTGGGCGGCCTGCGCCACCAGCACTTCTGGCCGGGGCAGGCGGGCGACGCGCGCTTCCAGCCTTTCGCGACCCAGGGAGACGGGGCGCAGAATCGCGCGGCGCTTGCGTAGGGCGAGTTCGTCCAGCGTGGCGGCCAGTTCCGCGCGCACCGGCACGGCCATCTCCGCCGCCGCCGTGGGCGTGGGCGCGCGCCGGTCTGCCGCGAAATCGGCCAGGGTGGTGTCGGTTTCATGGCCGACGGCGGAAATCACCGGGATCGAACAATCCGCGATAGCGCGTACGACGATCTCTTCGTTGAAGCTCCACAGATCCTCGATCGAACCGCCACCGCGCGCCACGATCACCACATCCGGCCGGGGAATGGGGCCACCAGGCTCGATTGCCGAAAAGCCGCGAATCGCCGCCGCCACCTGCTCGGCCGAACCCTGCCCCTGCACCAGCACCGGCCAGACCAGCACATGACTGGGGAAACGGTCCGCCAGGCGGTGGAGGATATCGCGAATCACCGCACCGGTGGGCGATGTCACCACAGCGATCGTGCGCGGCAGGAAGGGCAGGGGGCGCTTGCGTTCCGGCCGGAACAGCCCTTCGGCCTCCAGCCGGGCCTTGGTCTTCTCCAGCAGGGCCAGCAGGGCGCCCTCGCCTGCAATCTCCATGCTCTCGATCACGATCTGGTAGGAAGACCGGCCCGCATAGGTGGTGAGCTTGCCGCTGGCGACCACCTCGATCCCGTCTTCCGGGCGGAAGGCCAGCCGCTGCACGCTGCCGCGCCACATCACCGCGTCGATCTGGGCGTTCTCATCCTTGAGGCGGCAATAGAGGTGGCCGGATGCCGCCAGCTTCACGCCCGAAAGTTCGCCGCGCAGGCGCACGAAGCCGAAGCGATCTTCCACTACACGCTTCAACCGGGCCGAAATCTCGGTGATGGAAAGCGGCTCGGCGTTGTCCCCGGGGTTGCCGCGCGCTACGAGACCGGCCTGAATATCGTCGTTAATGAATGAAGGGCCGGACATGAATATCCTCTTGCTGGGATCGGGTGGACGCGAACATGCTCTGGCTTGGAAGCTGGCGCAATCCCGCCTGATCGCTTCGGAAGGGGGCACGCTTTATGCCGCGCCCGGCAATCCTGGCATCGCACAATATGCTTCGCTGCTTTCGCTCGATGTGACGGACCATGCCGCAGTGATCGCAACCTGCGAAGAAAAAAGCATCGGCCTGGTGGTGATCGGGCCCGAAGCACCGCTGGTGGACGGTCTGGCCGACAGCCTGCGCGGCGAAGGCATTGCCGTGTTCGGGCCGAACAAGGCCGCCGCACAGCTGGAGGGCAGCAAGGGCTTCACCAAGGATCTGTGCGAGCGTGCGGGCATCCCCACGGCGGGTTATGTGCGCACGAAATCGCTGGACGAGGCACTGGCCGCGCTGGGCCGCTTCAAGCCGCCTTATGTGCTGAAGGCCGATGGCCTTGCCGCAGGCAAGGGCGTGGTGATCGCCGATGACCGTGCGACGGCGGAAGAGGCCCTGGCCGATATGTTCGGCGGCGCCTTTGGCGAAGCGGGCGCGGAAGTGGTGATCGAGGAATTCCTGACCGGCGAGGAAGCGAGCTTCTTCGTCCTGACCGACGGCGCATCGATCATGTCGATCGGATCGGCGCAGGATCACAAGCGCGTGGGCGATGGCGATACCGGGCCGAATACCGGCGGCATGGGCGCCTACAGCCCCGCGCCCGTGCTCAACGCCATTTTGCGCGGCGAAGTGATCGAACGGATCATTGCCCCCACGGTCAAGACCATGGCCGATGAAGGCACACCCTATTCCGGCGTGCTTTATGCCGGGCTGATGCTGACGCCCGAGGGGCCGAAGCTGATCGAATATAATTGCCGCTTCGGCGATCCCGAATGCCAGGTGCTGATGCTGCGGCTCGAAGCGGATCTGGGCGATCTGCTGCTGGCCTGCGCCGAAAACCGGCTCGGCGCGATGGAACAGGCGAAGCTTTCGCCGCGCAAGGCGCTGACCGTGGTGATGGCCGCTAAGGGCTATCCCGACACGCCGGAAAAGGGCGGGGCGATCGGCAAGATCGAAGCGGCCGAAGCGGGCGGGGCCAAGGTGTTCCATGCAGGCACCGCGCTGGATGCCGAGGGCAATCTGGTGGCCAATGGCGGGCGCGTGCTCAATGTCACGGCGCTGGGCGACACGGTGAGCGAAGCGCAATCCGCCGCCTATCGCGCGGTGACCGCGATCGACTTCCCCAGCGGCTTCTATCGCCACGATATCGGCTATCGCGAAGTGGCGCGCGAAGCAGCGCGCGAGCGGCTGGGCTGAAGGAATATCCTCTCGTCATTGCAAGGGCCTGATGGTCCTCGCAATGACGAAGCAGCAATCCATTCTGCACCCCGAAGGGTGCGGTAAACACCTCTAACCGAAACGTTTTTTCATCATTTCGGCAAGGTCCGCTTCCGGCCGCGCGCCATAATGCGAGATGATCTCCGCCGCTGCGACCGCGCCCATTTCAAGACTGCGGGTCAGGCTTTCGCCGCGCACATGGCCTGAAAGGAAGCCCGCCGCGAACAGATCGCCAGCGCCGGTGGTGTCGACCACTTCGGCGATCGGTTCCGCCTTAACTTCGGCCCTCTCATCTCCGGCAATCGCCAGTGCGCCATCCGAACTGCGGGTCACGACCAGCAGCGGCACTTTGGGCGAAAGCGCGGCGATGCCGGCTTCCAGATCGTCCTCCCCGGTCAGCGCGGCGAGTTCGTGGTGGTTGGCGAAAAGAATGTCGATCAGCCCATCGTCGATCAGCGCCTGGAAATCATCGCCATGCATATCGATCACGAAGACTTCGGACAGGGTGAAGGCCACTTTGCGCCCGGCCGCCTTGGCCGCCTCGATCGCCTGGCGCATCACCGCGCGCGGCTCTGCCGGGTCCCACATATAGCCTTCGAGATAGAGGATGGCGGCATCGGCCACCGCCTCGACATTCAGCGATTCGCGCGGAAGATAATGCGACGCGCCGAGGAAAGTGTTCATCGTGCGCTGGCCATCGGGCGTCACGAAGATCAGGCAACGACCCGTTGGCGGATCGCCGGCACGCGGCGCCACATCGAAATCGATCCCCACGGCGCGAATGTCATGCGTGAAAACTTCGCCCAGCTGATCGTCCGCCACCTGGCCGATAAAGGCGCATTGCAGCCCCAGCGCCGAAAGACCCGCCAGCGTATTGGCCGCCGAACCGCCGGAAATCTCCCGCGCGGGGCCCATCGCGTCGTAAAGTTCCTTCGCGCGGTCTGTATCGATCAGGGTCATCCCCCCGCGGGCCATTCCCAGCTCGACGATCAGTTCCTCCTCGCAAGGGGACATCACGTCGACGATCGCATTGCCGATAGCGATCACGTCATAGCGGGGCTTGGTCATGGGAATCCTTCGTCCGAATTAGCACTCGCCCTGCCGGATACGGCATCGCTTACGATGCGACAGCTGACAGGGCGCCGTTGACTTGCCGCGCCCGGCGCGCAATCGCAAGCCCGATGGGTGCCGTCTTTTCCGCAATGCTGCGCGCGCTGGCGCAATTGACCGATCCGCGCATCCTGCGCCTGCTGGCCAAGACAGTGGGCGTGAGCCTGATCCTGTTCGTCGTTCTCGGCTGGGCAGGCTGGATCGCGCTCGACTGGCTGCTGGCCTGGGCCGGACTGCAGGACGAGGCATTCACCGGCGCCAGCGGCGTGCGCGGGGTGGTGTCCTTCGCCATTACCCTGATCGCGGGATGGGTGCTGTGGCGCGTGATCGCGATGGGCGTGATCTCCTTCTATGCGGATGAGGCCGTGCTGGCAGTGGAGGCGCGCTATTATCCCGATGCCGCCGCCCGCGCGCGTGACCTGCCGCTGAAGGAGCAATTCACCACCAGCCTTGCCGCAATGGGCCGGGCGCTGATCGCCAATCTGATCGTGCTGCCCTTCGCCCTTGCCCTGCTGGTGACCGGAGTGGGAACAGCACTGCTGTTCTGGCTGGTCAACGCCGTGCTGCTGGGCCGCGAGCTGTCCGACATGGTGTGGCTGCGCCACCGCCATGCCGAAGGCGCGCCCACTCCACTGACAGCGGGGCAGCGCTTCATGCTGGGCGGGGCGACTGCCGCACTGCTGGCGATACCTTTCGCCAATTTCCTCGCCCCCGTGCTGGGCGCGGCAAGCGCCGCCCATCTCGTCCATGGCAGGAAGGGGGCTGACAATGGTCCGGCGTAACCACGCAGCGATTGCGCTGCTTTCCACTATGGCGCTGCTGCTGTCCGCTTGCGGCGGCCAGTCCCCCCACCCGCGCACGAGGCCGCTGCCCCCGGTGGAGAAGGACACGCGCCCGCCAGTGAAATATGAAGTCGTGCCTCGCCCACGCCCGGAACCGCAAGTGATGCATCTCCCGGGGCTGGAAAGCGTGATCGGCGCCAACTCAGCCGCCCTGACGCGCCAGTTCGGCCAGCCGCGGCTGGATGTACGCGAAGGCGATGTCCGCAAGCTGCAATTCAGCGGCGGGGCCTGCGTGCTGGATATCTATCTCTATCCGCCCCGGGAAGGCGGCGATCCGGTGGCCACCCATGTGGACGCAAGGCGCGGGAGCGACGGACAGGATGTGGACCGTGCAGCCTGCGTGGAGGCCCTGCGCAAGCGGTGAAGGGCGAAAGTAACCCGTAATTAAGCCTGTTACGACATAATGCCCCGACCAGAAGAGGGGCCAGACACAATGAGCGTCCAGTTCAGCAATCTTGCCGCCCAGGTGGCGGAAGACGGCAAGGTTACGCCGGAAGATATCCTCGCGCTGCGGCGGCTAGGCTGGGAAAGCGGCGACATAAGCCTGCACGAGGCAGAAGCGATCTTCGCGCTCAATCGCCAATTGGCCGAACCGCGCCCGGAATGGGTGGATTTCTTCGTCGAGGCCCTGAGCGAATTCGTCGTCAACGGCACGCCGCCCAAAGGCTATGTCGACGAGGGTGAGGCCAACTGGCTGATCGAGGCGCTCGACAAGGACGGGCGGCTGGAAAGCATGGCCGAGCTGGAACTGCTGGTGCGGGTGATGGAACGCGCCATCAATGTGCCCGACAGCCTGAAGCACTATGCCTTACGGCAAATAGAACATGCCGTGCTGCTGGGCACCGGCCCCACCCGCGACGGCGGGCAACTGTCGGACCAGCATATCACCGATGCGGAATGCCGCCTGCTGCGCCGGATCATCTTCTCCAGCGGCGGATTGGGCGCGGCCTCTGCCAGCCGCCATGATGCCGAAATGCTCTTCCGCCTCAAGGACGCTGCCCTGGGGAAGGACAATTCCCCAGAATGGAAGCGCCTGTTCGTGCAGGGCGTGGGCAATTACCTGATGGGCTTTTCAAGCCGCAATGCCCAGCTCGACCATGCGCGGGCCAGAGAGCTGGAAGCCTTCATCGCCGACAACCGGGCGAGCACGGGCCGTTTCTTCGGCCGCATGGTACGCAGCATGCCCAATGCCTTTGGCGCAGTGTTCGGTCGCAAGGAAGCGGAGCCGGGCCATGACGAACAGGTGGCGGCGGCCCGCCGTATCGATCAGGGCGAACAGGGCTGGCTCGACGCCCAGATCGACGCGAATGGCCAGCTCGACGAACTGGACCGTGCGCTGCTGGACTTCATCGAGGAAGAACTCGGCGGCTGACAGGCAGCCGGTTCAGACCGTGAAGCTTTCCCCGCAACCGCAGGAACCCTTGGCGTTCGGATTGTCGAACACGAAGCCGGCGGAGAAATCGTCTTCCTTCCAGTCCATGGTCGAACCGACGAGATAGAGCACGCTGGCCCCGTCGATGAAGAAGATGCCGCCCGGGGTCTCGATCCGCTCGTCGAAGGGGGCGGCCTCGTTCACATAGTCGACCGAATAGGCAAGGCCCGAACAACCCCGGCGCGGGGTGGACAGCTTCACGCCGATGGCGCCTTCGGGCGCGTTGCGCATCAGTTCGGCAATCCGTGCTTCGGCGCCGGGCGTCAGCAGCACGGCGGCGGGGCGCTGGCGGGTCTTCGTCTCGGTCGTCATAGCATTCCAAGCTCCAGCCGGGCCTCGTCGCTCATCTTGGCCGGGTCCCATGGCGGGTCCCACACCAGATTCACTTCGGCATCGCGAATGCCCGGCACGGCACTTACGCGCAGTTCCACTTCGCCCGGCATGCTTTCGGCCACCGGGCAATGCGGAGTGGTCAAGGTCATGGTCACCACGGCGTCGCCATCTTGCGAAACGTCCACACCATAGATCAGGCCGAGGTCGTAGATGTTCACCGGAATTTCCGGATCGTAAATATCCTTGAGCGCACCCACCACCGATTCGTAAAGCGCACCGCCCGGCTCGCCAGCGCTGGCTGCTTCCGGCTTCTGCGCCAGGAAGCCTTCCAGATAGTCGCGCTTGCGTTCCAGCTTGTCGGCCGCATTCTCTACAGGCACTTCATCCGGCGTGTTCTCCACGTCCACGCGCGCGCGGGGCGGCGTTTCCACGCTGGCAACTTCTTCCACGGTGAAGCCCTTGTCCGCTTCCTCGCTCATCCGAAAATCCTCTTGGTCCGTTCGATACCGGCCAGCAAAGCCGCAATATCGCTTTCGTCACTGTAAAGCCCGAAGCTGGCCCGCGCGGTGGCGGACACGCCCAGATGATCCATCAGGGGCTGGGCGCAATGATGGCCCGCCCGGATCGCGACATTCGCCTCATCGAGGATCGTGCCGAGATCGTGCGGGTGAATGCCGTCGAGCGCGAAGCTGACGATGCCAGCTGACTGTTCGGGGCCAAACAGGGTGACATCGTTCATCGCACGCAATTCGCCGCGCAGTTTCGCCACCAGCTCGCGCTCATGCTGTTCGGCAGTGTCGAGCCCGATGGCGGAAAGATAATCCACCGCCGCGCCGAAGCCGATCGCCTCGACGATGGCGGGGGTTCCGGCCTCGAAGCGCTGCGGGGCGGGGGCGTAGGTAGTGCGTTCGAAAGTCACCCGGTCGATCATCGCGCCGCCTCCCTGATAGGGGGGCATTTTGGCCAATATCTCATGCCGCGCCCACAGCGCGCCAATGCCCGTCGGGCCATAGAGCTTGTGGGCCGAGAAGGCATAGAAATCGCAGCCCAGCGCCTCGACATCGACCTTGAGCCGCGGCACGGCCTGGCACCCGTCGAGCAGTATCTTGGCGCCCACCGCATGGGCAAGATTCACCGCCCGCGCCGCATCCAGCTCGGAACCGAGCACGTTGGAGACATGGGCGAAGGCCACCAGCCTGTGCGCGGGCGTCAGCATCGCTTCCGCCGCGTCCAGATCGATCCGGCCGTCCTCGGTCAGCGGGCAGACATCGATCGCCACGCCGGTGCGCTGCGCCACCAGTTGCCAGGGCACGATGTTGGAATGATGCTCCAGCGTGGAAAGCAGGATGCGGTCACCCGCCTTGAGGTTCACCGCGCCCCATGTGGCGGCCACCAGATTGATCGCCTCGGTCGCGCCGCGAGTGAAGACGATCTCGTCCTCCTGCCCGCCGATGAACCGCGCCACCTTGCGCCGTGCTTCTTCGAAGGCGACCGTCATCTCGGCCGAGCGGGCATAGACCCCCCGGTGGACGGTGGCATAATCCTGCCCCAGCGCGCGGCTGACTGCCTCAATCACTGCCAGCGGCTTCTGCGCCGTGGCTGCCGTATCGAGATAGTGCCATTCGCCGCCATCAGCGTTCGCCAAGCCGGGGAAATCCGCCTTGCGGGTGAGGGTTTCGGTGCTCACAGCGCCTCCTCCCCCAGAGCGGCGCCCAAGGCGGCCAGCGCCTTTTCGAGCATATCGTCACGCGCATCGGCATCCTCGATCGCGGCGAAGGCATCGGCCACGAAAGCGCGGATCAGCAGCTTGCGTGCCGTTTCGGGCGGAATGCCGCGTGCCGCCATATAGAAGGCCGCCGTCTGGTCCAGCGCGCCGATGGCCGCGCCATGAGCGCATTTCACATCGTCAGCGAAAATCTCCAGCTCGGGCTTGGCATTGGCGGTGGCGCCCTTTTCCAGCAGCATCGCACGGAAATTCTGCGCCGCATCGGTCTTCTGCGCATCGCGCACGACTTCGATCCGGCCGAGGAAATTGCCGGTCGAACGGCCCCATTGCACCGCGCGGATGGTCTGGTTGCTGGTCGCGCGCGGCTGGGCGTGGATCACGCGGGTGACGAATTCCTGACGGGCATCGCCGCCGCCGATGGTGACGCCGCCGAATTCGAAATGCGCGCCTTCTTCCAGCGTCACTTCCACTTCGGCGCGGGCATAGGGGCCGGCGGCATTGATGCAGAACAGGGCGAAGCTGGCATCCCGCCCGACATGGACGCGCAGCCGCTCCACACCCGGCGCGATCTCGCGCCTTTCGCTGATCGCACCGCCCGCCGGAACCTCAAGCTCGCGCCACTGACTGAGCGCCACCGGGTCGGCGGCGGCCAGCCAGTCGGGATCGGCATAGCGCCAATCCTCGTCACGCGTGGTGGGAAGGGTTGCTAGATCGCTCACGCAACCGCCTCATAGCCCTGCTCTTCGAGCTCGAGCGCCAGTTCCGGCCCGCCGCTCTTCACGATCCGGCCCCTGGCGAGCACATGCACGACGTCCGGCTTCACGTAATCGAGCAGGCGCTGGTAATGGGTGATCAGCAGCACGGCCTTGTCGGGCGCGCGCATGATCGCGTTGATACCTTCGCCAACTACACGCAATGCATCGATGTCGAGTCCGCTGTCGGTCTCGTCCAGTACGGCGAAGGCGGGGTCGAGAATGCCCATCTGGACCATCTCGGCGCGCTTCTTCTCACCGCCGGAAAAGCCGACATTCACCGGCCGCTTGAGCATATCCATGTCGAGCTTGAGCAGCCCGGCCTTCTCGCGCGCGAGCTTCAGAAACTCACCGCCCGAAAGCGCCTCTTCCCCCCGGCTCTTGCGCTGGGCGTTCACGGCCTCACGCAGAAACTGGGCGAAGCTGACGCCGGGAATCTCGACCGGGTACTGGAAGCCCAGGAACATGCCGGCAGCGGCCCGCTCGTGCGGTTCCAGCGCCAGCAGATCCTGCCCCTTGAAGGTCACGGAACCTTGCGTGACTTCATAGCCGGGACGCCCGCCCAGCACATAGCCCAGCGTGGACTTGCCCGCGCCATTGGGGCCCATGATCGCATGCACCTCGCCCGCGCCCACTTCCAGGGTGAGCCCGTTGAGGATCTGCTTGCCGTCGATTTCGGCGTGGAGGTTTTCGATCTTAAGCATCATCTTCTCAATATTCCGGACGGGCGCGGCGCGGCGCGCGCGCGGTGTTCGGCTTCTCGAACGGCTTGTTCAGTTCCTCGCGGATCGCTTCGACCACCGTGTCGATATCTTCCAGCACCTGCTGATCCGAAAAGCGCAGCACGCGCACGCCCACTTCGGTGAGCTTGCGGTCGGAGAGTTCGGCCAAAGTCGCATCCGGGCCTTCGGTGCCGCCTGTTTCCACCACCAGCCAGCGCGTGCGGCAGGCGAAATCGACAATGGCGGAGCCCATCACCACTTCGCGGGTGAAGGAAAAGTCGATCCGCTTGTCCTTGATCCGGTCCCACAGCAGTTCCTGCGCGGGAGTGGGATTGAGCCGCATGTTGCGCGCGCGATCTTTCAGCGCCGCCGCGCGAGCAGGCGAGACCTTCCAGGCGCGGGTCTTGTCGGCGCCCGCGGCCGGTTCGGCATCGCGCCCACCGCCAAGCGACAATTTGGGTCGAACGGCTGTCATCCCACACTTCCTTCAAGACTGATGCCGAGGAGCTTCTGGGCCTCCACGGCGAATTCCATCGGCAATTGCTGCAGCACTTCGCGCGCAAAGCCGTTCACGATCAGGGCAACTGCCTCTTCCTGGCCCAGCCCGCGCTGCATGGCGTAGAACAGCTGATCGTCGCTGATCTTGCTGGTCGTCGCCTCATGCTCGATCTGGGCGGAAGGATTCTTCACTTCGATATAAGGCACGGTGTGAGCGCCGCATTTGTCGCCCAGCAGCAGGCTGTCGCACTGGGTGAAATTGCGCACCCCATCGGCATTGGCGCCCACGCGCACCAGCCCGCGATAGGTATTGTTCGATTTGCCCGCGCTGATGCCCTTGGAGATAATGGTCGAACGGCTGCGTGCGCCGTTGTGGATCATCTTGGTCCCGGTATCGGCCTGCTGGTGATTGTTGGTGACGGCGACGGAGTAGAACTCGCCCACCGAATCCTCGCCATTCAGCACGCAGCTGGGATATTTCCAGGTGATCGCGCTGCCGGTTTCCACCTGCGTCCAGCTGACCTTGCTGCGCTTGCCCTGGCACAGCGCCCGCTTGGTGACGAAATTATAGATCCCGCCCTTGCCCTGCGCATCGCCCGGATACCAGTTCTGGACGGTGGAATATTTGATCTCCGCATCGTCGAGCGCGACCAGTTCCACCACCGCGGCGTGGAGCTGGTTCTCGTCGCGCTGGGGGGCAGTGCAGCCTTCCAGATAGGAGACGTAAGCGCCCTTGTCGGCCACGATCAGCGTGCGTTCGAACTGCCCCGTATTCTCCGCATTGATGCGGAAATAGGTTGAAAGCTCCATCGGGCAGCGCACCCCTTCGGGAATGTAGACGAAGGTGCCGTCGGAAAAGACCGCGCAATTGAGGGCGGCGAAATAATTGTCATGCTGCGGCACGACCTTGCCGAGCCACTTCTTCACGATCTCGGGATATTCGCGGATCGCCTCGCTGATGGAGAGGAAGATTACGCCCGCCTTCTTCAGCTCTTCCCGGAAGGTGGTGGCAACGCTGACGCTGTCGAACACCGCATCCACTGCCACCCGGCGCGCGCCTTCCACCCCGGCGAGGACTTTCTGCTCCTCGATCGGAATGCCCAGCTTTTCGTAAACGCGCAGAATCTCGGGATCGACCTCGTCGAGCGACTTCAGCTCTGCCTTCTGCTTGGGCGCGGCGTAATAATAGGCGTCCTGATAATCGATCGGCGGAATGGAAAGCTTGGCCCAGTCCGGCTCTTCCATGGTCAGCCACAGGCGGAAGGCCTTGAGGCGCCATTCGAGCATCCATTCCGGCTCGTTCTTCTTGGCCGAAATGAAGCGGACGGTATTCTCGTCCAGCCCCTTGGGCGCGAATTCCTGTTCGATATCGCTCGAAAAACCCCATTCATAGGTTTCGAGCTTCTTCGCGGCGTCGCGCGCATCCTGATCGCGCAGGGTGGTATCGTCCGTCACAATGCTGCTTCCTTGGCGGGAAAGGAGACGAAGCGGCTGAGCGGCACATCCGCCAGCGCGCCGCGCATCGCCTCGTTCACCGCACTCCAATGCGGGCGGGCAGAGCAGGAGCATTCGAGCGCGCAATCCTGCTTGCCGTGATCGACACAGGCGGTGAGCGCGATCGGCCCTTCCACCGCTTCCACAATATCCGCAATTGAGATCGCCGCCGCCGGCCGGGCCAGTTGCAACCCGCCATGGGCCCCGCGCACCGAGCGCAGCAGCCCGGCGGAGCTGAGCATGCTGACCAGCTTCTGCACCGTGGGCACGGGCAGGCCGGTTTCCTGGGCCAGCTGCGCTGACGATATGCGCGCGGCGCCGCAGTGGCGCGCGGCGGCGCTCATCGTCACGACGGCATAATCGGCCATGCTTGAAAGTCGCATCTGCCTTTCCTCGCGGAAATGGGGCTCACTCTCAATTCAGAGTGATTCGTTCCGGTTTCATCTAGGGATGGTCTGCCGCATTGCAACAGGCAATGAGCAATTCCGGATGCGATCCGGCCACGAATCCCGAAAACCACGGAAAAAAGGGCGGCCACCCATAAGGGAAGCCGCCCTAGAAGTTGAGAACTCGATAGCATTGCTGCTTCGAGCCCTTCGGGTCGCGCGGCCTGTTTAGAGATTAAAGATGAACAGAGATTGTAAGAAAGCGACATAGGGCGTGTCATTCAGGTGACAGGTCAGGAAATTCGTAACGAATGCAATGTTCCGATACCGTAATTAACCAATTCCCAACCCGCACTTAGGCCTCGCCAGCATCGACAGGGCACGCACTTTGCCATAATCGCGAATACCATGTTTTTCCGCCTGATCCGCCCCGTTCTGTTCGCATTCGACCCTGAGACAGCGCATGGGCTTGCCTTGTCCGCGTTGAAAATTCTGCCGCATGGCGCACCGCCTGCGCCCGAAGGTCCGCTGGCGACGAATGTCGCGGGAATCACCTTTCCCAATCCGCTTGGCATGGCTGCGGGCTTCGACAAGGATGGCGAGGTGCCCGATGCCCTGTTGGGGCTGGGCTTCGGTTTTGCGGAAGTCGGCTCCATCACGCCCTTGCCGCAGGACGGCAACCCCAGGCCCCGCCTGTTCCGCCTGGCCGAGGATCGCGCGGTCATCAACCGCATGGGCTTCAACAACAGGGGTGCCGAAAACGCGCATGAACGGCTGTCCGCCCGCGCGGATCGCAGTGGCGTGCTGGGCATCAATATCGGCGCCAACAAGGATTCGGCGGACCGCATTTCCGATTATGGCGTGATGGCCCGGGTCATGGCCCCGCTGGCGACCTATCTGGCGGTGAATGTTTCCAGCCCCAATACGCCGGGCCTGCGCGCGCTGCAGGACGAATCGGCACTTGCCGAACTGCTGGACGCGGTGCTCGACGGGGCAAGCGAATCCTGCCACGGCAAGCCGCCGCCCGTCTTCCTGAAGGTCGCGCCCGATCTGGAACCGGCCGATGTGGATGCCATTGCCCGTATCGCGATCGAGAAGAAGCTGGGCGCGCTGATCGTTTCCAACACCACTATTTCGCGCCCGCCACTCAAATCGCGCCACGCGGGCGAGACGGGCGGACTATCCGGCGCGCCCTTGCGCGATCTTGCCCAGCAGCGCCTGCGCGATTTCCGCAAGGCCACCGGCGCCGCCGTTCCGCTGGTGGGCGTGGGCGGCATCGCCAATGCGGCGGACGCCTGGGCGCGGATCAGGGCCGGGGCCAGCCTGGTGCAGCTCTATTCCGCCATGGTCTATGAAGGGCCCGGCATCGCCCGCAGGATCACGCGCGGAATCGAAGCCCTGATGCGGCGCGACGGCTTCTCATCGATTGAAGAAGCGGTGGGGAGCGAATAGGCTGGTTCCATGCTGAAACGCTTTACCGCAGCCGCCCTCCTTCCCTTCGCCCTGTGGGCCTGCACCGGAGATGACGGTGCGGCACTGGCCAGCACCCCGGCTCCACCGGCAACAGGCCTGGTCAGCGCAGCCGATCCGCGCGCGGCCGAAGCCGGGGCACAGATGCTGCGCAAGGGCGGCAGCGCAGCCGATGCGGCCGTCGCCACCATGCTGGCACTGACCGTGGTGGAACCGCAAAGCTCCGGCATAGGCGGCGGCGGTTTCATGGTTCTGGGCGATGCGGCGGGTGGGCTCGAAACGCTCGACGGCCGCGAAACCGCGCCGATGGCCGCCGGGCCGGACTGGTTCCTCGACCCGGCCGGCAAGCCGCGCCCCTTCATGGAAGCCGTGATGTCGGGCCTCAGCGTGGGTGTTCCGGGCAATGTCCGGCTCGTGGCCGAGGCTCACGAGCGGCACGGAAAACTGCCATGGAAATCCCTGTTCGATCCCGCCATCGCCCTGGCGCGCGACGGGTTTGCAATCAGCGAACGGCTGCACGAATTCCTCGGCAATGCGAAGAACCGCGCCGCCGCCCGGCCCGAGGGCAAGGCCCTGTTCTATGATGCGGCGGGCGAACCGCTGCCGGCAGGCACACTGGTGAAGAACCCCGAACTGGCCAGAACGCTGGAGCAGATCGCCAGCGAAGGGCCCGATGCCTTCTATACAGGCGACAATGCCATCGCCATCGCGGTGGAAACCGCCGCCGCCACCCCCCATGCCCGGGGGATGGTGACGGGCGATGTCGAGAATTACGCCGCGCGCGAACGCACGCCCGTCTGCGGCACTTATCGCAGCTACCGGATCTGCGGCATGGGCCCGCCTTCCTCGGGTGCGACCACGGTGCTGGCGATCCTCAAGCAACTCGAACGCTTCGACCTGCATGCGCTGGGCAAGGATTCGCCCGTCGCCTGGCACCTGTTCGCCGAATCGCAGCGCCTCGCCTTTGCCGACCGGGAACTTTACCTGGGCGATGACGATTTCGTGCCGGTGCCGGTGAAGGGCCTGGTGGACGATGCCTATCTGGCAGGCCGCAGCGCATTGATCTCGGCTGACGGCACCATGGCCACCGTTAGCGCTGGCACGCCGCCAGCCGGCGGCGCGCAGCTGGGCTGGGCCGATGGCGACGAGCCGGAGGAACATGGCACCTCCCATTTCGTGGCTGTGGATCGCTGGGGCGATGCGGTGAGCTATACTTCCACGATCGAGGGCTCGTTCGGTTCGGGCCTGATGGTGGGGGGTTATTACCTCAACAACGAACTCACCGACTTCAGCTTCTCGCCGGAAAAGGACGGGCGGCCGGTGGCCAATCGCGTGCAACCGGGCAAGCGCCCGCGCAGTTCCATGGCGCCGACCCTGGTCTATGACGCGGACGGCAGGCTGGTGCTGGCCGTGGGCGCAGCCGGCGGCTCGACCATTCCGGTGCAGGTAGCCAAGGCGCTGATCGGCTGGATCGATTGGGGCCTTTCGGCGCAGGATGCGATTGCCCAGCCGATGCTCTATTCGCCAGGCGACACGATGTTCATCGAACCGGGCACCGCGCTGGAAGCCATGAAGCCCGCGCTGGAAGCGCTGGGACACAAGGCAATCGTCGCCCGTCCGCTGCCGCTCAAGGCCAATGCGGCCGAGTGGACCGCCACCGGCTGGACCGGCGCCGCCGATCCGCGCAGCGAAGGGGCGGCCGTCCGCGAATAGAGCCGCGCCTGCCGCTTGCCGCCCGCCGAAACCCGGCTTAAACCACCCGAAAAGGGCGCTGGAAGGGATACCGGGCGCGAGGGGATTTGCCGATGAAGCTTTCCGATTTCGGATCGGCCAACAATCTGGTCACCCTGTTCCTGCAGCGGGCGGACGAGTTGGGCGATCAGCCGTTCCTGTGGGCCAAGCAAGGCGACGGCTGGCATTCGCAAAGCTGGGCCGAAGTGGCCCGGGCGATATGCCTGCTGGCCGAGAATCTGCGCAAGCTGGGCCTCAGGGAAGGGGACCGGGTGGCGCTCGTCTCCGAAAACCGGCCCGAATGGTGCATTGCCGATCTGGCGATCATGGCCGCGGGCTGCATCACCGTGCCGGCCTACACCACCAATACGGAGCGCGACCACCAGCATGTGCTGGACAATTCCGGCGCGCGGGTAGTGATCGTTTCCAACGAGAAACTCGCCAAGCCGCTGCTTCCGGCAGTGATGACTTCGGGCATTGCCGAACATGTGATCGGGATCGAGAATCTCAACCGCCACCAATCCGGCACTTTCGACTTCCACAGCTGGAGCGAGATGCTGGCGGGCGATGCCGATGCCGCCCGCGCTGCCGTGGAACGGCGGATCGCCGGGATCGGGCGCGATGTGACCGCGTGCATCATCTACACCAGCGGCACGGGCGGCGCCCCGCGCGGGGTTATGCTCCATCACGGGGCGATCCTGTGCAATATCGATGGCGCGGCGGATCTGCTGGTGGAGGATTTCGGCTGGGGCGAGGAGATATTCCTCTCCTTCCTGCCGCTGTCCCACGCCTATGAACATACTGGCGGCCAGTTCCTGCCCATCGGGCTGGGCGCGCAGATCTATTACGCCGAAGGACTCGACAAGCTGGCCAGCAATATCGAGGAAGTGCGCCCCACCATCATGGTGGTGGTGCCGCGCCTGTTCGAAGTGTTGCGCACCCGCATCATGAAGCAGGTGGAAAAGCAGGGCCGCGTGGCGAATTATCTGATGGATCGCGCGCTGCGGATCGGCGAACTGGCCTTCACCGGGCGTAAGCGGCTGCGCGATGCGCCGATGAACCTGATCCTGGAAAAGACCCTGCGCCCCAAGATTCGCGAGCGTTTCGGCGGACGCATGAAGGCGCTGGTTTCGGGCGGGGCGCCGCTCAACCCCGATGTCGGCACCTTCTTCAAATCCATGGGCCTCACCATGCTGCAAGGCTACGGCCAGACAGAGGCTGCCCCGGTGGTGAGCTGTAACCGCCCCAAGGTCGGCCTGAAGATGGACACGGTCGGCCCGCCGATGAAGGGCGTGGAAGTCAGGATCGCCGAAGATGGCGAAATTCTGGTGCGCGGTGAGCTGGTGATGCAGGGCTATTGGCAGAACCCGGCCGAAACCGCCCGGGCGCTGCAGCCGGACCCGGCCGAGCCGGACAAGGGCGTGTGGCTGCATACGGGCGATATCGGCCACCTCGACGCGCAGGGCCGCATCGTCATCACCGACCGCAAGAAGGACATGATCGTCAACGACAAGGGCGACAATGTCGCGCCCCAGAAGATCGAAGGGATGCTGACGCTCCAGCCGGAAATCGCCCAGGCGATGGTGGCGGGCGACAAGCGGCCCTACATCGTCGGCCTGATCGTGCCCGATGCCGAATGGGCGCTGGAATGGGCGCGCGCCAATGGTGAGAAGTTCGACATGGGTGCGCTGCAGGAACTGCCCGCTTTCAAGAGCGCGATCCGCGCTGCGGTGGACCGGGTGAACAAGGATATCTCCGTAGTGGAGAAAGTACGGCAATTCGCCTTTGCGGATGAGGCCTTCGCCATCGAGAATGGGGAGATGACCCCCAGCCTCAAGATTCGCCGCCACATGATCAGGGCCCGCTACGGCGATCGGCTGGACGCTTTGTATAAGGCTTGAGGATTATAGCCGCTCCTCTGAAGAGGAGGGAGCAAGTTCTCTCAAGCCGCGAAGCGATTCCCGAGTTCCAGCCGGATCGCACCAAGCTGGCTCTTGAGGATAATGCAGGAATGTTCCAGCTCTTGCAGGAAGGCCTCCGCCTCGTTGCGGCTCACTGCCCAGCGGCCGCGCACCGCGCCATTGCCGCGATAGGAAATCATGTCGAACAGGGCATACCAATTGCCCGCCCGGTCCACCGTTTCGGTGACTACGCCCGAGGCAAGCAGGTCGCGCCGCGATTCGAGGCTTTGCCACGCGGCAAGCACCGGGCCGGCATCCCTTGCCTCGGTATTCTCTCCCAGCATATCGACCAGCCGCGATGCCTCCAGCGTGCGCTGCACGGCAACTGGATAGAGATTGACGCGGTATCCCGCCTCGCGGGCCAGTTCCAGCAGGGTGCCGATCAGCACTTCACCCTGCGCGAACAGGTCGAGGCATTCGGCGCGCCACGCCTCCAATTCCGCGCGGGCGAGATCATGGGGCGAAAGCTGATCGAAGTCCTGCGCGCTCATCGCATTTACGCCCCGCTCAGGCTGCTTCGGCTTCGACAAATTCGGGATAGAAGATTGGTGCGCGGGCCGACCAGCCCGGGGCCGTCGCCGCCGCCTCGCTGAGCGACTGGAGCAGCAGCTTGCGCCGTTCGGGGCGAATCTGCGGCAGTGCGGATGCGCCGCAGAAAGCAGCCGGCAACCAGGGGCGCACGTCGGCGCCCAGCAGACGTTCGTAAAGGAAGCGGAAGGGCGAAAAGCCGTTCAGCCGTTCCTGCGCCAGATCGAAGGCAGCCACGCGCAGCAGCTTGCCCATGTAATCCTCGATCCCGTCGAACGAAATCTCGTCGGGCGTGATGCCCTTGAGGCCTTTCAGGTCCTGATAAACCAAATATTGGCGGCGGATCGAGGCGAGTTCTTCCGCATCGCGCGCCCACAGCTTGAAGGCATCGGCGCGGCCCAGCCCCACATCGAGGCTGCGCTTGATATAGCGCTGCTCACAGGGAGCGAAGCTGGCGAATTCGCGCAGTTCCGCAATCGTCAGCGATCGGGCGTCGTGCATGTCGTGTCCCCCAGGCCCGTCCTGATCGGCCTGTGGAACGGGACATGCGCGCCCCATGGTTAGTATCCGGTAAACCGCTTGTGGATAATTTGAGTGGGCCGGGCGCGGCTCGCCGAGAGCGGATGGAATTTGTCCCCGACGCCTAGATCAGCCCCGCCAGCGGGCTGGAAGGATCGGCATATTTGCGCGTGCCCATGCGCCCGGCCAGATAGGCATCGCGCCCGGCCTCCACCGCCAGCTTCATCGCACGCGCCATGCGCAGCGGGTCCTTCGCTTCGGCAATGGCAGTGTTCATCAGCACACCGTCGCAGCCCAGTTCCATCGCCACGGCAGCATCGGAAGCCGTCCCAACACCGGCATCGACCAGCACCGGAACGCTGGCGCCTTCCACGATCAGGCGGATCGTCACCCGGTTCTGGATGCCCAGCCCCGATCCGATCGGCGCGCCTAGCGGCATCACCGCCACTGCGCCCGCTTCTTCCAGCTGCTTGGCGGCAATCGGATCGTCGGTGCAATAGACCATCGGCTTGAAACCCTCATTGGCGAGGATTTCGGTGGCCTTCAGCGTTTCGCGCATATCGGGATAGAGTGTGCGGGCTTCCCCCAGCACTTCCAGCTTCACCAGTTCCCAGCCGCCCGCCTCGCGCGCAAGGCGCAGGGTGCGGATCGCCTCATCCGCCGTGAAACAGCCGGCGGTATTGGGCAGATAGGTGATCTTCTTGGGATCGATATAATCGGTCAGCATCGGGGCCGCAGGGTCCGACACATTGACGCGGCGCACCGCCACGGTGACGATTTCCGCCCCCGAAGCCTCCACCGCCGCCGCATTCTGGGCGAAATCCTTGTATTTCCCGGTGCCCACGATCAGCCGCGAGCGGAAAGTGTGGCCTGCCACGGTCCAGGTGTCGGCATGATCGCCGCCGCCTACGAAATGCACGATCTCCAGCACGTCGCCATCGGCCAGCGGCGTTTCGCCATGGGCCGAACGCGGTGCGATGGCGCCATTGCGCTCCACCGCGACTTTCTCGGGCTTGAGGCCCAGTTCGGCAACGAGTTCGGCGATAGTCGCGGCGCCGCTGCGCCGAAGCTCGCCATTGACGGTAAGGGAAATCTGGTCAGCCATGCCGGGCCAGATAGCGCCTGAGGGAGCAAGGTTACAGGGCTAAGTGGTATTTTTGGTGAGAAGAGCCGCGCGTGTCCTTCGACAGGCTCGGGACGAACGGAGGAAGGTAGATAGGCGCGAAAGCTTGTATCGAATTTCAGTTCAGGCCGAGCTGCAATTCAATGCAAGCTCAGTGCTTGTGGCGCAGGTTCAGGAAATGCGCGATCGCCACCAGGCTTACGCCGATGATCGTCAGCACTGCTTCTTCCGTGCCATGCGGCACGGCAAGCGCCCCGCCCATGAAGGACAGGCCCGTCATTGCCACCACAAAGGGCAGAGCCCGGCGGTGGCGGACAGCGCCGAGGCCGATGGCAACGGCAGCGATCAATGCCGCAATGGCAAGGCCCACGCGGTGGATTGCCGGATTGAGCAGGATACCCCCGCCCATGCCGAGCGCAGCCACGATGACGATGCCGGAAACGCAATGCAGCGCGCACAGCCCCGAAAGGAGCATTCCTGCCCGGTCGAGGCGGCTGCGATTCGATGGCGCTGGCATGGGGGCCCATGTATGTAACGATGTAACATTGCGCAAGGCCTTTGCGCCCGGGCATTCCACCCAGCCCCTTGCGCTTTGGCACCATGCGGCGCAGAGGGCGGCGCATGGTTACCGCGATGCCCGTTGAGTCTGGCCGGAGCGCGGCCGTAGGTGGCACTTTCCGCCCCGTGGCCCTTGCCCGCTGGTTGTTGTTCGTCGCCTTTCTGGTCGTGCTGATGGTGATGGTCGGCGGGATCACCCGGCTGACCGAATCCGGCCTTTCGATAACTGAATGGAAGCCGGTCACCGGCGCCCTGCCTCCGCTGAACGAGGCGCAGTGGCAGGCCGAATTCGCCGCCTATCAGAGGATCGGCGAATATCAGCAGATCAACGGCCCGGCGGGCATGACGCTGGCGGATTACAAGTTCATCTATTTCTGGGAATGGTCGCACCGCCTGCTTGGCCGGCTGATCGGGCTGGCCTTCGCGGTGCCGCTGGCCTGGTTCTGGCTGCGTCGCGCGATTCCGGCAGGCTACAAGCCGCGCCTCGTCGCGCTGCTGGCACTGGGCGGGCTGCAAGGGGTATTCGGCTGGTTCATGGTCAGTTCGGGGCTGAGCACCAGCGTGACCGATGTCAGCCATTTCTGGCTTTCGATCCATCTGCTCACCGCGCTGGTGACGCTGGCCGGGCTGGTATGGACCGCACTGGACCTTCAGGATCTCGCGAAATCGCCCTTTGCCCGGCCTGCGCGGCTGACCGGGATCGCTGCGATCGCAGGCGCGGTGCTGTTCGTGCAATTGCTGCTGGGCGCGTGGGTGGCCGGGCTCAACGCCGGGCTTGCATCCGATACCTGGCCCTTGATGCAGGGGCGGCTGTTTCCTGAAGTGGACTGGTCGAAGGGGGTGTTCTGGGCCTTCACCCACGAGCCCTTCCTGCTCCACTTCACTCATCGCTGGTGGGCGTGGGTGACGGTCGGCTTCCTGATCGTGCTGGCGCGCCGGTGCCGCCGGGCGGGCGACAGGCTGGCCTCCGTAGCGATCCATTCGGCCTTCGGCACGCAGGTGATCCTGGGGATCGCCACGGTGATGACCGGCGTCTCGCTGTGGGTGGCGGTATTGCACCAGTTGGTGGGCGCGCTGCTGGTGGCGGCGACTGCCTGGGGCGCCCATTCCGCCGGGCGCAGGCCCTAAGACCCAGCGATGAAGGCGAAGGCTGCCCTGATCTGGAGCCCTTTTGCCACTGAAGAGGATGCGGCGGCCGCAGCCAGCCTATTGCTGGATGAAGGGCTGGTGGCCTGCGTCAATATCCTGCCCGCCATGCGCTCGCTCTACCAATGGCTGGGCGAGCGGGGCGACACGCGCGAATGCGGCGCCCTGTTCAAGACCGAGGCCGGCCTCCTCCCCCGCGCAATCGCGCGGCTGGAGGAAATCCACCCTTACGATGCGCCCGCGATCGTGGGCTGGGAAACGGACCGCTGCGGCGCGGCGACCTCCGGCTGGCTGGGCGGATTGACAGGGGCCGGGGGCTGATCCCGACAGGGCCACGAGGCCTTACGGTATTATTTTACCTCCTCTCAAACCCGCTGTTTTGCTTGACTTGAAGGACATTTCCGCACAAAGGCCCCGCCATTCGCAGGCACGTGCATGTGTTTCATCAACAAGCGCGCGCCTGACGATCGACAGTCAATAAGGAATTTCAGGCCCATGAAGGCGCTCAGCAAGACCACCCGGTCGATCAAGCCGGCCGAGGTGGAAAAGAACTGGCATCTGATCGATGCCGACGGCCTTGTGGTCGGCCGCCTCGCGGTGATCATCGCCAATATCCTGCGCGGCAAGCACAAGCCGAGCTTCACCCCGCATGTGGATTGCGGCGATCATGTCGTCGTCGTCAATGCGGACAAGGTGCGCTTCACCGGCAACAAGCTGCAGAACAAGCGCTATTACAAGCACACCGGTCACCCGGGTGGCATCAAGGAAACCAGCCCCGCCAAGGTGCTGGAAGGCCGCTTCCCGGAACGCGTGCTTGAAAAGGCCGTCGAACGCATGATCCCGCGCGGGCCGCTTGGCCGTGAGCAGATGAGGGCGCTGCACCTCTATGCCGGCAGCGAGCATCCGCATGGGGGCACCCAGCCCGTGGCGCTCGACGTCGCTTCGATGAACCGCAAGAACAAGGCTTCCAGCTAATGGCCGACGAAACCAACACCGTTTCGGATCTCGCCGATCTGAAGACCATCACCGGCGAAGCTCCCGCCGCTGACGCGGCTGCGGCCGCCGCCGGCGTCGCCGAAGTCACCCATGCCAGCAACACCCCCCTGCGCGAGCAGGAAGTGGATTCGCTGGGCCGTGCCTACGCCACCGGCCGCCGCAAGGACGCCGTTGCCCGCGTGTGGCTGAAGCCCGGCACCGGCAAGGTCATCGTCAATGGCCGCGATCAGGAAGTCTATTTCGCCCGTCCGACGCTGCGCCTCGTCATCAACCAGCCTTTCCAGGTCTCAGACCGCGAAGGCCAGTATGACATCGTAGCCACCGTCAAGGGCGGCGGTCTTTCTGGCCAGGCCGGTGCAGTGAAGCACGGCATCAGCCAGGCGCTCGCCAAGTTCGAGCCTGCCCTGCGCGGTACGGTGAAGGCCGCCGGCTTCCTCACCCGCGACAGCCGCGTTGTGGAACGCAAGAAGTACGGTCGCGCCAAGGCACGCCGCAGCTTCCAGTTCTCGAAGCGCTAAGGCTTTCGGGGAAACCCGTTGCGAAAGGGCGGCCTGGAAACAGGCCGCCCTTTTCGTTTGGATGGCGATAGAAAGCGTGGCGCGGCCAGTCAGCTTGCCCCGGTCTGGCGCGTAATCGCCCGGGCGACCAGCCAGCTAACCGGCATGGCAAGCACGAAACCGGCCACGGCCGCCAGGATGATAGGCTTACCCGTGCCTGCGCCCATCGCCAGGACAGCGATAACGCCGATACCCATCAGGGCGGAAGCAATCACGAAATGCAGGATCAACGCCAGTCTGAACATGCCATCCTCCCGGGCTGCAATTTGCCGATGATGGCATTTCGCACAGGGAGACCGCACCCTGCCTTGATCGGGATCAATCCCCGGACTGGTCACCAAACTGACGGTTCTCAACAGACAGCCCGTGCATAAGGTCGTAATGTAGCACATTGTAGGACGGCGGCGTACCGCGCAGCCTTTCGGACATGGTGCCACTGCCGATCATGCGCACCTTTCGCCCCGCGATCTTGTGAGTAATATCGAAGGCATCGTGCACATGGCCCGAGAGCACGGCATCGGCCCCGGCTTCCACCAGAACCTGCAACGCCGAATGTCCCCGTCTGGTCGGATTATGCCCGGTGAGCGATGGGCCTGAAAGCGGGTGGTGGCAGGCGACGATCTTGAAGCGGCGATCGCCCCTTAGCCGAGTCAGCTCCTCTACCGCTTCTTCCAGCGCCCGTGCGCGCACCACGCCGTCGGACCAGGGCCAGCGCCATTGCGCGCTGACAGTAGTGCGCAGGGTGATGACCGCGACATGCTCCAGCTCAAGTTCGCTGCCGACCATCCCCGCCAGCTTACCAAAGCGGCGGAAGGGCGTACGAAATCGCTCAATCGGGTTGAAATAGGGCATGTCGTGATTGCCCGGCTCGATGACGGTGGGCACACCCAGCCGGGCGAACCATTCGGCAGCGGCGGCATATTCGCTCTTCTTGGCACGTTGGGTAACATCGCCGGTGCAGATCACCGCGTCGGGCTTCTCCCGCGCAACGGCACTTTCGAACCAGGCAAGCGCGCCGCGATCTTCGATCCCGAAATGAATATCGCTCAGGTGGAAGAGGCGAGCGGCAAGGGTCATGATGCCGCAGTAGCTAGCAGATCGACTTCGCAGGGAACCAGCGCGAAACGCACCTTCGCCCCACAATCGACCTTTTCCCCGTCGATCAACAGACCGAAGGGATCGCCGGTAACGCAGGCCAGTTCCAGTTCTCTGACCACACCCAATCGTTCATTCGGCCCATCGCGAAATTCGCGCCGCAGCAAGGCAAGGCCCTGAACGAGAAAATCCTGCACTGTCTCGGCATAATAGGCATCGACAGCGAAACCGTCATCGCCGGGCGTGAGCATGATCAGCGGATAGCCCTCAGGCCTGCCCAGCAGCGGATCGATGCAGGCGATCATCGGGGCCGCCACAGAAGCTTCGATTGCCTGGGCAGTGCCACTAGCGACAGCGGCGAAATCCGCCTCGCGCATAGCCTCGCGCACATCGTACCAGGCTGTTCCCGGCCCCGCCATCAGCCCCGCCAGGCCATCGCCTTGCGGGCAGCGCACAATATCAGGACGAATCCGCCGCGCCGCGCCGTGTGCAACCGCTTCAAGCACGTCAGCGATATCCCGTTTACCGTGCAGTCGATGAAACAGGAGGTTCTTGGTCCCGCCCGGCAGCACCAACACCGACCCACCCCAGCCATATAACGAGCGAATCAGGGCATTGACCGTGCCATCCCCAGCAAACACAGCCAGCGTCTCCACTCCGGCCCGATCAAGCTCCGCCGCCGAAGGCAGGGTTTCTTCGGGAAAATGGATCGTACGTTCAAAAGTGATGTCCGCCTTCTTCGCGGCCTTTTTCAGACGTGCCAGCCCATGCTGGCCATTGCTGCCGCTGGCCGCATTGGTGACCAGCCAGAACGGTATGCGCTTCGCCATAGGAACAGTTTACCAGCGGTTGGAGAGGATAAGCCAGGCGGCGACGGCATTGGAGGCAGTATAGGCCAAATAGCCCCAACTCCAGCCGGTGTGCCCGTTCGCCACGAGCAACAGCACGGCAAGCAGCACCGCGAATTCGACCACCAGGCTGGCCCGCCCGCCGGATGTTACCAGGAAGCGCGGCAAGAGCCCGATTACCGGATGGCGACTTTCAAGCACCGCCTTGTGGAGCGCGAAATTGCCGATCCCGAATAGGAAGGTGAAGAGAATCGCCATTGGCCGGGACCATGGGGCCATTTTCGTCGATTGCCAAACGCTGTTCGTCCGCCGGTCCGCGCATTTCGTCCGAGGGGGATTCGCTCGTCGGGCGGCTTCGCATGGCGGTCGATGTTGGAATGAAGGGCTTCAGCACCTCCTCTATTTCCTCCTCATCACGGTGCTTCTGCCTGACAGGGCACCTCAGGGAAGGAGAATGAAACCATGAGAAAGACCGCCATTATCCTGGCCGCTATCGGTGCCATCTGCGCCGCGCAGCCCGCTTTCGCCGAAGCCGCGTCAGTGAGTTTCAAGGACCTCGACCTCACGACCGAAGCGGGCCGCGAGGAACTCGACCGCCGAATCAACTCTGCCGCCCGGGAAGTTTGCGGCTTCAACGACGAACGTACCGGCAGTCGCATAGTCAGCCGCGATTCGCGCAAGTGCTATGAAGACGCACGCCAGAAGCTCTCCAACCACATTGCCTCGCTCACCAACAAGAAGACCGCCGGCAGCTGACCGGGCGGAATATCCCACCGGGGCCAACCCAGTCCCAGGATTCCGGCGGGACAACTGCCATGGCCGGCAAACCCCAGCGGGCATTTGTGCTAGTAGTTACGCCCGTTCAGCGACCGGCCATGGCCTTTACTCTGGCGAGGTAAGTACGCCCGATGCGCAACGCTTCTCCGCCATCGATCTCGACAGACCATACCCCCAGCCCCTCGTGCCGGAGGCCCCGAATTCCATCCTTGCGCAGGATGCAGGAGCGGTGGATGCGGATGAACTCCCCCGGATGGAGCCGCGCCTCGAGCCCCGCGATCGTCTGCAAAAGCAGGTAGCTGCTTGCCCCCACATGCAACCGCACATAATCGCGCTCGGCATCGATGCGATCGACCTGGGCAGCCTCGATCCGGATCAGTTCCGAGCGATGCGGTACCCAGAACTCGCTCAGCCATTCGCTGGACTGACTGCCCACACTCCCCCGGCGGGCCACGGCCCGGCCGATCGCACGCTGAAGCCGCTCAGGCGTGACGGGCTTGAGCACATAGTCCACGGCATCGAGATCGAAGGCCTCCACGGCGAAATCTTCATGCGCAGTGACAAAAATCACCGCCGGCCGCTGCTCACGCCCGGCAAGCGCACGGGCGACCTCCAGTCCGTCCATTTCCGGCATGGTCATGTCCAGCAGAAGCAGGTCAGGCGAGAGTGCGTCCACCAGCCGCAAAGCTGCGGCACCGTCGCTCGCAGTGCCGACAACGGCGAGATCGCGTAATTCAGCGCAGATCACCTGCATTCGCTCCACGGCGAGCGGCTCATCATCGACAATCAGCGTGCGCATGGGCGCTTGGCCATTTTCAGGCATCTACAATCCTGTGCGTTTGCAGCGGAACCCGGATCTGGGTCGCATAGCCCGATCCGGTCGGGCCTGAAACTATGCTGGCCTGCTCACCGAAACGTGCCTCAAGCCGTTCGCGCACGTTCTGCAGGCCGATACCATAACCATCGGCAGGCTGGGTCGGGCCTGCCGCGCGCTTGCCCTTCCCGTCATCCGAAACAATTATGACGAGCCGGCCATATTCCTCCCGCGCGGAAAGCGTGATCGTGACTTTACCGGCTGAATGCGCGACCGCATGCTTCACCGAATTTTCCACCAGTGGCTGCAGGATCATACCGGGCACCTTTGCCCCTTCAAGCTCAGCGGGCAGCTCATATACCGCCACCAGCCGATCGGGGAAACGCACGGCTTCAATATCGAGATAGAGCCGCTGAAGACCAAACTCATCGCTCAGCGATACATCCGATGTCGGATCGTCGGCCAGGCTACTGCGATAGAAAGTGGAGATCATCTGGATCATTCGCTCTGCCTCCTGGCTGCGGCCGGTAAGGACAAGCGCGGACAGTGAATTGAGCGTGTTGAACAGAAAGTGCGGATTCACCTGATAGCGTAGCGAGCGCAGCTCCGCGGCCTTGGCTGCGCGGCGGAAAGCGCCTTCGCGCCGTTCCGCCGTCCGCGCCTGTTCGCCCGCCACCAGCGCAAGATAGAGTGCGCACCAGGCAAGCATCAGGAAATAGCGGCCAAGCGCGATTTCCGGCAGGCCAGTGTCCTGCGGCGAGGGCGTGTTGATGGTGATCGCCTGGGGCAGTTCTTCCAGCGCAGCAGAACCGCCATCGGTATCGCCGCCAGCGGTAGAGGTGGCATCCGGCACCGGCGTGTGGGAGACAGGAATGTCCACCAGCAGATTACCGCTTTCGTCGCGCCGGAAACGCACACCCTGCTTTTCGCTGAATTGCGAACGCACCTTGGTTTCGATATCGGCAAATACCCACCAATTCGCCTGTGCCAGGACGATTGAGACCGGAGCGGAAATCACCAGTGCCGCCGCCACTTTCACCCAAAGCGGCTTGAGATCGAACTGCCGCAAGATCAGCCACATGGCGAATGTCACCGCCACGCCGATCAGCGCCACGACAGCGCGGCGCCAGAGCAGTTCGAATTCGAAACCGAGGTCGAGCAGCTCCGCACGGATCGTGGTCAGTACAAAATAACACGCCCACAGCCCCACGATGGAGGCCATGACGGTGCTGACTGGCACGCGCGGGCGCGCGAGATCGGGTGCGGGCTCATCCATGGATAGCCGGGATAGCCGGAACAGGGGCCGAATTGCCAGTCCGGCAATCGGCGACAGTCAGCCCTTGGTCGAACCACCAGCGCCCGATTCCGCCCGACGAAAGTCGAGCGGAACGGATGCGGTTCGGATCAGCCGAGCAACTTTTCCTTCGCGATCTTCTCGCGCCACACCAGCGGAGCGAGCTGGTGGACATTCATGCCCTCGCTGTCGACCGCCACGGTGACGGGGAAGTCCTTCACCTCGAACTCGTAGATCGCTTCCATGCCGAGGTCTTCGAAACCCACGATCTTGCTGCCCTTGATCGCACGGGCGACCAGATAGGCAGCCCCGCCCACGGCCATCAGATAGGCGCTCTGGTGATCGCGAATGGCGTCCACCGCCATCGGCCCTCGCTCGGCCTTGCCGACCATCGCCAGCAGGCCCTGCTCCAGCATCATGCGGGTGAACTTGTCCATCCGGGTGGCGGTGGTGGGGCCGGCAGGGCCAACGATTTCCTCGCCCACCGGATCGACCGGACCGACATAATAGATAACGCGGCCCTTGAACTCGACCGGCAGTTCCTCACCGCTGGCCAGCATATCCTGGATGCGCTTGTGCGCGGCATCGCGGCCGGTAAGCATCTTGCCGTTAAGCAGCAGGCGATCGCCCTGCTTCCAGCCCTGCACCATCTCGGGCGTCAGCTCATCCAGATTCACTCGGATCGCGGCGGCATCGGGTTTCCAGTCAACCTTGGGCCATTCATCGAGGTCGGGCGCCTCAAGGAAGGAGGGGCCGGAACCGTCCAGCGTGAAATGCGCATGGCGGGTGGCGGCGCAATTGGGGATCATCGCCACCGGCTTGCCCGCGGCATGGCATGGCCAGTCGAGAATCTTGACATCGAGAATGGTGGCAAGGCCGCCCAGGCCCTGCGCACCGATGCCCAGCGCATTGACCTTGTCGAAGATCTCGATCCGCAGCGCCTCGATGTCGTTCTGCGGCCCGCGCAGCTTCAGTTGGGCCATGTCGATCGGCTCCATCAGGCTCTGCTTGGCAAGCTTGACACAATGTTCCGCCGTGCCGCCGATGCCGATGCCCAGCATCCCGGGCGGGCACCAGCCGGCGCCCATCTGCGGGATCATCTCCAGCACCCAATCGACGATATTGTCGCTGGGGTTCATCATCTTGAACTTGGACTTGTTCTCGCTGCCGCCGCCCTTGGCCGCGACATCGACCGAAACCTTGCTGCCGGGCACCATCTCCACGCTCAGCACGCAGGGCGTATTGTCGCGGGTATTGCGGCGGGTGAAGGCCGGATCGGCCAGAACCGAGGCGCGCAGCTTGTTCTCCGGGTGAAGATAGGCGCGGCGCACCCCGTCATCGACCACGTCCTGCAGCGAGCGACGCGATTCCAGCCGGCAATCCTGCCCCCATTTGACGAAGACGTTGACGATGCCGGTGTCCTGGCAGATCGGCCGGTGCCCTTCGGCGCACATGCGGCTGTTGGTGAGAATCTGCGCGATCGCATCCTTGGCCGCGGGCCCCCGTTCCGCCTCATAGGCGTCGCCCAGCGCGCGGATGTAATCCATAGGATGGAAATAGGAGATATATTGCAGCGCGTCGGCCACGCTTTCGATGAGGTCTTCTTCGCGGATCGTTACCATGTCGCTCATCGAGCCTAGCCTCCTGCCTGTCGAATGCCCGCCCCCTTATCGCCCGGCCGCTTTACCGTCAAAGCGCTTGGCTGGCGGCGCCGTTCCGCCTAAAGCGAAGCAGATTGCGTGGGCGTGTTGCAGGTGTAATACAGCTCGCATGAAGGGTTCAGGAATGACTATCGTGAAGGATCGGCCGGCCGACGCCGGATTTGTTGCAGCCCGCAAGGCAATGGTGGACAGCCAGCTGCGCGTAAGCGGGGTCAATACCGATATCGTGCGTGAGCGCATGGGCGCTGTCCCCCGGGAAGATTTCGTCCCCGCCGACGTGCGTTCCATCGCTTATATGGACCGCGCCGTGCCGCTGGGTGGCGGGCGCGTCCTGGCCGCTCCGCTGGTGCATGGGCTGATGCTCGAGGAAGCTGCGCCCACTCCTGACGACACTGTCCTTCTGGTCGATGGCGGCAGCGGCTATCTGGCTGAACTGCTGCGCCCGCTGGTCAGTTCGATTGAAGTGATCAAGCCGGAAGACGCTGCTACAGCCAGCCGCAAGAAGGGTGACGTCACCCTGCTGGTAATTGACGGCGCGATCGGTCAGCTTCCCGACACGCTGGCCAAGCGCCTGGCGGACAATGGTCGCGTGGTTTCCGGCCTGGTAGTACGCGGCCTCACCCGGCTGGCTTCCGGGCGCAAGATTGCAGGCGATGTCTCGCTGATCCCCCTCGCCGAGATCGGCATTCCCGTACTTCCCGAATTCGCGGTGCCCAAGAGCTGGAGCTTCTGACCATGTCAGCGGGGGGAACGAAGCTGGCCTTGCTGGCCAGCGCGGCGGTACTACTCGCGCCCGCGCCGGCCCTGGCCGATACGCTGAAGGACGCTCTGCTGGGAGCCTACCGCACCAATCCCACCCTGCAGGCAGCCCGCGCCAACCAGCGCGCCACCGACGAAAACGTGCCAATCAATCGCGCCAGCGGGTTGCCTTCGGCCAGCGCGACGGCAACCTATACCGAGCAGCTCAAGGAAACGACGCCAGACCCGACCGACCTGTTCGCCGATCGGACTCTGGCGGGATCGATCTCACTTTCGGTGCCGGTCTATTCGGGTGGTTCGGTGCGGAACTCGATCACCGCCGCGGAAGTACGCGTGAAGGCCGGCCAGGCCGATCTGCGCGCCACCGAAAGCAGCGTGTTCAGCCAGACGGTCACCGCCTATATGGACGTGATCCTCAACGAATCGATCGTGAACCTGTCGGCGAAAAATGTCGATGTGCTCGCGGTGAACCTGCAGGCAACGCAGGACCGGTTCCAGATCGGCGATCTCACCCGTACCGACGTCGCCCAGTCCGAATCGCGCCTCGCCCTTGCGCAGAGCGACCTGCGCAGCGCGCGGGCCAATCTCTCCTCGGCACGGGAACGCTATATCCAGATCGTGGGCAAGCAGCCGGAAGACCTCCAGGCCCCTCCGCCGCTGCCCGGCCTGCCCGCCACGCCGGAAGAAGCCGTATCCGTCGCGCTGGAGAACAATCCCGACCTCCTCGGCGCGCGCGAGCGTTCGAACGCCGCGAAATACGATATCAACGTGGCTGGCGCGGGCCGCCTGCCCAAGCTCGAAGTGTTCACGTCCGGCATTTATAGCGATCCGCTGGGTAGCGTGGCCAATGGCAGCAACGCCACCGGCGCCTCCGCCGGTGTGCGGGCCACGATCCCGCTGTTCCAGGGCGGCCGCCCCGCTGCGCAGGAACGTCAGGCCCAGGCCCGGTCCGCCGCTGCGCTGGAGCAGGAAATCGGGACGGAACGCAGTGTGATCTCACAGGTCCGCGCTGCCTTCTCCAGCCTGCAGGCCGCCAATGCCATTATCGCCTCCACTCAGACCGCCGTCAGCGCGGCAGAACTGAGCCTGGAAGGCGTGCGCGCGGAAAACACCGTGGGCAACCGCACCATCCTCGACATCTTAAATGCAGAGCAGGAGCTATTGCGCGCACGCGTGCAGTTGGTGACGGCAAGACGCAATGCCTATGTCGCCGGTTTCACCCTTCTCGCAGCCACCGGCCGCGCGGAAGCGCGCGACCTTGGACTGAACGATGAAGGCGTTCTCTACGATCCGCAGGTCAATTACGATCGCGTGAAACACAAGATCTGGGACTGGTCGTTTGACCAGGATCCGACCGCGCAATCCACGCGAACCGTTGACACACCGACGCAAGACGGCGAAGTTCCCGAATAGTAGGGCTTTGGGGGCTTTTGACGTCATGCGGCATGAGAGTGAACCTTCGGTCGAGGAAATACTCGCCTCGATCAAGAAAGTGATCGCGCGGGACAACCGTGACACGGCACAGGAAGAGCATCGCCGCCGCGAGAATCGCGGGATTTCCGCCGCGCGCACTGTTGAAGACGTGCTTGAGCTTAGCACAGAGGCTGAGCTGGTGAACGAGGACGAATCCGAAAAGGAAGAGGGTCTGGTGGCTGAAGAATCACGCGCCTCGATGCGCGAATCGCTTGCCGCCCTCGCAATGCTGGCAGAACCAGGGGTTCCTCCCCAGATCGTTCGTTCAGGCGAAACCTCGCTTGAAGGCATGGTGCGTGAAATGCTCCGCCCCATGCTGGCGGACTGGCTCGACAAGAACCTGCCGAATATGGTCGAAAAACTCGTCGCCGCCGAAATCGCCCGTATCGCCGGTAAACGGGGCCAATAGCTCTTACTGATGGCCCTGAGTAGCGTTGAACGGGCCACAAAGGCGCTCGACCAGATCGGTGGTGGTGGGATTGAACGCCACATCTTTATCTGCGCTATGTCGGAGAAGGGCAAATGCTGTGACCGGGCAACCGGCGAAGCGGCTTGGAACTATCTCAAGCAGCGTTTGCGCGAACTGGGCCTTTCTGGCCCCAGAGGCCGCATCCAACGCACCAAGGCGGATTGCCTCCAGATATGCGAGGCCGGGCCCGTGGCGGTCGTCTGGCCCGATGGCGTATGGTATCACTCCTGCACAGCAGCAGTGCTGGAACGGATCATCCAGGAACATCTGATCGGCGGCGTTCCGGTAGAAGACTACCGGCTCCATCCCACGCGTTAGCGCGGACGCTGGCCATCCTCTTTCGGCTGGTCGCTCACCGCCTTGTCGTGGCCGGTTCCGCTGGAGAGGAACACCAATCCCATCAGCGCCGATCCGAGCAGCATGGTGAAACTGATCCCTGCCGCAGTGGCGATGTAGAGATGGATCGAAACCATGCCATTCTTCGCATACAGCGCGGCCAGTGCCAGGATCACCACCAACACGGTGGCGAGCATCATGAAACGCATGATCCGGCGAAAGCGGGCCCAAGCATGGGCGGCGGTCTCGGGATCGTCGAGGGGAGAGGGGCGACTCATGCCCTGCCTGATGCCTTGCGATTGGGTCATTGGCAATCGGCCGGAAGTTCAGCTGCGCAGGATTTGGGAAGACTCGGTATCCTGTGGCATGATCCCTGCTGGGTATTCCCCAGCAGAGCGGAGAGCGGGCAAAACCGCCAGACGCAACTATAGGGCGCGGGAGAGAACATATGACAATCGCACGGATAATCGAGGGGCGTGAACATGCCACTGTGAGCTGCGAAGTGAGCGCTACGGTGGAAGAAGCGGCACGGCTACTGGCCGGGCACCGGATCGGGGCCATGCCGGTTTACGAGCGTGGCGAGATCGTTGGGATATTCTCCGAACGCGACCTCCTATATTCTATCGCCCGCGAAGGTGGGGGCGTGCTGGCCCGGCGCATCGGCGAAGTGATGACCGCACCTGCAATCACGGTCGATCCCGAAACCGAGGTGATGGAAGCCCTGTCGTTGATGACAAGGCGTCGCATACGCCATCTGCCGGTAATGCGCGGCAGCAATGTCGCAGGCTTCGTCTCAATCGGCGATCTGGTGAAATACCGCATCGAACTGGTCGAAGCCGAAGCCGAGCAAATGCGGGAATATATCCGCATGGCTTGAGCCCAGCGGCCGCCTTGCCTACATCAGGGCCATGGCTCAGACACTCAACCTCACTCCTGCCGCCGCGAAACGTGTGGCCTGGATCGCTCAACGGCAGGAAAAGCCAGCGATTCTACGCCTTTCAGTGGAGGGGGGCGGCTGTTCCGGCTTCCAATACAAGTTCGATCTGGCCGACGCGCAGGAGGCCGACGACATTGTGAGCGAGACCGACGGCGTGAAGCTGCTGGTCGATCCTGTGAGTCTGGACCTTGTCGCGGGCGCGACCGTGGACTTTATCGAATCCCTGGGCGGCGCAGCCTTCCGCGTGGAAAACCCCAACGCGGCATCGGGTTGCGGCTGCGGTTCCAGCTTCGGCATCTGATTTCCAGTGAAGATCGCCTCATTCAACATCAACGGCATCAAGGCGCGCCTGCCGCGTCTGCTGGAATGGCTTGAAGAACGGCGGCCGACCGTCGCTGCCTTGCAGGAAATCAAATGCCAGGATGACGCCTTCCCCACCGCCGAGTTCGACAAGATCGGCTACAAGGCCATCTGGCACGGCCAGAAGGGTTTCAACGGCGTGGCGATTCTGGCCGATGGTAGCGAGCCAGTGGAAATCCAGCGTGGGCTGGGCGGCGATCCGGAAGACGAACAGTCCCGCTATATCGAGGCGGACGTGGCCGGGGTGCGCATCTGCAATCTCTATCTGCCAAATGGCAACCCGCAGCCGGGGCCGAAATTCGACTACAAACTTGCCTGGATGAAACGCCTGCGCGCACGACTGGCAGAATTGCGCGCGGCCGAGTTACCTGCCGTGGTGCTGGGCGACTTCAACGTCATTCCCTCGGACAAGGACACTTTTTCGGTCAAGGCCATGGCGGATGACGCGCTGACCCAGCCGGAGGCGCGCGATGCCTATTTTCGCATCCTCCACGATGGCTGGACCGATGCGATCGACACGCTCAATCCGCGCGGCGGGGTGTGGACCTATTGGGATTATCAAGCGGGAGCCTGGCAGAAGGACCACGGCTTCCGCATTGATCACCTGCTGCTCTCACCTGAATGTGCGGACCGGCTAGTGTCCGCAGGCGTGGACAAGGAATATCGTGGCCGGGAAAAGGCAAGCGACCATGCTCCGGTATGGGTGGAACTGCGCGGCTGACCACCCTTCGAATGAAAAACCCCTCCGCGATGGGAGGGGTTCTCAAGAGCGTGGCAGAAGTATGTGTGCTTCAGCGATAGAAGATATGGCGATCCACTCGCGCTATACGGGCTCGTCGCCAATTGGGATCTACCGACGCAGCATGGAAATAGAGGGCATCGCGCACGGGGCTGTCCCACAGCCCTTCATGCACGATTCGTGCAATCACCTTGGCCTTGCGCCAAGCTGCTGAGCCAGTGGGAATTGCAGGCATCCGGCCGTTGCGCACAAAGGAAAATTGCGAGTGCTGGTAAACCACTCCGCAATAGCTGGCGGGAAACTTCTCGGATTCCGCACGATTTACGATCACCTTGCCTACGGCCAACTGGCCGACCAAGGGCTCGCCTCGCGCTTCAAAATAGATTGCCCCGGCAAGGCACTGCATGTCCCTGGACATGTCTCCCGCAGCAGGAAGGCTGGCGACCAGATCTTCCAATGAAGCGGGATCGCCTGCATCCCCACGATCATCCGTGGACAAGGGCTGCACAACTTCCCGGGACACGAAACGAACCGCACCTGCTTCTGTGCCGGCGTGTGTGAGCGGCTCTGCTGCCACTTCCGTATCGGACCCACCCCGGGCGAGATCCACGCTCTCGGAGTTTTGAGCAAAGGCGCCGGATGCTGCGGCACCGGAAATCGTAAAGACCATCATGGCCACCGCGGCAAAGGCCGCGGCCAGCTGGGTTTTGCGACTCATAATCCTGTTTTTATCGGCGGTGAACGCGCCCCGACGCAGGCCTTGGTCCATCGATTGAGTGATGAACCTGTACCGATCTTTCAATCGTTGGCCTGCCGGCCGTTCCCCGTCTGCGTGCTAACCACCCGGCCGATTTGTCGGGTTGACCGCCTGCGCATAAGGTCGCGGGGCCCATACGGGCTGATGCAGGGAAGTCAACTTGAAAGCGGCTTCAATCCGATAAACCGTTCACCATTAGCGACATCCAGCTCCACGATCCACAGATCGTCATCCTGACGCTTGCGACGTTGGTAATAATCGGAAAAATCGCCTGGATTTTCAGGATCTTGCTTCTTTGTGAGCGTCCATTGGCGGCTCCCGTCAAGCTGCGGCATACGTTCATATATTCTGCCGTTTGCGCCGCTTTCACAACAAATGACAAGGATGGTGCCCGCATCGCGTTCACCTTTTGCCACAACCGTTGCAAAACCTCCGGCGGCACCCACAGCGCGAATCAAGCCGGAAATCTCGAGATGAGCGGGTATCCGATCATCCATCTGGGCACGCTCCTGTCAGGCTCATTCGGACAGGCCAGTGTAGCCCGCAAGACCTGAAAGGGCGATGCGCGATCGCATGAACGTGCCGGTGCCGCGCCCGATTTCCTCGCCCCGCTCGTCCACAAGGTTAGCTTCAGCCACGAATACCCGACGCTTGCCGCTTATCCAACGGCCGTGGGCTACCACTTTGCCCGAGCGTATCGGCGCGGTGAAATGGAGATTGAAGCCTGTGGTCAACAAGAAGCGGTCGGACACCAGGGTGTTCGCCGCGTAGAAGGCGGCATCATCCAGCATCTTGAAATAAATCGTGCCATGGGCAGCGCCGGCCGCATGGTACACCCGCTCATCCACCTCGAATTCGATCTGGGCAGTTCCTCGCCCGGGGATCGTCAGTCGCGACGCAAACAGCGCGTTGATCGGAGCGGATGCATAGAGGTTTTCAAGCGCGCGATAATGGAGTGCGGCACCGGAATCCTCGTCCTCCAACCGCCGTCTCAAGCCGCGTCGCGGTCGGTAGCATTGGTAAGCAGCGCGTAGAGCGCTTCCTTGCCATGCGCCTCCATCAGCGCCTCATGCGTCCGCTCGTCACGCACCAGGCGCGAAATCGCGGCGAGTGCATGGAGGTGGGTTACCCCGGCATTTTCAGGTGAGAGCAAGCCAAAGACCAATTCCACAGGTAACGCGTCGGCCGCAGCAAAATCTACCGGAACTTCCAGCTTGAGAAGGGCGGCGACAGGGCGCTTGATGCCCGGAACGCGAGAGTGAGGAATAGCCACACCGCGTCCGAAACCGGTACTGCCCAGATTCTCACGCTCTTCCAGCCGTTCCAGCACATCGGCCGGATCAAGCTCGTAGGAAGCAGCGAAAATTTCGGCCAGTCGGCCGAGAATCTCATGCTTGGTATCGGCCCGGATTACGGCCACGGATTCAGGAAGGATGGAAAAAAGCGACGTCATCACTCTTCAAAAGCTCTGCTTCATGCGACCCGGATTCAGGTAAGGTGCGGCCGGGCAACGCCAAAAGCATGACGGAAATCACCGTCAAATTCAGGGAGTTGCCCGGAAGCCACGAGCCTCGGTACGCCTAGATGCGTACCCGCTTCAGGACGGTTCGACCCAGCCGATTGAGCCGTCGTGGCGGCGATAGACCATATTATGTCGCCCGGTGCCAGCATTTTTGAAGAACAACGCATTGGTATGCCGAAGGTCCAGCATCATCACTGCGTCAGAAACGCTGGCCTCCGGAATGTCGACGCGAGTTTCCGCGATCACCAACGGTGCATCGCTTTCCACCACATCCTCCGCTTCCTCGGCAGCGGCGGCGAAGACCGTATAGGCCGCATCTTCCTCGCGAGCGGCGAAGGCCATTTCTTCATGACGATTCTTTAGCCGACGCTTGTAACGGCGAAGTTGCTTATCGATCTTGTCGGCAGCCTGGTCGAGTGCGACATGCGCATCATGTGCCTCTCCATGCGCTTTCAGGATCAGGCCGTGCATCACATGCATCACGATGTCACAAGCAAAGGCGCTGGTCGGCGCCTTGCTGAAAGTGACGTGTGAGGAAAGCGCGCGGCTGAAATATTTGTCGATGATCGAATTGAGCCGTTCGGTTGCCTGCTCCTGCAGAGCACTACCGGTATCGATCTGGTGGCCGGACACGCGAATATCCATCGTAACGCTACTCCTGCTTCGATCACCGCCCAAAGGGGTTCTATTTTTCCCAGAGCGGGGATGCGATCGTTGTCAAAAATTCTCTGTGCCGCGCGAGTTCCTCCTCACTCGCATCATGGGGACGAGGGGCGCGAAATTCACGCTTCTTCGCCGGGCTGCGTCTGAATTCGATGATGGTTGTCTCAGTAACGTTAGTCGCCAGTTCGAGGCCGATCTGTCGCCCGCCAGTGAGTTCGACATAAACCTGCGCGAGCAGTTCCGCGTCGAGCAATGCACCGTGGAACGTGCGGTGGCTACGATCAACCCCATAGCGTGAACAAAGAGCGTCCAGCGAGAGCTTAGCACCAGGATGACGACGCTTAGCGAGAGCCAGCGTGTCAATCATCCGATCCATGCTGACCGGTCCCAGGCCGCATATGGAAAGTTCGGCATTGAGGAAGCTGAAGTCGAACGTGGCATTATGCGCGACGAGCGGTGAATCGGCCAGGAAGTCGAGCAGTTCGGCAGCACTTTCGCGAAAGCGCGGCTTGTCTGCCAGAAAAGCGTCGGACAGGCCATGCACTGCCTCAGCCTCGGCAGGCATCGAACGTTCTGGATTGTAATAGGCGTGAAAAGAACGACCGGTAGCCACTCGGTTGACGAGTTCGATGCACCCCATTTCCACCAGACGATCCCCTTTTGCGGGATCGAAACCGGTAGTTTCGGTGTCGAATACGATCTCTCTCATCGAATTCAATATCGGACCGGATTCAAGCGCTGGCAAGGCCTGTCAGCGGCTTGCTGTCAGATTCTCGGCCAAAGTGCGCACCGCTTCCCGCGTCACCTCGATCGGGCAGCCGGTATCGATCACGAAATCCGCCCGTGCGCGCTTTTCGGCATCGGGCATCTGCCGTTCCAGGATCGCGGCGAATTTCTCGGGCGACATGCCGGGCCGGGCAAGAACGCGGCGGCGCTGGGTTTCGGGATCGGCCGAAACCACGGCCACACCGTCCACCCGATCCTGTGTACCCTTTTCGAACAGCAGCGGGATATCGAACACGACAAGCTTCTGCCCGGCATGTTCGATCAGGAAAGCCTCCCGTTCCGCGGCGACTGCGGGATGGACGATAGCCTCCAGCCGGGCCATTGCCTCGTCATCGCCGAAGACCCGCGCACCCAACACTCCGCGGTCCACGCCATTCGCATCGGTCGTACCGGGAAACGCTTCCTCGATCGGCCCAAGCAAACGCCCACCGGGGCCTTGCAGGCGATGCACCGCGGCATCGGCATCGAAAACCGGTACGCCCAATTCGGCAAACATCCGCGCCACGGTGGACTTGCCCATTCCGATGGAACCTGTGAGGCCGAGGATGAAAGGATGGCTCACGCCGTCAGCCGTTGTCGCAGTTCAACATCACCATCTTCTCGCAATGGCGCGATGCCGAAGAATTTGACGAAGGCCTCGGCCGCCTGGCCGATCAGCATCGAAAGCCCGTCGACAGTGCGGAAGCCCGCGGCGCGCGCGGCCTGAAGCAGGGGCGTGTCCACGGGATGGGTGACGATATCGTAGACCACGCTGCCGGGCGGCACATGGCTGAGTTCGAAACTGAGCGGCGGCTGGCCCGCCATGCCGAGCGGGCTGGCATTCACCACCAGATCGAAGCAACCCTCCCGATCATCGAAGGCGAAATCGGTCGGCTCGGCAAAATGGGCGAGGGGGGCGACATGATGCTCCCCGCCGGGGTCCAGCTCGTCGAGCAGGGCGCGCGCCTTTTCCGGATCACGCCCGGCCAGAACGATCATCACATGCTGCTGCGCCAATGCGGCAATGATCGCCCGCGCCGCCCCGCCGGTGCCAAGCACCCGCGCCATGCGGAACAGGTGATCGCGCGCCAGCAGAGGGCGCAGGGGTTCGAGAAAACCGCCCGCATCGGTGTTATATCCGGTGAGCGAGCCGTCCGCCTCATGCACGATGGTGTTCACCGCGCCGATCCGGGCCGCCAGCGGATCGAGCCGGTCGAGCAACGGGATCACCGCCTGCTTGTGCGGCATGGTGACATTGCATCCGCGCCAGTCCGGGTCATCGCGGCGGGAAGCGAGATAATCCTCAAGCCCGCTGGAAGTCACATGGGCGGCGCGGTAATCGGCATCCAGCCCCAGCCGCTCGATCCAATAGCCATGGATCGCCGGCGATTTGGACTGGACGATGGGGTCGCCGATCACTTCGGCATAGGGCCGGGTCACGATTGCAGTTCCCCTTCGGCACGCAGGGCACCCAGCACCGGCAGCAGCGGCATTCCCAGCACAGTGAACTGGTCGCCCTCGATATGCTCGAACAATTGTACTCCCATTGCCTCGATCCGGAACACACCCACGCAAGCCGCCACTTCGGGCCATTCGGCGGCGAGATAATGCTCGATGAAGCTTTCGGAAAGCTCGCGGACATGGAGCACGGCGTCATCCGCCTGACTCCAGACCACCTTGCCGTCCCGCGCGAGCGCAGCGGCGCTGTGAAGATGCATGGGCTTGCCGGAAAAGAAGCGCAGGTGAGCTTCTGCATCCTCGCGGCTAGCGGGCTTGTCGAACCTGCGGCCCATGACCGCCACCAGCGAATCGCTGCCCAGCACCAGCCGGTCCGGCATTTCGCGTGAAACGGCGAGCGCCTTGGCCTCCGCCAGCGCGAGCGCGACTTCCTGCGGCCGGGCATCGCCCAGCCGCTCTTCCAGCGCGCGTTCGTCGAGCTGGGCAGGGCGCGCTTCGAAAGCGACTCCTGCGGCTGCGAGCATCGCCTTGCGCGAGCCGCTCTGGGAAGCGAGGACTATCATTCCGGTGCAATCATATCGGCTTGGCGCCATCTTCGTGGCTGGCGGTCTTGCGTTCATTATAGAGGCGCATGATCGCCGCGGCGGTTTCCTCGATCGAGCGGCGGGTAACGTCGATCACCGGCCAGCCGTTATCGGCGAACATGCGGCGGGCAAAGGCCACTTCCTTTTCCACCCGCTCTTCATCCACATAGGCCGTTTCCGTGCCTTCATTGAGCGAAAGCAGCCGATTGCGCCGGATCTCGATCAGGCGCTTGGTCGCCGTAGTCAGACCCACCACCAGCGGATGGCGCAGGCCGAACAGCGAAGTGGGCGGAGGGCTTTCCACCACCAGCGGGATATTGGCGACCTTGTAGCCGCGATTGGCCAGATAGATGCTTGTCGGCGTCTTCGAGGTGCGCGACACGCCGGCCAGCACGATATCGGCCTCTTCCCACTCTTCCCACAACACGCCGTCGTCATGGGCGATGGTGTAATGGATCGCGTTGACGCGGGCGAAATAGGCCTCGTCCATCATATGCTGGCGGCCCGGCCGGCCCACCGCCGCCTGCCCGAGCTGATGTTCGAGCGCCTCTGTTACGGCGTCGAGCGCGGCGACCATCGGCAGGCCTGTCGCCCGGCAATGCTCCTCCAGCCGCTTTCGCGTTTCCGGATTGACCAGAGTATAGAGCACCAGGCCGGGGTTGGCCCCGAATTCACCCAGGATTCTCTCGAGATGCTGCTGCGATCTGACCATGGGCCAGAAATGGCGCACCACTTCGATCCCTTCGAACTGGGCAAGGGCTGCCTTGGCGATATTTTCCAGCGTTTCGCCGGTAGAATCCGAAAGCAGATGCAGATGGAGCCGGGTCATCGCGCGGGAATACTCTTTGCCGATCCCGCCAATGCAGGTGTGGACGGGGCCATGTGGATAATCACCGGCATAAACCACGGGAGCAATCGGCGGACAAGTTCGGGAACAGATTCCGCCCCCACTACGAGTCCTTCGACCGGCGAGATGTGGACAGGCTGGAGGCACCTTTCGACAGGCTGTGGACAGTGGGGAAAGAGTCTCGTTGACGTCACATTCCGGCGATTCGGATGCTCGCTCTGGCTGTTCATCGCGGGAGAAATCGGGCAAGGCGCCGCAATCCCCGATATCCACAGGACCAACTGAGTCCATCAAACCTATATAAATAAATATCTTTATTTGGATTGGACCTTCCGAGATGCCCGGCCCCCTTCTCGAAACGCTGCGTGGAACCAATGTCGCCAGGCGCCCTATCTGGCTCATGCGCCAGGCTGGACGCTATCTGCCCGAGTATCGCGAGCTTCGGGCAGAGAAGGGCGGTTTCCTCGAGCTGGTGTATGATTCAGACGCTGCGGCGGAGATCACTCTGCAACCCTTGCGCCGTTTCGGCTTTGATGGGGCGATCCTGTTTTCCGACATTCTGATCGTGCCCTACGCCATGGGGCAGGATCTGAAATTCCTTGCCGGCGAAGGTCCGCACCTTTCGCCTCGCCTCGCGGATGCCGCGCTGGAGAGCCTCCAGGCCGTGCCTGAGCGCCTTGCGCCCATCTATGAGACCGTGGGGAAGGTGAAGGCCACCCTCGCGCCTGAGGTGACCATGCTGGGCTTTGCAGGCAGTCCCTGGACCGTGGCGACCTACATGGTCGCGGGCGAAGGCAGCCGGGATCAGCATGTGACGCGCGAATATGCCTATCGCGATCCGCAGGCCTTCCAGGCGATCGTGGATGGGATCGTGGCGGTGACGGTGGAATATCTCTCCGGCCAGGTGAAAGCCGGGGCAGAGGCATTGCAGCTGTTCGACAGCTGGGCAGGCAGCTTGTCGCCCATGCAATATGAGCGCTGGGTGATTGCCCCTAACGCAGCGATCTCGGCGGAAATGAAGCGCCGCCACCCCGATGTTCCGTTGATCGGCTTCCCCAAGGGCTCGGGCGAGAAGCTGGTGGCCTATGCGCGGGAGACCGGCGTCGATGCCATCGGCGTGGACGAGACGATCGATCCGCTATGGGCAGCAAAGGCTTTGCCGGAAGGCATGCCTGTGCAGGGCAATCTCGATCCGCTGCTGCTGCTTTCGGGCGGCGATGAGCTGGACCGGCAGGCACGGCAGGTGCTGGAGGCCTTTGCCGGGCGCCCGCATGTGTTCAACCTGGGTCATGGTATCGGCCAGACCACACCCATTGCCAATGTCGAACGATTGGTAAATTTCGTGCGCGGCTGGCAGGGCTGAGGCTCGATTTCCCGGCCGCGTTACGCTAGATCGGCTCCATGCAGGAAGTGCTCTCCATGCTCTACTACTGGCTCAAGGCTGGCCACGTCATCTTCGTGATCTTCTGGATGGCCGGGCTTTTCATGCTGCCGCGCTATTTCGTGTATCATCAGGAATGCGCGCCGGATTCGCCGGAAAATGCCGTGTGGATCGATCGGGAGCGCAAGCTGCTGAAAATCATCCTGCTGCCATCCATTGTGGTCGTGTGGGTCTTCGGCCTGCTGCTTGCCTTGCAGATCGGGGCATTCTCGCAAGGCTGGTTCCACGCAAAGTTGCTGCTGGTGCTGATCCTCTCCGGCTATCACGGCTGGCTGTCCTCCTATGCCAAGGCGCTGGCGCGCGGGGAGCGCAAGCTTGAAGGCAAGAAGCTGCGCATGTTGAACGAAGTGCCGGGCATGGCTGCGGCCTTGATTGTCGTGCTGGTGATCATCAAGCCGTTCTGACGGGTTAGGCTGAGGCCTGATCGCGGCTGCATTTGCGGCAGGCCGTTGCTGTCCTATTGCCATTGGAATTGACGGCGGGGCTCGTCGCGCCTATTTCCAGCCTTCTCCGGCATAGCCGCCACTCATGGCGGCAGGGTCTGCTTTCTCCAAGCCCTTTGGCCCGCCGGCTTCCCAACCTTCCCAAGTGGAACCCACGCAATGCATTTGAAAGAACTCAAGAAGAGGACGCCGGCAGAACTGGTCGAAATGGCCGAAGAGTTCGGCATCGAAGGCGCATCCACCATGCGTCGGCAAGACCTGATGTTCGCCATCCTGAAGGAAGTGGCCGAAGAAGGGGAGGAAATCCTCGGCGTCGGCACTATCGAGGTATTGCAGGATGGCTTCGGCTTCCTGCGCAGCCCCGAGGCGAATTACCTTGCCGGGCCTGACGATATCTATGTTTCTCCCAACCAGGTCCGCAAATGGGGCCTGCGCACGGGCGACACGGTAGAAGGCGAGATTCGCGCGCCCAAGGATGGCGAACGCTATTTTGCGCTGACCAAACTTATCAGCGTCAATTTCGATCATCCCGACGCAGTGCGCCACCGCACCAATTTCGACAATCTCACGCCGCTTTATCCCGACGAGCGCTTGGTGCTCGATACTGTCGATCCGACAGTGAAGGACAAGTCGGCCCGCGTGATCGATCTTATCGCGCCGCAGGGCAAGGGCCAGCGCGCGCTGATCGTCGCCCCGCCGCGTACCGGTAAGACCGTGCTGCTGCAGAACATGGCCAAGGCGATCACCGACAATCACCCGGAAGTGTTCCTGATCGTCCTGCTGGTCGACGAGCGTCCGGAAGAAGTGACCGACATGCAGCGTTCGGTGAAGGGCGAGGTGATTTCCTCCACCTTTGACGAACCGGCTTCGCGCCACGTGCAAGTCGCTGAAATGGTTATTGAAAAGGCCAAGCGCCTGGTCGAACACAAGAAGGACGTGGTGATCCTGCTCGATTCGATCACTCGCCTCGGCCGCGCCTACAACACCGTGGTACCCAGCTCGGGCAAGGTGCTGACCGGCGGTGTGGATGCAAATGCCCTCCAGCGGCCCAAGCGCTTCTTCGGCGCTGCGCGTAATATCGAGGAAGGCGGCTCGCTTTCCATCATCGCCACTGCGCTGATCGATACCGGCAGCCGCATGGACGAAGTGATCTTCGAAGAATTCAAGGGCACCGGCAATTCTGAAATCGTGCTGGATCGCAAGGTTGCGGACAAGCGCATCTTCCCGGCGCTGGATGTCGGCAAGAGCGGCACCCGCAAGGAAGAGCTGCTGGTCGGCAAGGATCAGCTCAGCAAGATGTGGGTCCTGCGCCGCATCCTGATGCAGATGGGCACGATCGATGCGATGGAATTCCTCCTCGACAAGATGAAGGATTCCAAGACCAACGAAGATTTCTTCGCGACGATGAACCAGTAAGGTTCAACGCCGGGTCAGACGGAATGGGGGGCGGGGCACATGGTGCCACCGTCCCTTTTTCCTGGCTCCGCCTGGCGGGTTACGCCAGATTTTCCGCGAAGAACTCCTGTGTCCGCTTGTCGGCCAGTTGCGCCCCGTCTTCATTGCGGCGCGTGCCCGAGGTTGCGGCAAATCCGTGGTCCAGCCCCTGATAATCATGCAGCGTCACACGCGGATGGGGATCGAGCGCCTTGTGCATCGCGGCCTGCGCATCGGGGCTCACGAAGTGGTCGGCCGTGGGGATATGCAGCATCAGCGGGCGGGCAATGGCGTGGGATTCGTCCAGCATCTGGTCGATCATCACCCCGTAATAGCCGACGCTGGCATCCACATCGGTGCGGGTGGCGGCCATATAGGCAAGCCGTCCGCCCAGGCAGAAACCGACCGCGCCGACCTTGTCGACCCCCAGTTCGGTGCGGATGAATTTCACGCAGGCCTCGACGTCTTTCACTCCGTCATCGGCGGAATATTGCATCATATTGTCGATTGCCTGTTTGAACTCGGTCTCGACATCGGGATCGAGCTCGCTGCCGGGTACGAAACGCCAGAAGATGTCCGGCGCCACGGCGAGATAGCCCTGGGCCGCCCAATCCTCGCATTTCTGCACGATACCGGAATTCACGCCGAAGATTTCCGGTATCACGATCACGGCAGCGCGCGGGATGCCTTCCGGCCGGGCGCACCAGGCGGGAATGGCGCCTTCGCCGTCAAGCGCGGGAATGGTGATGTTGGTGGGCATGGCTTGGACTCCTCTTTGGGGATCTTTGGCCTGCAAACTATTGCGCGATGGTGGACTTTGCCAGCACCCTGTGACAGCCTTGGGAATGCAAGCAGCAGGCGGCGACCTTACATTAAGGCCGTCTAGCCCAAGGAGGCCCCGCGAAATGAAGGTCCATGTCGAGATCGATTGCACTCCTGACGAAGCGCGCCGCTTCATGGGCCTGCCTGATGTCGAGAAAGCCAATCAGGTTTATATGGAGGCCATCGCCAAGGCGATGCAGGGTGTGACCAATGTCGATCAGCTGCAGGAATATGCCAAGAATCTGGCGCCCATGGGGCAATTCGGCCTGAAGCTGTTCCAGAACTTCATGGATGGCGGGGCGGCCTTTACCGAAGGCGCCAAGAGCAAGAACGACAAGTCCGGCGGCTGACGGCGCAACCTTGCGCCTGTGAACGGCTGACGCGCTGTCAATGATGGGCTAGTCGCCGGGCATGGATACGATCTTTGCTCTTTCGAGCGGGCAACCGCCGGCCGCGATCGGCGTGCTGCGGATCAGCGGCCCTGGTGCTGGCGGTGCTTTGGAGGCTCTTGCGGGAGGCCTTCCCGAACCCCGGTATGCCAGTTTCAGAACCCTGCGCGATGGGGAAGGGGCGCTGCTCGATCAGGCGCTGGTCCTGTGGTTTCCCGGCCCGAACACTGCGACGGGCGAGGATCTGGCGGAACTGCACCTCCATGGTGGGCGCGCCGTTGTCGCAGGGGTGGAGGCGGCGCTTGCCTCGTTTGATGGATTGCGCCGGGCTGAGCCGGGTGAATTCACTCGCCGCGCCTTTGCCAATGGGCGGATCGACCTTGCCGAGGCGGAAGGTCTGGCGGACCTGCTTTCAGCCGAGACCGAGATTCAGCGCCGAGCCGCGCTGGAGATGGCGGGGGGTGCACTTTCGCGGCAGGTTGCCGGATGGCGGGATCGGGTGCTGACATGCTCGGCAAGGGTTGAGGCAGTGCTCGATTTTGCGGATGAGGACGATGTAGCCTCCCTTCCGCCGGAATTTGCGCTGGAAATCAGGGAATTGGAGCAGGAGATCGCGCGTGCGCTCGCAGCTCCTCACGCTGAGATCCTGCGGGAGGGTTTCCGGGTCGTGCTGGCCGGGCCACCCAACGCCGGGAAATCCACCCTTTTCAACGCTTTGGTCGAAAGCGAGGCGGCAATTACGGCACCAACCGCCGGTACGACGCGGGACGTGCTCATTCACCCGGTCGCGCTGGCCGGCGTTCCGTTCAGTTTCATCGATACGGCGGGCCTGCGGGATCAGCACATCGTCGATACTATCGAAGCGATAGGTATTGCCCGCGCGCAAGCCGAACTCGAGCGGGCCGATCTGATTCTGTGGCTGGGTCCGGAGGGGCTGGGTCCGGAAGGCGCCTGGGAAGTGGAGGCCCAGATCGATCTTCCCGGGCATGGTGCGAAGTCGTCGCCTCGCCATCGCGTCTCTGCTGTAACGGGGGAAGGGCTGGCCGAGCTGAAGCACGATCTCGTGGAAGTTGCACGTGGAGCAATGCCCAGGCCCGGACAGGCAGCGCTCAATACTCGCCAACGCGGATTGCTGGGCGATGCGGTTGCGGCACTGGCCGGCGCGGCCGAAGAACGGGATCCCTTGTTGCTGGCGGAACAGCTTCGTCTCACCCGGTTGGCTTTCGATCGTCTTATCGGCCGTGCAGCGACCGAGGATATGCTCGATGCCTTGTTCGGGCGATTCTGCATCGGCAAATAGCTCTGCCCCGATTTGCGATGTTTCACGTGAAACATCGCAAGGTCTTTGACCCGAGTCGCGGGACGCAGTATCGGCGCGGTGATGACATCTCCTGCGCAGAGCTTCGACATTATCGTCGTCGGTGGGGGCCATGCGGGCTGCGAGGCAGCCTCCGTGGCTGCTCGTATGGGTGCGCGCACTGCGCTGGTCAGCTTCGATCTCGATACTATCGGCGCGATGAGTTGTAATCCCGCGATAGGCGGGCTCGGCAAGGGTCATCTTGTGCGTGAGGTCGATGCCTTTGATGGGCTGATCGGCCGCGCGGCTGATGCGGCTGCGATCCATTATCGCATGCTCAATCGATCCAAGGGCAGTGCTGTCTGGGGCCCCCGCATTCAGGCGGATCGCAAACTGTTCAAGGCTGCGATCCAGTCCATGATTGCCCGGCAGGACAATCTTGCCTGCATCGCGGGTGAAGCTGCCGAGTTGGTCGTGGAACAGGGCAAAGTCGCCGGGGTAATTCTGGGCGACGGGTACAGGATCTCCGCCCCGGCAGTGGTTCTCTGCACCGGAACGTTTCTTGGCGGCACGCTCTTTCGGGGTGAGGAGCGGATCGTGGGCGGTCGGATCGGGGAGGCATCTGCGCAGCGGCTAGCGGCGCAGATGCGTGAGGCCGATCTGCCAATGGCCCGCCTCAAGACCGGGACGCCGCCCCGGTTGGATGGCCGGACGATCGATTGGGCACGGCTTGAGGAACAGCCGAGTGATGCGGAGCCCTGGACCATGTCCCCGCTCACGCCAGAGCGCGTAAATCCGCAGCTTTTCTGCGCGATTACGCGGACTAACGAGCGCAGCCATGACGTCATTCGTGCCAATCTGCATCGCTCGCCGCTCTTTACCGGCGCAATCGATGCGCGCGGCCCGCGCTATTGTCCCTCGATTGAGGACAAGATCCACCGCTTTGCCGATCGCGATGGGCACCAGATATTCCTTGAGCCGGAGGGGCTCAACAGCCATCTGGTTTATCCCAACGGGATCAGCACCTCGCTCCCGGCCGATGTCCAGCTCGCCATGCTTCGCACCATGGAGGGGTTGGAGAATGTCGAGATGGAAGTTGCGGGTTACGCTGTGGAATACGATCATGTCGATCCGCGCGCCCTGCATCCCACGCTTGAATTGCGGGCGTTCCCCGGCCTCTATTGCGCCGGTCAGATCAACGGAACGACCGGCTATGAGGAAGCGGCCGCTCAGGGGCTTGTCGCGGGCATAAATGCGGCAGCGATGGTGCTTTCACGTGAAACGCCTGCGCTGGACCGGGCGAACAGCTATCTAGCAGTGATGATCGATGACCTTACTCTCCATGGGGTGAGCGAACCCTATCGGATGCTGACCGCAAGGGCGGAATACCGGCTTCGTTTGAGGGCGAACAACGCCACCACCCGGCTCACGCCGATGGCGATTGCTGCAGGCTGCGTGGGGCCTGAACGAGGCGAATGGTTCATGCGGCGCGAGGAGGAACGTGATTGCTGGTCCGATGCACTTGATCGGGAAGTCGGTGCAATAGAGCTCGCGGCGGAGGGCCTGCCTGTGCGGGCCGATAATGGAAAGCACTCCCTTCGCGAATGGCTACGTTTTGGTGGAGTTGAATTGGAGTCCCTTGCACCCTGGCTCCCCACCGAACTCGATCCGTTGACCGAGATTGCGCAGGAACTGGCGGAAGATGCCGCCTATGCACCATATCTCGCGCGGCAGGATGCGGAGCTGCGTGACCTGCGGGCGAGCGAGGCTGTTCCGCTGGGAGAGGATTTTCCTTTTGCGGCTGTGCCGGGGCTTTCACGTGAAATGGTGGAACGGCTGGAGGCCGCGCGGCCGGCCAATCTTTCTGCCGCCAGTCGCATTGCCGGGATTACTCCTGCTGCCCTGGCTGCGCTTTTGGTTCACGCCCGCCGGCGGATGGATACTGCGGCATGATCGGCAATGAAGATCAGGCCCGCGCCTATGTCGCGGCGCTAGGGGATGAGGCTGCGATTGAGCGGCTGGAGCGGCTAGCGGCCCTGCTGAGGGAAGAGAATGCGCGCCAGAATCTGATTGCCGCGGCGACGCTGCCCGCTGTCTGGCTCAGGCATATTGCGGATTCCGCTCAGCTCCTGACCCATGTTTCACGTGAAACATCCGATCCCGGACCCTGGCTCGATCTTGGAACCGGGGCTGGATTTCCCGGTCTGGTCATTGCCGCCTTGCGTCCGGAATGGGATGTGCAGCTGATCGAGTCGCGCCGGAAGCGGACCGATTGGCTCGAACGCGCCCGAATCGAATTGGGACTCACACGTTGCAAGGTGGTCGCATCCCGGTTGGAAATGGTTGAATCGATTCCCGCCGGTGTCATTTCGGCCCGCGCATTTGCACCGATGCCGAAACTCATTGAGCTTTCCGCACGTTTTTCCACAAACCGGACGCTTTGGCTGTTGCCCAAGGGGCGTTCGGCAGCCCAGGATTTGGTCTCGCTGCCCGAATCGACGCGCGAGCTGTTTCACGTGGAACAGTCTTGCACCGATCCGGAGGCGGGGATTATTGTCGGACGGCTGGAACAGGCCGGGCAAGGAAGCCGTAAGCAGACCTCAGGCAGCAAGCGAGGCTAGTGCCGTGATTTGTATCGCCATTGCGAACCAGAAAGGCGGGGTGGGAAAGACCACCACCGCGATCAACATGGCAACGGCCATGGCTGCTACAGGGTGGAAGACCTTGCTGATCGATCTCGATCCGCAAGGGAACGCATCCACCGGGACAGGCATCGATTCCCGCCAGCGCAGCGTTTCGAGCTATGATGTGCTGTTGGGGGAAGCGAGTGTCGCGGAAGCAACCGTTGCGAGCGCGATCCCCGGACTGGACGTGATTCCGGCCACGGTGGATCTGAGCGGCGCGGAAATCGAACTTGTCGATTTCCAAGATCGCACCGGCCGTCTGCGCCACGCACTTGCCGGGCATACAGCGCATGATGTGTGCTTCATCGATTGCCCGCCGTCGCTCGGCCTGTTGACGCTTAATGCGTTAACTGCTGCCGACACATTGTTGGTGCCGCTTCAATGTGAGTTCTTCGCGCTCGAAGGGTTGAGCCAGCTTCTGCAGACCGTCGAGAAGGTGCAGCAACTCTTCAATTCCGAATTGGGCATTGTCGGGATTGCCCTGACTATGTTCGATCGTCGCAATCGCCTGACTGACCAGGTGGCCGACGATGTGCGCGGGTGTCTGGGCAATCTGGTGTTCGAATCGGTGATTCCTCGCAATGTTCGCCTTTCCGAAGCACCGAGCCACGGGCTGCCCGCACTGATCTACGATCACGCATGCGCCGGAAGTCGCGCCTATATGGCGTTGGCGCGCGAATTGATTTCCCGACTGCCCGAAAAGAGGAAAGCAGCATGAGTGACGCAAACGAACCCGTGCGTCTTGCTGCTGTTGCCGCGAAACCTGAGGCACGGCGACGTCTGGGGCGCGGGCTTGGCGCCTTGCTGGGAGAAGCGCGGCGGGAAGAACCTCTGGTTGCGCAGGAAGGCCGGACGCCGACGGGGGCCCAGGTCGGAGGCAGTTCCTCTGCAGCTGACGAGTCTTCTGCAGCAACGCTTGTCCGCAACGGTCTGGCCAATGTGCCGGTTTCCGCAATCGTGCCGCATCCGGATCAGCCGCGCCGCCATTTTGACGAAGACACGCTGAACGAACTTGCCGCGTCGATTGCCGCGCGGGGTGTGATTCAGCCGGTGATCGTGCGGCCGCATGAGGGCGGATATCAGCTGGTTGCGGGCGAACGCCGCTGGCGAGCTGCGCAGAAGGCACAACTCCATGAAATTCCAGCACTAATTCGTGATCTTTCTGATCGCGATGTCATGGCGCTGGCGCTGATCGAGAATATTCAGCGCGAAGACCTCAATCCGGTGGAAGAGGCGCGGGCCTATGGCCGGCTTGCGGAGATGGAAGGGCTGACCCAGGCGGAGATTGCCCGCCTGGTTGAAAAATCACGCAGCCATGTCGCCAATCTTCAGCGCCTGCTTTCGCTCCCCGACAGTGTGATCGAGCATCTGGAGACCGGACGCCTTACCATGGGCCATGCCCGCGCATTGGTAGGGCATGACGATGCCGAGGCATTGGCGGATCAGGCGGTAGAGAAGAAGCTCTCCGTTCGTGAAGTAGAGCGCCTGACGCGCAAGCCCGGCAAGCCGCGCGAACCCCGCCGGGCGGCCATGGTGACGGGCGACGCCGAGGATGCCGATATTGCGGCGGTACAAAACCACCTTGAGGAATTCCTGGGCCTTCCAGTGCGAATCACCATGGATGCCGATCCGCGATCAGGCTCGGTAACGATTCGCTATTCGACGCTCGACCAACTCGATCTGGTTTGCCAGCGCCTGACGGGCGGCGGAATCTGATCGAGGAATAATTTGCCTGAAACGGGCCCTCTGGTTGAAGTCGCGCCGCGCGACTTCGACCCCGATACGCGTCATTTCACCGATTTGACGTTCTTCGTCTTAATCGGGACCGTCTTTACCGGCACGATCTTCGTCTTCACGGGCACATATTTGGTTTTCTTGGGAATCACTCGCCGGGCGGGTTTTTCCTCCACCCATTCCTCAACGATCTTTTCCCTGGGCTTGCAGTTCCAGCCCACCACAGTCGGCACCCACATCACCGGGCCAGCATAGGCATAGCCGTAAGAGCCATAGCTGCCCTGTGCACTGGCTTCATAACGCACAAGATAGTCTTCGCAGAAATCGCGGGCCTTGCCCCTGTCTTCGCCCTTGTCGATCGCGGCCCCGGCGATTGCCCCGGTCGCTGCACCGACCACAGTGCCCACGGTGCGGTTGCCCTTGCCAGCGATCACGTTCCCCGCGACGCCGCCCAGAACACCGCCGATCAGTGCTCCGCCCAGGCCATTGTCCGAATCGGCATAGCGCCGGCGGCATTCGCGCAGCCAGTCTTCCCGCTCCTCCGCTCCATAGGCCAGACGCGGGGCATTCGGCTGGGCGGGAAGACCCATGCCCGGATGCATTATCGGATGGCCGGGCATTGTCATCGGGTCGCGATAGGGCATCCCGCCTTGAGGCATGGCGCCATAATTGTCCCATGCGGAATCGGGCAGGTCTTCGCCAATGTCGATCTGGGGCAGCGTATAGGGCTCCCCGGCAATGGCCGGTGTCGCTGTAAAGGCAGCGCCTGCAATCGCGGCGAGAAGGATCGGGCGGCAAAGGCGCATTGGCTGATTCCCCTGTCAGGTTTGCGCAGATACCCATGCTGAACGGGTGTGCGCGTCATTAACGCGGAATTTAGCATTGTGGCGCCCGGAAAACCAAAGCTTGCTGTCTCGCCTGTCCCGTTTCGGGGCGATCAGATGCGAGCGGAGAGTATCTGCGCGAGGCGTTCCAGCCCTGTTGCGTCATCCAGATCGAAACGGGCGGGAAGGGGGCTGTCGAGATCGATTACCGCGATTACCTCGCCATCGCGAATCACCGGCACTACCAGCTCCGAACGGCTCGCTGCATCGCAGGCAATATGGCCGGCAAAGGCGTGTACATCCTCGACCAGCTGAGTCGTGCTGCTGGCCGCTGCCGTTCCGCAAACGCCCTTGCCCCAGCCAATGCGGATGCAGGCGGGCTTGCCACAGAACGGGCCCAGCACCAGTTCACCGTCGATCGCGCGATAAAATCCGGCCCAGTTGAGATCCGGCAGGAACTGCCAGATGAGCGCGGCGACATTGGCCATGTTGGCCACACCGTCGGGCTCGCCCTGCGTGATGGCTTCGGCTGCGGCAAGCAACTCGGCATGGAGTTCGGCTTTAGGCAGCGCGGGATCGAGTGAAAAATCGTACATGGGCCAGGATGTAATGTGCTGCCCCGTTGCCGCAAGCCGCGTGACGGCGTATTCCGCTGACCATGCGCATTCTCAAGAAGATCCTCATCGGATTGCTCGTCCTGATCGTCGCCCTGGCGATCGCCGGCTATTTCATCCTGCGTGGGGATCCGGCCAAGATTCCGTTCGATCAGGTAACCGGCACAGATCCCAAGCTGGCGGAGCCCGATCCGCAGACGATTCCCACGGTAAAGATCGCCAAGCCCGTGGGCTGGAAGGCAGGGGAGGCGCCGGTTGCGGCCGACGGGTTGAAGGTGACGCGTTTTGCCGAAGGGCTGGAACATCCGCGCACCATGCTCAGCCTGCCCAATGGGGATATTCTGGTTGCCGAATCGAATGCGCCCGCGCGCGTTGTCGCAGGTGGAGGGATCACCAATTTCGTGGCGGGCATCCTGTTCAGCCAGGCAGGCGCGGCAATTCCTTCGCCCAACAAGATCGTGCTGCTGCAGGATGCCGATGGCGACGGTGTGGCCGAGGGCAAGACTGTGCTGCGCAGCGATCTCGATTCGCCGTCCGGCATGGCCTGGAACAATGGCAAGCTTTACGTCGCCAATCATGATGAGGTGGTGCAGTTCGATTATGCGCTGGGATCGAAGGCGATCACGGGCGCGCCGAAGAAGCTGATGGACTTGCCGGCCGCGGGCAATCACTGGATGCGCAATCTGCTGCTGAGCGCGGATGGCACGAAGCTCTACGTCGCGGTCGGTTCTGCCTCGAATATTGCAGAAGGCGGGATCGAGGCAGAGAAGAACCGCGCGATGATCCATGAGCTGGATTTGACGAACAATTATTCGCGCCCCTTTGCAGCCGGCCTGCGCAACCCCAACGGGCTGGGCTGGAATCCCTGGACCGGCGAATTGTGGACCACGGTGAACGAGCGCGACATGCTCGGTTCCGATCTGGTGCCCGATTATCTCACCAATGTTCCTGTGGGCGCGCAATATGGCTGGCCCTGGTATTATTGGGCGGATGTGATCGACGACCGAGTCGAGGCTCCGATGCCGAGTGGCCTCACCAGCTATGTCCGTCGCCCGGAATTCTCCATGGGCCCGCATGTGGCCGCGCTGGGTTTCGTCTTCACGGGCGAGGGCAACCGCATGGGCCCGGAATTCGGACAGGGCGCATTCGTGGCCCGGCACGGCTCGTGGAACCGCAAGCCGGCCGCAGGCTATGATCTGGTGTTCGTGAAGTTCGATGCGCGGGGCAACCCCATTGGCAAGCCCGTTCCGGTTCTCACGGGTTTCCTCAACAAGGATGGCACCACCAAGGGCCGTCCGACCTGGGTTGCGTGGGACAAGACCGGTGCCCTGCTGTTGAGCGACGATACCGGGAATATCGTGTGGCGCGTGGTGAAGCCGGGTGCTCCGGCCAATCCGGCCCCCCAGCGCAACAAAGGCGAACGCCTGCCGCCGCTGAAAGAACTCACCGGCGATCCGGCGGCGGCTTTCGAGGAATAGGCTTGAAGTCTTAAAGCTGCCGGCCCGCGCGGCCGGCCAGCTCATTCACGTATTGCCAGGCGGTGCGGCCCGAACGGGCGCCGCGCCGCCGGGACCATTCGAGCGCGTCGCCCTGTTCGAAGGACAGGCCGAATTCGGCGCTATAGGCCCCGATAATGGCGAGATAATCGTCCTGACTGCAATTATGGAAGCCAAGCGAGAGGCCGAAGCGATCGGCCAGTGCAAGGCTGTCGTCCACCACATCGCGCGGATTGAGCGGATCGTCCTGTTCCGAAGCATGGCGCGGCACAATCGCGCGGCGGTTGGAAGTGACGGCAAGACGGACATTGCCGGGTCGCGCCTCGACCCCGCCCTCCAGCCAGCTGCGCAGATGGCGCGGGCCGACCGAATCGCCCTCCGCAAAGCCCAGATCGTCGATATAGACGAGGAAATTGCGCTCGATCCGGCCGAGCTGCGTGAACAGGCCCGAAATTCCTTCCAGTGCATCCGTACCGGCCTGAACCAGAGCGATCCGGCCCGGATGGGCTTGCTGGGCGGCCAGGATCGAGGAACGCATCAGGGCGGACTTGCCCATGCCGCGCGCGCCCCACAGCAGCATGTCATGCGCGGCATGGCCCTGAGCCAGCCGCAGCACATTCTCCGCCACTCGGGCTTTCTGGGCATCGATCCCGCGCAACAGGTCGAGCCGGGGTGCCTCCAGCCTTTCGACCGGACGGGCAAAGCTGCCGGTCCAGACATAGGCTGGGTGAGCGAGCCAGTCGGACTCGGGGCGAAGAGGCGGCGCCATCCGCTCAAGCGCGGCGGCGATCCGGGCGAGTGGGTCTCCCTGATCGGTCATGGGCTGAGGGTTCAGCCTGCAAGTTGCTCCGCGTCAAGAGCATAGAGCAATTCCGCGCCCGCCCGGGCCGATGCGGCAAGGCCCAGAGCTTCGGGCACCAGGCGATCGAGGAAGAAGCGCACGCTCACCGGCTTGGTAGCGGCAAGGGCGGGTGCATGGCCCGCTTCCACGGCACGGAGCTGGCGCAGCAATTGCCAGCCGGCAGTGGCGACGGCGCACATGGTGCAGAAGGGCACGCTCCCGGCCAGCCTGTCGTCCAGAGTGGCGTCATGCAGCATCCATTCGCCGATTTGCGCGCATTCCTGCGCCAGTGCGGCGAGATTCGGCTCATCGGCACTGTCGCGGGCGATGTCGGCCATCAGCGCGGCCAGCACGCCGCCATTGTCCATTGCAAGCTTGCGGGTGACGAGATCTGCCGCCTGAATGCCGTTGGTGCCTTCATAGATCGGCGGAATCCGCGCATCGCGCAGGTGCTGCGCCGCGCCCGTTTCCTCGATATAGCCCATGCCTCCGTGGACCTGGATGCCCAGGCTGGCGACTTCCATGCCGATATCGGTGCCCCAGGCCTTGATCAGCGGCACCAGCAGGTCCGCGCGGGATTGCGCGGCGCTGTCGCCCAATGTGCTCCGGTCGACCTGGCCGGAGGTGTAATAGAGCAGGGCACGCGCGCCTTCGGTCAGCGCTTTCATGCGCAGCAGCATGCGGCGGACGTCGGGATGTTCGATAATCGGCACCGGCGCGCGGCTGGCGGCGCCGGCACGGGCGGATTGCACCCGCTCCCGCGCATAGGCCATGGCTTGCTGCAGCGCCCGTTCCGCTATCTGCACGCCCTGATTGCCGACATTGATGCGGGCCGAGTTCATCATCGTGAACATGGCCTTCAGGCCTTCGTTCTCGCGCCCGACCAGCTCGCCGATGCATTCGCCATTGTCGCCATAGGACATGACGCAGGTGGGCGATGCGTGGATGCCCAGCTTGTGCTCCAGGCTCACCGCCCGCAGATCGTTGCGCGCGCCGGGCGTGCCGTCTTCATTGGGGAGGAATTTGGGCACCAGGAACAGCGAGATCCCGCGGCTGCCTTCCGGTGCACCGGGCAGGCGGGCGAGGACGAGGTGGACGATATTCTCCGCCAGCTCGTGATCGCCCCAGGTGATGAAGATCTTCTGGCCGACGATGCGATATTTGCCGGCATGTTCCCCGCTTTCGATCGGCGCGGCCGTGCTGCGAAGCGCGCCGACATCGCTGCCGGCCTGCGGCTCGGTTAGGTTCATCGTGCCGGGCCATTCACCGCTGATCAGTTTGGGGAGATAGATATCTCGCTGCGCCTCGCTGCCATGCTTCTCCAGCGCCTCGATCGCGCCGACGGTGAGCATGGGCAAAAGCGAGAAGGCGAGGTTCGCCGTGCCGAGATTCTCCATCACATTGATGGCCAGCGTGTAGGGCAGGCCCTGCCCGCCATACTCCACCGGGCCGGAAATGGCGTTCCAGCCTTGCTGGGCATAGGCGGCGTAGGCCTCGGCAAAGCCGGCGGGCAGGATGACTTTGCCCTCCACTAGCTTCGCACCTTCCACATCGCCGATCCGGTTCAGCGGAGCCCATTCGCCCGCCGCCAGCGCACCGATGCCCTGGGCGATGGCCTCCACCATATCAGGCTCGGCAGCGGCGAAACGTTCATGGGAGGCCAGCTCGGCAATCCCGGCATTGACGGCGATGGCGAGCAATTGGTCGTCCAGTGCGGGGGCGTAAGGCATCTGCGGCTCCCTTATGTGCGCCTTGGGGCGCTTTGACGTAGCGTTCTGTCCCTTTGACGTATCGCTCTGCGGGGGCGCGGGCAAGGACGCTACGGAAGGGCGGGTTCGCGCGGGCGGACGAATCAGGGACGCGCGCAAATGCGCGTCCGGAGGCTGAATCTGGGCTCAATCGGGATCGCTGGGGCAGCCCCTGCTTGACCTGTCGCAGGAATCCGCGATTGAACAACGCCCGGCACTTCTGGAGACTGACGCGGCACATATGGATCAAGGCGGAACCGAGCTGCTGACGCCTGATGCGGCAGGCGTTGCCCGCGCGGCCGAGTTGCTGCGCGCCGGGCGCCTCGTCGCCGTGCCGACCGAGACAGTCTATGGCCTCGCCGCTCGCGCGGATTCGGACGCGGCCGTCGCGGCGATTTATCGCGCCAAGGGCCGGCCGGATTTCAATCCGCTGATCGTGCATGTGGCGGATCTGGAAATGGCGGAAAGCCTTGCGATTCTGGACGATCGCGCGCGCGAACTGGCAGCGCGTTTCTGGCCCGGACCGCTCACCATGGTATTGCCCCTGCGCTACGGAGCGGCGGTTGCACCCGCTGTGACAGCGGGACTGCCCACCATCGCCCTGCGCATGCCTGCGCATCGAGTCATGCATGCCCTGCTTGCCGAAACAGGCCTCGCGCTGGCCGCGCCCTCCGCCAATCGCAGCGGTGCCGTCAGCCCAACCGATGCCGGCCATGTGGTGTCTTCGCTGGGAGGCCGGATCGATGCAGTGATGGATGGCGGACAGTGCGAGCGAGGCCTTGAATCGACCATCGTCGCCCTGCGCGCCGATGGCAGCTGGCAGCTTCTGCGCCCAGGCCCAATCGAAGAAGCGCAGATTTCCGCCATTCTTGGGCGGCCTCATGACGTCACTTCTGCTAAAATCGAGGCTCCGGGCCAGCTCGCCCAGCATTATGCGCCAGGCAAGCCCGTACGGCTGGATGCGATACAAGCGGAGCCCGACGAATTCGTGATCGGCTTCGGGGATATGGCAGGGGATTGCACGCTTTCGGCTACTGGAGACCTCGCAGAGGCAGCCGCCCGGCTATACGCTTGCCTACATCTGGCAGCAGCATCGCATAAGCGACGTATTGCCGTGGCGCCGATCCCGGCGGTGGGTATCGGTGCGGCCATCAGGGACCGGCTGGCCCGCGCGGCGGCTTAATCTTCAGGTAACGCTGGAATCGTCGGACGCAGAGCGTCCATTTCATCGGAGATATTGTCGCGTTGGGCACAGGCTTCGCGGCTGCCATCGGCGCAGGCCTTGTCCTGTTTGCGCCATTCCCGCTCCAGCTTGCCAAGGCGTTCTTCCCGCTTGCGCAAATCGCGTCCGCGCTTCTCATCCGCTTCCGACTGGCTGGTGGTCGCCATGTCCGCTGCCTTACCGGCAATCTTCACCGGCGCCGTGACGACATTGACGGCAGCCTTGGCAAGGCAGCCGGACAGGGCGAGCAGGGCCAATGGCGCGCAGAAAAATCGAAATTGGCGCATCTGCGGCTCCTCCCGTTTCGATTATCGGGCAAGTAAGTTGCGGAGCGATGAACCTGTTGTCCGCTAACCTTGTTTCTCCGCGCATCAGGTGAGCAAGCCCGATCCCGTCAGCGGATGCGAAAAGGGCCGCCCCGGATGGAGCGGCCCCTTCGGTGCGATTCGCGTGAGCCGGGCTCAGGCGGTTTCGGCAGTCTCGTAATATTTCGGCGCATGTTCGTTGAGGATCGCGAGGATCTTCTTCAATGCGGCCGGCTCGTCAGTCTTTTCCATCGCGGCCAGTTCGCGGGCGAGGCGACTGGAAGCGGCTTCGAAAATCTGGCGCTCGGAATAGCTCTGTTCGGGCTGATCGTCGGCACGGAAGAGGTCGCGGGTCACTTCGGCGATCGAGACAAGGTCGCCAGAATTGATCTTCGCTTCATATTCCTGGGCCCGGCGTGACCACATGGTACGCTTGACCTTGGGCTTGCCCTTGAGCGTATCGAGGGCTTCCTTGAGCGTCTTGTCGCTCGACAGCTTGCGCATGCCGATGGCTTCGATCTTGTTCATGGGAACACGGAGCGTCATACGCTCCTTCTCGAAGCGGAGAACGTAGAGCTCGAGCTGCATGCCGGCGATTTCTTCGTTTTGCAGCTCGATCACACGGCCGACACCGTGCTTGGGATAAACAACATAATCGCCGACGGAAAAGGCGGGAGCCTTGGCTACCATGAATCGTCCTTTCTCAGTGCGGGACCTTGGCGCTTTGCAGAGTGACGACGTCAAAGACGTTTCCGGGGCCGCAAGCGTGAGCCGCGACCCGAAATTCTCCATCAACCCTGTTGCGTTGCGGGGCCTGCCTTTCGTGATTCCTGTGGCCGGTTGTGGATAATTGCGACCATCGAGCCATTATGTAGCAGTTTCGCAACAAAAATTCCAGCCCCGCCGAGAGGGCGAGGCCGGTGACAAGGAATCCAGCGATGTGAAGTAGTTGATTTAGTCCCCTTCGCCGGGCTCGGGCGAGAAGAACTTGTCGAACTTGCCTTCTTCGCCCTTGTGTTCGTCAGCATCTGCCGGCGGGTCCTTGCGGGCGGTGATGTTCGGCCATTCCGCTGAATATTTGGCGTTGAGTTCAAGCCAGTTTTCGAGGCCGCCTTCCGTATCGGGCAGGATCGCTTCGGCCGGGCATTCGGGTTCGCACACGCCGCAGTCGATGCACTCGCTGGGATTGATCACCAGCATGTTCTCGCCTTCGTAGAAGCAGTCGACCGGGCAGACCTCCACGCAGTCCGTATATTTGCATCGGATGCAGGCGTCGGTAACGACATAGGTCATGGGTGCGGTTGTCCTTCGCTCAATTGCCTTTCGGGGCCTGCTATGGCGATTGTGCCCGAAGCGTCAAGTTCCCGATAGCAGGAACGCGCTTCTTCTGGCGGACCGCGCCTGCTTGGCAAAGACAGGATTTCTATCACCGCCACACGGTTGCGTAGGGGCAAAGTGAGCACATCGCCCGCTGCGATGGCCTGATCCAGCCTGACAACGCGCGTTCCATTACGGCGAATATGGCCTTCACCGACCCATTTCTGTGCCAGCGCACGGCTCTTGGCGAAGCGCAGGAACCAGAGCAACCGGTCGATCCGCACCCTGGAAGCTGCCGCTCAGCGCAAGAGGTCGGCCAGGATGGCGAAGGCATTGCCTTCGACCGGACGAGCCGGAGCGGCAGGCCGGGCCTCGGGCCGTCTTGCGCCGCCCCCCGGCTTTGCGCCCTTTGCCGCCCTGTCTCCCCTGCCGGGACGGTCATCCTTGCGGGTCTGCTTGCCGCGATTGGCCGGGCGGCCTTCCTTGCCCTGCGCGCGGGCTTCGCCCCGGGGGCTACGGCGGTCGTCGTCCTGCCTTTCGGCCCGGTGATCCGTCCTCGGCGCGCGCCAGTCCCACATCAGGGGGGCGGGCGGGCCGAAGGCGTTCTCGGCAAGCGCGCGGTGGCGCACCGGGCGGAAGCCGGCATCGCGCATCAGCCTTGCGTAGCTATCCTCCGTCATGCCCATTGAGGTGGGCAGCGCGAGATCGATGAAGAAGCGCTTGCCCGAAGCGGCGGCACGCGCCTCATGCGCGGCGCGGAACAGCTTTTCAGCCATGTCCAGCCGGATCGCCTGCCGACCCGCATGGCGATAGCCGGCGGGCAGCGCCCGTGCACCTTCGATCACTGCGGCCATGTTTTCCTGCACCACGCGCTTGTCGGCGCCGATCGAATGCAGGATTCGGCGCGGTGCGGGCTTGAGCAGCGCCGGGGCGAAAATATCCAGCGCGCCGATCGTCACCCCAAGCCGACGCAGGAGATGGCGCCGCTCCTTGGGTAGATGGGCCAGCCCTGCTTTTTCCCGTGCCACCATGCCGGCGCCGGCGATCACCTGGAGCAGCAGGGCGCGCAATTCGGTGCCTGCTTCGGGATCGCGGCTGCCTTCTTCCAGCTTGCGCAGGGGCGCGAGCGGGGCAAGTGCGCCCTCCAGCCAGTGACCGAGCGTTTCGGCCAGTCGTTCCGCCTGAACCGGGCCGAGCGCGGTGAGTTCCTTCGTCAGTTCCAGGCGCGGCCGGGTGATGTCCTTCGTGGGATGGAGGATCGCCACGACCTGCCCGGCGCGCAGTATCTTGCCGTCTTCCAGCGTCAGATCGCCTAGCTCGCTGGCCGCCAGCTTCTGGGCCTTCTGCGCCAGAAGCTGCGGCAGGTGCTTTTCCGCCGCGGCGAGCAGCAGCTTGCGATCCGCATGGTCGGCCTGTGCGTCTACAACAAAGCGGAAACCGTCCAGATGGCCGATCGCTTCGCCTTCGACCAGCACGGCGCCGTCGTCATTCAGTTCAACCTTCAAGAGGCGTGCATCCTTACCCATGGTTTTCATCAATACAGAAGTGCGGCGATTGACGAAACGTTCCGTTAGCCGCTGGTGCAGTGCGTCCGAAAGCCGGCTTTCGACCATGCGCGCGCGGGCGGCCATTTCTTCCTTCGCCAGAACCCAATCGGGCCGCTGGGCGATATAGGCCCAGCTACGGATCGCGGCGATGCGGCCCTGCAGCGTGTCGATATCGCCGGAAAGATTGTCCAGCTCCGATATCTTCTGCGCCGCATAATCCGCGCCGAGATAGCCATCCTTCAGCTCCTGCCACAGGCGCAGCACAAAGCGGGAATGGGTTTCGGCCCCCTGTTGGCGGAAATCGGGCAGCGAACAGGCATCCCAGAAACGCCGCACCACGGCTGGTGCGGTGAGCGTCCCGGCGACTTCCGGCTCGTCGGCCAGGCGCTTGAGCACTTTCAGGTCGATGGCCTCGGGCGCGGGGGCGAGCTGGGGGTGGTCCGGCTTGGTTTCCAGATCGGCGATCAGGGTCCCGACATCGTCGAAGCGGGGATCGGATTCGCGCCAGAACAGCCTCGTCAGCGGGGCGAAGCGATGTTCCTCAATCGCGTAGATTTCTTCCTCGGTGAACTCCAGCGGCACCCCGCCGCGCCCATCCCGCCCGCCGCCGGACAGCGTGCCGAAGGTTCCATCCTGCTGGTGACGCCCGGCGCGCCCGGCAATCTGCGCCATTTCGGCGGGAGTTAGCCGCCGTTGGCGCGTGCCGTCGAATTTCGAAAGGCCGGCAAAGGCGACATGGGTGACGTCGAGATTCAGCCCCATGCCAATGGCATCGGTGGCGACGATGTAATCCACTTCGCCCGACTGGAACAGTTCCACTTGGCGGTTGCGCGTGTCGGGGCTCAGGGCGCCCATCACCACGGCTGCGCCGCCGCGGAAACGGCGGAGCATTTCGGCCACGGCATAGACCTGCTCGGCCGAGAAGGCGACGATGGCGCTGCGCGGCGGCAGGCGCGAAAGCTTGGCGCTGCCTGCATGGCGCAGGGTCGAAAAGCGCGGTCGTTCGACAATCTCGGCCTCGGGCACCAGTGCTTTGACCATCGGGGCGAGAGTGGCGGAGCCGAGCAGCATTGTCTCGTCCCGCCCACGTGCATTCAGTAGCCGGTCGGTGAAGATGTGGCCGCGTTCTGGATCGGCAGAAATCTGGGCTTCATCGAGCGCGACGAAAGACAATTCGCCCTTGTCGAGCAGGCCCTGCCCCAATCGTTTTGAGCCTGAATGGCTGGGCCGCCCGGCGGGCATGGCTTCAGCCGTGCAGAGGAACCAACGTGCCTCGGGCGGCTCAATCCGCTCCTCGCCAGTAATCAGCGCTACCGAGCGGTCACCCTTGATCGCACGAACTTTGTCATAAACTTCACGCGCCAGCAGGCGAAGCGGGAAACCTATCGCGCCGCTCGAATGGGCGCATAGCCTCTCGATCGCGAGATGGGTCTTGCCGGTGTTGGTCGGGCCGAGCACGGCCTTGATGCGGCTATCGGCGGTACTGCGTATCACAATGTGCCGAGTGTGGCAGGCGCACGCGTGGCAGGCAACCACACATTGTGGGCAAGTTTACCTGGCGTGGTACTGGGCTGGTCCCGGGGCGTAACTGGCCAGCTCAACTAGCCGTTCGCGAGAGTCAGCCTGTCGATATTGACGGCTTATTAACTTTGAACCGCCATGGATTTGCGCCAGACAGGCGGCCGGGATCGGGTCGCGCCATTCCGCAGAAGGGATGGTCGGCAGGGCCGGAGTGGAGGCGGGTTTGTTCAAACCGCGAGACCAGGCGGAAGCCGGCATTAATGCTGGCAGCATGAGCGGGCCAGGCATAGCTGCGGCCCAGCTTTCGCATTCCTTGATTCTGGAAGACCCGGGCAGGCAGGTAATTACCCGCTTCAATTCTTTCGCTGAGCGCTATGGCCAGTGGCGCGAGCGGCTTTCGCTGCATCTTTCCGCCGTCGATCTCGCGCCCGATCTTGCCGAGGATATCGGCAGTGCGCGCTGGTTTCGGGGGGCGGGCACGATGTTCGGCCTCGCCGCTGCCGCCCTGCTGTTCTGGCCCGATTTCGCGCCGCTGGAGGCAGCTTCTCCCATGAGTATCGGCGATGCGGAGCGTGATGAGTTTCGCAGCCAGATGATCATGCCGCTGGCCCTTGGCGGCGACAGCGGCCGCCATATGGCCGCAACTGCCGCGGTTATTCCCCTGCGCTCAGCGCCGGAGCGGCCGCAGATCGAACTGGTGGCCACGCTCGGTCAGGGGGACAGCTTCGCGCGGATGCTCCAGCGCGCAGGAGTCGGATCGGCGGAAGCTGACCGTGTCGTTTCGCTGATTTCCGGTTCCATGCCGCTGTCCGACATTGCGGCGGGCACCAAGGTCGATGTGGTGCTCGGCCGGCGGGTTTCGTCTGGCCAGCCGCGTCCGCTTGATTCGCTTTCCTTCCGTGCGCGCTTCGATCTCGAACTGGCGCTGGAGCGGCGCGGCGGGGGCCTTGCGCTCGATCCGCGCCCGATCCGCGTGGATACCACGCCCTTGCGCATCAGGGGCAAGGTAGGCTCCAGCCTCTACCGTTCGGCGCGCGGTGCGGGCGCTCCGGCCCGGGCAGTGCAGGATTATCTGCGCACGCTGGCCAGCCAGTACGATCTTGATAGCGCGATCGGTCCGAATGACGAATTCGACATGATCGTTTCCTACAAGCGCGCCGCCACCGGGGAAGTTGATGCGGGCCAGTTGCTTTACGCTGGCGTCATCCGCAACGGGAAGCCGAAGACCCAGCTGATGCGCTGGGGCAAGGATGGCCAGTTCTTCGAGGCATCGGGCGTGGGCGAACAGCGCAGCGGCCTGCTGGCGCCGGTTTCCGGCCGGGTGACGTCAAATTACGGAATGCGTCGCCATCCGATCCTTGGCTACACGCGCATGCATGCCGGGATGGACTTCAAGGCCGGTTATGGCACGCCGATCTATGCCGTCAGTGATGGCACGGTGGCCTTTGCCGGGCGCCATGGCGGGCATGGCAATTTCGTGAAGCTCAATCACGGGGGCGGGCTGGGTACGGGCTATGCCCATATGAGCCGCATCGCGGTGAGCAATGGCCAGCGCGTGCGGCGCGGGCAGGTGATTGGCTATGTCGGCTCCACCGGCCTCTCTACTGGCCCGCATCTCCATTACGAGATGTATCGCGGCGGCAAGACCGTGAACCCCGCCAGCGTGCAATTCGTCACCCGCGCCACGCTTTCGGGCAAGGATTTGGCGAATTTCAAGGCGCAGCTCGGCAGCTTGCTACAGGTGCAGCCCGGCGCGGCGCTGGCCAGCCTGGCTCCCGCTGTGAGCGAGACCGAGGCAGCGCCTCGGCGCGAGATCGAACGGGTCGATCGTCCGCGCGAGTTACGCTGAGCAATTCCGTCACCTGCGATCCGGCGTTCGATTGCGAAATGGCGCGATTTCCGGCAGGAGGCGCGCCATGAAGAGCGCATCTTTCCCCGCCACCCGTCTGCGCCGCCCCCGCGCTACCGCATGGAGCCGCGCGCTCCACCGCGAAACGATCCTCACCCCGGCCGATCTCATCTGGCCGCTCTTCGTTACCGAAGGGCAGGGCGTGGAGGAACCGATCGGCTCGCTGCCCGGCGTCTCGCGCTGGTCGGTGGACGGGATCGCCGCTCGGGCAAAGGAGGCAGTCGCGCTGGGTATTCCATGCCTCGCCCTGTTCCCTAATACCCAGCCCGAACGGCGCAGCGACGATGGGGCCGAAGCGCTCAATCCCGATAACCTCATGTGTCGCGCGATTCGTGCGATCCGCGACGCCTGCGGCGAGGATATCGGTGTGCTCACCGACGTGGCGCTCGATCCCTATACCGCGCATGGGCAGGACGGGCTGATCGACGACAAGGGTTATGTCCTCAACGATGCGACAGTGGACGTGCTGGTGGGCCAGGCGCTGAACCAGGCGGCGGCCGGGGCGGATATCATCGCACCTTCCGACATGATGGACGGCCGCATCGGTTCGATCCGCGCTGCTCTGGAGGAAGGTGGCCATGCCAATGTCCAGATCATGTCTTACGCTGCCAAATATGCCAGCGCCTTCTACGGCCCGTTCCGCGATGCGGTGGGTTCCGGCGGGCTGCTGAAGGGCGACAAGAAGAGCTATCAGATGGACCCGGCCAATTCCGAGGAGGCCCTGCGCGAAGTGGCGCTGGACCTTGCCGAGGGCGCCGACAGCGTGATGGTCAAGCCGGGCCTGCCCTATCTCGACATCGTGCGCCGGGTGAAGGATCATTTCGAAGTGCCTGTGTTCGCCTATCAGGTAAGCGGCGAATATGCGATGATCGAGGCTGCCGCTGCCGCAGGCGCGGGAGATCGCAATGCACTGGTGCTGGAGACCTTGCTGGCCTTCAAACGCGCAGGTTGTTCGGGCGTGCTGACCTATCACTCCCCGCTCGCCGCGCGGCTTCTCCATGGCTGATTTTAGATGGGAGAGTGCACGTCTGGTCTTGCGCGACTGGAACGGCGACGATGATTGGCAGGCGTTCTTCCGTCACACGAACACGCCTGAAGTAATGCGCTGGCTGGGCGGCGTGATGGGGGCGGAAGCGGCGGCGGCTCAGCGCACAAGGGTCGAAGCCTGCCGACAGCGCAACGGCCATTGCTTCTGGCTGGTCGAGCGGAAAGAGGACGGCGCAGTGCTGGGCTTCTGCGGCCTCAAGCGGACCGATGCCCCGGACAGCCCGTCGCTGGGCGAAATGGAAGTCGGCTGGCGCCTGCGCGAGGATGTTTGGGGGCAGGGCTATGCGAAGGAGGCTGCCCAGGCCTCTCTGGCTGCGGGATTCGATACATTCGGTGCAGAGGAAATCGTCGCGCTGACGGTGCTTGAGAATGCGCCGAGCTGGGGCCTGATGAAGCGGATCGGCATGCGCCGCCGCGAAGATCTCGATTTCATCGACCGGCGCCCGCAAGCACCGTTTCGCGATACGATCGTCTATTCGATCGACCGCTCGCAATGGGAAGCCGCGCAATGAGCCGCAATGACGTCACTATCGTTGCCATCCACGGCAAGGCGCCGAAGATTCACGATTCCGCCTTTATCGCCCCGGGCTGCCGGATCATCGGCGATGTGGAGATCGGGCCGGATGCCAGCATCTGGTACAATTGCGTCATCCGCGCAGATATAAACCGCATCGTGATCGGTGCGCGCAGCAATGTGCAGGATGGCACGGTGATTCATTGCGAAAGCCCCAGCCCGCGCCGCCCGGACGGTTTCCCGACCCTGATCGGGGAGGATGTGCTGATCGGTCATCTCGCCATGATCCATGGCTGTATTCTGGAAGACCGGGCCTTTGTCGGCATGGGCGCGATCGTGATGGACGGCTGCCGGATTGGCTCCGACGCGATGCTGGCAGCGGGCGCGATGCTTACACCGGGCAAGTCCATGCCATCAGGCCAGCTCTGGACCGGCAGGCCGGCTGCTCATGCGCGCGATCTGCCCGATGTGGCCATTGCCGAAATGCGCGCGGGCGTTGCCCATTATGTTGAAAATGCCCGCCACCATGCAGCCGCGCTGAAAGATGGCGCGGCCTAAGGCTATAGCCCCGCCGGTCGAGGCGATTCTCGCTTTGGCGGATGCCGATGGCCGGCTGGCCGTGAAGGTTACGCCGGGCGCGCGGGTGGAAATGCTGGAAATCGCGGATGGCAAGCTGGTGGTGAAGACGCGCGCCAAGCCCAAGGATGGGGAAGCGACCGATGCGGTTCTGGCGCTTATCGCCGGCGCGCTAGGCATCGCCCGCAGCCGTGTCAGTTTGTTGCGCGGCGCAACTTCTCGTGAAAAGCTGGTGCAGCTGAGTTAGGTCAGGCCTCGACCTTTTCGCCCATGCGCCCCATCGCGCGGGCGATCATGTCCAGCCTTTCGGACAGCAGTTCTGCCACTTCAGCATCCTGCAATTCCGCATCGGCGATGGCGCGTTGCATGGCCTCGGCCCATTGCCCGGCAGTATCCGCAGCGATGGGGAAGGCGGAATGCATGCTGACCATGCATTTGCCCGGATTTGCCTCGAACCAGTCTCGCGGGCCGCCGCTCCATCCGGCAAGGAATCCGGCCAGAGAGCGGCGCATCGGGGCAAGGTCTGCCGCGTGCATCGCGCGCAATTCGGCATAGGCCGTATCGCCTTCCATCAGATCGTAGAAGCGCTCCACGATCCGCATGATCGCATCCTGCCCGCCGAGCCGCCCATAGGCGGTGACGCGAGGTTCTTCGGGTGCGGTGGCCATGAGTTTTCCTTCTCGGTCAGACTAATCCAGTCTGACCATGAAAGGAAAATGAGGCGAGTGCTTTGACTCGCCTCAAATTTTGACGCGCAAGCAAGGGAAAGGATCAGTCCTCGCCGGTGCTTTCGTCAGCTTCGGCCTGGGGTGCAGGCTTCTTCCTGGGGGCGGCCTTCTTCGCGGAGGGACGCTTGCGCTTTTCCTCCTTGGGCGGCGCGGGCGTCAGCTCGAAATTGAGCCAGTCTTCCTTCACGCTCACATGCACCTCGCCGCCATGAGCGAGCTTGCCGAACAGAAGCTCTTCAGCCAGCGGCTGCTTCACCTTGTCCTGAATGAGGCGAGCCATCGGGCGGGCACCATAGAGCTTGTCATAACCGCGCTTGCCCAGCCACTGGCGTGCATCCGAATCGAACTGGATGTGGACGTTCTGCTCGGCCAGCTGCAACTCCAGCTGGAGGATGAACTTGTCCACCACCCGGCTGACCGTATCCTGGCCGAGATAGGCGAAGGGCACGATGGCATCCAGACGGTTGCGGAATTCGGGGCTGAACATCTTCTTCACCGCTTCGTCGCCCGCATCCTCCTTGGATACGTCGCCGAAACCGATGCCTTGGCGCGCCATGTCGGAAGCGCCCGCATTGGTTGTCATGATCAGTACGACGTTGCGGAAATCCACCGTCTTGCCGTGATGGTCGGTCAGGCGGCCATTATCCATCACCTGCAACAGGATGTTGAACAGGTCCGGGTGGGCCTTCTCGATTTCGTCGAGCAGCAGCACGCTATGCGGTTGCTGGTCCACGGCATCGGTCAGAAGCCCGCCCTGATCGTAGCCGACATAGCCCGGAGGGGCGCCGATCAGCCGGCTGACCGAGTGGCGTTCCATATATTCGGACATGTCGAAACGCTGCATCGGGATGCCCATGATGCTAGCCAGCTGCTTGGCTACTTCCGTCTTGCCGACCCCGGTGGGGCCGGAGAACAGGAAGCTGCCGATCGGCTTGTCCGGATCGCGCAGGCCCGCGCGGCTGAGCTTCATGGCAGTGGACAGCACCTCGATGGCCTTGTCCTGCCCGAAAACCACCCGCTTGAGATCCTTCTCGAGCGTTTCCAGCGCCTTCTTGTCGTCCGTGCTGACTGTCTTGGGTGGGATGCGCGCCATGGTGGCAATCACCGCCTCGATTTCCTTGGAGGTGATTTTCTTCTTCCGCTTGGACGGCGGCACCAGCATTTGCATAGCGCCAACTTCGTCGATCACGTCGATCGCCTTGTCGGGCAGCTTGCGGTCATTGATGTAGCGGGCGGAAAGTTCCACCGCCGTCTTGATCGCATCGGGCGTGTACTTGACCTTGTGATGTTCCTCAAAGGCCGTGCGCAGGCCGCGCAGGATCTTGATCGTATCCTCTACGGTCGGTTCGTTCACATCGATCTTCTGGAACCGGCGCAGCAGGGCGCGGTCCTTCTCGAAGTGATTACGGAATTCCTTGTAAGTGGTCGAACCGATGCAGCGGATCGTGCCGCCCGAAAGCGCGGGCTTGAGCAGGTTTGATGCATCCATCGCCCCGCCGCTGGTCGCACCGGCACCGATTACCGTGTGGATCTCGTCGATAAACAGCACCGCATGCGGCATTTTTTCGAGTTCGGAGACGACCTGCTTCAGCCGTTCCTCGAAATCGCCGCGATAACGGGTGCCAGCCAGCAGTGCGCCCATGTCGAGCGAGTAGATCACTGCCTTTTCCAACACTTCGGGCACGTCGCCTTCCACGATCTTGCGCGCAAGGCCTTCGGCAATCGCCGTCTTGCCGACGCCTGGATCGCCTACATAGAGCGGGTTGTTCTTGGAGCGGCGGCAAAGAATCTGAATGGTGCGGTCCACTTCCGGCCCGCGGCCGATCAGTGGATCGATTTTTCCATCCAGTGCCTTCTGGTTGAGGTTGACGGTGAACTGATCGAGCGCCGAATCCTTCTTGGACTTGTCGTTCTTTTCCTCGGCCTGTTGTTGGGGTTCTTCCGCGCCGCTGGGAGTGCGGCTTTCCATCTGGCGGCCGCCCTTGCCGATGCCGTGGCTGATATAGCTCACTGCGTCGAGGCGGCTCATATCCTGCTGTTGGAGGAAATAGACGGCGTAACTGTCCCGCTCGGAGAACAGCGCCACCAGCACATTGGCGCCCGTGACGGTATCTTTGCCGGAAGACTGAACATGCAGGATCGCGCGCTGAATTACCCGCTGGAACCCGGCGGTGGGCTGGGGATCGGCCTCGTCCTCTGTTTTCAGCGACTGATATTCCTGGTCGAGATACTGCTTCACCACTTCGGTCAGTTCGCCCAGATCAACGCCGCAGGCGGTCATCACTTCGGCGGCGTCCGGATCTTCCACCAGCGCCAACAGCAAATGCTCCAGCGTCGCATATTCATGCGCGCGATCGCTCGCATTCTGGAGCGCGTTGTGCAGCGTCTTTTCGAGGCTCTGGGCGAAACTGGGCATTCAACTGTCTTTCGGTTGCGGGAGAAACCCTTCCGTTGAGGGAAGGGGTAAAGGAACGAGGTTGACCGGAGCTGTACAGCCGCGGTTAGGCGTATTGCATGATATATGGGATGCCCCCGCCGGAATGGGAGGGGCAGGCCGCATCACGTAGTCGCCTTGGGCTTAAACAGGGCATCGGCAGCAGCCCGATGGGCGTCTGCCTTGTCGCGATGGGCCTTAACCCGCGCGATCTCAGCCTCCAGCATGGCGATACGGTCAGCCAGTTCGTCGAGCGAATAGCTATCCAGACTCTCCCGGGAGAGCTGGCTGGCGGCATCTCCGCGCCGTCTGGGGAGATCGTCTTCGTCCATTGCGGTGCAGCATCGCAATTGTCCGAGCTTTCTGTCAATGGGGACGGTGATTGGCATGTGGAATGTGGCCGGCAGGCCACGAGCCGGATTGGACACGATGGCGTCAACTCTCCCTGAAACAATGATTGCAATGGGCTTTGATTCTCCGGGCGGGCCGGAAGTCCTGCGGGCTCAGACTTTGCCTGTTCCTCAGCCGGGGCCGGGGCAGGTACTGGTTCGCACTGCCTTTGCCGGGGTTAACCGGCCGGATGTGATCCAGCGCCAGGGCCACTATCCCCCGCCGCCGGGCGCCTCACCGATTCCCGGGTTGGAGCTTGCCGGAACGATTGTTGCCGTGGGCGAAGGGGTAGAGCCCGAAATGCTTGGCCGCAGGGTTTGCGCGCTGGTACCTGGCGGTGGCTATGCAGAATATTGCCTCGCGCATCGGGGCCATTGCCTGCCCGTGCCGCAGGGGCTTTCATTGTCGGAAGCGGCGGCGCTGCCCGAAACACTGTTTACCGTGTGGCACAATGTCTTTGAGCGCGGTTGGGCGACGCAGGGAGAAACCTTGCTGGTCCATGGCGGAACCAGTGGCATTGGATCGATGGCGATCATGTTGGGCAAGTTATTCGGCCTCATTGTGATCACCACCTGTGGCAGTGAGGCCAAGTGCGAGGCTGCCCGCCAGATTGGCGCTGATCTGGCGATCAATTACCGCGAGAGCGATTTTGTGGAGGAAGTGAAGGCATTCACTGCCGGAAAGGGAGCCGAAGTGGTGCTGGACATGGTTGCTGGCGACTATGTGCCACGCAATCTGAGATGCCTCGCCGAAGATGGCCGCCATGTGACGATCGCGGTGCTGGGCGGAGCGAAAGCTGAGATAAACATGGCTGCGCTTATGGTACGCCGCGCGACGCTGACCGGATCGACCCTGCGTCCGCGCTCGGACGAGTTCAAGGCATTGCTGGCAAGCGAGATCGAGGAGAATGTCTGGCCCTTGGTGGCTGAGGGCGCGTTACGCCCGGTGATGGACCAGATTTTTCCCTTAGGCGAAGTGGCTGCAGCCCATGCCCGGATGGAAGCGGGCGCGCATATCGGCAAGATCGTGCTGGAGGTTTCCGATGGATGAGAAGCTGATCCTCCATGAGGACCCCGTCAGCGGCAATTGCTACAAGATTCGCCTTACCGCCGCGCTGTTGGGGCTGGGACTGGAGCGTCGCAGCTACAATATATTGAAAGGCGAGACGCGCACGCCGGACTTTCTCGCAAAAGTGAATGCCAACGGCCGTATTCCGGTGCTGCAGGTCGGCAATCGCTTTCTTCCTGAGAGCAATGCAGCCAGCTTCTATCTGGCTGATGGTTCGCGGCTGGTGCCGGAAGACCGGTTCGAGCGGGCCGATATGCTGCGCTGGATGTTCTTCGAGCAATATAATCACGAACCCAACATCGCCACCTTGCGCTTCTGGCTCACCTATGTGGGACAGTCGAACCTTTCAGAGCAGCAGCGGATACAACTTCCAGTCAAGCGTTCCGCAGGCGAGGCGGCGCTGGAACTGATGGATCGTCACCTTGGCGCGCAGGACTGGTTCGTGGGCAAGGCAGCCTCGCTCGCGGACATCGTGCTCTATGCCTATACCCATGTTGCGGAAGAAGGGGGCTTCGAACTGGGCAGCCTTGTTCATCTGTGCAATTGGCTCGACAGGGTTGGAAATCTGTCGGGCTATGTGACAATGGAATGACGGATAACTTGTAAAGAGTCGCGGAACTGTCCCTGAACTGTGAATCGCCTGTAACAATTAGGACTCATAGGCACAAAGCCAAGATCAGGCAGTTCAAGGGCATTGCCGAATGTTTGGCGAACGCGACATTTTTATTGAGACCGGCAATGCCGTTTCGGCATTTCCTCATTTCACGGTGAGCGAACCCAGTGTGCCGGAACCTTCGGGTGAGGGGCGACAGCGCTTTCGTACCATCTGGATCTCCGATGTCCATCTCGGTACCAAGGGCTGCAATGCCGAGATGCTGATCGACTTCCTCGACAATGTCGACAGCGAGACGATGTACCTTGTGGGCGACATCATCGATGGCTGGCGCCTGAAGAAGAAGTTTTATTGGCCGGCCACCCATAACGACATTGTCTGGCGGATCCTCAAGCGCGCCAAGCGGGGCACGCGTATCGTTTATATTCCCGGTAATCATGACGAGATGTTCCGTCAGTTCACCGGGTTGAACTTTGGTGGAGTCGAAATCCGCCGCGCTGCGTTCCATGATACGGCCGATGGTCGCAGACTGATGGTCTTGCATGGCGACGAGTTCGACGCGGTGATGCTCGCCCATCGCTGGCTGGCCTTCGTGGGGGATGCTGCATACAACCTGCTGATGGGCTTGAATCGTCATGTAAACGCGGTGCGTTCCCGCCTGGGCCTGCCCTATTGGTCGCTTTCGAAGATGGCCAAGCACAAGGTGAAGAACGCAGTCGAATTCATTTCCCGTTATGAGGAAATCGTCGCCCGTGCGGCTGGGCAGAGGGGCGTTGACGGCGTGGTGTGCGGTCACATCCACACTGCCGAGTTTCGCATGTTCGACGGGATCGAATATTGGAACGATGGCGACTGGGTGGAAGGCTGCAACGCGCTGGTCGAGCATTTCGACGGGCGCATGGAAATTCTTCACTGGCCCGATGAGATCGCCAAGCGGAACACCGCCGAAGCGGAGCGTGCTGCAGCTGCGACGCGCTTGGCGCAGGCGGCATAAGCGGAACGGCGCGAAAGGGGCCTTCACCCATGAGAATAGCCCTCGTCACCGACGCCTGGACTCCCCAGGTCAATGGTGTGGTCCGCACATTGCAGGCGATCACCGAGATTCTGACCCGTTGGGGACATGAAGTGCTGGTGATATCGCCTGACCAATATCGTTCGATCCCCTGCCCTTCCTATCCGGAGATTCGTCTGGCGCTGGCCAGCGGTCGTTCGGTGGGTGCGCGAATCGATCGTTTCTCGCCCGATGCAGTGCATGTCGCCACCGAAGGCCCGCTGGGTCTGGCCGCGCGGAATCACTGCGTGGCGCGCGATGTGCCCTTCACCACTGCGTATCACACCCATTTTCCGGAATATGTCGCCAAACGGACGGGCCTGCCGGCCGAGTGGTTCTGGTCATACATTCGCTGGTTCCACCGTCATTCGGCAGGGATCATGGTGGCGACCGAGAGCGTGCGGCGCGATTTGCGCGCTCATGGTCTTGCCAATCTGCGCGAGTGGAGCCGAGGTGTGGACCTTGAGGCCTTCGGGCCCGGAATCGAGCCGCCCGATCTCTATTGGGACCTGCCGCGCCCGATCCAGCTTTATGTTGGTCGGGTCGCTGTCGAAAAAAACATCGAGGCATTTCTTAAATGCGATGTTCCCGGTTCGAAAGTGGTGGTTGGCGATGGGCCGGCACTTGCCCGCCTGCGGCAGGAATTTCCCGAAGCGCACTTCCTCGGTCGCCAGATGGGGGCGGAACTGGGGGCGTGCTATGCCGGGGCGGACGTGTTCGTCTTCCCCAGCCGCACCGACACTTTTGGCCTGGTGATGATCGAGGCGCTGGCCTGCGGCACACCGGTGGCAGCCTATCCGGTCACGGGGCCGGTGGACATACTCACTCCTGCAAGCGGTGCGATGGACGAGAATCTCGACGTGGCAGTCGCCCGTGCGCTGACGCTTGATCGCGAGGGATGCCTTGTCCATGGGCGCAGCTTCACCTGGGAAGCGAGTGCGCGGCAGTTTCTCGATGCGCTGGTGTGTCCTGTCGAATCGCCACCCGAACCTGCCGCATCGCCACAGCGCTCTGCCATTCGTCGCGCGGCCTGATCGCTCTCACGCTTGCCCAATCGAGGCCAATGCCCTATCTAGGGCGGGTAAACGGCCGCTCCGAAAGGGGCGGCCCTTCTATTTTGGGCCCGCGAAGAGGCGGGCGGAGAGAAGACCATGTCTCAGACCAAACCGCTCATGCCGCATGCCACGGCGTCGTGGCTCGTCGACAATACCGCGCTCGGCTTCGAACAGATTGCAGATTTCTGCGGGCTGCACATTCTGGAAGTGCAGGCGATGGCCGATGACCTCGCCAGTTCAAAATACACCGGACGCGATCCGATCCATTCGGGCGAACTGACGCATGAAGAGATCGAGCGTGGGCAGGCCAATCCCAGCTATGTTCTGAAGATGCAGAAGGCGCCTGTGCAGGTCAGCCGCACCAAGGGACCGCGTTATACGCCGGTTTCCAAACGGCAGGACAAGCCTGATGGTATCGCCTGGATTTTGCGTAATCACCCGGAAATCTCGGATGCCCAGGTTTCCAAGCTGATTGGTACGACGCGCAACACCATTGCCGCGATTCGTGACCGTTCGCACTGGAACATTCAGAACATTCAGCCCAAGGATCCGGTGACGCTGGGCCTTTGTTCGCAACGAGAGTTGGATGCGGTGGTCGCCAAGGCCGCCAAGAAGGCCGGAATCGATCCCGTCGCCCCCCTGGAATCCAGTGCTTCCGATGATCGGCAGGCGCTGATCGATGAATTGCGCGCCGAACGTGACGCTGCCACCCAGGCAGCAGTCGAGGCAGCACAGGAAGCTGAAGTCGAGGCTTGGCTCGAGGCCAAGCGCGCGGCGGAGGCCGCCGAAGGTCAGCGGTGACCTGCAACTGACGTTACGGCATTCTGCGTGCCGATTCGAAAAAGCCTCCGGAGATATTTCCGGAGGCTTTTTGTTTGGTAGGTCAGTAGCCCTGACGACCCAATCCGCTTGCCTTGAATAAGCGTTTAAGCCACACTGATTTACATGGATGTCAGTAAGGTAGGGCAGCAAACACCCACCCCGGACGATGCGTTTCGCCCGGTGGCGGCCTGCTACAATCATCCTTGCCCGTGGGAGCTTGATCTCCCGCCCATGACCATGCCCGAAATGCTGGAGCGTTCTGTTGCCAGCCATCCCGGCACGCCGCTGGCAGAGTTCATGGGGCGGCGCTATTCCTACGCGGAGCTTCTGGACGAAGCGCGGGCCTTTGCGGCCGGCTTGCAGAAGCTGGGCGTGCAGAAGGGCGAGCGCGTGGGCATGTTCCTGCCCAACGTGCCAATCTATATCGCTGCCTATTTCGGGACGATGATCGCGGGTGCGATCGCCGTGAATTTCTCGCCGCTCTACACGGTGGAGGAACTGGAAGCGCAGGTGGAGGATTCGGGCACGCGGCTGCTTGTCACGCTGGATGTCCCGGCGCTGTTGCCCACGGCCTGCAAGGTACTTGACCAGTCATCGCTCCAGAAGCTCGTAGTCGGGCGGCTTGCCGACATGCTGCCCTGGCACAAGGGGCTGGCGCTCAGGCTCTTCGGACGCAAGAGTACCGCGCCCTTGCCGCAGCGGGATGATGTGCTGGCCTGGCGAGACATGATCGAAAGGGCTTCGCCCGCACCGGTCAGGCTCGATGCGGAGCAGGACATTGCGTTGCTGCAATATTCGGGCGGAACCACCGGCGTGCCCAAGGGCGCAATGCTCAGCCATCAGAACCTCACCGCCAATGCGCGGCAGGTCGATGCGATCGATCCGTTCCGCGATGGGCCTGACGTCATCATGGGCGTACTGCCGTTGTTTCACGTTTTCGCCAATACCTGTGTGCTCAATCGTACGGTGGTGAAGGGCGGGTGCCTTTCGATGCTGCCGCGCTTCGATGCGGCACAGGCGCTCAAGACGATGGAGCGCGTGGGCGCTACCGCCTTTCCCGGTGTGCCGACCATGTATCAGGCTTTGCTGGACCATCCGCGCCTTCCGAAGACGGATTTCTCCAGCCTGCTGGTGTGCATTTCGGGCGGCGCACCTTTGCCCGAACCGCTGCACCTGCGTTTCGAAGAGGCGAGCGGTGCGCGGCTGGTGGAAGGTTACGGCCTTACCGAAAGTTCAGGCGTGGTCTCAACCAACCCCTATAAAGGCGAGAATCGCCACGGGACGATTGGTCAGCCTCTACCCCAGACCCGCATACGCCTGCTCGACAAGGAAGACCCCACCCGCGATGCCCCACCGGGCGAACCAGGGGAGTTGGCAATCAGCGGCCCCCAGGTCATGCAGGGCTATTGGAACCGCCCCGCTTCCGCCGAAGTAGCTTTTGCGCTGCGCGAAGATGGGCGCTGGCTGCGAACGGGGGATATCGCCACGCTCGATCCGGATTTCTATATCCGCATCGTCGATCGCTCGAAGGACATGATTACCGTAGGTGGTTTCAAGGTCTTCCCAAGTCAGGTGGAGGAAGTGCTGCTGCGCCATCCCTGCGTAAGGGAGGTTCTGGTTATCGCCGTGCCCGACGCCTATCTGGGC
>DATJDU010000071.1:0-10614 GCA_035497315.1 Sphingomonadaceae bacterium
CACCGGGTTTCACGTCGAGGATATCGGCCGCGCGGGAATCGATCGAGACTTTGCCGTCCTCGTCGAAGCTGCGTGCGCCGTAGCAGCAACGGAAGCCATCGAGATGGCCAGTGGCGATCAGCGCCCGTTCACCCATATCCACCTCGGCGCTGCTGAGCACTGCCGAGCGGGAATTGCGGACGCTTTCCACCTTGTCGGTGCGGGCGGTCATGGTCGGGCCGCCGTCGAAAATGTCGACATAGCCTTCGAAATTGAAGCCTTCGGCCTCCAGCATCCGCATGGCGGCGCGACCGGTGGGGTGGGGCACGCCGATGGCGTTCCGGGCGTCCTCGCTCAGCATGGCGATATAGACCGGGTGCTTGGGCATCAGGTCGGCGATGAACTGATTGCCGTTGATGGCGTTGAAATAATCGGCTTCCTGAAAGCTCATCCCGAAGAAGCGGCCGGCCACCCCGTCCCAGAAAGGCGATCCGCCGCGTTCGTCGATAATGCCGCGCAATTCCGCCAGAATGCGGTCGGCAAAGCGCTGGCGATGCATCGCGATGAACAGATAGCGGCTGCGGGCCAGCAGCATGCCGAGGCCGCCTGCGCGTTCGTTGGGGTGGAGGAACAGCCCGCCCACTTCGCTCGACCCTTCCAGATCGGTGACCAGGCTGAGCAGTTCTGCGCGAACGGTGCGGTCCAGTTCCTGCGAATGCTGGGTCAGCGTGGTGAGGCGGTAGGAATAGAACGGCCACAGCTGCCCCACCTGGGTGAACAGCTGGCAGGTTCCACGCACTTCGCGGGTTTCGACATTCTCCAGCACCAGTACGAATGCCTCGTCGGCCATCTCGCCATCGGGGCGGGTGAAGGCTTTCTGGGCGCGCTCCAGCTTGGCGGTGAGGGCCTTGCGATCGGGCGGCAGATTGGTGAAGCCACCCCCGGTGAGCTTGGCCATCTGATAGAGCGGTTCGAGGTCCGCGATAGTCGCGGCGCGCAGGCGAAAACTCAAAGCGGGGCTCCCACAGATAGTCGCTGGAGGACGAGGGCCGACAGGGCCGCCCGTTCCCGAAGCGAGGATACAATCATGAATTCATGCGGCGAATGGATAGAGCCGCCGCGTACGCCCATCGTATCGACAACGGGTACGCCGCAGGCGGCGATATTGTTGCCGTCGCACACGCCGCCACTGTCTTGCCAGTTAAGAGTCTGATTCAATTCTGTGCCACAAGCCTTTACAAGATCGAACAATTTCTGTGCCCGTTCGTCCACTGGCTTGGGCGGGCGGGTGATGCCGCCATGCACGTGAAAGGTCACATCCAGCTCGCCGGAAATCTCGGCCAGCAGCGCGGAAAAAGCAGCCTGAAAACCCTCTGCCGCCTCGGTCGAGCGAGGGCGGATGTTGAAGCGCAGCACCGCATGATCGGGCACGACATTATTCGCGCTGCCCCCGTCGATCTTCGCGGGATTGACGCTCAGGCCCGCGTGATCGAGCGCCTTCAAAGCCACCGCCAGCCGCGCCGCAGCGACCACGGCGTTACGCCCTTCCTGCGGGTTGCGGCCGGCATGGGCGGACTTGCCGGTGACGGTGACGGAATAGTTCCCGCTGCCGCCTCGGGCGTGGGCCAGGGTGCCGTCGGGCAGGGCGGAGGGTTCATAGGTAAGCGCGGCATATTTGCCCAGCGCAAGCGCGGAAATCAGCGGTGCGGAGGAGAGCGAGCCGGTCTCCTCGTCCGAATTCACCATCACGTCATAGCCGGTTTTTGCCGCCTCAGGCGTGTGCTCAAAGGCACTGAGAGCGGCGACAATGACGCTCAACCCGCCCTTCATGTCGGCTGTACCGGGGCCATTGAGCGTATCGGCGTCCAGCCAGGTGAGCGACTGGAACGGATGGTCGGCGGGGAACACCGTGTCCATATGGCCGGTCAAAAGGAAACGCCGTTCTGCTTCGGGGCGGACCCGGAGGACCATGTGGCGGCCATGGTCCTTCACGATTTCCCGCCCGTCCGGCGCGATGACGGTGACCGGCGCGGGCTCTTCCAGAGTGACCTCGCCCGGCAGGACGGAAAAGGCATCCGCCAGTTCGCCCGCCATAGCGGCAAGGCCGGGCAGATTCGCCGTGCCGCTATTGATCGCGGCCCAGCGTTCCACCTGGGTGAGCATGGCGGGTGCATCGATGGAATCGAGCAGCCGGGCCCCGGAAAATTGCGCGTCCTGTTGCATACGAAACCATCTCTAACTTCCCCGGTGGCGCTCTCCAACCCCTTGTGAGATGCATGTGCCGGAAAAGCTCTGGTCGCCCCAAGAAGGGGCACTAATTAGCAGGCTAATCAAGTTCGGATTTCAAAGGGAGTGAAACAGATGAATGAGCGGGTTGAACGCGGCGGATTGCAGGTCGATGCGGCGCTTGCCGCTTTCCTGGAAAACGAAGTGCTGGCCCCGCTCGATCGCGATGCGGATGAGTTCTGGCAGGGTTTTGCCGCGATCTGCGATCGCTTCGCCCCGCGCAACCGCCAGCTGCAGGCGATCCGTGACGATTTCCAGAGTCGAATCGATGCCTGGCACAAGGAACGGCGCGGCCAGCCGCACGATCCGGCGGCCTATCAAATGTTCCTGCGCGAAATCGGCTATCTGGTGCCCGAACCGGCGCCCTTCAAAATCGGCACGAAGAATGTCGATGCCGAAATCGCCACTCTGGCCGGGCCGCAGCTGGTGGTGCCGGTGCTCAATGCCCGCTTCCTGCTGAATGCCGCCAATGCCCGCTGGGGCAGTCTGTACGATGCGCTTTACGGCACCGATGCGCTGGACGCGGCGCCCGCCGCGGGCCCGGGCTACGATCCGGTGCGCGGCGCGGCGGTGGTGGCTGCCGGGCGGGCCTTCCTGGACGAGGCGCTGCCTCTGTTCGAAGGAAGCTGGGGCGATCTGGAAGGGCCGGACCCGGCGATTCCGCTGGCCGATGTCAGCCAGCTGGTGGGCGAGACGGACGATTCCATCGTCTTCCGCCACAATCGCCTGCTGATCCAGGTGGTGTTCAACGATCAGCATCCTGTCGGCAAGACGGACAAGGCCGGCATTTCCGACATCCGGCTGGAAGCAGCGCTGACCACTATCGTCGATCTGGAAGATTCCATCGCGGCAGTGGATGCTGAGGACAAGCTGGCCGCCTATCGCAACTGGCTGGGCGTTATCCGGGGCGACCTGTCCGACACGTTCGAGAAGGGCGGCAAGATCGTTACCCGCACCCTTAACGATGACATCATGGTTCAGCGCACCGGGGGCGAGATGCTGGCGCTGATGGGGCGCAGCCTGCTGTTCGTGCGCAATGTCGGCCACCTGATGACCAACCCGGCGATCCTGCTGGCGGATGGTGGTGAAATTCCAGAAGGGATTATGGATGCAATCTTCACCAGCGCCATTTCCACGCTGGACCTTGAGGGTAAGAGCCGCTGGGCCAACAGCCGGGAAGGCAGCATCTATATCGTGAAGCCCAAGCAGCACGGGCCGGATGAATGCGCCTTCACCAACGATCTGTTCGACGCGGTGGAAGATCTGCTGGGGCTGGAACGCCATACCATCAAGGTGGGCGTGATGGACGAGGAACGCCGCACTTCCGCCAATCTGGCCGCATGCATTCATGCGGTGAAGGATCGCATAGCCTTCATCAATACTGGTTTCCTCGACCGGACGGGCGACGAAATCCATACTTCGATGCAGGCCGGGCCGATGGTCCGCAAGGCGGACATGAAGGCCGCGCCATGGCTCGATGCCTATGAGAAGCGCAATGTCGCCATCGGGCTTGCCTGCGGGCTTTCAGGCAAGGCGCAGATCGGCAAGGGCATGTGGGCCGCGCCTGACCGGATGGCGGCGATGATGCAGGAGAAGATCGGCCATCTGAAGGCTGGCGGCAGCACGGCCTGGGTGCCGTCTCCCACGGCGGCAGTGCTCCATGCGCTGCATTATCACCGCGCCGATGTGTTCGAGATCCAGAAGACCCTTCCGCCCGCCCCGGGCCTCGATGCGCTGCTTTCCATTCCGCTGGCCGAAGGCGCGAACTGGAGCGAGGAGGAAGTGCGCGCCGAACTGGACAATAACGCACAAGGCCTGCTGGGCTATGTCGTGCGCTGGATCGATCAGGGCGTGGGCTGTTCCAAGGTGCCGGACATCAACGATGTGGGCCTGATGGAAGATCGCGCCACCCTGCGCATTTCCAGCCAGCACATGGCCAACTGGCTGCTGCACGATATCGCCACGCCGGAACAGGTCATGGATTCGCTGCGGCGCATGGCGGCCAAGGTCGATGCGCAAAATGCGGGCGATCCCGCCTATGAGCCGATGGCGGGCAATTGGGAGAGCAGCCTGGCCTTCAAGGCGGCCTGCGATCTGGTGTTCAAGGGAGTGGGGCAGCCCAGCGGCTATACCGAGCCGCTGCTCCATGCCTGGCGGCTGAAGAAAAAGGCGGGGTGAGGGGGCGGCTGTCATCTCTTCAATTCGTCATTCCCGCTTTTGCGGGAATGACGAAGGAGAGTGTGTGACATCCACAATGGATCGCTTCCGGAAAGGCAGTTTCCCGGCGTTCCACTCAGCCCCTAAGCCGCCGTGCCGAGCATCCCGTTCCTCGGAAACAACCGCGCCGAAAGCGCCATCGCCGGACGCTCCACCACTTTCGTAAGCACCGTCGCGAGGATCAGCGACGCGGCGAGGCCAGCGAGCTTCGCCACCGGATTTTGTCCCGCTGCCGGGCCAAGCGACACGCCCAGCGCATAGAGGACCGGCGCGTGAACGAGATAGAGCGTGTAGGAGATCGAACCCAGCCATTGTGCGGGTGGGCTCGAAAACAGCCGCCCGCCGCCCATTGTTCCGGCGCGGGTTCCGGCAAGGATCGCCGCCGCTGCGGCGAAGGGAATGACGAATATGGCTGGCGGGGCGAAGCCTGCGGCAAGGATCAGCGCGATCACGCCCAGGGCCAGCAGGTCGAAGGGCAGGCGGCATTCGAGCTTCGCGCGGTAAAGCAGGTGGCCCGCCGCCAGGCCGAAGATCGCGCGCGGCGCATACATGATGTGCCGTTCCTGAAAATACATCATGCATATTCCGCAGCCCAGCAGCGCCAGCACCAGCGCCGGACGGACGAGCTTCTGGGGAAGCCTGATCGGAAGCAGCACGGCCAGCAACGGCAGATACAGTTCGAAGCAGATGCTCCAGGCCGGGAAATTCACCGGATTGCGCAGGAAGAACGGGCCGGCCACCAGAAGTTCCGCCCACAGGTCGCGCGGCAAGGCCGGTACCACCATCACGGCCGCCAGAGTGGTGATGTAATAGACCGGCATCAGCCGCAGCAGGCGTTTCGCAGCGAAAATGCGGAATGTCGTGCCGTTGCGCACCGAATGGGTAAGCACGAAGCCTGACAGCAGGAAGAACACATCGACCGCAAGTTCGATCCACAGCGCCTGCATGCCGAACAGGCGATGGAAAAGGATATTGATGTCGAAATGCAGGAACACCACAGCCAGCGCCAGCACGCCTCTGAGTCCGTCAAGGCAGGGCCAGTGCTTGTTCATGCGAATCCCTTGGGCTCTGCTGCGAATTCCGGTTCCCGACCGCCTCTAGTGCAGGGGCACGATAGAGGAAGCAGAAAAGGCGCGGGCGCCGCAGCGGGGCGCAATAGCTGCTCGGTCTGTCGGCGCCTGTGTGCTAGGCAGGATGGATAACCACAGGAGCACGCCATGCGAGCATCGACCGCACTCAAATCCGCAATGCTCGCACTGGCGCTCGCCGGAAGCGCAGCCAATGCTCAGTCCAATGACGCAACACCGTCAAGCGGTGTGTTCCGGACTGCCGAGCAGCTCTATGCCACTTGCAGTTCGAAAGAAGATGCCCAGCGCGAATTATGCGCGGAATATATCATGGGCGTCTATGACACGGTGACCTACATGAAGGACATCGAAGTCATCAATCCGTCGATCTGCGCAGGCGACGTGGTGGAGGCAGAGGATTTGCAGCAGACGGTGCTGGCCTACCTGGAAGCCAATGAGCGCAATTTCTCCGCCGTCAGCATGGTGATCAACGCGCTGACCACCGCCTATCCCTGCGCGGCTGAGGAGCCGGTGGCCGAGTAGGGGCCTTACCGCCCGGTTCGGCCGTCAGTGCAACATGAAGATCACGTTTGTGTGGTAAATTCCGGCCATCGGTTTTCCATCAGCATCCAATGCTGGTTCAAAGCGGCCCGCCAAACTGTCGCAAACCGCGCTCTTGAAGGCATTGTCCACGGTTTCGTTCTGCACGACGCAGGAACTGGCCTGCCCCTGCGCATCGACCATGATCCTGACGGAGAGATAAGCACTGATTCCGTTACGGACCATTTTCGGTGGATAGTAGCTCAGGGCTTTCTTGATCGACTTCAAGTCTGGAATCGGGGATTTCGTCCGGCTCCGTTGCAGCACAGGATCTAGGCCCCAGGACCGGTAAAGATCGTCCACACAGGTTCGAAGCGCGGCCAGCGGTTTCGCCATTTTGCCCAGTCGCAGTTCGATTTCCTGCGCCTGGCTCAGTTGCAGCGTGATGGAATCGATTGCCTGTTCGAATTCCGGCTGGATCTCCTCCATCCCGGCAGAGCGGCGATTGATCTCTTCCTGGCTCATTTTCGAGATATCGGGATTGGCAACGTCGGCAGGAAGAAATGACGCACCGAATGTCGTAAGGTTGGATTTGCCTGACTTCCCCAGGAGGGCTGACTGGTTTCGGCGATAGTCCTGATCGGGTGTAAATTTATAGTCGATCAGGCCCGATGGCTTGTTCGACGACGGCACGTAATCTCCCGATACGAGGATACGGAATTGCCTGCGCGAACCATAAGAGTCGATCTGCAGAACAACGCTCTTCTCGTCGTCGCCGAAGCGGCGGATCAGGCTGCAGCGCTCCGGGGCGTAATCGAGTGTCCAAGCCCCTGCTGGATCAAGCACAGTTGGAGTCTTGCTTTCCGCCACCTGCGGAACTGCCGACAGAACGAGCAGAAATATGCCGGAAAGTTGCCGCAACCGCATGATACCCCCCCAATTCCGCAAGTTGGTATCATTGCATTCGCTCGCCGGAAAGTTCCGATAAAACCCATACTTGCTTAACGTCGGGCGCCTTAACCGAACCACAAGCTTTGCGTGCGACCTTGCCTGCAAAGGTTAAAGGGAGCCCCGCTTGGCGGAGCAGACACCAAGAATTGAGGACCGTACCAAGGTCATGATCCGGGCGCGCCTGCGGGGTGCGGGGCCGGAGCGCGATGCGTGCATCGTGGACCTTTCCACCCGGGGGCTCGCCGCCAGCGTGGATCAGGCGCCCCCGCGCGGGGAAATCGTGGAACTGGTGGTGGGGCGCAACAATCTTGTCGGCCAGGTGAAATGGTCCGGATCGCGCCGCTTCGGCATCGCCTTTCGTGACCGGATCAGTGTGATCGGCCTGATTTCCGGCGAGGGCGAGCTGAAGCATGGCGCGCGCGCACCCATCCGTTCCGCCGAACAGGCTGCCGCCGCCGCTGTGAGCGGGGGTGGGCTGATCCGCCGGATCGAGTTCGCGATAATCTTTGCCGCTGCCGCCGCTGGGACGTTCTATATCGCGGATTTCGTAGGTTCGGCCATGGGATCGTTCCACAGTGTGGAAGATGCGCTGTCCGGCAAGGGTATCAGCCAGTTAGCGCACGCGCGATAGACACGAATTCGGCGACGCTCAGCGTTTCGGCCCGGCGTTGAGGGTCGATGCCGAGTTGCTCCAGCACCGCTACCGCACCGGGCAGGCCCTTCAGGCTCTGGCGCAGCATCTTGCGGCGCTGGCCGAAAGCGGCCTCCGTCACCCGTTCCAGCATCCGCGCGGAAACGCCTTCCGGCATGGCGGTGGGCGTGACATGGACGATGGCGCTCATCACCTTGGGCGGCGGGGTGAAGGCGCTGCGATGCACCTTCATCGCCAGCTTTGCTTCCGATCGCCACTGCGCGAGCACGGCCAGCCTGCCATAGGGGCCGCTTGCCTCCTTCGCCACGATCCGTTCCGCCACTTCCAGCTGGAACATCAGCGTCAGCGAACGCCATTGCGGCGGCCAGCCTTCGCCCGATAGCCAGCCCACGAACAGTGCCGTGCCGACATTATAGGGCAGATTGGCGACCACGTCGTAAGGCTCCGCCCCGAACAGATCGGCGGGGGACATTTTCAGCGCATCGCCCTCGATCACGGTCAGCTGGCCGGGGAAGGCATCGTCCAGCTCGGCAAGGGCGGGCAGGCAGCGTCGGTCCATCTCGATGGCCGTCACCCGCGCGCCCGCGCGCAGCAGCGCCCGCGTGAGGCCGCCGGGGCCGGGGCCCACTTCCAGCACCGCGCGATCCTTCAGGTCGCCGGGAATGGCGGCGATCCGGTCAAGCAATTGCTCGTCGAACAGGAAGTTCTGGCCCAGCGCCTTGGATGCGCTGAGGCCATGGCGGGCGATCACTTCGCGTAAGGGGGGAAGGCTCATAGGGCCCTAGGCGTTTCGGGCGCGGCGCGCAGCGCATTCGCCCGCCATGCGGATCGCGGCAATGGTCGCGCCCGGATGGGCCATGCGCTTGCCCGCGATGCCGAAAGCAGTGCCGTGATCGGGGGAGGTGCGGATGATCGGCAGGCCCAGCGTGACGTTCACGCCATTATCGAAATCCAGCGCCTTCAGCGGGATCAGCGCCTGATCGTGATACATGCACAGGGCCACGTCATAGCGGCCGCGCTCATGCGGGGCGAACAGGGCGTCGGCCGGGTGGGGGCCGGTGGCTTCGATCCCCTCGGCGCGCAGCGCCGCGATGGCGGGGGCGATGATGCGCTGTTCTTCGTCCCCGAACTTGCCGCCTTCGCCCGCATGGGGATTGAGTGCGGCAATGGCGAGGCGGGGATCGGCCAGCCCGAAATCACGAGCGAGCGAGTGGGCTACGATCCGGCTGCGACGCAGGATGAGGTCTGTCGAGAGCCGGCCCGGCACTTCCGAAAGCGCGCAATGGACCGTGAGCGGCACGGTCCTGAGTTGTGGCCCGGCGAGCATCATCACCGCATCTTCGGCGGCAACGCCGCAGGCATCGGCCACGAATTCTGTCTGACCCGGGAAGGCAAAGCCCACTTCGGCCAGCAGGGCCTTGGAGATGGGGCCGGTCACGATCCCCGAAGCCTTGCCTGCCACCGTCAGCGCAGAGGCTTTGGTCAGCGATGCGAGGGCCAGCCTTGCCCCGTCCATATTGGGTTCGCCGGGGAAATAATCCCCATCCTCATCGCCCAGAACGGGCAACCCCTCGGCAAAGGTATCTGCGGCATCGGCCGGATCGCGGATCGCCACGATCGGGGTTTCGATCCCGCGCCGGGCGGCCGCGGCGGCCAGCAAATGCTCGCCGCCCACCGCGAAGAATGGCGTCAGTGCCGCCTGTTCGCGGCCTGCCCAGGCCTCGCACAGCAACTCGGGCCCGATCCCGGCGGGATCGCCCAGAGAGGCCGCCAGTGCCGCCATCGGGTGCTCAATTATACTCGATGATCGCGTCGCGGCGCAGGTCGCGCAGGTAACGCTGGGCGCGCTTGTTGACGCGTTCGTCCTCAAGCTGGTTCATCAGCTGATCGAAGCTGGGGCCGCTATCCACCTGCGGATCGTCGCGCCCGCACAGCATCAGCACGCGCACGCCGTCCTCCACGGAGCCGAAGGCTGGCGTGGACTGGCCGACCGAGAGCTTGAGCAGCGCATCCTGCAATGCTTCGGGCAGGGCGCGGGCGGCGATCTGGTCATTGGAGACGACATCCGCGCCAATCTCCTTTGCGATCGCGTCGGCATCGCCGCAGCCGCGCATCTTCGCGACATTGGCGTTGAATTCCGCGATCCTGACGTCGGCCTGCTCTTGCGGGGTGCCCTTCGCGAAGGAGATCGAGATTTGCTTGAGGCTGAGCGTGGCATCGCGCGGATCGGCAGTAAGGACCTGGCGCTTGTCGATCAGGTAGAGCAGCGAGAAGCCGCCTGGCACCTTCACGGGGCCGACAAGCTGGCCGGGCTGCATCTGCCGCGCCGCCGCAGCCAGTTCCGCCGGCAGCAGAGGCAGACGAATCCACCCCAGATCGCCGCCGACAGCCGCGCTGGAGGCCTGCGAATATTGCCGCGCATAGGCAACGAAGCTGCCGCCCTGCTGGAGCTGATCCATGATCTTGCGGCCATTTTCGGCAACGGCCTGCTCGTTCTCCGGAGAAGCCGCGAGGTAGATTTCGCCGATGCGGTATTCTTCGGTACCCTTCGAAGCCTTCAGCCGCTCAAGCAGTTCGTTCACCTCTTCCTCGGACACGCTGATGAAGGGCTGGATGTTGCGCTGCTGAATGCGCTGCCAGGCCATTTCGCCTTCGATCTGGCGCTTGAGCGAGGCAGGCGAAGAGCCGATTTTCGTGAGATAGGCGTCAAGCTCGCCCTTGCTCTGGCTGAAATTCTGGGTCGCCACACGCTCGTAAGTCTGATCGACCTCAGCCTTGGTGACTTCGATTTCCAGGGCCTTGGCTTCCTGAATCTGCAGGGTTTCATCGATCAGATTGCGCAGGACCTGCATTTTGAGGCGCTGGAGTTCTTCCGGTGAAACTTCCTGCTTGTTGGCGTCCAGCACCAGCGCCACACGCTGG
>DATJDU010000072.1:0-28073 GCA_035497315.1 Sphingomonadaceae bacterium
GGAAAAGCCGAAGAAGTGATCCTCTTGCCCCTTCCTCCGCACCGGAGGAGGGGGTTTTCATTTCCGCACCATTTCACCCGCCATTCAGCGATGTGACTTCACATCCGCCACACCCCTGCTAGGCAGGGCAGGATAAGACTGCGGCAGGCTTTCCCGTCGCATCGATCCTATAATCTGGGTGAGCCCCGGCCGTGGCGGGGTGACGGGAGTGTGATGCGTTCAGTTTTTTCGGCGTTTGCCGCCTTATCCCTCGTCCTTGCCGCACCCGCGCTAGCCAACCCGGCCCTTGAAGCCGCGCAGCAGGCGGCCGCTTCGGCCGAAACCGCAAAGCCGGTCTGGGCGTTCGAGGAGAGCGATCTCCCGCTTGATCCAGCCTATCGCTTCGGTGTGCTGCCCAACGGCATGCGCTATATCATCCGGCACAATGCCACGCCTGCCGGCACGGGCGAAGTGCGGCTGGCGATAAAGTCCGGCTCGCTGGCGGAAAACGACAACGAACTCGGCTATGCTCATTTCATCGAGCACATGGCCTTCAACGGTTCCACCCATGTGCCCGGCAATGAGATGTACAAGCTGCTCGAGCGCGAGGGGCTGGCCTTCGGCGCCGATACCAACGCCTCCACCAATTACGACATTACGCTCTACAAGCTGGATCTGCCGCGCAACGATCCTGCCCTGTTGGATACCGCGCTGATGCTGATGCGCGAGACGGCGAGCGAAGTGGCATTCGATCAAAGCGCGATCGACCATGAAAAAGGCGTGATCCTTTCCGAAAAGCGCGTGCGCGATACCTATGCCCTGCGCAATCTGGTCGACCGGCTGGACTTCCAATATCCCGACGCCCGCTTCGTGAAACGCCTGCCCATCGGCACGGTCGAGGTGGTTGAGGGCGCTACCAGTGCCACGCTGCGCGCGCTCTATTCGCGGATCTACACCCCGCAGAATTCCGCGCTGATCGTTGTGGGGGATTTCGACGTCGATCTGGTGGAGCGCGAAATCAAGGCGCGCTTTTCCGATTGGGCTCCGGCCCCGCAGGCCCCGGAAGAAATCGACGCCGGGCCGGTCAGCACCGCGCTGGCGGGTCAGACCGATATCTTCATTGACCCCGCCCTGCCCGAAAACCTCTCCGCCACCCGCAACGGCCCCTGGATCGACGAGCCCGATACAATCGATGCCCGCTTCCGCAATCTCCTGCGCCAGATCGGCTACAGCATCGTCAATCGCCGGTTCGACCGGCTGGCCAATGGCGAAAACCCGCCCTTCCGCGATGCGTTCTTCGGCACCAGCGATGTGTTCGAAGCCGGGCGCACCACCAGCCTTGTGGTTGCCTCCGCCGATGGCGAATGGCGCAAGGGACTGCTGACGACAGTGGAGGAATATCGCCGTGCGCTGACCTATGGCTTTACCGAGGCGGAACTGGCGGAGCAGATCGCCAATCTGCGCACCGGGCTGGAAAACACGGTGGCCACAGCGGAAACCCGCTCCAACGCCAGCTTCACCCAGGCGGCCCTGGCGCTGCTGCAGGACGGCAATGTCCCCACCACCCCGCAAAGCGCGCTGGCCCGGTTCGAGGCGGCCCTTCCCCGCATCACGCCGGAGGCTGTGCTGGCGGCGCTGAAGGAAGACGCGCTGCCGCTCGACAATCCGATGCTGCGCTTCCAGGGCCGCGTGGAACCGGAAGGCGGGGCAGATGCCCTGCGTGCCGCCTGGAACGAGGCCGCCGCCGCGCCGGTGGAGGCACATCTGGACAAGGATGCGGGTAGCTTCGCCTATACCGATTTCGGCGCAGCCGGCGCCGTTGTGGCCGACACGATCGATCCCCGCATGGGCATTCGCGAACTGCGTTTCGCCAATGGTGTGCGGCTTAACCTCAAGCCCACCGATCTCAAGAAAGACCGCGTCAGCTTCGAGTTGAATATCGATGGCGGCGATATGCTCAATACGCGGGCAAACCCGCTGGCCACCGGCATGATCAGCAGCCTGCCGCTGGGCGGGCTGGGCCGCCACAGCTTTGACGATCTGCAATCGATCCTGGCCGGCAGAAGCGTGGGGCTGGGCATCAACAGCGATGGTGAAACCTTCCAGATGCAGGGCACCACCACCCCGCGCGACCTGGAGCTGCAACTCGAGCTGCTCACCGCAGGCATTTCCGATCCGGGCTATCGCCCGCAGGGGGAAGAACGGTATCGCCGCAGCGTGCGCGATTTCTTCGCCGGGCGCGATGCCACGCCGGCCAATGCGCTGAGCAATGCGCTGGGGGGGATCATTTCCGATGGCGATCCGCGCTTCACCATCCGAAACGAGGCCGATTACATGGCGCTCGACTATACCAAGCTGAAGGCGGATATCAGCGACCGGCTGAATCGCGGGGCGCTGGAACTGGCTCTGGTGGGCGATTTCGACGAGGATCAGGCCATTGCCATGGTGGCCCGCACGCTGGGTGCCCTGCCCGCGCGCGAAGACGCATTCCGCCCCTATGAGGAGAACCGCCTGCGCAGCTTCACTGCCGACCGCAGTCCGCGCACCGTGTGGCACGATGGCGCGGCCGACCAGGCGATGATCCGCTTCAGCTGGCCCACCCGAGACGACAGCGATCCGAAGGAAAGCGCCGCGCTTGGCCTGCTGGATGCCGTGGTGCAGATCGAGCTGACGGAGGAGCTGCGCGAGAAGCTGGGCAGTACCTATTCCCCTTCGGTCAGTGCGGGCCAGTCGCGCTTCTATACCGGTTATGGCACATTCGACATTGGCGCTTCCATCGCCCCCGCGGACCTTGAGACCGTGCGGCAGGCTATCGTCACTACCATCGCCGCGCTGCGCACTTCCCTGGTGGATGAAGACACGCTGCTGCGCGCACGCCGCCCGATGCTGGAAAATATCGACAATGCGCTCAAATCAAACAATGGCTGGATGGGCCTGGTGGACCGCGCCCAGAGCGAGCCGGAGCGGATCGATCGCTTCCTCGGATCGAAAGCGGTTCTGGAAAGCTTGACGGTCGAAGATCTGCGCGCGCTGGCGGTGAAATATCTCGATCCGGCCAAGGCACTGGAAGTGGTGGCTTTGCCCAGGAAGTCGCAAGGCGGCGGGGAAGCGGCGGCGCAATAGAGGGCTGGTACCGAAGGCAGCAGGCGTACTGTGTCAACCTTGTCAACTTCGGGCCGGCATCCGGTGGACTGACCACCCCTCCCCGCTTGCGGAAAACGCGCTGTGAGGCCATAGGGCCCGCGAGTCTCCCCAGCCGCATTTGCGAAAGGCGTTGCCCATGAAAGTCCGGATCCATGTCAGCCTCAAGCCCGGCGTGCTCGATCCGCAGGGCCGTGCGATCAATCACGCGCTGGAAGGCCTCGGCTTTTCAGGCATCAACGATGTCCGCGCCGGCCGCGAGATAGAACTGGACGTTGACGATACCGTGACCGACGACCAGCTCGACGCGATGTGCAAGCAGTTGCTCGCCAACATGGTGATCGAAAATTACCGCGTCGAACGGGTGCCGGCATGAGCTTCCGGGGCGCGGTAGTCACCTTTCCGGGCTCCAATTGCGACCGTGACATGGCCGTGGCGCTGGAGGCCGTTTCCGGCGTTCCGGCGATCCGCGTGTGGCATGGCGATGCCGATCTGCCCGCAAATCTCGATTTCATCGCCCTGCCCGGCGGCTTTTCCTATGGCGACTATCTGCGTTCCGGCGCGATGGCTGCCCGCAGCCCGGTGATGCGTTCCGTGATCGAGGCTGCCGGGCGCGGCGTGCCGGTGCTGGGCGTATGCAACGGCTTTCAGGTACTCACGGAAGCGGGCCTGCTGCCCGGCGCGCTGATGCGCAACGCCAGCCAGCACTTCATCTGCCGCAATGTGAAGCTGAAGGTGGAAAACACCCAGTCGCTGTTCACTTCCGCCTATGAAGCCGGCCAGATTCTGAAGATTCCCGTGGCCCATCACGATGGCAATTACTTTGCCGACGATGCCACGCTGGACCGGCTGGAAGGCGAAGGCCGCGTTGCCTTCCGCTATGCCGAGACAGTCAATGGCTCGGCGCGCGATATTGCCGGTGTGCTCAATGAAGCAGGCAATGTGCTGGGCATGATGCCCCATCCCGAGCGCGCCATCGAAGACGCCTTGGGCAGCAGCGACGGCCGCGCCCTGTTCGAAAGCGCGATCAGGAGCCTGGTAGAGGCGTAATCCGGTTTGGCCTCAGGCGCGGCGGGGCCATCCGGCCCCCTGGCTTCCGCGCCATAAGGCGCGACACGCATTCGCGCTTGCGGGCTGCTGGCCACAGCCGGGATCATCCCCGGATCATCCGATACCTTGATGTAGTGTCCGGTTCGGTCCGCAATTAGCGGACCGCAGGGCCTAATGGCCGCCCGCAACCCCGAATGGGCGAGGGAAACGCGCGCGCGGAAAGAAATTACGCCGCAGCTCCCCGCGCCACCATGGTGCGGAACAGTGCGATTGCATCGACCGCGTCCATCGGCCGGCCGAAGTAATAGCCCTGGATCTTGGTGCAGCCCAATTCGCGGATCAGCGCGGCTTCCTCTGCAGTTTCCACGCCTTCGGCAGTCGTCGCCATGTCGAGGCTCTGGGCCATTGCCACCACGGCGCGGATGATCGCCAGGCTTTCCGCATTGTCCTTCGCGGCGCCCTGAACGAAGCTGCGGTCCACCTTGATGGTAGAGAAGCGCAGCTTTCGCAGATAGCCGAGCGACGAATAGCCGGTGCCGAAGTCGTCCAGCGCGATGGAACAGCCCAGCGCCATGATCTGTTCCAGCGTTGCCCGGGCGGTCGCCCCGTCGCGCACGAAGATGCTCTCGGTTACTTCGATCTCCAGCCGGTTCGCCGGAAGCCCCGTTGCCGCCAGCGCAGCGACCACCTTGGAGGCGAATTGCGGATCGAGCAGTTGTTCGCCCGAGACGTTCACCGCCACGCGCACATGGCTGGGCCAGTTGAGCGCTTCCCTGCAGGCCTCCCGCAGCACCCAGTCGCCGATCGGCAGGATCAGGCGGGTGTCTTCGGCCAGCGGGATGAATTTCATCGGGCTGATGAAACCATGTTCGGCACTGTTCCAGCGCAGCAGTGCCTCGAAGCTGACCACGGTTTCGCTACGGGCGTCCACCACCGGCTGGTACTGGAGAAACAGCTCGTTGCGGTCCAGCGCGCGGCGCAGCGCGAATTCCAGCTGGCGGCGTTCCTCCGCATCGGCGTGAAGCGAAGGCTCGTAGTTCCAGTGAACCGAGCCACCCTCGTCCTTGGCGCGATAGAGCGCCAGGTCGGCATTGCGCATCAGCGTCTCGACCGTATCCCCGTCACGCGGGCCTAGCGCGGAACCCACGCTGGCGCCGACATAGAGCGTGTGGTGATCGACATCGTAAGGCAGCGAGAGGTGATCGATCACCGCGCGGGCGACCTTCTCCACCCGTGTCCGGTCGGAGGCATCGCGGATCACGATGGCGAATTCGTCGCCGCCCAGGCGACCGCACAATTCATTGTCGCTGATCAGGCTCTTCAGCCGCGCTGAAACCTGCGCCAGCAACTGGTCGCCCACATGGTGGCCCAGCGAATCGTTCACGGCCTTGAAGCGGTCGAGGTCGATCATCAGGAAGGCGCAACGCGTGCGCCACTGATCGGCATAACGCAGCGCCTCGCCCAGCGCCTCGGTCAGCATCAGGCGGTTGGGCAGGCCGGTCAGCGTATCGTAGCGGGCGAGATAGGCGATCTTCTCGTCGCTTTCGCGCTGTTCGGTCACATCGGAGCCCACCCCGCGGAAGCCGTGGAACGTGCCGTTCTCGTCGATGATCGGGGTGCCCGAAAGCTCCCACCAGCGCTTGGTGACGCCGATGGAGACCTGCACCAGCAGGTTGGAGAAGCTCTCGCGCCGCTTCAGCCGCTCGGCCAGATCGTGCAGGCTGGGCGGGAACTGGCCCGAATCCCAGGCCGAGCCGGCGATCAGCTGGACGAAGCTCTTGCCTTCGATCTCGCTCAGTTCCTTGCCCAGCGCATAGACGAAGCGCGAGCTGGCGGAGCGAACGCGGCGGGCCGTATCGATCTGCCACAGCCAATCGGCGTCCGTATCCTCGAATTCGCGCAGCAGGAGGGAGACGACCTCGCTCTTTTCCGCAACCCCGGCCTCGGCAATACGGGCCGAAAGATAAGTGCGCGCGCCGCGGATCGCGCCGCCCATGGCAATACCGCAGAAGGAAGCCGCCAGCGCCGCATAGCCATAGGAACCGGCTGCCGCGAAGCTGACGATGGCCGCCGTGCCGGTCACCCCGGCGAAGACGAGCGTGGCCACCGGCGTCGCGGCGAAAGCCAGCGTGGTGCCGGTGATAAGCATCGCGGTAATGGCCCAGAAGGCCAGCCGATCCTCCATGCCGCCCTGCGGTTCGAACAGGAAGCAGGGGATCACCCATACAGCCGCAACCAGCGCGACGCTGAGCGCATGGCCAGCATATTCGCCCTTGGTCATGGCCCGGCGATCGACATCGCGCAGGCCGTCATCCACCCGGCTGGCATTCCACAGCACTGCCACCAGCGCTACCACCCATCCGGCCAGGATCAGCGGAGAAGCCTTGCCCAGGAAGATGCTGATGGTCAGCACCAGGGCGATGGCATGGGCCAGGAAACGGGTGAGAGAAAGCGCCTCAAGCCGCGAATATTGGAGCGCACGAAGCCTGGCCCAGTTACCCTCCTGGGGCTGGGTCACGCCGATCACGGCGAGGTTGCTCAGCTTCAGGGGAAGCTGAGGAAGGTCCGAGTGCGTATCCGTCACGCCCCGGCTGATAATCAAGAATGGTTAGCGCAGCGTAAATGCGCAATTGTTTCCGAAGCCCGCTGCGCAGTTCATTCCACCGTCACCGATTTGGCGAGATTGCGCGGCTGATCCACATCGGTCCCCTTGGCAACGGCCACGTGATAGGCGAGCAATTGCACCGGCACGGCATAGACCAGCGGCGCGATCAGGGGGTGGACTTCGGGCATCTCGATCGTGGCAAGGCAGCCCTCGCCCGCTTCGGCCAGCCCCTTCGCGTCGGAGATCAGCACGATCTTGCCGCCGCGCGCCCGCACTTCCTGCATGTTGGAGACGGTCTTCTCGAACAGCGGGCCGGAAGGCGCCAGCACGATCACCGGCACAGCCTCGTCGATCAGGGCGATGGGTCCGTGCTTCATCTCGCCCGAGGCATAGCCTTCGGCGTGGATATAGCTGATTTCCTTAAGCTTGAGCGCGCCTTCCAGCGCCAGCGGATAATCCGGCCCGCGCCCGAGATAGAGCACGTCGCGCGCAGGCGCGATGAGATGGGCCATGGCCGCGATCTCTTCATCATGCGAAAGCGCGGCATTGAGGCTGGCGGGCGCTTCCAGCAGATGGCCGACCACCTCCGCCTCTTCAGCCCGATCCATCCTTCCGTTCTTCACTGCCAGATGCGCGGCCAGCGCGGCCAGCACCGCCAGCTGGCATGTGAAGGCCTTGGTGGAGGCTACGCCGATTTCCGGCCCGGCATGGGTGGGCAGGAGCAGGTCCGCCTCGCGCGCCATGGAGCTGGTGGGCACATTCACCACTACCGCGATCACCTGGCCTTCCGCCTTGCAATGGCGCAGCGCCGCCAGAGTATCCGCCGTCTCCCCGCTCTGGGAAATGAACAGCGCCAGCCCGCCCTTTTCCAGCACCGGATCGCGGTAACGGAACTCGCTCGCCAGATCGACATCCACCGGCACGCGGGCGAAGCGCTCGAACCAATATTTGGCGACCATCCCGGCATAATAGGAAGTGCCGCAGGCCACGATGGTGATGCGCTTCACGCCCGAGAGATCGAAATCGATCTGCGGCAGCGCCACCTTGCGCTCCAGCTGGCGGATGTAGCTGCGCAGCGTCTGCGCCACCACCACCGGTTGCTCGAAGATCTCCTTCTGCATGAAGTGGCGGTAGTTGCCCTTCTCGATGGCAATGGTGGAAGCGCCCGACAGGGTGATCTCGCGCTCGACCGGATTATTGTCCTTGTCGAACACCTGCGCCCCATCGCGCGTGATGACGACCCAGTCCCCTTCGTCGAGATAGGAAATCCGCTGGGTCAGCGGCGCCAGCGCCAGCGCGTCGGAGCCGAGATAGGTCTCCCCGTCCCCGTAACCGACCACCAGCGGCGAACCGAGCCGCGCGCCGATCAGCAGATCGGGGTGGGAGCGGAAGGCGATGGCCAGCGCAAAAGCGCCGCGCAGCCGGGGCAACACTTCGCTCACCGCTTCCGCCGGGCCCATCCCCGCCTCGATCTTTTCCGAAACGAGATGAGCAACCACTTCGGTGTCCGTCTCGCTTTCAAAATGGCGCCCGCGCGCCTGCATTTCCTCGCGCAGCGGGCGGAAATTCTCGATGATGCCATTATGCACCAGCGCCACTTCTTCCGTGGCATGCGGGTGGGCATTGCTGGTGGTGGGCGCGCCATGGGTGGCCCAGCGCGTATGGGCGATGCCGACAGTGCCCGGCGCGGGATGAGCCTCCAGCTCGGCAACGAGATTCACCAGCTTGCCCGGCGCGCGGCGGCGGATCAGCTGGCCTTCGTGCACGGTGCAGACACCGGCGGAATCATAGCCGCGATATTCCATCCGCCGAAGCCCATCGACCAGCCGCGATGCAACCTCTTCCTTGCCGACAATGCCGATAATTCCGCACATCTAGTTTTTCCGACCAATAATTGCCTGAGTGGCGGCTTCGATTGATTCAGGAGTGAAGTGGGCAAGCGCGCCGCGCTGTTCCGATTCCCTGCTCTCGCATTCGCAGGCAGGTTCGATTTCAGGCTCAGGATTGGCGCGCGACCACGCGAGCCAATCCTCATACTGCCGGTCTTCCATCACACCACTCATTGCAGCTTGTCTCGAATTACCAGCCCTTAAAGCAGACTGCCCTGCTTGTCTTCATCGCCAATCGAGATGGCATTATGCGGCAGACGCACCAGGGCGATGAGGAGCAGGCTGTCGGGCATGACAACATAGCGGAGGCTGCATATATCGTCAGCTTTGCGGCCATTCGGTGTCGGGTTGGCGTCTAGCCAGCGAGAATGGTGGCGGCTGTTTCCTCGATGCTGCCAGTGACGAGGATGGCGTCGCTTCCCACGATGCCCACCTTGGTTTGGTCATTCTCGTGCGAGCGCAACCAGGCGATGTTCTGGGCGATGACCATATAGTCGCCGCCGCGTGACTTGAGCAGAATGAATTTCATGGCTGATTTCCCTTAAACGAGACGCCTAAGCCATCGACCTCTGTATCACGTTAACGCGGAATTTCGGGCTTCTAGCCTGTTGGCTGCCTATCCGGACACGACAACTTTGCAGAGATCAGCCACTATCCTTGCAAGCAGCAATGGCGTTATGAACTGCTTCATCCAGCCACGGATCGTCTGATGGTTCTGCGAACGCCATCAAGTCTGGAAGCAATGAGCTATGACCGACGATCGCAGCCGCTTCCAATAGAGACAGATTGACGCACTTTCCCGTCAGTTCCCTCTGCAGGAACGGTAATGCTTTGGCAGCGTCGAGCATGGCAAGACCAAGCATCGCTTCACTTCGAACAGCCAGGACTTCATCGGAAGCTGCCAATACAAGGGCATCTCGAACTTCAGGAAGGTCAAGTTCAAGCTGGCTGAGCAAAAGCGTTGCCCAGTCCCGATTTGCGGCGTCAGCATCACGGGTCATCGCAATTAGCCGATGGAGATTGCCTTTCTCGAATTCTGATTCCCCAAAAGAAATCTCCTCGTTGATAACTGCCTGCAAAAAGTTCGACGGTGGGAGGTATCGCTCGCGCATCGCCCATAAATATGGGCAACGCGTAATGTCAGCAATCCACAACGAACCCGCCGAATGCCGCTAGTCTGGACACGACGACTTTGCGGATGTTCCCTACCTCCGCTCGTCCTGAGCTTGTCGAAGGACATGCGCCAGCGCTTGCCCAACAAGGGGATATGGGACTGACGGTTTCCTGTGTCCTTCGACAAGCTCAGGATGAGCGGATGTGGATGATTGCGGTAGAAGAGTTTCGTCCGCTCACACCCAATTCCTGTCATGCCGTTCGCAAAACGGCTTACCAAAAGCGGACGATTATTCAGGTCGGAATTGCCCACGCAGCAATGAGAACCCCCCTCGCAGCCATCTGGCCACACTACTTCCCGGCCTTCTCCGCCTTCTTCTTCTTCATTGCATCATGGAAACGATCCGCCCAGCCGGTCTTTACCAGCTGGTCGGCGCGGACCATGCGCAATTCGCCGTCCGCCACGTCGCGGGTCACCGCGCTGCCCGCCGCGACGATGGCGTCGGCGCCGATCTTCACCGGGGCGATCAGGGAGGAATTCGATCCGATGAAGGCGCGCGGGCCGATCACGGTCTTGTATTTGAAATAGCCGTCATAATTGCAGGTGATGGTGCCCGCGCCGATATTGGCGCCTGCCCCCACTTCCGCATCGCCCAGATAGGTGAGGTGATTGGCCTTGGCGCCGGGGCCGAGCACGGCGTTTTTCATTTCCACGAAATTGCCCACCTTGGCGCCTTCCTCCACCCGCGCGCCGGGGCGCAGGCGGGCATAGGGGCCGATCTCCGTGCCGCTGGCGACGTTCGCGCCTTCCAGATGGCTGAAGGCGCGGATGCGAGCCTTGTCCGCCACTGTCACGCCGGGGGCGAAGATCACATTGGGTTCCACCAGCACATCGCGGCCAAGCTGCGTGTCCCAGCTGAAGAACACCGTATCGGGTGCGGTCAGCGTGGCGCCATCGGCCATGGCCTGCGCGCGGCGGCGCTTCTGCCAGCGAGCTTCCGCCTCGGCCAGTTCGGCGCGGCTGTTGATGCCGGCCACTTCATCGGCATCCTGTGCCACGACCACGGCGCAGGGGCGGCCATCGGCAAGGGCCAGGTTCACGATGTCGGGCAGGTAATATTCGCGCTGGGCATTATCGTTCTTCACCCGGTGGAGCAGGCCGAACAATTCCTCCCCGCGCACCGCCATCAGGCCGGAATTGCACAGGCGAGCGGCGCGCTCCGCCTCGCTGGCGTCCTTGAATTCCACCATCCTGGCGATGGAACCATCCTGCGCGATTACCCGGCCATATTGCAGCGGATCGGCAGGTTCGAAGCCCAGCACCACCACGGCGGGAGCGTCCGGCTCGTTCAGCCGGGCGGCCATGGCGCGCATGGTTTCCGGCTGCACAAAAGGCACGTCACCATAGAGGATCAGGATGTCGCCCTGGAAGCCGCCCAGCGCCCCTTCGGCCTGCTGCACAGCATGGCCGGTGCCCAGCTGCGGGTCCTGCACTGCCATTTCCGCGCGGCCGCCCAGCGCCTGCTTCAGCTGATCGCGCAGATCGCCCACCACCACCACGGTTCGCTCCGGCGCGAGCTGGGACAGCGAAGCGAGCAGATGCTCGATCATCGGCCTCCCCGCTACGGGGTGGAGGACCTTGTGAATATCGCTCTTCATCCGCGTACCCTTGCCTGCGGCGAGTACGATGGCGGCGATCGGACGGTTGGCATCACTCATGGCGCGGGGCATGCCACCATTTTGTTGCGGATTCCATATGGGCGCGGCAGAGGGAGCCGCGATGACCACAATTCCTTTTGCCGCAATCGGCTTCGACCTCGACGGCACGCTGGTAGATACGCAGGGCGATCTCGGCGTGGCGGTGAACCATGCGCTCGCCCTGATCGGGCGCCCGCCCGTTCCGCTGGAAGCCGTCGAATCCCTGATCGGCGGCGGTTCGCGCCTGATGCTGAAGCGCGCGCTGGAACGGACCGGAGGCCCTATCCCCGATGCGGAATTCGAGGATCTCTACCCCCGGCTGATCAGCCATTACGCGGCCAATATCGCGGTCCACTCGCAGCCCTATCCCGGCTGCCTCTCGGCGCTGGACGCACTTTCCGGCCGCGGCGTTGGGCTGGCGGTCGTGACCAACAAACCCGAAGCGCTCGCCCTGCTGCTACTGGAAGAGCTGGACATGCTCGAACGCTTCCAATGCGTGATCGGCGGCGACACCTTGCCCCGCGCCAAGCCCCACCCGGACACGGTGCTGGAAGCCATGGCCCGTTGCGGCGGCGGACGCTTCGCCATGGTGGGCGATTCGTCCTTCGACATGCGCGCGGCCAAGGCGGCAGGGGTGCCTGCGGTGGCGCTCAGCTTCGGCTATCACGACATGCCGGTGCCGGAACTCGGCGCCGATGTGGTGATCGACCATTTCGACCAGCTGTTGCCGGCGTTGAAGGCGCTCTAGGCACCTTTCAGCGCGCGGCCGGTACCTTTGAGCACACGCTAGAAATCGAACTGACCACGAATTCCGAACGCATCGACGCCATAGGAGCGATCTGTTCCCACTGCGATGGCCGCCTGATCATACTCCATCCGGCCGTAATTGGCGATGAATCGGGTGTGCGAAGTTGGGGTCCAGATCAGCGAAATCTCATAGCCATTCTGGATTCCGCCAGTGATTCCGGCATCGACCAGATCGAGATAATCATAGCGCACATTCACCTGAACCGCGCCAATTCCGCCTTTTCCCAAGGGGTTGGCAGGCTTCACCCGATCAAACGCGCCGCCCTTGTAACCACGCGTATCGCCCTTGGTCAGGAAATAGCCCGCCTCCACGTAACCTCCAAAGAAGGTCGGCTCGGCAAGCGGCCCAGTGCGGTCCACATGCTGCCACCGCGTCTCCGCCATCACATGGAAAGGCCCCTTCAGATAGGCCGCCTCCAACCCATAGCTCGCCTCCCCGGTAGTGCCCGAAATCGAGCCGGTATTGGCGAATTTTGTATCCGCATTGTGGATGAAAGGCCGCACCGAATAGCGCACGCTCGCAGCATCGTCGAAACCGCGCAAATGCGCCGAAGCGCCCAAATGCAGCCGCCCGCCGCCCAGCTCGGGCGCATAGACCACGCGCCCGTCAAAACTGTGGCCACGGTCATTATTGCCCAGCAGGCTGTCGAGATCGTCGGTAAAGGCCCCGCCCTGCAGCAGCACATCGCCCGTCTTGTAAGCCGCGCTCACCCCTACGCGACGTTCATGGCCGAAAGCCGTGTTGATCGCCGCACGCTCCGCAAAGCTGGGGAACAAGTCACTGGTCAGCTCTTCCAGCCCCCAGAAAGGCTTCTGATTGCCCAGGGTGACGCGCAGGTTCTTGGTCGCATCCCAATAGAGATAGACATCGGTCCACGTAACGGTGGCCCCGTCGAATGGGCCGGCGAACTCGCCCTCAACGCGAAAACCGAGATTACCCGGCATTTTGCCGTCAACGCCCAGATAGGCGCGGCGCACTTCCACATCCGCATCAAGCCCGCCCGGAGTGACGGCATCGGCCGCCGCCTCGACGGCTGGATCGGCATCGACCCAGCCCGCATCGACCTGCAACCGTCCGCGCGGCTGGAGCGACCACTCGCCCCCATCCTGAGCCAAGGCGGCAGAAGGACTCGCCAGCGCGCCGATTGCCACGGCGGAAAGCAGGGGAAAGGCGGAACTTTGAAGGTTTGAACGCACGATTTGCCGTTTCCGATTCTATTTATGACATTTCGGTTGCGCCCCTAGGTCACATTTAAGACTCTTGTGTGACAAACTTCTATTCACACTGCCGCTACGGCATCGCGGCACCTTAAGCGGACGGTTGAAACCCCCGCAAAGCCGTGCCATCCCGCCTTGGTTCGCGGCGTGGCGCCCGCCCAATCCGGCAGAGCCCGCCCGCCCTTTTGCGGAGAGCTTACCATGTCCATTTCCTTCGAAGGTCGCGTTGCCATCGTCACCGGCGCCGGTGGAGGCCTCGGCCGTGCCTATGCGCTTGAACTCGCCCGGCGCGGGGCGAAGGTTGTGGTCAACGATCTGGGAGGCGCGCGCGATGGCACCGGCCATTCCGACGCAGCACTGAAAGTGGTGGAGGAAATCGAAGCCGCCGGTGGCGAAGCGATGTCCAACGGCGCCTCCGTCACCGAATATGATCAGATGGCCGAAATGGTAGCCAAGGCGAAGGAGAAGTGGGGCGGAGTTCACGTCCTCATCAACAATGCCGGCGTCCTTCGCGACAAGAGCTTTTCCAAGATGGAGCCGGAAGATTTCGAATTCGTGGTGAAGGTCCACCTGTTTGGCTCCGCCTATGCCACCAAGGCCTGCTGGGAGCTGATGCGCGAGCAGAATTATGGCCGCGTGATGATGACCGCCAGTTCTTCCGGTCTGTTCGGCAATTTCGGCCAGGCCAATTACGGCGCGGCCAAGCTGGGCCTTGCCGGCCTTGCCAAGACGCTGCATCTGGAAGGTGCGAAGTACAACATCCGCGTCAACACCCTCGCCCCGCTGGCCGCCACGCGCATGACCGAGGACATCATCCCGGAACAGATCTTCCCGATGTTCGCGCCCGAAAACGTGGTTCCCGCCGCGCTCTTCCTCGTCAGCGAGGACGCGCCCAACAATGTAATCGTGGGGGCAGGCGCGGGCGGCTATCACTCGGCCTGGGTAACGATGAACACCCCCGTAATCCTGCCCGAGAGCGAACGCAGCGTGGAAGGCTTCGCCGCCCATTGGGAGCAGATCTCCAATCGCGAGGGCGACTTCGTGCCGGTTTCGGGCATGGAACAGACCCAGCGCGTACTCGCAGCAATACAGAAGGCGGCCACCGGGGGGTAACTCCTACCGGCGGACAGGTAATTCCGCGATTGAGCTTCGGCCCTGTTTCCCTAAACTGGCTGCAAAGGGGAACGGGGCATGACCATCAATGAAGGGCTTGCGTCGCTGGGCATGCGGGCAAAACTGGCGCAATGGCTGCTGGCCGGGTCCGTCGGGCTGCTGGTTCTGGGGCTGCTCGCGCGGTTCGTCTTTTCGACCATCGCCGTGACGCCGACGGGCATGATAACGGCTTTCGCGCTCGCCAGCTTGGGGATCGTTTCCCTGCTTAGACTGCTGGTGATTGTTGCCACTATCATCGTGGTGCCGCTGTGGGTCTATCGCGCCTGGACCAATCTGCGCCTGATCGGCGTCGCTGGCCTGCACCACTCACCCGCATGGGCAGCGCTGAGCTTCTTCGTGCCGATCGCCAATCTGTTCGTGCCCTTTCAGGCCATGCGCGAACTCTACAATCGCAGCACGGGAGAAGAGGAGCATTTCGCCCATTCCAGCGTGGGTGACGTCACATCGTGGTGGGCCTGCTTCATCGGTGGCAGCTTCGTCAGCGCCTTCACTGTGGCAGTGCCAATGTTCAACATCCTGACCGGCGGCGTGCTGATGATCACTGCCCCGCCCTTCATCCAGCTGCTGATGTCACTGTTCGGAACGGTGCTGATGATCGCCGCGGCCTATTTCCTGTGGCGGGTGATTGCCGCGATCACCTCGGCCCAGCGTTCCTTCGCAGGAATTGCCGAAACCTTCGCCTGAAGAGAGGCCCTGAGGAGTGGGGCCCTCAGCCCTGCACAACCTTCAGCAGCCGTCGCTCGATCGGGGCCAGCACGCCGGCCAGTTCGTGGCCGCGCTTCAATATCTGGCCCTGTTCGCCATAGAGCGTCCACATACCCTGACGCGCTCGCAAGGAAGGCCGCTTTTCAATCCGCGCCTGCGGATATTCCGCCGCACGGCGGAAAGCGGAGAAAGCCGCAAAATCCTTGGTGAAATCCATCGCATAATCGCGCCATTCACCGGCAGCGACCATGCGGCCATAAAGATCGAGGATGCGCTGCAGCTCGGCCCGTTCGAAGCCGACCTGATTGGGTGCGCGCCCGGGGAAAGGAACAATGGAAGGCCCGCCGGGTACCGACGCCATCAGCTGGCTGTACCGTTCAGCTTGGCAGTGCCCTGTTCGGCCGCGCTCCGGGCACGCAGCGAATCCAGTTCCGCCTTCAGTTCAGCGATCTGCGCCTCAAGTGTCTCGAACCGCTGAAGGCTGCCACTCGGCTCGCAGGGCTCGTCGCACGGCGTGCCATAAGGTATGAACTCACGCAGCCACGTCTCGGCCGGAACCAGGGTGGACCGGGCCTTGAGCCCGATCATTGTCGCGCCTTCGGGAACATCGTCCGTAACCACGGCATTGGCGCCCACACGGGCGCGTTCGCCCACAGTGATCGGCCCGATGATCTGGGCACCCGAACCGATGATCACATTATCACACAAGGTCGGATGGCGCTTGCCGCCCTTCCCATTCGTCGGATTGGTACCGCCTAGTGTAACACATTGATAGATAGTGACATTGTCACCGATATCAGCCGTCTCACCAATCACGGTAAAACCGTGATCGATGAAGAAGTTCTTCCCGATCTTTGCGCCCGGATGAATATCGATCGCCGTCAGCCAGCGCGACCAGTGATTGACCAGCCGGGCGAGGAAGTAGAGGCGCGCACCGAACAGCCAATGCGCGATGCGGTGATAGAACAGCGCCCAGACACCCGGATAGAGCAGGATTTCCCAGCGCGAACGCGGTGCGGGATCGCGGGCGTGGATTGAATCCAGGTAGGTCTTCAACCGGTCGAACATAGCCCCCTGATTCTCCCTCAAATCCCCGCTCAAAGCAAGCGAGGCTGCTCTGCGCCGACTACGGCCTCCAGCGCGTCGCGCCAGATCGAGAGCGTGGCGGGCTGCTTTCGCTCCAGACTGATCCGGTCGATCGCGGCGACGAGCCTCTCGATCCCGGCAAAGCTTCGCTCAGCCCGGGGCGCGAGATATGTGGTGGCTCCTTCGCCAAGAACAAGCCCAAATTGTTCCGCATGAGCATGAATCAGGGCGGCGGTCATCTCGTCATCGGGCAGGCCGATTTCGAGATGCAAGGCGGCTCCAAGGCGGGAACGCAGATCCGGCAGGGCGACTTCCCAGCTTTCGAGGCCGGTCGTGAGCAACAATGGTGTGCCGCTTTCCTGCGCCCGGTTCCAGCGGTGGAACAACTCCGTTTCGTCCATCCGGTCCGCATCGTCGAGCGCCTCGCCGCCCTGTTCGACGAACCAGCGCGCGATCAGCGATTTGCCCGAACGCGGCGCGCCAACCAGGATCGCAGTGCGGAAAGGCCAGCTCTGCGACGCGGCAAGTGCTTCGAATATATGCTGATTGGCAGTACCGACAACGATCCGAGCGGGGCCCGCTCCCGGCCCGCCACGCAAGGGCAGAGCAATCTGGTTCATGGCTTAGCGGCTGATATTCAGCGAATTGCTGCCCTGAGTCACGGTCCACCCCCGCGCGCGCAGAGCCGCAGCCAGCTCGCCCAGATCACCACCATAGCTGACCCGCATCACAGAAACGCCGCCAATCGCCATACTGCTCGTTGCCGCGCCGCGTACACCCGGCGTGCCGCGCACCGAAGCCAGCCCGGAATCGACAGCTGCCGCATTGGGAGTGGTGAACTGGACGATAAAGCTGTTCACCACTCCGACGGCAGGCACCGGGGCAATTGCTCCCTGCGGCGGCAAGGTTGCCCCCACCTGTGCAGCTGCTGCGGCCGCAGCGACAGCGTCCGCGCTCTGCGCATCACGCTCTGCCGCGATCAGTGCCGCGACGGTAGGATCAAGCGTCAGCCGCTCGGTCTTCAAGGTCGGGTCGGGTCTCAACTGCCCCCGATTGAGTGCAGCGGTATAAATCTGGTCAAACCGCAAGATTGCCTGGTTGAGCATCGCCGGAACGTCATCTTCGCTCTTCGCCGTGAGGCTGAAGCTCTCGAGGAAAGTGTCATCCGGGCCAAAACGTGCAGTGAAAGTTCCCTTCACCGGGCCCCCTGGCCACTGCCGCTCAAGCTGGGCCACGGGAACGAGCACATCGGCCGCACCGAACGCGTCGAGCACATTGCGCCACCAGCTGCGGCTGCGGCGGCCGGTCTGCCCGTAATTCACCAGCAGCGAATCGCCCCCGGCACCGGAGGGCCGGACATAATCGATCGCACTGCGCCCGGCCTGATATTCAGCCCAGGCACGCTGCCAGGAATTGCGCACTTCATAGACCGTGTAGGTCCCACCGGACCTGAGAACGGGAATCGTCAACATCGGCGCGGAACGGACCTGCGGGCCGCCCTCCCCGCCGAGCAAGGGACCAGCCTTGGTCCGGTCGAACACCACGCCCAGCTTGGCAATATAACGCCGTGGGCCGATCTGCTCGCTCTCGATCACGATGGCCGAAACCATCGAATCGATATCGGAATCGCTGATTTTCGGCCCACCGAGCTTTTCCCATGCCTTCCGCTCGGCCTGCTGCCAGCCGTTCTTGCGCGCGTCTTCCGCGTTCTTGCCGGTGGCGTTTACCTCGATTCCGCCGATGGAAATATCCGTGCTGCTGGCCACGGGAGCGATGCCGCGATCGCCGGAAACCTGGGCTATCAGCGCCGTTCCGGCGACAATCGCCAGGCAAAGCACCCCCAGCGCCGCAATCCAGCTTGCCGGGCGGTCCATCTTGGGACGAAAAGTTGCTGCAAGACTTGTCATTGGTGGAAACCGCGCGCCTTTTGCCCAATGGGACATGGAAATCCAAGCGCGAATGCGCCAAAGGCCGATCCATGACATCCAAGACGCCCTCTTACACCTACGAACAGGCCGGTGTTTCGATCGATGCCGGCAATGCGCTGGTCAAGGCAATTGGCCCCCTGGTGAAGGCCACGGCGCGCCCTGGCGCGGATTCGGAGCTGGGTGGTTTCGGCGGATTCTTCGATCCGCGCGCCGCTGGCTACAAGGACCCGCTGCTGGTGGCGGGCAATGATGGCGTCGGCACCAAGGTCAAGCTGGCCATCGATTATGACCGGCATGACACGATCGGGATCGATCTGGTTGCCATGTGCGTGAACGATCTGATCGTGCAGGGCGCGGAGCCGCTGTTCTTCCTGGACTATTTCGCCACCGGCAAGCTGGTGACGGGCGTTGCCGAACGGGTGATAGCCGGTATCGCAGAGGGCTGCCGCATGGCCGGCTGCGCGCTGATCGGCGGCGAAACGGCGGAAATGCCCGGCATGTATGCCGATGGCGAATATGACCTTGCAGGTTTCTGCGTAGGTGCCGTGGAACGCGGGGAGCAATTGACGGGCGACAAGGTCGCTCCCGGTCAGGTGCTGCTGGGCCTTGCCAGTTCGGGCGTCCATTCCAACGGTTATTCGCTGGTTCGCCGCCTTGCGGCCGATCTCGAATGGAAGCTGGCCGAGCCCGCGCCGTTTGATTCTTCGCGCTTGCTGATCGACGCGCTGGTCGAACCGACCCGGATTTACGTTCGGAACCTGCTGCCCACGATCCGTGGCGGAAAAATCGCCGCCCTTGCCCATATTACCGGTGGCGGGTTGCTGGAGAACGTCCCCCGCGTGCTGCCTGAGGGTGCGCATGCGATGATCGAGGCCGATGGCTGGCAGCAGCCCGCGCTGATGGGTTTCCTCCAGAGCCAGGGCAATATCGCACCCGGTGAGATGGCCCGCACCTTCAATTGCGGCATCGGCATGGTGCTGGCGGTGGAAGAAGCGTATGTCGCCGAAGTGACGGCTGACCTGACGTCGCGCGGGGAAACGGTGTCCCGCATCGGCGCGATTGAGGCTGGCCAGCGCGGCTGCACCGTGCGCGGCAGCGCTGGCAGCTGGAGTTCCGCCGAGGCATGGGAAGCCGTCCATCTGGCATGATCGGCTTAGCGCGGAGTGTTGCCCGGCGTGCCACCCCGTGTAAATCCCGTGCTTGTGCCCGCGCACATCCTGCCGCACAGTCGGCATGGAACAGGGAGGGCTCCGATATGCTGCAAAGCGTTCGACCCGGCAAAATGAGGCACGTGCCATGATACGCGCCCGGGTCGCGATTCTGATTTCCGGCAGCGGCACCAATATGGCCGCACTGATTTATGCCAGCCGCATGGAAGATGCGGCCTTTGAAGTCGTGCTTATCGCCAGTAACGATCCCGACGCGGGCGGGCTGGCCATGGCCGAGGCTGAAGGAATTCCCACCTTCTCCCTTTCTCACAAAGGGATGAGCCGCGATCTTCACGAAAATTCGATAGACGAGGCGATCCGCAAATCGGGCGCCACCCATGTCGCACTGGCCGGCTACATGCGTGTGCTGGGGGCGGATTTCGTCCGCCGCTGGGAAGGCCGGATGCTCAACATCCACCCTTCCCTGCTTCCGAAATACAAGGGCCTGCACACTCATGCCCGCGCGCTGGAAGCGGGAGACAGCCACGCCGGGGCGAGCGTCCATCTGGTGACGGCGGAACTGGATGCGGGCGAGATCCTGGGCCAGGCAAAGGTCGCGATCCTGCCCGGCGATACGGAAGACACGCTGGCAAAACGGGTACTGATCGCGGAACACCAGCTCTATTCGCGCGTGCTCAACGCCTATGTGCGGCGCGAGGCCGATCCGAACTGGCTGGCGCAACAGGTCCGCACGCACGCCCTCGCCCTGCCCGAGACAGATGAAGTGCTTTCCCACGGCATGCCCTGCTTCGGTATCGCGGGCGGCAAGAAATTCGCGTATGTTTCGATGAACCACCATGGCGATGGAAAGACGGCACTGCTGGTAAAGATCAGCGGCGGCGAGGAGCAGGCCATGCTGATCGAGCGCGACCAGGACATTTATTACCGCCCCTCCTATTTCGGCGATAGCTGGATCGGCATCCGGCTGGACCTGGGCGACACTGATTGGGACGAAGTGGCAGAGCGGCTGACCCAGAGCTGGCGCTGGGTGGCGCCCAAGAAGCTCTCAGGCCTAATCCACGCGGCGGCGGAGTTCTAGGCCGATGGCCCGCTGTCCCCGCCAACACCCGCTGGCCCGCGCACCGCTGATCGACCGGCTGAACGACTGGCTGGACAGCGCCTGGCGCAAGGGCATGCTCCCTCGCCCTCCGCTCGACCCAGAGGCCCTTTGGCGCAAGGCCTATCGCTCCGTGCGCGGCGGCAGCGAAACAGGCGGCCGCTGCGAGGAAGACGTAGCCGATTTCCGCGAGCGGCTGGAAGTACTGACCGGAGCCCTGGTGGCCGAAGCGCGGCTCAACCCGCTGGGTGAGGCAGTTGCCCATGGGCAATTGGTGCGGGTCTTGTGCCAGCGCCTGCGGCTGGGGCGCCTGTGGGAACGCGATCCCCGCCTTGCCCGGACCAAACTGGTGCCGCCAATCCTGGTGATCGGCCAGATGCGCGCGGGCACCACCCGCATTCACCGCCTGCTGGCGGCCGATCCCGCCCATTGCTCCACCCGCTTCTGCGACAGCTGGAACCCGGTGCCCGAAGTGCCGGATTTTCGCGCCCTGCGTTCTGCCTGCATGTTGCTGGGCGCGCGACGGATCGACCCGTGGATCGATTCCATCCATCCCTTCGGCGCGGGCCGCGCTGATGAAGAACTGGGCTGGCTGGCCAGCGCGCTCAACCATTGCGCCTATGAGGCTCAATGGCATGTGCCCGGCTTCACCCGTTTCAGTGAGGCGCGCGATCCGACACCCGTCTATCGCGAATTCGCCCGCATCCTGGCAACCGACACCGCACGCCACGGCAATGGCCGCCGCCCGCGGGTGATGAAGGTACCGCAATTCGCCGAAGATCTGCCCGCGCTCCTAGCGCAATTCCCCAATGCTCGCGCCGTCGTCACTCACCGCCCGGCACGCGATGTGGCGCGCAGCGCCGTCTCGCTGGTGGCGAACCAGATGACGATCCAGTCCGACGCGGTCGATCTCGGCTGGATCGAGCGCGAGTGGCAACGCAAGATCGCCCTGCGCGAAGAACGGGCCGAAGCCGCCCTGGCCGAATTCAGGGGCCCGCTCGCCCGGGTGGATTTCCATGCCTTCGAGATGGATTGGGAAATGGCAATGGCATCGATCTATCGCCGCCTCGATCTCGACCTTTCGGACCGCGCGATTGCCGCGATGCACCGCGAACAACGCCGCGCCGGGGCGTCACCCCATGTGCGCCATGCGGAGGATCTGCGGGCGTTCCAGTCAGCCTGAGCCCAGGTCCCGTTAACGCACGCGCCTTGAATAGGCTATCCAAGTTCCCCATGTCGAAGTGACTGCGGGATCGATCCGATGCGTATCTGCGGCTGAGAGACACATGTGTGCTCCCGCATCCGGAAAAGCGGACTCACAGCCATGAATAATACACCCGAAAATTGCTTGGCCCGCGCTGCCACAGCCCGGTCCGCCGCGGAGGGGCCGATGCTGGAGAGCATACGGCGCAAGCATCTGCGGGCAGCCGCGTCGTGGGAATATCTCGCGCGCGTCCTGCGCGGGAGGAAAGCTGACTGACGCCAGCCCCCGTACATATCCGGCGCGCAAACGAAAAGAGCCGCCCAATCGGACGGCCCTTTCGCAATTCGGTGAGGCGAACGCCTTAGCCGACGATTTCTTCCGGCTTGAAGAAAAAGGCGATTTCGATCGCCGCGTTCTCTTCCGAATCCGAACCGTGGACCGAATTGGCTTCGATCGATTCGGCCAGTTCCTTGCGGATCGTGCCCGGCTCGGCATTGGCGGGGTTGGTGGCGCCCATGATGTCGCGGTTGCGCTTCACGGCGTCTTCGCCTTCCAGCACCTGCACCACAACCGGGCCGCTGATCATGAATTCGACCAGTTCGCCGAAGAAGGGACGTTCCTTGTGAACGGCGTAGAAGCCTTCGGCCTGTTCGCGGCTCATGTGGATACGCTTGGAAGCGACGACGCGCAGGCCGGCTTCTTCCAGCATCTTGGTGACGGCGCCGGTCAGGTTGCGGCGCGTGGCGTCGGGCTTGATGATCGAGAAGGTGCGGGTAACCGCCATGGGATTGTTCCTTATGCGAGTTCTGGAGAGCATTGCGCAACCCAGTGGATTCCGGGCGCGCCCCTAGCGCCCCCGGCCCGCCGGGGCAAGTCAAAGCGTCCCGGAAACGGTCCCTATTTGCCGCTTGCCTGTGCCAAAGAGATGCTGGCGGTGGTCTTCCCATCGTCATTGGGCGAGGTGTTGAGCGAGAAGGTCAACCCGCCCTTGTTTTCCCCGCCGATGATCTGCACCTTGTCCATCTTCATTTCGGAGCTGATTTCTACCCCGGCGGCCGCAGCCTGCTTGCGATAGAAAGCCACGACCTGATCCGGACTGGCCTTGGTGGTCATGGTCACATTGATGTTGGAGCCCTGATCATGGGTCATCGTGGCGTTGGTGACCACTTCCGCGCCAGGATAGACCGTGAATCCGGCAGGGAGCTTGAGATCGGACGCATCGGAACCGGACTGGACATTGAATTCCCCGTCCTTGGTCTTGATCGTCATCGAGCCGCCATCGCCCGAACTGTCGACCTTATATTCGGCCTTGCCGTCCTCGGTCTCGATCGTGCCGGACTTTTCGGAGCCGCACGCCGCCAGCGCCAGCGCGCCGCACAAGATCACTGCATTCCGCATCACCATCTCCCTGCTCCACAACAGGGTGGATTTGTCCGCGCTGGCCGGGCCAAGGTCAAGCCCCAGCCAAATTGCTCACGGTCCTTCCCGCCAGCGCCCGTTCTCCAGTTTCCAGAAGCGGCGCTCCACATCATCGGCGTTGCCGAGCAGGCGCCATGCGCCCCGGGCGCCCTCGATCGCGGCATCGCCGAATAGCAGGAAGGCCCGGCTGAAGGCCCTGCCCTGATCCCGCCAGAGCCCATCGGCGAACATCACCATGCCCGCGCCGTTAGCGGCTTCGCAATCCGGGCCGAGCAGGATCGGCTGGCGGGCGGCGTGAGGTTCCCCCGCAAAGCCATGGGCGAGGAATTCCTCGCCCGCTTCGGCCCACAGGGCGGAGGAGACGGCGCGCAGTTGCGCTTCCTCCCGCGAGACGACGAGCAATTTTTCCCCCGCCTGGCGCACCTTGGCCGCCAGCAGCGGAACAGTCCGCTCGGCGGCCTCGGCGCCCAATTGGTAAAAATCGACCCGCATGCCCTGCGGCCTTAACCCTCGATCACGTCGCGCACATAGCGGTCGAGCAGGCGCACGCCATAGCCGGTCGCGCCCTTTTCCCAGGTAGCGCCGGGCTTGTCGGCCCAGGCCATGCCCGCAATGTCGAGATGCGCCCAGGGCGTGCCATTTTCGATATAACGCTGCAGGAACTGCGCCGCCGTGATCGAGCCACCATAACGCGGACCGACGTTCTTCATGTCGGCGATCGGGCTGTCGATCAGCTTGTCGTACGCCGGGCTCAACGGCATCCGCCACAATTTGTCGCCGCTGGCATCGCCCGCCGCCGTGAGGCTGGTGGCCAGCCCGTCATTGTTGGAGAAGATACCCGCCTGCTCATGGCCCAGAGTGATCACCATCGCACCCGTCAGCGTCGCAAGATCGACGATGGCGCAGGGAGCATATTCGCGCTGCACCCAGGTGAGGGCATCGCACAGGACAAGTCGCCCTTCGGCGTCAGTGTTGATCACTTCGATCGTCTGGCCGGACATGGAGGTGACCACATCGCCCGGACGCTGGGCATTGCCGTCGGGCATATTCTCGACCAGCCCCAGCACCCCGATGACATTGGCCACCGCCTTGCGCTTGACGATGGCCAGCATCGCGCCCGCCACGGCGCCCGCACCGCCCATATCCCACTTCATTTCTTCCATGCCCGCCGCAGGCTTGATGGAAATGCCGCCCGTATCGAAGGTGACGCCCTTGCCCACGAAGGCCGCCGGCGCATCGCCCGGCTTGCCGCCGTTCCAGCGGATCGCCAGCAGGCGCGGCTTGCGGGAAGACCCCTGCGCCACGCCCAGCAGCGCACCCATGCCGAGCGCCGCCATCTGGGTTTCGTCCAGCACCAGCAGTTCGGCGCCGGTTCCGGCGAAACGGGCCTGGCAGCGTTCCACGAAGCTTTCAGGATAGATGATGTTCGCCGGTTCGGTCACCAGCTCGCGCGTGAACTCCACGCCCTCGGCAAGCGTCTGGAGCACATTCCAGGCGGCTTCCGCCCCATTGGGGGCCGGAGTGACGATGATCTCGGCCAGGCTTGCCTTCTGTTCGTCCTTCAGGCGGGTGCGATAGGCATCGTGGCGCCAGCTGCGCAGGCGCAGGCCCAGCAGCACCGAAGCCGCCTGTCCGCCGGAAAGGCCTCCCCGCGAAAGGTCCAGCGCCATGGCCGTCTCGCCCGAGGTGAGGAAACGCACTGCCAGCGCGGCGCCCGCCCGCTCCAGCGCGGAATCGCGATCAACCGCACCTGGCAGGCCCGCACCGGCCAGCGCCAGACGCAGGACAGTGCCGCCACGCTCCACAAAGGTTTCGAACAATTGGCCGGCCTTGCCGCTGAACCGGGCGGCACGCGCACCTTCCACTACGGAGGCTTCGAGATCGGCAGGCAATGCGTCCTGATTGACGATCATTGCGCGTAAACGGGGGAGCAAGGCTTCGGGAGCAGTGGAGAATGTGAACTTCATGGAAACTCCGGGTATGGTGAATTGCGGCTCAGGTCAGTATGCGGCAGGGCGAAACGTCCTTAAGCTGCGCGTGATACGTGGCGTTGCAGTTAAGACCCGCCGATGCGATAGGCAAGCCATGGTCCCTACCCCGCAGCACGCGCTGCATGCCCTGAACGATTGCCCTTCCGCGATGCGCGTTGCGCATAGCCTGCGCTTGCGGGTGGCCGCACTGGCGCTTGCAGCCGCGGCGCTGGGCTGTTCGCTGCCCGCTTATGCGCAAGACACCGCAAAGGCAGGCGATGCCGGGGAGAGTGCCGACGAACAACGCGAAGTCGCCTTCGAAGCGAATGAGCTGGGCTACGATACCGATAATGAGATCGTCACCGCGTCCGGCAACGTCATCATGCGCAGCGGCGAACAATCGGTACGCGCCGACCGGGTGAGTTGGGACCGGCGGGCGAATATGATCACCGCCTTCGGCAATATCCGCTTCGTCGATGCGGACGGCAATGTTCTTTATACCGACACGCTGACGCTGAGCGACGATCTGCGGGTGGGCGCGATGCAGAACCTGCTGCTGGCCCTGCGCGAAGGTGGCAGGCTGGCCGCGAATTCCGGCGAGCGGGTGGAGGACGGCACGGTGGTGCTGACCCACGCCGCCTATTCGGCCTGCGCCGTGGAAGACGACAATGGCTGCCCCCGCACGCCGAGCTGGCGCATCGTGGCGGAACGGGTGGTCTATGACGCCGAAGCCAACCGCGTGCGCTTCAAGGGTGCGGTGCTGGAACTGTTCGGCAAGCGCCTGATCCCGATTCCCAAGCTGGAAGTGGCGACGGACGGACGGGCCATTTCGGGGCTCATGATCCCGAACCTGCGCGTCTCTCCGTCCAACGGCGTGGAAATCAGCGAAAGCTATTACCAGCGTCTGGCCGATAATCAGGACATTGCCGTGACCGGCTATGTCTATACCGAGGCGCCGCCGATGATCGGCGCGCAATATCGCGCGCTGACGGAAAAGGGCGCCTTCCAGCTTACCGGCTACGCCACGCGAAGCGCGCGCATTCCCATCGGGTCCGAGACAGAGACTGTCACGCAGCAGGACTGGCGCGGCTATTTCTTCGGCAATGGGCGGTTCCAGCTCTCCCCCGAATGGAGCGTGACCGCATCGGCCCGCGTGGCGAGCGACCGTACCTTCCTGCGCCGTTACGACATCAGCCGGGACGACCGCCTGCGTTCGACCTTCAATGTCGAGCGGATCGACGACAATTCCTATCTCACCATCCAGGGCTGGGCCACGCAAACGCTGCGCTCGGGCGATTCCCAGGGTCAGGTGCCGATCGTCCTGCCGATGATCGATTATCGCCGCCGCCTCAACGATCCGGTGCTGGGCGGCAAGATCCAGCTGCAGCTCAACAGCCTCGCCATCACGCGTACCAACGGGCAGGATACGCAGCGCGCATTTGCCGGTGCGCAGTGGGACATGCGCCGAATCACATCCATGGGGCAGGAAATCACCCTGACCGCTCTGGTGCGCGGCGACATCTATCATTCGGACCAGAACGAACTGACCTCCACCGTGATCTATCGCGGCAACCCGGGTTGGCAGGCGCGCGGCGTGGCGGTGGGCGCGCTGGATGTGAAATGGCCGCTGGTGGGCGAGTTCCTGGGTGGAACGCAGGTGTTCACGCCCCGCTTCCAGATCGTTGCCAGCCCGCAGATGCCCAACCTCGCCGTTCCGAACGAGGATGCCCGCGCAATCGACCTTGAGGATTCCAACCTCTTCGCACTCAACCGCTTCCCGGGTTACGACCGCGTGGAAGACGGGGTGCGCTTCACTCTTGGTCTCGACTGGCAGTTCAATGCGCCGGGCCTGAATATCAAGACCACGGTCGGCCAGTCCTATCGCCTCACTACGGATGTCACCCTGCTGCCGGACGGCACGGGCATTTCGGAGCGCGTGTCCGACTTCGTGGGCCGCACGGAAGTACGCTACAAGGATTTCGTCAAGGTCACGCACCGCTTCCGGCTGGATAAGGACAATCTGGCCGTGCGCCGCAACGAGTTCGACCTCACCGTCGGTTCGAACCGCACCTATTTCGAGGCCGGTTACCTGCGCCTCAACCGCGATATCGCGGCGGGGATCGAGGATTTGCAGGACCGCGAGGAATTGCGCGTGGCAGGCCGCGTCGCCTTTGCGAAATATTGGTCCGCCTTTGGTTCGGCAGTGGTCAATCTTACCGACCGAAACGAAGACCCCACCCTCACTTCCGACGGTTTCGAGCCGCTACGTACGCGCCTCGGCTTTGCCTATGCGGATGATTGCCTTGAGCTGGGCTTCACCTGGCGGCGAGACTATGTGGCCAGCGGCGACGCCCGCAAGGGCAACACTTTCCAGGTTCACATTGCGCTCAAGAATCTGGGCTTCTGATTCCCGCGTGGGGACAGCGGGTGGCGCCAACGGGGCAAGCCCGTTGGCAGAGTTGCGCAAACGCGCTATCCGCCCCACTCTGCAGGGGACGCTCAGCTTCGGTTAAGCCGTAAAAGGCGAACCGAGACGGCAAAGAATGGCGCGACATCGCGCCGCTGACGGGACATAGTGCGTGATCAAGACGGTCAAGAATCTGCTTAATACCGGACGTGGCATCACGGCGGTGGCCCTGCTCGCCGGCTCTGCCCTGGCGGGGGTCACAGCCCTGCACGCACAAGGCGAACCTGCCGATAATAACGATCCGTTCAATCTTCCCTCGTCGATCGTCATGCTCGGCAAGGAAGATCCGAACCTGCGCAAGGCAACCGCGGTGGTGAACGGCTTCGTGATCACTGGCACCGATATCGACCAGCGTG
>DATJDU010000073.1:0-18970 GCA_035497315.1 Sphingomonadaceae bacterium
TGGGGATCGAACTGGGCGCCGACGATTACGTAGTGAAGCCGTTCTCTCCGCGCGAGGTTGTGGCGCGTGCCGCCGCGATATTGCGCCGCTCCGCCGGGCAGTCGGCGCCGGTGGCCGCAGCGTCTCCGGCCGGGCTGCTCCGCCATGGCGCGTTGACGCTGGATGGTGAGGCATGGTCCGCGCAATGGAAGGGCGGCGAGGTGGAATTGACGATCACGGAGTTCAACCTGCTGCGCACGCTTGCTGCCACGCCGGGGCGCATCTTCACGCGGGACCAGCTGATCGACCGGCTGCACGGGCCGGGCTTTGCCATCACGGACCGCACGATCGACAGCCATGTGCGCAATCTGCGTCGCAAATTCGCCGATGCCGGATGCCCCGATCTCGTGGAGACCAAGGCCGGTGTCGGCTATCGCCTGGGCACCTGCACCGGGGCTGCGGAGAGCACTGAGTGATCGAGCGCCTGCGCGCGCTGGCGCGGCGCTATTGGCCGGTCATGCGCCTGCGTTGGGTATTGTTCGGCACTCTGCTCTTCGTCGCAGCATTACCTGGCTTCGCGGCGCTCGGTCTGCGCGTTTACGAGAACGCGCTGGTACGGCGCACCGAGGCCGAGGTCACCGCACAGGCGGCCTCCATCGCGGCGATGGCGGCCCTGCTCTGGCCAGGATCGACGCCTGTCGGCGCGACGCCGGACACAGGCGCGAATGCTGGCGAGCGCTACGAACTCGCGCCGACCGGGATCGATTTGCGCTCCTCGCCGGTCCTGCCATCCCGGCCGCCAGCGCTACCGATCGGTCAATTGGCTGATCCGGATGCGCAGGCCATTGCCGTGCGGGTCGCTCCGGCTCTTGCGGAGATCAAGCGCACCACACTTGCCTCTATCCTGCTGCTGGACCGCAACGGCATTGTCCTCAACGGCCCGGAGGCAGGGCGCAGTTTTGCCGCGCTGCCCGAAATGCAGGCGGCTTTGGCGGGCAAGGCGGTCACCGTGCTGCGTCACAACGATGCCTATAGTCGTTCCTCGCCTGTCGAATGGGTGAGCAGGGCCACATCCATCAGGCTGCATCAGGCCCGGCCGATCATGGTGGGCGGCAAGCCGGCGGGCGCGGTGCTGGTCTCGCGCAGTCCGGCCGCGCTATTTCGCGGAATGTGGGAGGATGCGGGCAAGATCGCGATCGGGACGCTTGCGATCTTCATGCTGTTGGTGGTGCTTACATCCATTCTGGCGCGGGCCATCGTGCGGCCGGTGGAGAAGCTGAGCGAGGCGGCCCGTGCGCTTGCTTCCGGGGGGCAGGCCAATCCCCGCCGTCCGACGCTGGAAGTGCGTGAGATTCGCAGCCTCTACGACGATTTCGAAGGCATGGCCGCCAGCATCGCGCGGCGTTCCCGCTATCTGCGCGATTTCGCGGCTTCGCTCAGTCACGAATTCAAGACGCCACTCGCCGGACTGCGCGGAGGGATCGAATTGCTGCAGGACCACGGCGAAAGCATGACCGGTGAAGAACGCGAGCGGTTCCTGGCCAATATGGCGGGCGATGCTGACCGGCTCTCCCGGCTGGTCAGCCGCCTGATGGAACTTGCCCAGGCAGATATGCGGGATGGCTGCGTGCAGGAGCCTGTCGCCCTCGCGCCGTTGCTTGCGCGGCTGGCCGATGGGCTGGCGGGCGGCGGTTTTGCCGTGGCAGTTCGGGTTCCACCTGACATGCCGCTGCTGGCGATGGAGGAGGCCGCGCTGGAGACTACGCTCACGACGCTGATAGAGAATGCCCGCCAGGCAGGGGCCTCGCAGCTTTCGATCACGGCGCATGCGGAGGAGGGGCAGGGTGTTGTAACGCTGGAGGATAATGGCCCCGGCATCCCCATCGCCGACCGGGACCATGTGTTCGATCCGTTCTTCACATCCAAGCGCGGCGAGGGCGGAACTGGCCTTGGACTGCCCATTGCCCGCGCATTGGTGCAAAACCATCGCGGGTCGCTCGATCTGACCGAAGGTGCCCGGGGGGCAAAATTCGTGCTGAGACTGCCCCTATGGTCGGCAGATTCCTGAATCGAATTTACAGCCTGCGTCGATGAACGGAGGGCAAATTTCCTTCAGATAGACCTGAAGGACGTCGGTTCGGACTCGGCCAGAAATCTCCGCCGTCCCGGCTGCCCTGCGGACCGCGGGCCATCACAAAACGCCTGCAAATGGGGTTCACCCTGCGCGATGGAACGCCCCGCCTCTGACCTGTCTTGCGCAACTGACGCCTGTACCGGTTTCGCCTCCCGCAACCGGCAATTCCAGCCCCCCGCAGACGAAGTGGTTGAACAGGCCGCCACGCAATGCAAAGAAGCGACATGGTACGGCAGAAGGCTCGAAGAGCCAACGCTGCGCCATGGGAAGAGGAGACATTGGATAGTGAGCGATGCGATGTCGGGCGCGGCGATAGCCCAGCCGGAACCGGGCCTTACCGAGGCGACGCTGCTGGAACGGGCCGCCGCCATGCGACCGATCCTGCGCGAACAGCAGGCACAAAGCGATTGGGACGGGCACTATTCTGCCGAGATTCACGAGAGGCTGCTGGCGGGCGGATTCTATCGCATTCTCAACCCTCGGATGTTCGGCGGCTATGAGATGCCGCCGTCCACTCACGTCAAGGTGGTGCTGGAGATAGCCCGTGGCCATCCTGCGGCGGCGTGGTGTTTCTCTCTGGGGGCATCGCATGGATTTTTCCTGGCCTCCCATTTCCCGGAGGAAGCCCAGCGCACATTGTTCGGCAAGGATGGCGAATTCCGCGCCCCGGCCGTTGCCGGCCCCTGCGGTACCATGACGCGGACTGAGGGCGGCTATATCGTGGACGGGCTGTTCCCCTTCGCCTCGGGATCGCCTTACTCGACCCATTTCATGGGCGGCAGCCTGATCGTGCCGGAAGACGGGCCGCCGCGCCATGTGATGTTCGTCCTCACGCGAGAGGAAGTGGAGATCGTGGACGATTGGGGCCAGGGGCGCTTCATGGGCATGCAGGCCTCGGGATCGAACAGCGTTCGGGTTTCCCGGCGCTTTGTGCCGGAAAGCCATATCGTCGATATCGCGATGATGACCTCGTCCGATCACGCACCGGATGGCACGGCGGGGGTGAAGCTGCATGGCAATCCCATGTACACCGGCGTTTTGCTGGCGTGGTTCAACATCCAGTTCGCCGCGATCCTGACCGGGGCCGCGATGGCCGCGCTGGATGAGTTCGAGGAAGCCGCTCACACGAAGCCGGTGTTCGGCAACCCGGCACTCAGGCGCAAGCAGGACCCGTTCGTGCAGGAATTGTTCGCCCGCTGCCGCTCGCTCGCGCAATCGGCCGAGGCGCTGACGCTGGTGGCTGCCGACCGTTATCTCGATCAGGCGCGCGTCGCGGTGGCGGAAGGGCGGCCGGTCGGCAGCGGGGAGACCTTCGAGGTGTGGGGGCTGGCTAATCAGGCTTGCAGCCTTGCCGGGCAGGCGGTGGAAAATCTGTTCCGGGCATCGGGTGCATCGACCGGCCGCACCGACCAGCGGATGCAGCGTTACTTCCGCGACATCGAGATGCACCGGCTTCACGTTCAGAGCCAGCCTGCCATCATGTCGGCGCGCGGGCGGGTGGATCTGGGGCTGGCCAACGGATTGTTCGACTAGTCGCCGCCGCATCCCGGGCTTGCGGAGGGGGCTGCGCGATTTGTATTTGCAATCGATTGCTTAATTGGGCAGCATTGCAGGACAAGAGAGGCCTGCCGCGAGCTCTATCGGTGAAGCGGGCAGGCGACAGGAGAGGATTACGATGGCCAGGAAGCCAGCGCCGACAGCGATGGAACGCCGTGCATTTCTGCTTGCGTCGGCGGGCGCGATCGCCGTTCTGGGCGCCAGTCCGGCCTTCGCGCAGCGTGCCCCTGCCGAAACCATGGCGCAGTGGAATTCCGCTCCGGCAATTCCGCTATGGCCGGGCACGCCGCCCGGTGGCGGTTTTGCAGCCCAGCCGCTGCGGCCCGATGCGATTGCGAATTTCGTCACCAATGTGGCGATGCCGGAACTGCGGGTCTTTCGGCCCGCCAAGCCCAATGGCCGCAGCCTGCTTTCGATTCCTGGCGGTGCCTATACCTTCGTCTCGATCGCGAATGAGGGTGTCGATGTGGCACAAGCGATGACCGCGAAGGGCTATACGGTGTTCGTGCTGGTCTATCGCCTGCCGGGCGAGGGCTGGCACCACCGGGAAGATGTACCGTTGCAGGATGCCCAGCGCGCCGTGCGGGTGATCCGCAGCCGGTCCGCAGAATTCGGGCTCGATCCCGAGAAGCTGCATGTCGTCGGCTTTTCCGCCGGGGGGCATCTGGCGGCCACGCTGGCGACAGGCTTTGCCGAGCATGTCTATGACAATGTCGACAGCGCCGATGCGTTCAGTGCGCGGCCGGCTACGACCGGGCTGATCTACCCGGTTATCGGCCATGAAAAGGGCGTTGGCCATGAGGAGAGTTCGCTGCGGCTGCTGGGCGAAAATCCCTCGGCCGAACTCGTGGCGAAGCGTTCGCCCGATCTGCATGTCGGCCCTGAAACGCCTCCCGTTTTCCTGATGCATGCACTCGATGATCCGGCTGTTCCTGTCGAGAACAGCCTCAGAATGCTGCGCGCCCTGCGCAGGGCGGAGCGCCCGGTGGAAGCGCATCTGTTCGAAGAGGGCGGCCACGGCTTCGGGCTGGGGAAGCCGTCCCTGCCGGTCAGCCAATGGATCGAATTGTTCGCCCGCTGGATCGACCGGCAGGAAGCGAAGGCCCGGTGAGCACTAAAGCGACAAAAGGGGAGAAGGATATGAAGGGATTAAACCGGCGGGAGTTCGTCCGCCTTGCGGGGGTGGCCGCGAGTGCGGGGCTGGCGATGCGCAGCGGGCTGGTACTGGCGGCGACCGGAGCCGATTCCGACGCGGCGGCGCTGGCCCATGTCGATCCGGAACTGCGGCCTGCGGCAAAGCAGATACTGGGCGTGATGCGCCAGATGGGCAGCATCGATGCCGAGCATCTGGCGCAGCTTCGCGAGGGCACGCCGGCCCCGCCGCAGCTCGCCGATGTGCCCCTGCGCGAAATGCGCGTGCCGGCCAGCGGCAGCCTGCCAGCGGTAACGGTTTATGTAGTGAACGAACGCGCCGGAGAGGCGCGGCCCGCGATCCTCCATACCCATGGAGGCGGCTATATACTGGGCTCCGCCAAATCGGAGGCCCGGCACCTTCAGGAAACGGCGCGCCAGCTGGATTGCGTAATCGTCAGCGTCGAATACAGGCTGGCGCCGGAAGCGCGCTATTCAGCCTCGATCGAGGACAATTACGCCGGGCTGCTATGGCTCTATCGCAATGCGGATTCGCTGGGTGTCGACCGCAGCCGTATCGCGCTGATGGGTGAGAGCGCGGGCGGCGGGCACACAGCCCTGCTGGCCATCGCGGCGCGCGATCGCGGCGAAGTGCCGCTGGTGCTGCAAGCCCTGATTTATCCCATGCTGGATGACCGGACCGGCAGCACCCGTCAGCTTCCCGCCTATATGGGCGCGGTCGGCTGGGATGCGCCTGCCAATCGCTTTGGCTGGGAGAGCTTCCTGGGTGTGGAACCCGGCTCCACGGCCGTTCCGGCAGCGGGCGTCCCTGCCCGGCTGGAGAATCTGGCCGGGCTGGCGCCTGCCTTCGTCGCGGTGGGCGGCGTCGATCTGTTTGTTAGCGAGGATATCGAATATGCCCGGCGGCTGACAGAAGCGGGCGTTCCCGCGGAACTACTGGTCATCCCGGGGGCCTTCCACGGGTTCGATCAGGTCGCTTCCGATACCCGACTGGCGCGGATATTCACTGCGGCCAAGTTCGAGGCGCTGCGCCGTGCTTTTGGAATGCAACCCATTGCATTGACGTGATTTTGCGGTTTCTTGCGGATTCCGGATGGGCCTCGGCAGGAGATGTCGGGGCCCTTTGGTGTCTCCGGCATGTTCGGGATAGAAATCCCGAGAATAGAAAATTGCCTAACTAACTAATATAAGTCCTGAAAAGCCGGTTTCCCACAAGGCTACACAATCTTGCAATCGATTGAAATTTTGCCTATCAAAATAGTCAGGGACGAGCGTTCAACAGCTCGCCTGTTCAGGGAGGATATCATGAAGGCTAGGGATTGGGTCCGTCTGTCGACTGCGGCATTGGCCATTGGTGTGGGGTTCGCTTCGCCTGCCTGGGGGCAGGAGGCAACTTCCAGGGACGATGAGAAGGCTGCTCCTCCGGAAATCATCGTCACCGCGCAGCGTCGCGAGGAAAATCTCCAGGACGTGCCTATCGCCGCGACCGCGATTCTGGGCGATCAGCTTGACGACAAGGCGATCAGGACCCTTGCAGACCTGCAATTCGCGGCGCCGTCGGTTTCGATCACCGATCAGGGGCTGACCCAGTCGGTCAATCTGCGCGGCATAGGCATCGCCAGCGGATCGCCTTCGGTAGCGAACGGCGTGGCGACCTATATCGACGGCATCTTCCAGCCGCCCATTCTCACGTCTTCCAGCTTTTACGACATCGGCTCGATCGAAGTCCTGCGCGGGCCGCAGGGCACGCTGGTGGGATCGAATTCCACCGGCGGCGCGATCTTCATCAACACGCAGAATCCCAGCACGGACCGGGTGAAGGGCTATGCCAAGGCCTATTACGGCAGCTATAATGCCGTGGGCGCCGAAGGTGCGGTGAACCTGCCGGTCAGCGATGTGCTGGCCCTGCGCGTGGCCGGGACCACCCGCTGGCGCGACAGCTATTATACCGATATCGGGCCCTATCATAATACGCCCGACAGCCTGGACGAGCAGGCCGGGCGTCTCAGCGTGATGTTCCAGCCGGATAATTTCCGGGCGCTGGCCAAGGTCGAATGGATCGACAAGAACACCGGCGGCTATGCCTATCGCCCGATCGAAGGGACGACCTTCGATGGCGATCGCCAGGCCGATTTCCGCGAACTCACTTACAACGCGCCCACGCTCAATCACGAGCGGGCGTTCAATTCCAGCCTCGAACTGCGGTACGAACTGGATGGCGGCATCGTGCTGCGTTCGCTCACCGGTTACACCAACAAGCGGATCAACAATCTGTATGATTCCGATGGTGCCTTTACCGATGTCGATACCAGCACCCCGCCCGACGGCATTCCCGACGTGTTCGCCACGCAGGTGCAGGACCAGTTCGTGCGCGAGCGCGAATGGACGCAGGAAATCAACATCATCTCGCCTGCCGAAGACCGGTTCAACTGGATCGTGGGCGGCTATTACCAGAAGAACAAGATCGATGTGATCATCGATGGCCGGTCCGGCGACATCGTCGGCGATCCCACCAAGATCCGCAATTACCAGGACAAGCTGACGCTCGGCGTGTTCGCCCAGCTTGGCTACAAGATCATGCCCAACCTCGAACTGCAGGTCGGCGCGCGCTATTCGCACTACAAGGTGGATAGTACGGGCTATGTGAATATCGGTTCGGAAGGGCCAGTGTTCGGGCCTGCCGGTTTGAACGTGGCGGATTTGGCGGGCAGCCACGAGGATGGGCGCATGACCGGCAAGGTCGCGCTCAACTGGAATGTGGATGACGATAATCTGATCTATGTCTTCGCCGCGCGCGGATACAAGCCGGGCGGCGCGAACAATGCGGTGTCGGAATTCGGCCCCGAAACGGTGATGGATTATGAATTCGGCTGGAAGGGTGCCTTCCTCGACAATCATATCCGCACCCAGTTCGGCGCGTTCTACATGGATTACAGCGATTTCCAGTTCGATGCGCTGGACACGCTGACCGGGCAGAGCGGCGTCACCAATATCTCCAGCGCCAATATCAAGGGGCTGGAATTCCAGCTGCAGGGCAAAATCGACGGTTTCAGTGTGGATGGCGGCCTGGCCTATGTCGATTCCTCGCTCGACGAGGTCACGCTGGTGGACGTGCGGAACCTGCCGCCCGCGCCTGTCCGCCTGCCGCAGTGCCTTCCGTCTTCCGATCCGGCGACCTGCTTCGATTACACCAGCTACATCGGGGTCGGCGGCGGCGGGCCCAACCTGTTCTCGCCGAAATGGTCGTATAATATCGGCGTCCAATATGAGGCATGGCTGGGCGAGGACGTCTCGATCACGCCGCGCCTGAATTATGCCTATGTCGGGCCGCGCTGGACCAATCTGTTCTACAACCCGAACCTCGATTATCTGCAGGGCAGAGGGCTGCTTTCGGCCCAGATCACGCTGCGGTACAAGGACTGGGAGCTTGAAGGCTACGCCACCAATCTCACCAACGAGGAATATGTCAGCGGCCAGTCGGGCAATAGCGAGTTCTACGGCGCGCCCCGCGAATATGGCATCCGCGCTTCGGTGAGGTTCTAAGGCCATGCGCGCACGCCATGCGGCCGGACTTTCGGCAATCGCGGTTCTCCTTTCCTCCTGCGCCGGCGCTTCGGCGCCGGGCAGGACGGAAGTGGCTTCGGCAGGATCGTCGCAGCGCTGCGAGGCGCTGGGCAAATCGCTGGCCGTGAAATGGCCGCTGGCAGGCACGAAGGTGATGGCGGCCGCCTATCACGAAGCGGGTGCGGCGCCATTGCCTCCGGGGCCGCCGGGTATGTTCCCCCCGGTGCAACTGCCCGCCCATTGCGAGATCACGGGCGTGATGCAGGAACGCAAGGGCGTGGACGGGCAGGATTATGCCATCCGCTTCCACTTGCGCCTGCCGGACCAGTGGAACGGCCGCTTCTTCATGCAGGGCGGCGGCGGCACCAATGGCGAACTGGGCGATGCCATCGGGCGGCTGCAGGGCGGGGCGGATCCGGCGCTGGCGCAGGGCTATGCCGTGCTGTCGCAGGATTCCGGGCATGACAATGCGCGCAACAGCGTGGCGGAACGCAATGGGGCATCGGCCTTCGGCTTCGATCCGCAGGCGCGGGCCGATTATGGCGGGGATTCGCTGGAAAAGACCGCCTCTGCCGCCAAGGCCGCCATCGGCAGCTATTATGGCGCGAAACCCAGCTACAGCTATTTCGTCGGCTGCTCCAAGGGCGGGCAGGAGGGCATGGCGCTGGCCCAGCAATATCCCGATCTGTTCGACGGGATCGTGGCGGGCGCACCCGGCTTCGCCCTGCCGCGTGCCGCCATTGGCGAGGCATGGAACACGCAGGCCTTCGCCTCGGTAGCGAAGGAACGGGGCGAGCCCGTTACCATGGCCTCCATCGCCAGCAGTTTCAGCCCCGGCGACCTGCAACTGGTCAGCCAGACAGTGGCCGGCGTCTGCGATGCGGATGACGGACTGGCCGATGGAATAGTGGGCGATGTGAGAAGATGTACTTCCGCCCGCGTTGTGCCCGCGCTCACTGCCAGGCAGTGCCAGGCGGGCAAGCAGGAGGGGTGCCTCTCCGCTGGCCAGATCGCCGCGCTGGAGCGGATACATGGCGGGGCTCGCAGCAGCGACGGGAAGCAGATTTACCCAGGATTTCCGTGGGATACGGGCTGGGGTGACATGGGCTGGCGCATCTGGATGGCCGGCGCGCCGGATGGCTCGGCGCCCGCCATCAACGTCGCCATGGGCATGCCGTCGCTCGCCGCGATCTTCAGCACGCCGCCCCGCGCGCTGGGCAGCACAACTTCTTCCTATCTCTCATACGCGTTAAGTTATGACTTCGATCGCGACCCCGCCGGCATCGATCTCATCCAGTCGCCGTTCGCCCGTTCGGCCTGGCAGGATATCTCTGCCCGCTCCAGCAATCTGGACGGTTTCCGCGCCCGAGGGGGCAAGCTGATCGTGCCGCATGGCGTTTCCGATCCGGTCTTCTCGGTCAACGATACGCTGGCATGGTGGGAAGAGGCGAACGCCCGCTATTCGGGGGCGGCGGCGTCCTTCGCGCGGGTGTTCCCGGTTCCGGGCATGGGCCATTGCCAGGGCGGCCCGGCAACAGACCAGTTCGATGCCTTCGGCGCGGTGGTGCGCTGGGTCGAACAGGGTGTAGCTCCCGACAGGATAGAGGCCCGTGCAGGGCCGATGTCTCCGTGGCCCGGGCGCGAGGGGGTGTTGTGCCCCTATCCGATGGTTGCAAGGCCGGCAGGCAAGGACGGGGGCTCGACCGCCTTTGAGTGCCGGCTCTAGGGCGAGCTCCGGTCTCTCTCCCGGTCAGTTCTCTTTGCGGGCGGTCTCGATCAGATCGAGCAACCCTTCGACAATCGCTGTCTCCGCACAGCCGGGCTTGAGGCGCGAGGAGAGCACTTCGAACGTGTTGTAGCCGAAGGCGGCATCGTTCGGGATATAGCCGCTGCCCGCCATGCCATTCGTCAATGTCGTCATCATGGTGTGCTTGTAGGGAGCTTCCCGTTTGAAGCGCTGGGCGATCAGGTTGAACACCTCTGCATTCACCCCGCCAATCACTGTGTCGCCGATGGAGAGCAGGCTCAGGCGGATGGAGACTGGATCGGCATCCTCGTAAGTGCCGGGATAGCCTGCGCGTCCCTGATCGAGGCGCTTGCGCCCTGGGCAGCTCACTGTCGTCTGGGCGCCGGAAAGACGCGCTTCGGCCGTCGGGCGTTCCAGCCCTGCGCGCATGACATGCAGCACTTCCTCGCCCAGAAATTGCCCCATGGAGAGGATCATCCGCTTTTGCTGCTCCATCAGCAGGGCGGTGCGCGGATCGTCGCGGTTCAGTCCTTCGCCGCCGGGCGGCATGGCGTTGGCAATGTCCACCCCGCGCGCCGCATAGTCGCGGATGCGGATATCGCGCAGTTCGTAGGTCTGGTTGAAATAGATCGGGTTCTGGTCCCCCGCCGCGCCGTTCGAATAGAGCGCCACCGCGCCATTCCCCAGAGATTCCTCCACATAGGTCGCCGCCGCGCCCGGAATATCCGCGCTGACGAGATCGAGCGTTCCGGTAACGACTGCGTGGACGGCGTAGTTGAAATAGACCGCAATCGGCTCTCCCTCGAGATCCTCGAAGCGGACCACGGCCACGGTCTTGTCGGAAGAGCCCTCGTAATTGGGACCTTCCCACCAGCGATCGGTCTTCGGATCGATAAGGTTGCGGTTGACATTGATGAAGGAAGCACCTGTCCCATAGGCCATGCGGGCGGGCCGGACCGAGGCGGCCGCCTGCCTGATCGCCTCGAAGATACTCTCTTCATAACCTTCTGTCGGGACCCAGGGCACACTGTGGGTGTGCGTTGCGGTGATCAGCAATTGCGCGGCGGGAATGTGAAGCTCGCGTTCGGCGCGTGCGCTCACCCTTTGCCACAACTCAGTGGGGATCGCACCTGCATCTACCGTGATCAGTGCAGCGCGGCTCCTGCCGTCGTCCATCACGATCGCGCGGGCATAGATCCGGTCAAGAATGCCACTAAAATTCTGCGGCAGCGCTTTCTCATCAGGCGTCACGTCGATCTTGCCTGCCCCCACTTTGAGCAACCCGGCCTGAGCGAAGACTGGTGCGTTTGCCGTGAACAGCAATGCCGTAAACAGGATCATCCAGCGGATATTTACAAAGTGGGGCATCATCCACTCCCAGTTGCCATCATTGCCTTTTGCAATCGATTGTCAAACTCGAAAGCCTGACCTAGACTGAACTGTCCTTGGCGGCAAATGGACCGAGTTTGCAGGTGCTGGCCTGAGGTCGAAAATAGATAGAATGACGGGGATGAGAATTGCTGCCGATAGGCGCAGATGGCCTGCTCGGCATGCCCTTGTCCTTCTCGAACTGGGAAATTGGGTGTGGAGACCGAACAGATGAGTGCAGCGAACCAAAGTCCTTCGGCCGCATCCACCCGGTTTCTCAAGTTGTTGATCTTCATGATGTTCGCGACTTTCGCCATGACGACGGATTCGGTCGGAACCATCATTCCCGAGGTTATCCGCGAATTTCGTCTCGGTATGACGGCGGCGGGTTCGTTCCATTATGCCTCCATGTCGGGCATCGGTATCGCTGCGATCCTCTTGGGTTTCCTTGCTGACCGGATCGGGCGAAGGGGATCAATCCTCTTGGGTCTCGGGCTGTTTTGCGCCACCTCGGCACTTTTTGCGGCGGGCAACAGCTTCGGCCTGTTCGTGATCTTGCTGTTCATATCGGGCTTGGGAATCGGGATATTCAAGGCGGGCGCATTGGCGCTGATCGGCGATATCTCAGGCTCCACGCGTGAGCATGCCTCCAATATGAATCTGGTCGAGGCCTTTTTTGCTGTCGGGGCCATTGTCGGACCGGCGCTGGTGAGCTTGCTGCTCGAGAACGGCATGAGCTGGAAGTGGCTCTATTTGATTGCGGCAGCCTTATGCGGCCTCCTGATCCTGGGAACCATGCTGGCGCCGTTCCCTCGCCCTGCTGCCACGAATATGCAGGAGGCCGATCCACGCGATGCGGCGCGAATGTTGGGCGACCCCCATGCACTATTCTTCGCTTTGTTGCTGATGCTCTATGTCGCGGCTGAGGCGGCAATCTATGTCTGGGCGCCGACATATTTTGCTGGATATGATGGGCCGAATGCTGCGCTAGCTGCCTTTGTTGTGGCGATATTCTTTGTATTGCGCGCTGTGGGCCGTTTCTTTGGTGCCTGGCTGCTTTCCCGTTTCGACTGGACCGTCGTGCTGGCCATTTGCAGCTGTGCGATGGCCGCCTTGTTCTGGGTCGCGACAGCGGGTGGGAGGCCAGTCGCCGTCTTCGCCCTCCCGGGGACAGGCTTGTTTATGTCTGTGCTCTATCCAACGATAAATTCTACCGGGATCAGTTGCTTCGAAAAGAGTCGCCATGGCTCGATTGCGGGCTTCCTGCTGTTCTTCACTTGTGTTGGTGCGGTGGCTGCACCGCTCGCCATGGGAGCAGTGGGCGATCTGATGGGAACCAGTGACTACAGTTTGGCGCTTGGCGGAGGCTTCGCGACACTGCTGGCAATCCTGTGCCTATGGAATCTGGTTCGTCAGCCGGTCGCCAAAAGGCTCGCTCATCGAGACAATGAAGATTACGGTGTAGTGGGAAGCAGTAGGGGTGTGCCTCATCCGGCGGCATGAAGTGAAGGTGGAGGGAGTGCGCTCCCTTGATTGATAACAGGGTCCAGCGCATGAGAAGCGCCGGCCGCAAACTGGCGGTGGAGGGGTAGGCTTCGCTCCGCCCTGATGAGGAATGACGCTTGGCTGAGAAGGTGCGCACGATCTACGATCTTGCCGAACTGGCAGGGGTCTCTCCAGCGACTGTATCGCGTGCGTTGGCGGGAAAGAACGTCGTCAATGCGAAGACGGCCGAACGTATCCGCAAACTGGCGGATGAACATGGTTTCAGCCCTAGCTCCATTGCCCGCAACTTGCGAACGCGCAGGCGTGGGGCAATAGGCGTCGTTATTCCCTTGGGCCATGAGCTCGGACAGCACATTTCCGATCCCTTCTTCATGACGCTCATCGGATGTCTCGCCGACGAATTGACGGAGCGCGGCTTCGATTTGGTCCTTTCTCGCGTCATTCCTGATCGCGATGACTGGCTTCAGAAGATGATCGATGCGGATCGTGTCGACGGCTTCATTATCATAGGGCAGTCGGATCAGTCGAAGGTACTGGACGCGGTAGCGAAAACCTTTCTGCCGATGGTTGCCTGGGGCGCTTTCGTTCAGGGACAGGTCCATTGCTCGGTCGGAAGCGACAATTTTCTTGGTGGCAAGCTGGCTACCCAACATCTGATAGAGCGAGGTTGTCGGACGATTGCCTTTCTTGGCAACCCGCAGGCGATCGAATTGTCACTCCGCCTCGAAGGGGCGCGGTCCGCAGTCTCCGAAACGGATGGCAAGGTGGTATTGCTGGAATTTCCCACCCATTTGGCTGCGGAACTGAGTGGCGAGGAAATTGTGGGTTATCTTGATCATGCGGAAAAGATGCCAGACGGTTTTTTTGCCGCGTCCGACATGATCGCGCTTACCGCCATTCAGGTGCTGGCTGCGCGCGGACTTTCCGTTCCGGGCGACGTTCGTGTGATCGGCTATGACGATCTCTCCGTCGCGAGGACCTGCATACCTCCGCTCACGACCATTCGCCAGGATATCGCTGGCGGTGCCGCTCATCTGGTCGAAAACCTATTCAAGCGCATCGAGGGCAAGGCGACTGGCTCGGTCGTGCTCAATCCAGAGCTGGTTATCCGGTCATCCACCTGACCGCTTCGAAATTGTGCACCGATGAAAGAGTGTAAATTTTCTGCAATCGATTGCGCGTGAGCGTTCGCGCAATTATCACCTTTCCAGTCAAAGTTGGAGGGCGGATCGCGAGCCTGCCAGATGGGCGCGCCGAATGCTGCTTCCCGAAACCGATGCGAGGCAAGGTAAATTGATTGGATCGTTGTCTGATGTGTCGGGGGCAAACAGCCTGATGACCGTTTCTGACGCTTATCCCGACATCGCGATCTGGCAGGCGGATCACGTGCGGGCGATCGTGCCCGAAACCCGCCATATTGCGCCTGCTATCCTCAAGAAGGATTTTGCGCGGATATCCCCTGATCTGGATATCTGGGACGCGTGGCCGCTGCAGGACCGGGCAGGCAATCCGGCAGAGATGGAGAATGGCGAGACACTGTGGATGGCATTGAGCGCGCCGCATCGGGAGGACCCGGACGAGCGTCATGGACTGGCCCGCATTCATCTCTTCCAGCGTGGTGAGCTAGGCTGGATGCACCTTGGTCCGGTTTTTCCAGATGGCTTCACGCCGGGAAGTCGCGAATGGTCGGGATCGGCGGTGCTGGATGCCCATGGCCGGGGCGTGACCGTCTATTTCACAGCGGCCGGAATAAGAGGAGAGTCCACGCCCAGCTTCACCCAGAGGTTGTTTTCCGCCCGTGCTACGCTTGCAGGCGGGAGCGGAAGCTATCGCCTTGAAGACTGGCGGGAGCTTGACGAATTCGTCCGGCGCGATCCTGCCTGGTACATGGCGAGTGACGCAGGAATGGGCTCGATCGGCACTATCAAGGCCTTTCGCGATCCTGCATATTTTTACGATCCTGCCAGCGGGGCGCATTACGTGTTCTTCGCGGCTTCGCTCGCTGGTTCATCTCACGGGTACAATGGCGCGGTCGGTGCGGCGCGCGTGGAAAGTGGGCGATCCGAAGGCTGGACGCTCCTGCCGCCGCTGTTGGGAGCGGACGGGCTGAATAACGAACTCGAACGGCCACATGTCGTGATGCATGGTGGTCGCTATTATCTCTTCTGGTCAACACAGCGGCATGTGTTCGATCCGGCAGGGCCGGTCGGGCCCACCGGACTTTATGGTATGGTATCGGATCGGATTGAGCTCGGTTGGCAACCGCTCAACGGGACAGGGCTGGTCTTCGCCAATCCGCCTCAGGCGCCTGCGCAGGCCTATAGCTGGCTGGTTTTACCTGATCTGTCGGTGTTCAGTTTCGTCGACAATTGGGGGCAGGGAGAGGACGCCCCGGTTCGCCGTTTCGGAGCGAGCTTCGCGCCCGTGTTGCGCCTGCGGCTGGACGGGGCCAGCGCTGGGCTGGAGCCGTAGGAAATGAAGGGAGAAGACTATCTTGCAGGGATCGAACTGGGTGGAACCAAATCGATCGCCGTGCTCGCACAAGGGAGCCGGATCGTTGAGATGGTCACCGTTCCCACGCTTATGCCGGAAGAAACGCTGAGCGCACTTTCGGACCAGTTGCGGCAATGGGCGGGTAGCCATGAGTTACATGCGCTGGGAATCGCATCGTTCGGCCCATTGCAGCTCGATCGGGCCAGGCCCGAGTTCGGATCAATGCTCCAGACGCCCAAGTCTGGTTGGTCGGGCGCGAGGGTGGCACAGTTTCTGACAGACAGGCTGGACTGCCCCTGGGCAATCGACACTGACGTCAATGGTGCTGCCCTTGCCGAGCATCGCTGGGGCGCGGGCATGGGCTGCGACAGCCTGTGCTATGTCACTATAGGTACGGGCGTCGGCGGCGGGCTGGTCGTCCATGGCCGCCCTGTTCACGGCGCGATGCATCCGGAGATTGGCCATCTGCGCCTGCGCAGGGCAGCGGGTGATCAATTCGAGGGCGCCTGCCCCTTCCACGGCGACTGCATCGAGGGGCTGATCAGCGGTCCGGCGCTCGCACGCAGGTTTGGCGGTGATCCGAGCGTCGTGGCGGAGAATGACAGTTGTTGGCACCATGTGGCATCTGACTTGGCGGAACTGGTCGGAGCGATCCTGTTCACCACCTCGGCGCAGCGCGTCCTCATCGGAGGAGGTGTGGGAATGGCACGGCCAATGTTGCTGGAGACGGCGCGTGATATGGTGGTCGAGCGGGCTGCGCAGTATCTGCCCTTCCTTGATCGGGAAACCGCGCGGGAAATACTCCGTGCGCCCTCCCTTGGGGAACTCGCAGGCCCAATGGGAGCAATTGCTCTCGCTATCGGGGCTGATGGGTGAGAAATTGGCGCCGGCCCCTGGGAGGTCGGGCCGGCGCCTGACTTGTTGAAGGCCTTGGGCGCCTTCAACAAGTCATGTGTCTATTCGATTTAGATCGGCCGGGTTCAGAACGGCGAGAGAGTGAAGCCGACCCAGCGACCGCACACTATCACGGCGCTCCACAAGGCGATTGAACTCAATCCCGCCAGGCGGGCCGCCGCAGGTGGCGTGCCTTGCGCATCCCAATCCGCGATCCGGCGAAAGACCGTGGAATGGAAGGCCAGCATATTGATGCCCGCCAGCAGGATCAGCACCATCTTCGCCTGGAACTGCGCGTTCTGCGCATAAAGCACCGCGTTGGACGAGAAGAGTAAGCCGCCGCTGACCACTGCCAGGGCGAATGCCCCCCATGTATAGGGGAGCAACTCGGCGATCAGGCTCTTTGCCGAGCTGCGATGCAGGCGAATGCCCAGGAGCCGGAGGTCCACGATGGCGATCGTCCCGAAAACGAGCGTCAGTGCTATAACGTGAATGGACTCCAGGATCGGGAAGAGGCTGGAGCTTTGCCGAATGGCATCCGCGAATGGCAGATCGTAGATGCGCTGAAAGATGGCTTCGATGTTCATGACGATCCTCTCGTCCGGATGGCTTCGATTTGATCGGTCCGTTCAGGTGTAGGCGATCCAGCGGCCGCAGAAGATCGCGGCGATCCAGATCAGGAGCGAAAGCCACCCGACCAGCTTGATGTAGGGCGGAACCGGTCTCGCGGCATCCCCCTCGCTTGCGATCAGCGGGCGCTTCAACAGCCAGGTCAGGGCGACGGCTGTCAGGATCAGGCCCATCTTGGTCCAGAACAGCGTGTTGCCAAGCGTCCGCCCCGGTTCGATCAAAACGAGCAGCGAGCCGGATAGCAGAAGGACGAGGAGGGCATTGAATATCCGCGAGAAATAGGCCTTGATGACTGACCCTTGGTCAACGTCGGTCGCCAGCACTCCTGCCAGGCGCAGATCGGTGACGAGCGCCGAACCCACGAGGAATGCAAGCGCAAGGATGTGGATACTCTGCAAGCCCGGCACCACCCAGGATGTCTCTCGTAATGTGGTGCTCAAGGCTGTCGCATAGAGCCAATCGCTAAAACTCTGCATCGCACACCCTCTTCCTGTTTTTCGGCCTGTCCGGCCGCTTCGTGCCGGTTGTCACTCGAACTCGGTTTCGCCGTTCAGGCTCACCGGGTTGCGGTTGTTTTCCGAACATTGGAATTCGTAGAGCACACCATAGCGGTCACGCCGGTAGGTCACGGTCACCTTGAACGGCTCGGCCAGGGCGTCGGGATCTTCCATCAGCATTTCGTTCACCAACGTGTCCGGTTTGTCCGGGCTCAGGTGAAGCCGCTCGGTTACATGGAACTTGTCGGAGTGGAGCGCGCCATTTGAGAATGGCAGCGTATCCAGAACGCCGATCGTGTCGACCACCAGCGTGTCGCCTTCCCAATGGCCGATCGAATGGCCCATATAGGTCGGGTCCAGTTCTTCCAGGGGCGGATGTTCGCGCCCGTCGGTCCAGATCGTGCGCGTCTGCATCCAGGCTTCCTGATTGACGGTGACGCGGCCCGGCGCAAAGATGAACTCATAGGGATATTGGGCGAGCTGCATGATCCGTGGCATGCCCGGAGGTGAGCAGTTGGACCGGTTGCGCTTCTCTACGCCATTGTTCGCCGCCACTTCGGCGCGCCAGGCATCCCAATTGGTGAGATAATCGCCCTTGAGCTTGGGCTGGCCAGTGTTGCCACCGCGATTGAGGAACCACACGCCGCCCCAGTCGGGCAGGGCGTCCAGCTCGGCATAATGACCCTTGGCGAAACCCGCACCCTGGCCTTCCTGCAGTCCCTCAGGAGGAAGCGATCCTCCAGATTGGGCATGGGCAAGACCGGCAGTGGTGAGCGCTGCTCCGCAAGCGAACAATAATAGGCTTGTCCGTTTCATCCCGCGCTTATCCGATCTGGCCGAGAGTGGAACCGTCGGCAAAACGAATGCCGACATAAGAGCCGCCCTTGGAACCGTTGCGAAGCGGGTGGACGTAGATGGTCACCTTGTCACCGGTCTTGAGTGAGGTCCGTTTCCAGCCGCTCTGCTGCAGATTATTGGGGCTGGTCATTTCGATGGCCCAGCGTTCCACCTGGCCCTTGACCGGGACATCGACCTCGATGAAGGCATGGGGGTTCTGCCATTTGAAGCGGGTTACAGTTGCCTTCAGTTCCAGCGTCTTGTTCATGTCGAACATGGCGTAGGAATGATGGGCCTGGGCGGGTGCCAGCGGCATCGGCGCCAGCACTGCCAGGACGAGGAGGGGCTTGATGATCGCTTTCATGATTGCCTCGACTGAATGGTTAAACCTGCGGCACGTTGATCGGGGTGCCGTTCTTGGGCAGCCCTGAATCGAGGACCTTTCCGTCGGCCTTCTTGAGGTCGAGGAAGAGGCCGCCCTTCTTGCCGTCGCGCAGCGGGTTCATGCGCAGGGAGATCTTGTCGCCGGTCTTGAGCGAAGCGCGGCTCCAGCCCTGGCGCTTGAGATTGTTGGGGCTGTTGAGCTCAATGCTCCAATGGACGATCTTGCCA
>DATJDU010000074.1:0-46294 GCA_035497315.1 Sphingomonadaceae bacterium
TCTGGCGGCGCTGCTGCTCGATCATGACCGGCTGGCGCTGCGCCTCAAGGCCCGCAACGCCCGGATGCGCGAGAATCTTCTGATGCTCAACATGGCAGAGGAAGTCGCGCGGATCGGGCGCTGGCGTTACGATCCGCGCACGGGCGAGCAGGATTGGTCGCGCCAGATGTTCCTGATCAACGGGCTCGATCCGACGCTGGGCAGAGATCCGGGCGATCTTACAATGATGTTGCCCGATGGCGGGGCGGAACTGTTCGGTCAACTCGCCCATCACGCGAAGGATCGCGCGCGCTACAGCTTCGAATATCGCATTCGTCCGCCGATGGGCGATGAGCGGATTCTGAAAATGTACGCCACCAACGAATTTACGGACAGTGGCGAACTGGCCTGCATGTTCGGCGTGGTGATGGATGTCAGCGAACATCACCAGCGGCAGGAGGCGCTCGACAAGGAGCGCACTCGGGCAATGCGGCTGGCGGCGGAGGCGCAATATCTCGCTCACACCGATCCGCTCACCGGTCTTGCCAATCGCCGCCGGACGATCGCACAGTTGCAGAAATGTATTCGCCGCTCCGAGCAGGATGGACGACCGACAGCTTTGATCCTGTTCGATATCGACCACTTCAAGCGGGTCAACGATACCAGCGGTCATCAAATGGGTGACGATGTTCTGGTTCGTATCGCCGATATTGCCCGCGCACAGGCGGGGGCGAGCGATGTGATAGGGCGGATGGGCGGTGAGGAATTCGTCTGGGTAATGCCCGGTGCAGGGCAGGACGAGGTTCAGGCGGCGGCCGAGCGGTTGCGTCAGGCGATCGAGTGTGAAAGCGCGGAAGGTGGCCTGCCTCCGGTTACGGCCAGTGTGGGTTATGCCCTGTGGCGCGATGGCGATGACGCCAATAATCTCCTGGCCCGGGTGGATGCCGCACTTTACGAAGCCAAGGATGCCGGTCGCAACAAGGTGAAACAGGCGGCTTGACCGGGTAGAAGCTCCTATCGCCTGAAACGCCCGATTGACGCGCGGGCGCGCTGCGGCCACTCTCCCGTGAAAATTCAGCGTGATTATTATTCCGCGAAATCTGGGAGATCAGCCTGATGGCCAGCAGCACGGCCGAGACTATTGGCGCGCCGGGAGACCGCTTCGACGTAGAGAGCTTCATCGACCGCCGCAAAATCGGTGCGCGGGAAATGGTGATGCTCGCCGTTTGCTCGGTGTTGCTCTTCATCGACGGCTTCGACATGTATTTCTTCGGCAAGATCCTGCCCGCCATCGCGCATGGGCTGGATGCGAAGCCGGCCGACATGGATGTGGTGATCTTCTGGACTTATGTCGGCATGGCAGTGGGTGCGTTCCTGATGCCGCCGCTGGCGGACAAGATCGGACGCAGGCCCGTGCTGGGGCTGTGCGCGCTGGGTTTCGGCGTTCTCTCGATCTTGGGCGCCCATGCCCAGACCGTAACGCAAATGGCGGTATTGCGCGGGATTTCCGGGATTTTCTTCTCTGCCATGCTGCCAGTCGGGCTGGCACTGCTTTCCGAAATGACATCGAAGAAATGGCGCGCCGGCTTCATGGCTATCGCGCTGGTGTTCTTTTCTGCCGGGAACATGGGCAGCGGTGTGATCGCGGCCTGGTTGCTTGACCTTTATGGCTGGCAGATCGGTTTCTGGGTAGGCGGCGTACTGGGCTTCGTTGCCGTACCGTTGCTGATACTCATCCCTGAGTCTTTGGCCTTCCGTACCCGACGCAATCCTGGTGACGCCAAGATTCCCGCGACGATCCTGGCAATGGATGCCGCGGCACCCATTCATGGTGGAGAGGTCTTCCATTACGGCAAGTCAAAGCCGTCCCGCCCCGGGCTTGGCCCCCTGGCGCTGTTGCAGAAGCGCTATTTCCTCCAGACGATGCTGCTGTGGGTCGCCTGCTTTGTCGCGCTTGGCAATATCGCTTTGCTGGCGAACTGGATGGCCACCTTCTTCCAGGAACTTGGTGGAATACCGATTCAGGAATTCGCCATTTCCGCGATGATCTCTTTCGTTGGCGGGGCGACCGGCACGCTGGTGATGGGTTTCCTTATGGACCGGGTGAACCCTTACTGGCTGATCTCCGGCTTCTTCCTTGTCGAAGCCGTCGCATTGTTCATGCTGGGGCAGGTGCCGTTCAGCAGCGGGGTCTTCCTGGGGGCGCTGATCGTGTGGAACTTCACACAGGTCGGCGGGCAGACCGGCATCAACAATCTCGCCACGCTCAGCTATCCGCCGGAAATGCGCTCCAGCGGGATCGGCTGGGCAGGCGGCTGGGGCCGTATCGCCGGTATTGTGCTTGCACCTTTCGCGGGCGCGGCCGCGCTGCGCATGATGCTACCGCTGGAAACGATCATGATGCTGATTGCCGGCGCCGCCGTGCTGGTTGCGGTCCTGATCGCTCTGTTGGGTATTTTCGCGCCCGCGCTGGGCCCCAACGCCAGGCCGAGCCTGCAAGGGCATTGAGAATTGGGGGCAGGTCGCAACGCGGGCCCCAAGGGGCGGGCCGTGTTGTGACTTGCCGCTCCTTTGTCGCAGGAGCCTGAAATAGGCACGGTAACCGGGCAGGGTGGAGCGCAATGCGCGGTTTCACTCGCTTGCGAGCTACATCCTATCGACCGGGAACGGGTGGTCAGCGGACGAACGCCCTGCTCCAATCACCGCCTCCGTTCGTCCTGAGCTTGTCGAAGGGCGCGCGTCGAGGCTTGCTCAACAAGACGAACGGTGGCTGGCGATGTTCGTAGCCAGGTAGTTTCCTGACTGTCCGCTTTCGGCATTCCCAACCTGGCTTTCCCGCCACAAAACACTTTCCTACACGCCTCCAAATGGCGTTTATCCTGCCCGATGAGCAGACCCGCTTCCCTACCGCTGCATCGCGCCTGTTGCGTCCCCGTACATGGGGCAGATTGGACCCGGCAGGGCCTGCACGAAAACCCGAAATGGAAGGTGACACTTCGAGGCGCGTTCTGCTCCCGAAAATGGCTCGAAACCGGGCGGTTCAGGGCTGGCACGCCGCGAACGAAACAGGGCATTTCCCCGCCCGGAAAGGTGACACATCGGTCCCCGTTTCCGGGCAGGGCCTATCGGCCGGAAGGTCTGGCCCTAGCTGTCGATCCCGAAGTGATCCGCCAGCATCTTCCCGGTGAAGCCGTAGCTGGGGGCGTTGGGATCGAACAGCATGCCCTTGTTCCATTCGGCAAAGGCTGCCTGAAGCTCGGAGAATTTCTGCGGGAACCGGTCCTTCAAATTCGCGCGTTCCAGCGGATCGGCAAAGACATCGAACAGGAATGTGTTCCCGGCGATCCTGAGATATTTCCATCGGCCACGCAGGGCCGCTTCCTGTCCCTTGTTGGTGAAGCGCCAGAACAGCGTCCGCTCGGGCATGGTCTCGCCCTTGATCGCTGGCAGGATATCGCGCCCGTCGCTGGGAAAAGCAGGGGCCTGCTTGCCGCCGCCTGCCGCCAGAAAGGTCGGCAGCCAGTCCATCGAGACGATCTCGCTCTCGCTTTCGCTGCCGGGCTTCGTCACGCCAGGCCAACGGACGATCGCAGGAATCCGCAGGCCGCCTTCGAGCAGTTCTGTCTTCCTGCCGGTGAAGGGCCAATTGTCGGAAAAGCGCTCGCCCCCATTGTCGCTGGTGAAGACGACCACGGTATTCTCGTCCAGCCCCAATTGCTTGAGCCGCTCGAGTACCCGGCCGACATTCTCGTCGAGCGAGAGCATCATCTTCTTTTAGGTTTCCATCGATCCGCCATCGTAATGGCTGAAACCGCCGGGTATCTTTGCGATCCGCTCCGCCTCGGCCTTGCCTTCCTCGTCATTGGCTTCCCAGGGCCAGTGCGGGGCCGTGAAATGCAGCGAGATGAAGAAAGGCTGCTCGTCCTGCGCGCGGCGTTCCAGCGCGGCGATGGCGGCATCGCCCAGCAAGTCGGTCATATAGCCGGTCTTCTCGATCGGCGTGTCGCCGTCCCACAGATCCCTGGCATTGCCGAAACCGTGGCGGAAATAATCCACCCCGCCGCCGCGCAGGCCCCAGAATTCGTCATAGCCGCTTTGCAGGGGGCCATATTTCGGAAGGTTGCCCATGTGCCATTTGCCTACCAGCGAGGTCTTGTAGCCGGCGTTGCGCAGCAGCGATGCGATGGTGGGATGTTCGGGAGGCAGGCCCACGTCGCCCTGGCCCAGCGGTTCCTGCAGGCCGACCGGAATGCGATATTGATAGCGCCCGGTGATCAGCCCGACGCGGGTGGCGGTGCATACGGCGCTGTTGGCATAGGCGTGGGTAAACCGGATGCCCTGGCTCGCCAGCCGGTCGATATTGGCGGTCCTGTATTCGCGGCGACCGTAGCAGGAGAGGTCGGCATAGCCCATGTCGTCGGCCATGATGAACAGGAAGTTGGGCTTGCCGCCGGGGCCTGCCCTTTGCGCGGTGCAGCCGGGCAAAATGGCAAGCGCCGTCGCCCCTGCAAGACCCGCCACGGCTGTCCGGCGGGTAATCGTCCGCGGGCCTTGATTCGCTTGCTCCAACGCTGCCATCCTATTAATTCCTCTCCGAAAATCGGGCAGTTTGCTTGCTGTTCGTGCCCGAACATGATTTGAGCACCGCCGCTTGCGCGTGACACGCTTCAGGGGCATCCTTCAATATGAATACGAGTTCTCATTTGGCCGTCAAGAATCCGATTACCACAGGTGGTTGGGACATGCCGGTGCCGCTGCAGGAACGGAGCAGGAAGACAGCGGAACGCTTCATCGAGGCGGCGATGCAATTGCTGCGCAAGAAGACCTATGCGGAGCTTTCAGTGGCGGAACTCGCGCGGGAGGCCGGGCGCTCTGTCGGGGTGTTTTACCAGCGTTTCGGCAGCAAGGACGACTTCCTCTATGTCCTGCTCTCGACCTATTTCCACAACGCGCTTGAATGGCGCGCAGCGGTGGTGGCGGAGGGGACGCCTTCGGAAATCTATACACGCATTCTTGCGCGCGGTTTCAGGCAGGTCATGGAGAACAAGAATCTATGGCATGCCGCGCTGGAGCGTTCGGCCGCCGATGCGAATTTCTGGATGGCCTATAATTCCTTCCGCGAACAGGTTGGCGCGATGACGCTGAATGTGGTCGAGACCGCGGCAGGGCGCGAGCTTGATCCTGCCGAGCGGCGCCAGCTTGCCATTGCCGGGCAGGTGTTCAATTCGGTGATCAACAACCAGATCATCAATGCACCCGGGCCACTGCGGCTGGAGGACGAGGATTTTCTGCCCGAACTGACGAAGGTCGCGCTCAACATCGCACCGTTCTGAGTGGGCGGCGGGTCAGCCTGCCGGGAATTGCAGCAGTTCCAGTTCGTGGCCCCACGGGTCGAGCAGGATGCCGACCTTGACCGGGCCCATATCGAACACCGGCACGACCGGGTTCGCACCTGCGCCGATCGCCCTAGCGAACAGCGTGTCGATATCGTCGGTGACGAGGCCAACGGGGCCGTGGCCCGGGCCGACCGAGACGTCGCGCCCGTCCTTGTAAGCTACCAGCAGCAGGTTCGGCCCCGCTTCCTGGCCGGGCAGGGCGAGGATGTGTTCGAGGAAAGCGTCTTCGTCGAAAGTCTGGGCGATCGAGAAGCCGAAGACCTGGCCGTAGAATTCCAGCGCGGCATCCATGTCGGGGACGTTGAGCTTGAAGAAGCTGAGCTTGACGCTGGGGGAGCTGGTCATAGGGTCCTCTCGGTTCGGTTTTGGGGGCAGGCTATCGCGGGGAAGGGGGCCAGGAAAGGGACTTGTTGAGTAAGTACATGCTCGGAGCGCCTAGTCCCTTGACAAATTAGAACATTAGAAATAACTAATGTTTAGCAGGAGAGACTCCATGAGCACTGTCACGCAGGAAATCGACCAGCCGCTGGAAGCCGCATCCACCCAGATCGCGCGCGCGCAGGAGAATCCCGCGCTGCGCCCCGTGGTGCAGGCCTTTTTCGACGAGCCGACCTTCACTGTCTCCTACGTCGTCCATGACCCCGCGACGCTGGAAGCGGCGGTGATCGATCCGGTGCTGGATTACGATCCCGACGCCGGGCGCACCTCCCATGCATCGGCCGACCGGATCGTCGATTACGTGCAGGCGCAGGGCCTCAGGGTCAGCTGGCTGATCGAGACCCACGCCCATGCAGATCACCTGTCCGCGGCGCCCTATCTGAAGGAGATGCTGGGCGGCACCCTGGCCATTGGCGAGCATATCGCCAAGGTGCAGGACGTGTTCGGCAAGCTGTTCAACGCTGGTCCGGACATGGCCCGCGACGGTTCGCAATTCGATCGTCTGTTCCGCGATGGCGAGACGTTCCGTCTCGGCAATCTGGAAGGCATCGTGCTGCATGTGCCCGGCCACACCCCGGCGGACATGGCCTATATCATCGGCGATGCGGGCTTTGCAGGCGATACGCTGTTCATGCCCGATTACGGCACCGCCCGGGCGGATTTCCCCGGCGGGGACGCGGCGCGGCTGTATCGTTCGATCCGCCGCCTGCTGAGCCTCCCGCGCGAGACGCGGCTGTTCATGTGCCATGATTACAAGGCGCCGGGCCGCGACACCTATGCCTGGGAAACCAGCGTAGGCGCGGAGCGCGACGGCAATGTCCATGTCCATGACGGCGTGAGCGAGGCCGAATTCGTTGCCATGCGCACGAAGCGCGATGCCACCTTGGCCGTGCCGCGCCTGATCCTGCCTTCGGTGCAGGTGAACATCCGTGCCGGGCACATGCCCGAGCCGGAAGAAAACGGCATCAGCTATATCAAGATCCCGGTCAACGCGATCTGAGTGGGGGCTGCGATGATCGACCAGCTCCATTACATCCTGGCAGCCTTCAGCGGCGTCGCAGTGGGTTTCACTCTCGGCCTCGTGGGCGGGGGCGGCTCGATCCTTGCGGTGCCGCTGATGGTCTATGTGGTGGGTGTGAAAAGCCCGCATATCGCCATCGGCACCAGTGCGCTTGCCGTGGCCGCCAATGCGCTGGCCAGCCTTGCGAACCATGCCCGCAATCACAACGTCAACTGGCGCTGCGGCGGCACTTTCGCCTTTGCGGGTGTGCTGGGCGCACTGGCAGGCTCTACCCTGGGCAAGGCGGTGGACGGGCAGAAGCTGCTGCTGCTCTTTGCCCTGCTGATGATCGTGGTGGCCGTGGCCATGTATCGCGGCCGCAGCGGTGAAGGGCCGGAAAATGTGGCCTGCAATCGCGACAATATGGGCAAGGTGCTGGGCTTCGGTTTCGGCACGGGTGCGCTTTCGGGCTTTTTCGGCATCGGCGGCGGCTTCCTGATCGTGCCCGCGCTGGTGGCCTCCACCTCCATGGCGATCTATCGTGCTGTGGGAACCTCGCTGGTGGCAGTTGCCGCCTTCGGGCTGGCGACGGCAGCGTCCTATGCCGTTTCCGGCCTTGTCGACTGGCCGCTGGCGGGCGTGTTCATCGGCGGGGGCATATTGGGCAGTTTCGCCGGTACGGCTGCCTCGCGCCGCCTCTCGGCGCAGAAGGGCCGCCTCAACACCTTGTTTTCAGGGCTGATCATGGCGGTCGCACTCTACATGCTTGCACGCAGCGCAATGGCGCTTGCGGGATAATCATGTACCAAACCACAGGACGTGAAGGGGCTTATCTGTTATGGCCGCGATCGCCGACAAGGATCGAAAATGCCGCTCGATAGAGCGGATGATCGCCGAGGGCAGAGGGGTGACCGATAGTTGCCGGGTATTCGGCATTTCGGAAAAGACCTTTTACCGCTGGCGCAATGAACGAGCTGCGGCCGGGAGTAAGTGACACCATGTTCGATCAAGCTGATGCTTTGATGCTCGCACGGGTACAATTCGCCTTTACCGTGAGTTTCCATTTCATTTTCCCCGCTTTCTCGATCGGGCTGGCAAGCTATCTCGCCGTGCTCGAAGGGCTGTGGCTGAAGACGGGCAAGGGGGTCTATCTCGACCTCTTCAAATATTGGCTCAAGATCTTCGCCGTGGCATTCGCCATGGGTGTCGTTTCGGGCATCGTCATGTCCTATCAGTTCGGCACCAACTGGGCCGAATTTTCGGACAAGGCCGGGCCGGTGATCGGCCCGCTGCTGGCCTATGAAGTGCTGACGGCCTTCTTCCTTGAAGCCGGCTTCCTGGGCGTGATGCTGTTCGGGCTCGAACGGGTGGGCAAGAAGCTGCATTTCATGGCTACGCTGATGGTCGCTGCGGGTACGGCGGTTTCGGCCTTCTGGATTCTCAGCGTGAACAGCTGGATGCAGACGCCGACCGGCTTTGAAATGGGCGCGAACGGCCAGTTCCTTCCCGGGCCGAGCTGGTGGGGCATCGTCTTCAATCCCAGCTTCCCCTATCGCCTGGTCCACACGGTGATCGCTGCTTATCTCACCACCGCGCTTGTGGTCGGCGGGGTGGGCGCGTGGCACCTGCTGAAGGACAAGTCCAACCAGCACGCCCGCACCATGTTTTCCATGGCGATGTGGATGGCCGCGCTGGTTGCCCCGGTGCAGATTTTCGCGGGCGATCTCCATGGGCTCAACACGATGGAGCACCAGCCGGCTAAGGTGATGGCGATGGAAGGCCATTATCAGAGCCACCCCGATGGCGCCCCCTTCATCGTGGCGGGCATTCCCAACAGCAAGGAACAGCGGGTCGATTACGCAATCGAGATTCCCAAGGCATCCTCGCTGATCCTCAAGCATGATCCCAATGCTCCATTGGCGGGGCTCGATACGATTCCGCTGGAGGACCACCCGCCGGTGGGCCCCGTATTCTGGGCGTTCCGGGTCATGGTCGGGCTGGGCTTCGCCATGCTGGGGCTGGGCTTATGGAGCCTTGCCGCGCGCTGGAAGAAGAAGCTGTATGACTGGCCGCTGCTGCACCGTGCGGCGATCCTGATGGCGCCTGCCGGCTTCGTGGCAGTGATCGCCGGCTGGATGGTGACGGAGATCGGGCGCCAGCCGTTCACGGTCTATGGCCTGTTGCGCACGGCGCAATCGGCTTCGCCGCTCGATGCCCCGGCAGTGGGTGCATCGCTGCTGGCATTCGTGATCGTCTATTTCGCCGTCTTCGGCACCGGCACCTGGTACATACTGCGGCTGATGCGCGGTGCGCCCAAGGTGCATGAACCGGGCGTGCGGCGAACCGAGAAGGGACCGATCCGCACTGCCGGCATCACTCCCGGACCGGCCAGGGCCGTAGGCGGCCCGGTGATCGAACAACCCGCGAAGGAGGACGGAGAATGAGCGTGGATCTCACTGCCATCTGGGCCTTCATCATTGCCTTTGCCGTCTTCGCCTATGTTGTAATGGACGGGTTCGATCTGGGCATCGGCATTCTCTTCCCCAGCTTCAAGGTGGGGGAGGAACGCGATCAGGCGATGAATTCCATCGCGCCTGTCTGGGACGGTAACGAAACCTGGCTGGTGCTGGGCGGGGGCGGGCTGTTCGCGGCCTTTCCGCTGGCCTACGCCATCATTCTTCCGGCCACTTATCCGCTGATCATCGCGATGTTGCTGGGCCTTGTATTCCGGGGCGTGGCGTTCGAATTCCGCTGGCGCGATCCGGGCCACCGGCCGTTCTGGGACATGGCATTCAGTGGCGGCTCGCTGGTGGCGGCGCTTTCGCAGGGCATGATCCTGGGTGCGATCCTGCAGGGGATCGAAGTGGACGGGCGCGCCTATGCGGGCAGCTGGTGGGATTGGCTGACGCCTTACACATTGCTCACCGGCCTTGGCACGGTGGCGGGCTATGCACTGCTCGGCTCGACCTGGCTGGTGTGGAAGACGGAAGGCAGCACACAGGCCCATGCCTATCGGCAGGCGCTGCGCGCGACCTTTGCCACGCTGGCCCTGCTGGGCGCGGTCAGCCTCTATACCCCGCTGCTGGACACCCAATATTGGGAACGCTGGTTTGCCATGCCCAATGTGCTGTTCGCGGCTCAGGTACCGCTGCTGACGGCGATCATCGCGGGCTTCCTGTTGTGGGGCCTGAAGAAGAAATGGCAGGCCGCGCCCTTCCTGCTCTCGCTGGGGCTGTTCCTGCTCGGCATGGCCGGGCTGGGCGTTTCGATGTGGCCCTTCGTGGTGCCCGATGCTGTGACCATCTGGGATGCCGCCGCGCCGCCGCGGAGCCAGATCTTCATGCTGATCGGCGTGGGTATCACCATGCCGCTGATCCTTGCCTATACCGGCTGGGCCTATTGGGTGTTCCGCGGCAAGGTAGGCAGCGAGGGGTATCATTGATGCGCGAAGGGCTACCGCATCTTGACGCCGACGACGCTCCGCTCTGGCGCCGCCTCCTGTGGATGGCGGCGCTGTGGGCGGCGAGCGTTACGGTGCTGGGGGCGGTGGCCTATGCGATAAGGCTGTGGCTCAAGGCCTGAGGTAAGGCGTCGCAGCCGCTGGGATGACGAGCGGGGTAATGCTGCCCGCATCGGAAAACACTTTCCTACAGGCCCCCAAATGGGGTTTATCCTGCGCGATGAACCGCTTTGCCCCAGCCTTTCCTGGCGCCTCGAAAGCAGCCTTGCTCAAGCGCGCCCAACCCCGGTCGGCCTGCACGAAAACCCGAAATGGAAAGTCACACTTCCGCGCAGAATTGCGGCCGGAAAATGGCTTGAAACTGCGGCTCACAGGGGGTGTTACACATTACGTTTCACAGGCCGTTCTGCGTAACACAAGGGTGACACTTCGGCCCCGTCATCTTCGGACAGAAAACCAAGCGAACCGCCGCCGGCCGGGTGTCCCCGCGCAAAGGGGGGAGAGCCGGGGTCACTCCATGCCGGCGACGGCTCGCAACTGGTATGCCGAAGCGATCAGGCGGCCCTGCGCGCCCGACAGGGCGGCCTCGGCCTCGATCGCTTCGCGCTGGGCGTCGAGCAGGGCAAGCTGCGGCTTGGCCCCGGCCTCGACTTCAAGCTTTGTGCCGCGCAAGGCTTCCTTTGCCGCCGCTTGCCGCGATTGCGCGGCGGCGAGCATCAGCTTCGCGGTCTCATATCCGTCGAATCCGGTGATCGCGGCCTGTTCGGTGCGCAGGCGTGCAAGATCGTAATCGGCCTGTGCCGCGTCCGCTTCCGATCCTGCCGCGCGCGCCTTGGCGTCGTTGCGGCCGGAAGAGAAGAAGTTCCACTTCACCCGCAGGCCGGCGGAATAGGAATCCGCCTTGTAGCCGGGGAAGAACTGATCGCGCACGCTGGCCGCTTCGGCATAGGCGCCCACCATCGGCAGCGCTTCGCCCTTGGTCATGCGGTGCTTGCCTTCGGCGGCCTCAACCACCTTGCTGGCGGCGAGGAGCTGGGGATTGCCGGCCAATGCCATGGCCATCGCCTCCTCGCGCGTGGCGGGGATGGGGGGCGGGGGAGGCAGGTTTTCATCCAGCGTCACGGTATCGAGGCCGGTCAGCGTCCGCAGCGCGGCCATGGCGGCCTTCAGGCGCCCATCGGCGCCGGCATAACCCGCATCGGCTTCCGCCAGCCGGGCCTTGGCCTGCGCAAGATCGGTGGAGGTGGCCGCGCCGACCTTGAACTTGAGTTCGGACTGGCGGACCACCTCGGCCAGCGAGAGGCGCAGCAGATCGTAGCTGCTCAGCAGGCGCTTTGCGGAAAGGCCTTCCGCATAGGCGGCGGCCACTTCCACGCGCAGGTTCAGCCGGGCCTGGCGGGCCATCAGCTCCGCCGCCTGCGACCCGCCTCGCGCCGCATCGATCCCGCCGCCGGTGCGTCCGAATGTGAGCAGCGGCATCTCGGCAGTGACCTGCGCGGTCAGCGGAGTGACGTCATCGGCGGTGAGGCCGAAGAAGCCCTGAGGGTCGATCCGGCCGAAGCCGATCTGGCCCTGGGCGTTGAGATCGGGAAGATTTTGCGCCTTGGCGTAATCGAGCTGGGCGGCGGCCGCCTGCGCGCGCGCATCCGCCCCGGCGATCGCGGGGGAATGCTCCAGCGCGATCGCGGTCACTTCGTCGAGGGACTGGGCACCGGCCGGGTGGGGAAGGGGAAGAAAACCCAGACCGGCGCCCAGAAGGACGAGATGACGCAATTTCATGGCAGCGCTCAGTTGAAGGCCGTGCCGCTACGCACGCCCAGCTTCCTGAACACGATCGCGGCGGGGCAGAAGCCCGTGAAGCTGGCCTGCAGCATGTTGAGCCCGGCAAAGATGGTCAGCGCGATCCAGTATGGATGCACGGTGAGCGACAGGATGGAACTGGCCAGCACCACCAGCCCTGCGAATGCCATAACGGAACGGTCGAGGTTCATCGCATCACTCCTCAGTCGAAACGCAGTTTCTTCACGCCAAGCACATGCAGGGCGAGTTTTTCATAGAAGGGTTCGCTTTCGCCCTTGCGGATCTTGCGCAGGAAGTATTTCTCGAAGCCGATCTTGGCGAGGTGGACCCATTTGCCCTCGCTCGCCCAATTGACGTTGCGCGGCGGGATCTGCGGCTTGGCGACGAAGGCCACGCCGCTGTCGCCGAAATCGGCCAGGCAGATCGCGTTCCAGCTCGCCTCATGCGTCGGCTCGGCGCCCGCGATGATTTCCTTCAGATTCTGGGCAATGGCGGTGACCATGCTTTCGATCATGAAACCGGTCTTGGGCACACCCACCGGCAGCGGGGTGGGGCCGACCGGCGGGATCGCGATGCACACGCCCAAGCCGAAGATATTGGGGAACGCGGTGTTGCGCTGGTGCTTGTCGGTCAGGATGAAGCCGCGCGGATTGGAAAGTCCCTCGATCCCCATCACCGCATCCACGCCGCGGAAGGCGGGCAACATCATCGCCCAGCCGAAATCGAGATCGTGCGTCTTCTTGAGGCTGCCGTCCTCGTTCACTTCCTCGACATGGACCTTGCCTTCTTCCACCGAAGAGACCTTGGCATTGGTGATCCACTTGATGTGCCGGTCGCGCATTTCGCTTTCGAGCAGGCCCTTGGTATCGCCTACTCCATCGAGGCCGAGATGGCCGATATAGGGTTCGGGCGTGATGAAGGTCATCGGCACCCGGTCGCGAATCTTGCGGCGCTTCAGCTCGGTATCGAGGATCATCGCCATTTCATAGGCCGGGCCATAGCAACTCGCGCCCTGTACCGCGCCGACCACGATGGGGCGGGGATTGGCGCAGAGTTCCTCGAACTTCGCATGGGCGGCCTTGGCATGGTCGGTAACGCAGATGCTCTGCGTATGCCCGTCGGGGCCGAAGCCGGGAATCTCGTCGAAGGCCAGTTCCGGCCCGGTGGCGATCACCAGATAATCGTAATCGACCGAGGAGCCGTCCAGCAACTCGACCCGGTTTTCCTTGGGGTGGACCTTGGCGGCCCCCACCGAATTATAGGCGATGCCATGGCGTTCCATCACCGGGGGCAGGTGAACGCGAATCGAATCGGGCTCGCGCCAGCCGACCGCCACCCAGGGATTGGAGGGGACGAACCAGTAATCCTCGCCCTTGTTAAGCACCGTGACACGCGCGGATTTCTCCAGTGCCTGGCGGATTTCATAGGCCGCGATCGTGCCGCCCAGGCCTGCTCCTAGAACGACGATGTGTGGTTGGTCAGACATCTTGGCATCTCCCTTAACGGGCTTGCTAATATAACGAATAACGAATATAAGCAATCCATAATTTACGTGAAAGGATTCGAATCATGGGCCTTTTCAGCAAGCCGAAGCACAAGGAACTGACCCCGGCGGAACTGAAGGATATGCTCGATCGCGGCGAAGTGCAGGTCATTGATGTGCGTGAGCCCGACGAATTTTCGCAGGGCCATATTCCGGGCGCGCTCAACCTGCCGCTCTCCAGTTTCTCCGTCGACAAGCTTCCCGAGTCGTCGGGCAAAATCCTCGTCCTTAATTGCCTTGGCGGCAAGCGGTCCGGCATTGCGCTGGATCAATGCAGTGTAGCACAATCGGTTGTGGATACGCATCTTGCGGGCGGTTTCGGCGCATGGGCGCAGGCCGGCCTGCCGGTAGCACGCTGAAAATCACGGCGAGGGGGCCATGCCATGACGGGTAAGACATATCTGCGTCTGGGTATCGCGGCGGCGCTTCTGCCGCTGGTGCTGCCTCTGGCGGGTTGCGGGAGCAGCGATAGCGAGCCTACCGCAGTTGCCACCAAGGCCGCCGGCGAACGCTTCACTGTCCAGCTTGCCGATACGGGCGAGTGGAAGGATGTGAGCGCGGCGGTTTCCACCGTCGATCAGGCGCAGGTCCTTGCCCGTATTCCCGGCATCCTCACTTCGCTTTCCGTCAGGGAGGGCGATCTGGTCCGCAGGGGGCAGGTCATCGGGCGCATTGTTGATAGCCAGCTTGGCTATCAGGCGGGCGCCTATGGCGCGCAGGCCGCCGCCGCACAGGCGCAGGCCGCCGCCGCCAAGGCCGAACTGGACCGGGTGCAGTTCCTCTATGACAATGGCGTTTATGCCAAGGCCCGGCTCGAACAGGCGAAGGCTATGGCCGATGCCGCGCAGGCACAGGTCAGCGCCGCGCGCCAGCAGCAGGGCGCGGTGAATGCCGTGGCCGGGCAGGGCGCGGTGGTCGCACCCGCCTCGGGCCGGGTGCTGATGGCCGATATTCCCGCCGGTTCGCCAGTTGCGCCGGGCATGGCGATCGCCACGATCACTGCCGGGGCGACGGTGTTGAAGCTCGAATTGCCTGAATCCCTTGCCGCACAGGTCCATCCCGGATCGCGCGTGCTGGCGCAGATGCCCGGCGCGGGCGATGCGACCGGTACGATCGTGAAGCTCTATCCCGCTGTGATGGGCGGGCAGGTGCGCGCCGATGTGGAGATCGCCGGGCTGGACGGCTCGCTGATTGGCCGCCGCATTTCCGCAAAGGTGGAGGCGGGCAGCCGCAAGGCGCTGCTGGTTCCCGCCGATTACGTCACCACGGCCTATGGCCTCGATACGGTGTGGGTTGTGGGCAAGGATGGCAGTGCGGCCATCGTGCCGGTGCAGACCGCTCCTTCGACCGAGCAGGGTAAGGTTGAGATACTCTCAGGCCTTTCCGCCGGGGACATCCTCGTGAAGCAGGCGGCGAAATGAATTTGGGCATCTCCGGGCGGCTGACCCGGGCGACGATCCAGTCGCCGCTCACCCCGCTGCTGCTGCTCGCCGCGATATTGGTGGGCGTGATCGCCACGCTGACCATCCCGCGCGAGGAAGAGCCGCAGATTTCCGTCCCCATGGTCGACATTCGCGTCGCCGCGCCGGGCCTTTCAGCCAGCGATGCGGTGGAAGTGGTGGCCAAGCCGCTGGAGACCATCGTCAAGAGCGTGGACGGGGTGGAGCATGTCTACACCCAGGCCGAAGACAATGGCGTGCTGGTTACCGCGCGCTTCATTGTCGGCTCCAATCCTGAAGACGCGGCGACCCGGATCGACGAGAAGCTCAATGCCAATATGGATCGCATTCCCGTGGGCATTCCCGCCCCGCAGGTGACGGTGCGGGGCATCAATGACGTGCCCATCGTGGTCCTCACTCTCTCTCCCAAAGCCGGAGCTCCCGGCGCCTGGAGCGAACAGGCACTGGGCGAACTGGCGGGCAGGCTGCGGAGTGAGATCGCCAAGGTCGACGATGTCGGCCTGACCTTCATTACCGGCGGCCAGCGTCAGGCCGTGCGGATCGCCCCCGATCCCGCGAAATTGCAGCTCCATCAGGTGCCGCTGGGCAATCTGATTGAGGCAGCGAGCCAGGCCAACCGCGCCTTCCCGGCGGGCAATGTCCGCGAAGCGGGACAGGCGGCGGATGTGGTCGCCGGCCGCACGCTTTCCGGGGCGGAGGAAGTCGGCAATCTGCAAGTCCGCTCGGTGAATGGTTCGCCCGTCTATATGCGCGATGTCGCCACTGTCACCGAAGCGCCCACGCAGGATCAGCAGATGGTCTGGCGCTGGGCGAAAGAGGGCGAGGAAGCGGCCAAATGGAACCGCACGCCTGCCGTCAGCATAGCCATCGCCAAGCGCGCCGGGGCCAATGCTGTCACCGTTTCGGAAGCGGTTGTGAGCAGGGTCGAGGCGCTTGAAGGCACGTTGATCCCCACGTCGCTGAACGTCTCCGTCACCCGCAATTATGGCGAGACGGCGAACGAGAAGGCGAACGAGCTGCTGTTCCACCTTGCTCTCGCCACGGTCTCCATCGTGGTGCTGATCGGCTTTGCGATCGGCTGGCGGGAGGCGGGGGTAACCGCCATCGTCATTCCCACGACCATCCTGCTCACCATGTTCGCATCGAATATCATGGGCTTCACCATCAACCGCGTGAGCCTGTTCGCGCTGATCTTCTCGATTGGTATTCTGGTGGACGATGCGATCGTGATGATCGAGAACATCGCCCGCCACTGGGCCATGCCCGATGACCGCACGCGCATTCAGGCCGCAGTAGAGGCCGTGGCCGAAGTGGGCAATCCGACCATCGTCGCCACGATGACGGTGGTCGCCGCGTTGCTGCCGATGCTGTTCGTGTCGGGGCTGATGGGGCCTTACATGGCGCCGATCCCGATCAACGCGTCCGCCGCAATGATCTTCAGCTTCTTCGTAGCGGTGATCATCGCGCCCTGGCTGATGATCCGCTTCGCGCGCGAGACGCTGGCCCATGGCGGGCATGACGAACAGGGCGGCAAGCTCGGCCAATATTACGCCCGGGTTGCCCGCCGTGTGATCCGGGACCGCAAGAGCGCGCGCAATTTCCTGATCGCCGTGGGCATTGCCACTCTGGTCGCCTGTTCGATGTTCTACTTCAAGGCAGTGACGGTGAAACTGCTGCCCTTCGACAACAAGTCGGAGATTCAGCTGGTGGTCGATCTGCCGGAAGGGGCCAGCCTGGAGACCACTGCCCGTGTGCTCGACGAGGCCGCCGCCGTGGCCCGCAGCGTGCCGGAAGTGACCTCGATGGAAGCCTATGCCGGCACCTCCGCGCCGTTCAATTTCAACGGGCTTGTACGCCATTACTTCCTGCGCGCGCGGCCCGAGATGGGAGATCTGATGGTCACTCTGCTGCCCAAGGGAGATCGTTCGCGCGCTAGCCACGATATTGCTGTGGAGATGCGCCAGAAGCTCGCAAAGATCACCCTGCCGCAGGGCGGATCGGTCAAGGTTGTGGAAACGCCGCCGGGGCCACCGGTGCTCGCCACGCTGCTGGCCGAAATCTATGGCCCGGATGAAGCGACGCGCCGTGCGGTTGCCTCGCAGGTGGAGAAGATCTTCAAGGACGTACCCTATATCGTCGATGTCGATAACAGCTTCGGCGAAGGGCGACCGCAATTGCGGCTGGTGCCTGACCGGGCGCGGCTGGACCATTACGGGCTGTCCGAAAGGCAATTGTTCGATTCCATCGGAGCGCTGATGGGCAATCAGATCGTCGGCTATGCGCCGCAGGGCATGGGCCGCGATCCGCTGCCGATCCAAGTTTCGCTCGACCAGTCGCAGAGGGCATGGTCCGCCAGCCTTTCGGCTACTCCGGTGGCCGTCACCACTGCCACTGGCGCGCCACAGCTGATCCAACTGGGCGAATTGGTCGATGCGCGGATGGAGCGGGGCGAGCCTGCCGTATTCCGCCGCGACGGCCGCGGGGCCGCCATGGTGCAGGCCGAACTTGCCGGTCGTTACGAGGCGCCGATCTACGGCATGCTGGCGGTCGATCAGGCCATTAACGACTTTGACTGGGCCAAGGCGGGTCTGCCGAAGCCCGAAATCTCGCTTAACGGGCAGCCTGAAGACGAGCGCCATCCCACCCTGCTGTGGGACGGCGAATGGGAAATCACCTGGGTGACTTTCCGCGACATGGGCGCTGCCTTCATGGTCGCCCTGCTGGCGATCTATGTGCTGGTCGTGGCGCAGTTCGGGAATTTCAAGATTCCCTTGGTGATCCTCACCCCCATTCCGCTGACGCTGATCGGGATCGTGATCGGCCACATGCTGTTTGGCGCGCCGTTTACGGCCACCAGCATGATCGGCTTTATCGCGCTGGCCGGGATTATCGTGCGCAATTCGATCCTGCTGGTGGATTTCATTCGCCATGCCAGTGCACCCGGAAAATCGCTGCGCGATACGTTGCTGGAGGCGGGGACTATCCGCTTCAAGCCGATCGCCCTGACTGCCGCAGCCGCCATGATCGGCGCGGCGGTGATCCTCACCGATCCGATCTTCCAGGGGCTGGCGATCTCGCTGCTGTTCGGCCTTGCTTCCTCCACCGCGCTCACGGTGCTGGTCATTCCCGCCATCTATATCGTCTTGCGCGATGACGGGTTGCCTGCCACCGGAGACGAATGAAAACGATGCCTTTGGATCTGCTGCGCGAAAATTCTGAAGCAATGGCCAACCGTCTGCGGATTCTCTCGCATCCGGACCGCCTGCTGATGCTGTGCCGCATGTCGGACGAAGAAGTGACGGTGGGTGAACTGGTGGAACTCACCGGCATGTCGCAATCTGCGGTTTCCCAGCATCTGGCCAAGTTTCGTGATATGGGGCTGGTGACTGTGCGGCCCGACGCGCAGACCCGCTATTACAGGCTGGTAGACAATGATGTGCGCCAGATCATCCTCGCCTTGTGGGAAATCTGCCAAGCGGGAATGAGCGGCGCGCCTGATTCCTGCGCTGCGGCCTGACCCGCCAGAAGCTTCGCTTTGCGTCCACGCTCGCCGCCCACGAGATGATGAAGGGCGAGAGTTAACGGTTTGCCAAACCTTGTCCCGATATCGCACATCCAAGAAATCGGCGGATCTTAACGCGAATTAACCATAAATCTTGGCGGGGGAGTAACCCTGTTGCGCCTATCTCCACGCATGCTTGGCCAAGTGTTTGGAGATCATGGAATGCATAGCCATTCCCGGGGTGACCGTTTCCTCCGTTCATTGCTGCAAGACCGATCGGGCAATACGCTCGCGATCACGGCTGCCGCACTTCTCCCGATGATGGCTCTCATCGGCGGCGGAGTGGACGTCAGCCGCGCCTATATGGCCAAGACCCAACTCCAGTCGGCCTGCGACGCGGGCGTGCTCGCCGGCCGCCGCGCCATGAGCAAGACGGGAAGTTACGGCACGACCGAGAAGGCGAAGGCGAACGGCATGTTCAACTTCAACTTCAGCTCGGCAGCGCTCGACGCCAGCGGCGTCGACTTCACCAGCTACGACAATGACGACGGGCAGGTCCTGGGCACCGCCACTGCCACCATTCCCACGCTGATCATGAAAGTGTTCGATATGCGCACGGTCGATCTGTCGGTCGACTGCATGGCCGAACTGCAGATCGGCAATGCTGACATCATGTTCGTGCTCGATACCACCGGTTCGATGGGCCAGTCGATAAGCTGGGGCGAGCCGACAAAAATCGCGGGCTTGCGCACTGCGGTGCGGGATTTTCACAAGACGATCAATCAGGCGGTGAACGATAACCGCACCCGCATCCGCTATGGTTTCGTTCCCTATTCGATGACGGTGAACGCCAAGGATCTGCTCCAGAGCGGAGACATGTCCTACAATTTCTTCACCGATGAAACGGACTATCAGTCGCGCGTAGCCGTGTTCCGCACACCGAACATCGAGGTGGACGAGGTCGAGGATCTTGGGACCACATATGAGACCTATAATGGCTATGCCAGCAGCAAGACCTGTAATAATTTCGGCAACAATTACGGGAATAATCCGACATCGTTTGGAACGAAACCTAATCCCGTAACCACTACAGAGTATAACAAATATTACTACAAGAACGGGAATTGCATCCGTTCCGTCATCAAGAAGAAGACGACTTATGAAACCAATGGCTACAAGTTCAGCTATTGGCGGTACCAGAGCGTGCCGATCGATACGTCCAGTCTGAAGACGTTTGCTTCCGTGCCAATCGCAACCGATGTCAGTTCCGCGATTGTCGATACGGCGGGCGATTACGACCTTGTCCTTCTGGCCAAGATGAACGCCGGCACTGCCCCCAATGGGGTGGGCGCCACGGGTGTCGAAACCACTTCCTACACCTGGGATGGCTGCATCGAAGAACGCAAGACGGTGAACGAGACCGATTTCGATCCGGTCCCAGATGATGCTCTCGACCTCAATTTTGATCTCGTACCCGACGTTTCCAACGACGATACCCGCTGGAAGCCGCGTTGGAATCGTGTCGAGTTTTCGCGTAATTATTATGATTCCGAAGAGACCTCGACGACGCGTAACAATGTGTCGGGCAGTTGCCCTTCGCCGATGATGCTGTTCCGCACAGTTGAACTGGCGAATGATCCCAACGACGTTCCGGCGTGGCTGAACACCTATCTCAACAATCTGGTGGCCGAGGGTAATACCTATCACGACATCGGCATGATCTGGGGTGGCCGTCTGACCAGCCCAACTGGACTTTTCGCGGATAACGTCAACCTAGATGCAGACAAGATCAGTGTCAGCAAGCACATCATCTTCATGACTGACGGTATCATGGAGCCGACGGCGTCCGGCTATTCGGCCTATGGCATCGAGAACTTCGACAACCGTATCTCACCCAGATACTACGAAAACACCATCACCTCGCGCCACAATGCACGCTTCTCAGCCATGTGCGAGGCGATCAAGGCGCAGGGCACCACGATCTGGGTGATCGCCTTCGGTACAAGCATGACCACCCAGTTGCAGAACTGCGCCAGCAACGGCCGCGCCTATTATTCCAGCAACACGGAACAATTGAGCAATACGTTCAAGTTCATCGCCGCGCAGGTGGCTGATCTCAGGCTTGGCCAATGATCCAGCGCGCGCGCCTTCCAATCGCACGCTGGCTGGCGGAGGACACGAGCGGGGCAACACTGCCCGAGTTCGCGATTGTCCTGCCGACTTTTCTGCTGTTGCTGGTGGGCATCTTCGACATTGGGCAGGGAATTTATGCCCAGTCAGTGCTGCAGGGGGCAATCCAGGATGCAGGGCGTGATGCAGGCCTTGAGAGCGGCTCCAATAACGTGGCCGCCATCGACCAATATGTGAAGGACCAGATGGGGCCGATCGCTATCAGCAACCCGATATATACGATCAAACGCTCCAACTACTCGACCTTCAGCGACGTCGGCCGGCCCGAGGATTTCACGGACTCGAACCATAATGACCGGTATGATTCCAACGAATGTTTCGTTGATGAGAACGGCAATAATTCCTGGGACGGGGACGTTGGCAAAAGCGGCCTGGGCGGAGCGAACGATATCGTGCTCTACACGGTGACCGTGGATTACGAGCGGGTCTTTCCGCTTTGGAAGCTGATTGGAACCCAGCAGAATACCGAGATTTCTGCCTCCACCGTGTTGCGCAACCAGCCATTCGGCGCGCAGGCCACCCGGGTGGCGAAGCAGGTCTGCCCGGGGGGATGACGATGAAATCGCGCGTGGCAAACCTTCGACGGCTCGTAAGTCGCCTCTGGCAAGACCAGAAGGCCGTGGCTCTGGTTGAATTCGCCTATTCGCTGCCCATCCTCACCATGTTGGGGCTGGGCGGGGTGGAGATCGCCAATCTTTCCATCACCCATATGCGGGTAAGCCAGATCGCCATTTCGCTGGCGGACAATGCCTCGCGCGCGAAGCAAGAAATCGTCGCCGGTGTGCCGCGGATGCGCGAATATGACGTGAACGAGACGTTTCAGGCCGCCGCGCTGCAATCGGGCGGGCTGGATATTCAACATCACGGACGCATGATTCTCTCCAGTCTGGAAACCAACGCGCAGGGTGGCCAGTGGATTCACTGGCAGCGCTGCTTCGGCACAGCCAATTATAAATCGAGCTATGGCAAGGAGGGCGCGGGTGTGACCGGTACGACGCTTACCGGAATGGGCCCAACAGGTCGTCAGGCGCGTGCCGAAAGCGGTTTTGCGGTCATGTTCGTCGAAGTGGTTTATGATTACGAGCCGCTGATCTTCGACAGCCTGGTGCCCGCGCAGCCGATCCGCAAGGTGGCCGCCATGTATGTGCGCGACGACCGCGACCTGACGCAAATATACAATCCCTCTCCGGCGGCCACAGTGAATTCCTGTCCTGCCTGACGGCCAGGATCGCAGGAAGAGCGGGCAGAGGCGGCAGATACCAAAGCCGGGGAAACCGCCAATGGGTTACGGTGATTGCGCAAATGGAGCAGTTTTCGGGCGCCGCAGGAAACTGCGACCTATCTCGACAGGCCGACGACAAGCGCATCTCCCAGCCAGCGCGCCAGCATCTGGCCAGCTTGTGCCGCTGCTTCGTCTTCAGGTCCGCATTTGGCAAGATATTCGCAAAGGTCGCCGAATGAGGCACCTTCTCGGGCCAGATCAAGACAATGCGCCTCGCGCAGCGAAATCTGCCTGAACACCGAAATGAAACCTTCCCGCCAGACCGCAATCGCAGCCGGCTCAGCCAGCGTCACGCTGGCAGGCGACTGCCCTTCGCCGCTGAGGCTCTGCCAGATGGCGACGCAATCCGTCCGCACTTCTCCGACGGTGAGAGATGGGCTGAACAGCAGCCTCATCCCAGCCCAATCGGCCTCGGCAAAACCTTCGGTGGCGGCAGCAAATCCGGCCGGGTCGAGCGAGGCGCGGTCCGCCGCTGCGAAAGCCTGGTGCATGACCCATTCGAGCCACGCCAGTTCGTTGACTTCCGGGTCCCTGGCGAACAGTTCGCCCAGTGTTTGCGGGAAGCCGGCGCCGGCATCGTCAAGGGTCCAACTGGAAGGCGGGTTGATGATAAGATGATGGGCTGCCGCACGGGCGAAGGGCTCCTCGCCCACCCAGGCAAGCGTCTTGGGAAACGTCTCCTCCAATGCCGCGATCAGCCTTGCCCGATAGGCATTGCGGTAGATCGCGATACCTGGCGCCATGTGCTCGTCCCAGCCTGATGGCAGGGCAAGCTCCTCGCTCAGCACCTGTGCTTGGAATGCCCGCTGCGTATCCGCCAGCCTCATGCCGCGCACCTTTGTGCCTGGGCAGCGGTCTGGCGCGCGATGTCCAGCTCGGCAAGGAGATCGGCCAGCGGGGGAATGTCGTCGTCCCGCTCGATCATTGTGGCTGCATGGCCGAAACGGGTCACGGCGCTGGCGTAAAGCGTCCAGACGTCCGGGCACACCGCGCGATCGTGAGTGTCGATGAGGATATTGCCCGGCGTGTGGCCAGCAAGGTGCATCTGGCGGACGCGGCCGGATGGAATACCATCGAGAAATGCTTCGGCATCGAAGCCGTGATTGCAGGCGCTGACGAACACATTGTTGACGTCCAGCAGCAGATAGCAGCCGGTCCTGCGGCTCATCTCAGCCAGAAATTCCCACTCGCTCAGCACGCTTTCGGGAAAGGTCACATAGCTGGAGGGATTTTCGAACAGCATCGGGCGGCCAACGGCATCCTGAGCCTTGAGGATGTTTCTGCATACCACCTCAAGCGCCTCTTCCGTGTAGGGCAGCGGCAAAAGATCATGGGTGTTGTGCCCGTCGATTCCGGTCCAGCAGAGATGGTCGGAAACGAAAAGCGGTTCGATAGCGTCCACCAGAACCTTGAGGCGCGCGAGATAGGCCGGGTCGGGAGCGTCCGTACGTCCGATGGACAAGGATACGCCGTGAAGCGCAACCGGATAGTTCCGCCGCACGGCTTCCAGTGTCGCCAGGGGGCGGCCGCCATCGACCACGAAGTTTTCCGAGATCACCTCGATGAAGTCCACAGGAACTCTCGTCTCGATAAAATCCCCGTAGTGCGGCCTGCGCAGGCCCAGGCCAAAACCTTCGAAAGGTGGCTGCTGGAGGGTCATCGCTTTATCCTGCTGTTCCAATCCGGCGACCCTGCCCGAGTGCAGTCTGGCAGCGCGGGCCGGGTCGCCGAAGAAAATGCGCGTGTCAGCCGATATCGCCGATCACGCCGCCTTTGGTAAGGCAATCGCCGGCCGCCATGGCCTTGAAGCCCTGGCCCTTGCACGAATTCATGCCCTTGCATTCGTGAGCGGTGGTCTTGCAATCGGCCTGACCCTTGCAACTGTTTACGCCGTAGCAGTGAACCGTGTCAGCCTTGCCCACTGCCGCGCCAGCGCTCCCGGCGGGCGGATTGGCGGCATTGGCCATCGAGGCGAGGGCAAGAAGGGCGGCACTTGCCGCAAGGCCGGCACCGGTGCGAGTAATCGTCATGGCATAATCTCCAATGATTGCGTGATGCCGACAAGCGGCACTGGCTGGTTCGCTGACATCGGCGCAGAGGTTACAAAAAAGAAAATCGCGAGGGATTGTAACCTGCCCGGCTCATCCGCCGAACCTGAAGCAATCAAGGCAGAAATCAGGAGATATCCATGTCCCGTCAGCTTTCGACCTTCACTCTTGCTGCAGCGGCTGCGGCCATTGCCGCCGCTGGCCATGCCCATGCGGCGGACAAGCCGAAGATGGAAAAATGCTATGGTGTCGCCAAGGCTGGTCAGAATGATTGTGCCGCCGGGCCCGGGACAAGTTGCGCCGGCACATCAACCCGCGACTATCAGGGCAATGCCTGGAAGCTGGTGCCGCAGGGAAGTTGCGCCGAGATTCAGACACCCAAGGGCAAGGGCTCGCTGACCCCGATCGAGCGTTGAACCGATGGCGCCGCTCGTCGCAACCTGCAGCCGCATCGGCACGCTTCTGTCTTCCCGTTGGATGGAGGGGATTGCCCTGCTGCTGACCCGGGTTGCGCTGGGAGGTGTTTTCTGGCGTTCAGGCCAGACCAAGGTCGTTGAAGGGAGCTGGCTGGAGATTAGCGATTCAGCGCGTTTCCTGTTCGAAACCGAATATTCCGGCGTGCCCTTGCCCCCTGACATCGCCGCGACTCTTGCCACTTGGGGGGAACATCTCTTCCCGGTGCTGCTGGCGATTGGCCTTGTCACCCGGCTTTCGGCCCTCGCTCTGTTGGGGATGACACTGACGATCCAGATCTTCGTCTATCCGGAGGCCTGGTGGCCAACCCATTCGCTCTGGGCGGCCATGTGTCTGGTGCTTCTTGCACGGGGAGGAGGCGTCTTCAGCATGGATGCGCTGATCCTGAGATTGAGCGGCAGATGAAGGCTGACGAGCAGACGCTGTGCCGCCTCATGGCACTCGCCCAGAAGGGGGATCGCCAAGCCTATGCGGCGCTGCTGGCGGAATGCATGATCTGGCTCAGGCGCTATTTTCGCAACCGCATCGCACCGGCTCAGCTGGACGATCTGGTGCAGGAGGTGCTGCTCTCGCTCCATCGCAAGCTTGCCAGCTACGATCCCGCGCAACCCTTCCTCCCATGGCTTGCCGCGATTGCACGCTATCGCTGGATTGATCAACTGCGCCGCGGTTATCGGTTGCGCGAAGTGCCCGTGGATGATCATGGGCATTCCGCCGACGACGTGGAACAGGAAGTCGCGTCAGCGCGCATCAGCCTTGAGCGTCTGTTCGAACAATTGCCGGAAGGGCAGGCCCGCGCCATCCGGCTTGTGAAGATCGACGGGCAATCAGTCAGCGAGGCCGCTCGCCTCTGTGGTCAGAGCGAATCTCTGGTGAAAGTGAATATCCATCGTGGCCTAAGGCGGCTTTCCGCGCTGGTCGAGAAGGCAGGTTGATCCCATGCGCGACACTGATTCCCGCCTCATCGAAACACTCGTCGGCCAGCTCGAATCCGTTCGGCCAATTAAGTGGCGCCATGGCGCGCTGCTGACGCTGGCGGCCCTGGGCGCCACCATCTTCGTGGTCGTTTTGCTTATGGGCCGGCGCGATCAATTGCTGATCGGCGAGTTTTCCGCGCTGTTCGTAATCACGCAGGGCCTGCTTCTGGTGCTGGGAGCTTCGGCAGCGAGCGCGGTCGTCGCCATGGCCAATCCTCAGGTGGGGGCTAGCCATGATGGCCCGAAATGGGCGCTCGCCACGGTGGCGCTGCTGCCGCTGACCGCCATTGTCACCGCTGTCGCGCAAGGGGCAGGCCCGGCCTATCCAGCTATGGAGGACCTGCATTGCGCCGCTGCGGGCTGTGCCTTTTCCGGCCTGATCGCGGTTACGCTCTTCCTCTGGCTTCGGCGCGGCGCGCCTGTCTTGCTCGAAAAAGCGGGATTCAATCTCGGCGTGGCGGCCGGTTCCCTGGGCGTGTTCGCTCATGGCCTGTCATGCCCGCTGGAGACGATGACGCATCTCGGCATCTGGCATGTACTGCCGGTGGTGGTCACGGCCTTGCTGGGACGGCTTGTCGTCCCTCGCCTGCTGCGCTGGTAGCGGGCACTTCGGCTCGTCAATCGGCCCAGCTCATCAATGGGTGTCGTTGAGGGCGGGGCAGGGGCTGGCTCAGCGCAATATGGGCCGAGCTCTGGAAGAGCCCTTGCATGGCATCGGACTGCCGCACCACCTGCTACAGCTCACGGCGACAATGGATGAAGCAAAGTCGCAGGTTTCTGCGATTTTCTGAAGCTGGCTGGGGCGGCAGGATTCGAACCTGCGAATGCCGGTACCAAAAACCGGTGCCTTACCACTTGGCGACGCCCCAGCAGCGCCCCCGGCTGCGCCGTGCGGCGCATGGGTGAGGCGCCCCTATAGCGGGGCTTCACCCATGCGCAAGGTGCTATGCTCGGGCAGTTGTTACAGCAGGTCGGGGCGCTTGCGGACCGGATCGAACAACGACTGGTCGAGAGCGTCGAAATCGGCGGCGGAGTGACGCTCTGCCATGGCCTGGGTGTTGACCAGACGGCCGCGAATGGCGCCCGGGCGAGCGTCGATCGTGCGAATCCAGCGGCCGACATTCTCATACTCGTCGAGGCTCAGGAAAATATCGCAGCGGTTGTAGGCGCCGTGATAGAGGTTCCCCAGCCAAGTATAGGCGGCGATATCGGCAATGGTATAATCCGCGCCGGCGAGATATTCACTCTTGCCCAGCTGCATATCCGCGACGGCGAACAGGCGCTTGGTTTCCATCGCATAGCGATCGATCGGATATTTGTAGCGTTCCGGGGCATAGACATAGAAGTGCCCGAAACCGCCGCCCATGAAGGGAGCGCTGCCCATCTGCCACATCAGCCAGCTGAAGGTTTCGGCGCGGGCGGGCTGGGTCTTGGGCAGGAGATAGTCGAACTTCTCCGCCAGATGGAGCAGGATGGAACCGGATTCGAATACGCGGAACCGCTCCGGCCCGGACTTGTCGAGCAAGGCGGGAATCTTGGAATTGGGGTTAAGCTCCACGAAGCCCGACCAGAACTGGTTGCCTTCGAAGATCTTGATCAACCATGCGTCATATTCCGCTTCGGAAAAGCCGGCTTCCAGCAATTCTTCGAACATGATGGTGGCTTTCACTCCGTTGGGAGTTCCGAGCGAATAGAGCTGGAAGGGGTGGTCTCCCTCGGGCAGCACATGCTCCTCGCGCGCACCGGCGGTGGGGCGGTTGATCCCGGCGAACTGGCCGCCATTTTCGGGATCGAAGGTCCAGACCTTGGGTGGAACGTAAGTGTCGTCGGACATGGCGAGGCTCTCCTGCGAGGGGTTCGTTGACTCTGTCGCGGTAGATGGAACTGCGGAAGGCAGAGGGCAAGTGATGGTTTGCTTGGGCTGCGCCAAGTTGGGGTTTTCAGCCCTTGAGCGCCTTTGTCAGTGCCTCCAGCGCGGCGCCTTGTGCGCCGGATTCCGCCATTTCCACTACCTTGCGATAGGCCTCGCGCATCTCGCGGCCAAGCTCGGTCACCTTCGCGCCGGCCTGCTGCCCGCCGCCGGGATGGGTTTCCACCAGCGGCTGCGCAAAGCAGCGGTTCATCGCATCCACCAGCATCCAGGCACGGCGATAGCTCATGCCCATGGCACGCCCCGCCGCCGAGATGGACCCCGTCGCCTCGATCGCATCGAGCAGGTCCGCCTTGCCGGGCCCCATGGCGATTTCCTCGCCCACATAGAGCTGCAATTTGAGCTTGAGCTTTGCGATCGGCCGTCTCCCGTCTGACCGGCGCAGACTAGCCGATCGCGCGGCGGATTGCAGCCGTCAGGGCGCCTTTATCATCAGCCTGCTGGTATCGACCTGAGCGGCCGACAATTCCAGGCGATAGGCGCCAGGCTTCAGCGGAAAATACACGATCTTGCCGATGCCAGAGCAATCCGGCCCGTGGCCATGGGCGGAGGATTCCACCACGCCGTCCGGCCCGATAACGTCGATCCACATCGGATCGCCCACCGTGATCAGATAGGTGCCTTCAACCGGGGCAGTGAAGGTCAGCACCGCGCCCATGCTGCCTTCGGGCAGTTCCTTGCCGTCGAAACCCGTCAGCGGCACTTGCTCCACCGGAGCGAGGGTGAAGCGCCATGCCGTGCCTGCCGCAATGGCCCCATCCTGCGGTGCGGGGGAAGGACTTTCCCACCCGGCCCATTCGGCGGGAACGGGCACTGGCGCCTCGCATTTCGGGGGCTGCCATTCCTTTTCGGCAGCGATAGCCGGGGCGGGGAAAAGCAGCGCTGCCAGCGCTGCGGAAATCAGGTAACGGGGGACCAAGGATGTGCTCCTGCCTTGCTATATCGCGATGTATATAGCATTGCCGCATGGCAATGCGTCAACCGGAAGGACAATCATGCGCCGCCTTTTCGCCCGTTTCCTGCCCATTCTGGCTGCGTGCCTGCTGGCGGCCTGTTCCGGCGGGAAGGAGGAGGCGAAGGGCCCCATCGTGCTGGCCGCTTCCAGCCTGCAGGAATCGCTGGAGGAAGTTGCCGATGGCTGGGTGAATGAAGGCCATCCCCGCCCGGTGCTGAGCTTCGCAGCGACTTCGGCGCTTGCCCGCCAGATCGAACAGGGCGCCCCGGCCGATCTGTTCCTCTCTGCAGATGAGGACTGGATGGACAAGCTGGAGCAAAAGCAGCTGATCCAGCCGGGCACGCGCAAGACCCTGCTGGGCAACACCCTGGTGCTGATCGCGCCCGCGAGTGCCAAGGGGCAGGTGGACCTTACCGATGCGCAGGCCTTCGCGGCGGCTTTGGGCAAGGGCCCGCTGGCCGTGGCCGACCCCGATGCGGTTCCCGCCGGCAAATATGCGAGGGCGGCCCTTACCACGCTCAACCTGTGGTCCAGCACCGAAGGCAAGCTGGCGCGGGCGGAAAATGTCCGCGCGGCGATGGCGCTGGTGGAGCGGGGGGAGGCGCCGCTGGGCGTAGTCTATGGCAGCGACGCCATGGCGAGCGCCAAGGTGCGCGTTGTCGCGACTTTCCCTGAAAACAGCCATCCGCCGATCCTCTATCCCGTTGGGCAGATCAAGGGTTCGGCCAATGCCGAAGCAGGGGCATTCCGCGACTATCTGCAGGGCGATGCGGCCATGGGCGTGTTCCGCCGCCACGGCTTCACCGCCGCAGCGATGGATTGAGGCGGAAGGCAGGCGGCAATGCTGTTGAGCGCAAGTGAATGGGCAATCGTGGCCCTGTCGCTCAAGGTCAGCCTTGTGGCCATGGCCGCGACGCTGCCGGTTGCCTATACGCTGGCCTGGCTGCTGGCGCGCAAGCGGTTTCCCGGTATCCTGCTGCTTGATGCGCTGGTGCATCTGCCGCTGGTGGTGCCCCCGGTGGTGACCGGCTGGCTGCTGCTGATCCTGTTCGGCCGCAACGGCCCGGTTGGCTCCTTCCTTGAAGATCATCTGGGCATCGTTCTGGTGTTCCGCTGGACCGGCGCGGCGCTGGCGGCTGCGGTGATGGCACTGCCCCTGATGGTCCGTGCGATCAGGCTTTCGATCGAAAATGTGGACCACCGGCTGGAAGAGGCCGCGCGCACTCTTGGGGCAAGGCCGCTGCACGCTTTCCTCACCGTGACCCTGCCGCTTTCCGTGCCGGGCATTCTCGCGGGCTGCGTGCTGGGCTTCGCGCGGTCCATCGGCGAATTCGGCGCGACCATCACCTTTGCCTCCAACATTCCGGGGGAGACGCGCACCTTGCCGCTGGCGATCTATACCGGGCTGCAGATGCCGGGCGGAGAGGTCATGGTGACGCGGCTGGCGCTGATCTCGGTAGGCCTGTCCATTGCCGCGCTGGTTTCCAGCGAATGGCTGGTGCGGCGCAGCGGGGCCAAGCTGGGGCAGGGAGGCGGGCATGTCCTCTGAGCCTTTCTTCGAACTGAAGCTTGCACGCCGGATCGGCGAGACGCAGATCGAGCTGAATGCCGTTTCCCATGCCCCGCTCACGGCGCTGGTCGGCCCCTCGGGTGCGGGCAAGACGACCACGCTCAATTGCATCGCCGGGCTGCTCAAGCCGGAGCGGGGGCGGATCGTGGTCGGCGGCAGGGTGCTGTTCGATTCCGCGCTGAAGATCGATTTGCCGCCGGAAAAGCGCCGTGTCGGCTATGTGTTCCAGCAGGGGCGGCTGTTCCCGCATCTGAATGTGGCGGCCAATCTTGCCTATGGCGAGAAGCTCCATGGTGCCGAAGAACGCTGGATCACGCAGGGCGAAGTGGTGGACTTCCTCGGCATCGGTCATTTGCTGGAACGTATGCCTGTCACGCTGTCCGGCGGCGAGGCGCGCCGGGTCGCCATCGGCCGCGCGCTGCTGTCCGCGCCGAAATTCCTGCTGATGGACGAGCCGCTCACTTCGCTCGACGCGGCGCGGGGCGAGGAAATCCTGCGGGTGGTGGAACGCATCCGCGACGAACTGGCCCTTCCGGTGCTCTATGTCAGCCATGACATGGCCGAGGTGGAGCGGCTGACGGATAGTGTGATCCGGCTGGAAGCTTAGGGCCCCTAGGCGTTGGGCGGCGCACCCGCTAGGGGCCGTGCCATGGCCGGTGAATTCGATGCGATCATTCTGGGGGCAGGTGCTGCGGGCCTGATGGCGGCGGCCACGGCCGGGCAGCGCGGCAGGCGTGTGCTGCTGCTCGACCATGCCGATGCGCCCGGCAAGAAGATCCTTATTTCCGGCGGCGGGCGGTGCAATTTCACCAATATTCACACCGCGCCGGATCGCTATCTTTCGCAGAACCCGCATTTCGCCAAATCGGCGCTGGGCCGCTATTCCCCGCAGCACTTCCTCGCTCTGGTGGAGAGCCACGGCATTGCCTGGCACGAGAAGACGCTGGGGCAGCTGTTCTGCGACGGTTCCGCGCGCCAGATTGTGGACATGCTGCTGGAAGAATGCGCCAAGGGCGGGGTGGATGTGCGCTGCAATGCCCCGGTGAGCGAGGTTGCCCATGCCGATGCGGCCTTTCGCGTCACCGCCGGGGGCGAGACGGTAAGCGCTCCGGCGCTGGTGATCGCCACGGGCGGCCCGTCGATCCCCAAGATGGGCGCGACTGGCTTTGCTTATGATCTCGCCCGGCAATTCGGCCTCAAGGTGGTGGAACCGCGCCCCGCGCTGGTGCCGCTTACCCTGCCGGGCGACGAGGCCCTGTTTCGCGAGCTTTCGGGCGTTTCGGCGGAAGTGATCGCGCGCTGCGGCAAGGCCGCTTTCCGCGAGGCGGCGCTGTTTACCCATCGCGGACTGTCCGGCCCGGCAATCCTGCAAATCTCCTCCTATTGGCGGCGCGGCGAGGAAGTAGGGATCGACTTCCTGCCGGACCGGGGCGAGGGCTGGCTGACGGAGGCCAAGCGTGCCCGCCCGCGTTCCGGCTTGCGCGCCGTGCTGGGGGAAAGCCTGCCCGATCGTCTGGCGGCGGTGCTGGCCGAAAAGCTGGGACTGGAGCGCGAGTTGGGCAATCTCTCCGACAAGGCACTGGCCGAGGCCGCGCGGCGGCTGGCGGACTGGCGTTTCCGCCCCAATGGCAGCGAAGGTTTCGCCAAGGCGGAAGTGACCATCGGCGGCATCAGTACGGCGGAGCTTTCCTCCAAGACGATGGAGGCGCGCAAGCTCCCCGGCCTCTACGCCATTGGCGAGGCGGTGGACGTGACCGGCTGGCTGGGCGGCTATAATTTCCAATGGGCCTGGGCTAGCGCGAAGGCGGCCGGGCAGGCGATTTAGGCGGATTAGTTCGGGCGAGTGTGTCACCTGAAGTTTACGCAAAACGGCCTGTGAAGTTTGCTGCGCGCCACCCGTGTATGCCGCAGATTCGAGCCGTTTTTCGGGCCTCGGCACGCGGCGACTTGTGACTTTTCGATTTGGCTTTTCGTGCGGGGTTTGCGCGGTCCTGAAGCCGGCCCGGACGGATGCGGGCGACGTGCAGGGCAAGGCTTGGTCACAGGCGGGGGAGGGCGTTCCATCAAGCAGGATAAACGCGATTTCGGGGTGTGTAGGAAAGTGTTTTCTGGCGTGAGGATTCGAGGAGGAATTGCCGAAAGCTGACTGTCCGGAAACGACGACATTGCGGACATTGTGTTCGCTGACCATAACGTTGGAATGAGCAATATTTCATCGTGCCTTAGAAAGACAGTGATCATTTCGCTCAAGGCTTTCGGGACTCTTGTCTCCATACTTGCAGTGATTTTTCTCATTGACATGTATTTTATCGCGCTCTCGAACAGCACGCGAAGCGGTCCCTTACGCATCGATAATGGCAGTCCAGTTTTGGTTTCGGCCCACGAGTTGTTGTCCCAAACACCTGTTTTACGCCAAATGTCGGACGACAGCCTCCGGTTTGCAGCAATGCCTTCATTTGGCCGCAGGTGGTTTGCGGTTGCGCTTTCGAGCGATGGCAAAAATGTAAGAGGCTGGGTGGTTATTCTGGATCGAGAGACCGGAACGAAATCGAAAAAAAAGTTCTCTATGGAACAGAGCGCCTATGCCAGGATGATGATTAAGTTCGACGACCAGGCAGACGGATATTGGGGCGAGGCTCGCGGATGGACCGACGGCACTTCGTTGGCTTTCGAACGCAATCGGGGAGGACGAATTGTATCAGGCGTGGGCAATTCGCCTTGCCATTATGCTGTGATAACGAATGTAATGGCCCGCGGCCTTTCCCGCCATCTGCCAAGCATAGCGGAGTTGATTGAACCTGAGGCTGAGAGCTATTCCCAAAGCGAGCATTGTGACGCGTTTTAGAGAGCCAAACGACTGCTTCCCACAACATTCCCGCCGGTGAAATATCGCCTTGTAACTGACGAAAGCCGACAGTCCCGAAACGACCTGTTTGCGGGGATCCTCCAACACCCGCTCGTCCTGAGCCTGTCGAAGGACACGCGAGACGGTAATTCCGGGAGAAATCCAGTTGGACCAGTTCGCGCTGCGCTGGCGGCTGAACTGCTCAGTGGGTCAAATGACGGCGCGTGTCCTTCGACAGGCTCAGGATGAGCGGGCGGGGGTGATTGCGGAAAAGGAGTTATTTCCTCCTTCAGCTCCGCCGCCTAACCCTCCACCCCGAAGCTCGCCCCCACATGCGCCTCGCCCCGCGCGCGGGCGAGCATTTCCTGGCGGTGGCGTTCGGCGTAGCTGGCGCGCTGTTCCTCGTCGCGTTCGGCTTGGCAGGCGGGGCAGCTGACGCCTTCGACAAACAGCGGTGAGACCTTGTCTTCCGCGCTTACCGGGCGGCGGCAGGCGTGGCAGATGTCGTAGCTGCCCGGCGCAAGGCCGTGGCCGACGGTCACTCGCTGGTCGAAGACGAAACATTCGCCTTCCCACAGGCTTTCCTCGGCGGGCACGGTTTCCAGATATTTGAGGATGCCGCCCTTGAGGTGGAATACTTCCTCCACGCCCTCGGCCTTGAGGAAGGCAGTGGATTTTTCGCAGCGGATGCCGCCGGTGCAATACATCGCCACCTTGGGCGCTTTGCCTTCGCCCAGCAGGCGTTCGCGCTCGGCGCGGAACCAGGCGGGGAAGTCGCGGAAAGTGGCGGTCTGCGGATCGATCGCGCCATGGAACTTGCCCACGGCCACCTCGTAATCGTTGCGCGTGTCGATCACGATGGTTTCCGGATCGCTGATCAGCGCGTTCCAGTCTTCCGCCGGGACATAGGTGCCCACGCTGGCGAGCGGATCGATATCCGGCTCGCCCATGGTGACGATTTCCTTCTTCAGCCGCACTTTCATGCGGTGGAAAGGCATGGCAGGCGCGCGCGAATATTTGACGTCGAGCCCCGCGCAGCCGGGCAGAGCGCGGACATGGCCGACCACGCGGGCAATCGCATTGTCGCTGCCGGCGATCGTGCCGTTGATCCCCTCATGCGCCAGCAGCAAGGTGCCCTTGACGCCCAGTTCCTCGCACAAGGCGAGCAGCGGTTCGCGCAGGGACTTGTGATCCGCGAAGGGCGTGAAGTGGTAAAGCGCCGCTACGCAGACGGGCAGACCGGGTTCTTCGGGCATGTCGGCCACCTGACTATCCCGCTCAGTCCAGCCGCGTCACCCAGCCATGCGTGTCGGCCACGGTGCCGCGCTGGATGCCCACCAGCTTCTCGCGCAGCTTGCTGGTCATCTGGCCGGGGCCGCCCGAACCGACCGTGAATTCGCCATCACGGCCCGCGACCTTGCCCACCGGCGTGACCACGGCGGCAGTGCCGCAGGCGAAGGTTTCCACCAGCTTGCCGCTTTCGGCATCGGCACGCCACTGATCGAGCGAATAGCGTTCCTCGCTCACGGTAAGCCCTTCTTCGCGAGCGAGGGCCAGCAGGCTGTCGCGCGTGATGCCGGGCAGGATCGTGCCGGTCAGCGGCGGGGTGACCATGCGCCCGTCATCGAACACGAAGAACAGGTTCATGCCGCCCAGTTCCTCGATATATTTATGTTCGGCTGCATCGAGGAACACGACCTGATCGTGCCCGCGCGCAATGGCTTCGGCCTGGGGGACGAGGCTGGCGGCATAATTGCCGCCGCACTTGGCCGCGCCCGTGCCACCGGGCGCCGCACGCGTGTAATCGCTCGACACCCAGATCGAGACGGCGGGCGCGCCCGACTTGAAATAATTGCCCGCCGGGCTGGCGATCACCAGGAACTTGTACTGCTTCGCGGGGCGCACGCCCAGGAAGGGTTCCGAAGCGAACATGAAGGGCCGTAGGTAAAGCGAGCCGCCTTCCACACTGGGGAACCAGTCCGCATCGGCGGCCACCAGTTCGCGCACGGCGCCGATGAAGGTTTCTTCCGGGATTTCCGGCATGGCAAGGCGCTTGGCGGATTCGTTGAAGCGCCGGGCATTCGCATCCGGGCGGAACAGGGCAGTGCCGCCGTCCGACAGGCGATAGGCCTTCAGCCCTTCGAAGATTTCCTGCGCATAATGCAGCACGGCAGCGGCCGGATCGAGGGTGATCGGCTCTCGCGGGCCTACCTTGGCATTGTGCCAGCCCAGTCCGTCGGTCCAGTCAATCGATACCATATGGTCGGAAAAAACGGTGCCGAAGCCGGGATTGGCAAGGGCGCTGTTACGTTCCGCCAGCCCCATGGGGGCCGGATGAGGCAGGCGATTGAATTCGACGGCGGGAAAATCGGCCATGGGAAGGTTTAACTCCGGTTGATCCGGGCGGTTAAACCTAAATCCGCAGGCGGTGCAAGTGCGAGTAAAGTTGCCATTGTAACGGGTGGGGCCGAGCCCTTCCGGTGCCATTTGCCCAGACATGTGAAAACCCGCCCCGGCGAACCGGGAGCGGGTTTTCGCATGGTCAGCGGCCGGAAGTGCCGCTCACGGAGCCTTTATCGTTGCTGCTGGATTTAACGATAATGCTCCGCGCGGAAAATAACCGACCTCCCTGCTGAACCATGAGACATCGGATCACCTCCTTTCGCGCTGTTGAGCCAAAGTCGCCGTTTTTCTGCGGCTGGGGCTGCGTTCCCGCGGGCCCTTGGTGACAATGTGTTTCATGATGCGGCGCAACACAAGTCTTGCAAAATTGTTTTTCCCCGTCAGAATTGTGCGCTTGCGGCCATGGCCAGCCCATGCCGGCTCAATCTTCCTTATCTTCCAATCCGATATCGAAACCGCCGCACCTGCGTGCGGGCAGGCGCGGCGGATATAATCGTTCAAATGACGATTTGCGGCAGCGGCAGGCCCCCTGAAATGGACGCGAGCCGCTGCCGGATGCGATCAGTTGCCAGGGTCTTCGGTTGGCGAAGCCGTTGGCTCTTCTGTCGGGGCAGGCGATGCCGGCTCGGTCGGGGCTGCCGTATCGTCGGGCGTCGGGGCCGGGGCTTCCTGTGCCTGGGCGGCGCTGACCGCGAAGGGAGCGAGCAGCACGAGCAGAGCTTTGCCTGCGACCATTGTCTTGATTGTTTTTGACATGGGAACTCCTGAAAATTTGGGGGCAAGAAATGATCTTGCGAAGGGAAAGCTCGGTGCAATCCTTCGTTCAAGCATCAACAATGCGACAATTTGAGCCCTCGCCGGGACGGGTTTCGACCGGCCGTCAGCCCGCCGTGCAAGGGGCACACTTCGCGGTTGCCGCCCAAATGCGACTGTCAGATATCACGGAAAATCCGCGTGATTCTCGCCCTGAAAAACAGGAGGGCGGCCCGTCGCGCTATCGGCAATCCTCGATTACCCGCGTTACCTCTGGCCAGCTCGGGATGTAGAGCGTCGGCTCTCCACGCGTCTCGACCGCAAAACGGCCTTTGCTGATCGCCATGGCGTCAAGCAACGGATCGCTGGCGGGAACATCCACGGCCAGCAATGTCTCGATCGATCCCTGGCGCGGCATGGCATTGAACAGACGGTCCGTGCTTTCGGTGCGGATTCGCATCGGCTGGGCCTGTGTCTGCGCGCTCACCCGTCCGATCGCGATGCTGCGCGCGGCCCGGTCGCAGCGCATCACGAAACCGAAATCCTTTTCGCTCGCGCCATAGGCGGCAAAGCTGAAGGCGCCGGCCTGTTTGTAGAACCAGTTCCCCGGGCTGCGCGGTGCATCCATCCAGTTCGTATGGACCGGCGCGGGCAGGGGCGGCGGGGGCGTGGGTGTTGGAGCAGGCGCGGGCGCGCGACTCGGTGTCGGCGCCGGAGTGGGCACAGGCGGCCTGGCTGCGGGAACGCAGGCGGCGATTAGCGTGGCCGAAAGCAGGGCTGCGGAAAGGCGAAGTTTCATCCTGTGCATCCTTGGCTGAAAGGCGGCGCTGGCTCAAGCGCGCTTGGCCCGCTATCGGCTTCGTTCATGGCGGGAAAACAACGTATCGACCAATTGCTGGTGGCACGCGGCCTAGCCGAAAGCCGCGCGCGTGCTCAGGCGCTGGTAATGGCCGGTCTCGTCTATCTGGGCGAGACCAAGGTGCTCAAGCCGGGGCAACAGGTGGCGGAAGACGCAGCGGTGGACCTGCGCGGGCGCGATCATCCCTGGGTCAGCCGGGGCGGAATCAAGCTCGCCCATGCGATCGAGCATTTTCATCTCGATCCCACGGGCGCCGTGGCCATGGATATCGGCAGTTCGACCGGCGGTTTTACCGATGTGCTGCTCACCAGGGGGGCGCAGCGGGTGTTCGCGGTCGATTCGGGTACCAACCAGCTTGCATGGAAGCTGCGGCAGGACCCGCGCGTGACCGTGCTGGAGCAGACCAGCGCCCGTATCCTCACGCCCGACCTGATAGACGCGCTATGCGATTGGGTGGTGTGCGATGCCAGCTTCATTGCGCTGCACAAGGTGCTGGAAGTGCCGCTCTGCCTGGTGGCGCCCCAATGCCGCCTCGTCGCGCTGATCAAGCCGCAGTTCGAAGTGGGCAAGGGCGAGGTGGGCAAGGGCGGCGTAGTGCGCGATCCCGCGTTGCATCAGCGTGTTTGCGCAGAAGTGCGCGAATGGCTGGAAGGCGAGGATTGGCGTATCGACGGGATCGTCGAGAGCCCGATCACCGGGCCGGAAGGCAATGTCGAATTCCTGATTTCGGCGCAGCGCGGTTGAAACGCCCGGGGCAAGCAGAAATTTACCATTCCGCCCCGCTTTGGGAACGGTGTAACGCACGTGATTGCCGCAGGCCTCCCGGGAGGCCAATATCCGATCAACCGAATCGTTCGGAGTTCGCATGACCGTTCTCGCCTCGCGTGCACAGCTGAGGGCAAGTTTCTTCCGCTGGGCGCTGTTTCTCGTACCTGTGGTTCTGCTGCTCGGCTTTCTGTCAGGGGCCGCGTCGGGCTCGGCTGCTGAAAATCCGTGGTTTGCCGCGCTGGAGAAGCCCGCGCTTTATCCGCCGTCGGTTACTTTCCCGGTTGTGTGGAGTGCGCTCTACGCCCTGATGGGCTTTGCCGCCGCGCTTGTTGCCGCGGCGTGGGGTGCGCGGGGGCGGGCGGCGGCGCTGGTGATGTTCACTATCCAGTTCGCGCTGAATCTGGCCTGGTCGCCGGTGTTCTTCGGCCTGCACGAGCTGCATTGGGCGCTCTATCTGCTGGGGGCGATCGATCTGGCGGTGCTGATGACGCTGGTGCTGTTCTGGCGAGTGCGCTGGCAGGCGGGCATCTTGCTGCTGCCCTATCTGGCCTGGGTCTGCTTCGCCAGCCTGCTGACCTACGATCTCATCCAGCTCAATCCGAAGTCCGACGGTGCGGAATATTCCGGGGCCGTGCAGCGGATCGAACTCTGACCTTGCACAGCGGCCCGGGCGAGACCAAATAGGCGCCATGCAAAGCGACAACCCCATCGTATCCGACTTCGTGAAGCTCATGAACAGTGCGGCCGGCACCTTTGCGGGCATGACCCGTGAGGCGCGGGAAGCCGCGCGCGAACGGATGAAGGGCGCCATGGGCGGGTTCGACTTCATCTCGCGTGAGGAATTCGACGCGGTGAAGGCAATGGCCGCCAAGGCTCGCGAAGATAACGAAAAGCTGGCTGAACGCCTGGCCGCGCTGGAAGCCGCGCTCAAAGCGAAGAAGTAAGCCCGCCCGGGGCTTTTACTCCCCCTTTCCGCCAAGCTCCTCTTCGCGCGCGTGAAGCTTGGCCCACAGATTTTCGGTGCCCGCTTCCTGCGCCTTGTTCACATATTGCGAGGCGACCAGCCAACCCTTGATCGGGCGCAGCGGCAACAGGCATCCGGCCAGCATCAGCGGCCCGGAGAAGATCAGGTGTACCCAGATCGGCGGGTGGTACGCCACTTCCAGCCATACCACCACGAACAGCAGCGGGAAGGCCACGATACATTGGGAGAAGAAGGCTGGCCCGTCATCCGGGGCGGCGAAACGGTAGTCCAGCCCGCAGTTTTCGCACCTGGTGTTGAGCTTCAGCCAGGAAGCGAACATCTTGCCTTCGCCGCAGCGGGGGCAGAGGCCCTTCCAGCCACATCGCAGAATCCAATGGAGCTTGTCATCCTTGGCGGAGCGCTCCGGGGCGGGACTCGAGTTTTTGTCCATGCGCGCGCCATACACATCTTCGCCCCTCATGCCGACCCAACAAGGCGGCTTCGCGAAAGATTTGTGCGGGGCCTTGCGCCCGCCTAAACCGCGCGCATGCAAATTCGTGCCACCGCCATTCTCTGCGCCGCCCGTCCGCATGGCGAAACGGCGGTGATCGCGCGTTTGCTCACGGCCGAACATGGGCTGGTGGCCGGTTATGTGGCAGGGGGCAGGGGCAGGAACCTGCGGCCGGTCTTGATTCCGGGCAATCTGGTGGAAGCGGATTTACGCTGGAAATCGGAAAGCCAGCTGCCCTTCGCCCGGCTGGAACTGATGCAAAGCCGGGGGCCATGGCTTTCCGAGCCATTGCCGTCGGCCGCGATTGAATGGGCCTGTGCGCTTACCGCCACTGTCCTGCCTGAGCGGCTTTCTTATCCCTCGCTCTATGACGCGCTGTCGGCGCTGCTCAATGCCATCTGCCACGCCCCTTCGGCGCGGGGCTGGGCGGGGGCGCTGGCGGCCTATGAAGCATTGGTCTTGCGCGAGATGGGATATGGCGGGGGCATCCCTATCAGATGCGAGACTCTGGCTGATGCGCTGGGGGCGCTCGATGCACTTTCCGCGCCCCTGGAGCGCTACCTGCTTGCCGACAGGCGCGGCGATGTTATGGCGGCCCGCGCGATTCTGCGGGACAGACTGGGGCGAATGGAAACATGAAGATTGCGGTGCTCGCCGGTGACGGCATCGGTCCGGAGATCATGGAGCAGGCGCTGGCGGTGCTTGATGCACTGGCGTTGCCGGATATCGAGCTGTCGCATGGCGACGTGGGCGGCAGCGCCTACAAGAAGCACGGCCACCCGCTTCCGCCCGAAACGCTGGAGGTGGCCAAGGCGGCCGATGCGGTTCTGTTCGGCGCGGTGGGCGATCCTTCCTGCGACAATCTGGAGCGTCATCTGCGTCCGGAACAGGCAATCCTGGGCCTGCGCCAGGCGCTGACCCTGTTCGCCAACCTCCGCCCCGCCACCATGTTCCCCGGCCTTGAGGACCTTTCGGCGCTGCGCCCCGAAGTGGCGCGCGAGATCGACCTGCTGATCGTGCGCGAACTGAATGGCGACGTCTATTTCGGCGAGAAGGGCACACGCACCCTGCATGACGGGCGCCGTCAGGGCTTCGATTTCATGTCCTATGCCGAGGACGAGGTGGAGCGGATCGCCCATGTCGGCTTCCGCGCGGCGCAGGGCCGGAAGGGCAGGCTGTGCAGCGTGGACAAGGCCAATGTGCTGGAAACCAGCCAGCTCTGGCGCGACGTGGTGATCGATGTCGCCAGGCAATATCCCGATGTTGAACTCAGCCACATGTATGTGGACAATGCCGCGATGCAGCTTGTCCGCAATCCAGGCCAGTTCGACGTGATCGTCACCGGCAATCTGTTCGGAGACATCCTTTCGGATCAGGCCAGCATGTGCGTCGGGTCTATCGGCCTGCTCGCCAGCGCCTCGCTGGGCGAGACGCAGACGGCCTATGGCACCAAGGGCCTGTACGAGCCGATCCATGGCAGCGCGCCCGACATTGCCGGGCAGGGCAAGGCCAATCCGATGGCCATGATCCTTTCGCTCGCCATGCTGCTGCGCCATTCGCTTGGGCTGGAAGCGCAAGCGGTGCGGGTGGAAGCTGCGGTTGCCAAGGCGCTGGCCGATGGCGTGAAGGGCGCGGACCTTGGCGGCAACGCCGGCACTGCGGAAATCGGCGCCGCGATCGTCGCCCGGCTCTGATAGCACCAGCATGACCCTGCGCCTCGCCATCATCCTGCCTACCTATAATGAGCGCAAGAATCTGCGCCCGCTGGTCGCGCGCCTGGATGCGGCACTGCAGGGGATCGAGTGGGAGGCGCTGTTCGTCGACGATCACAGCCCTGACGGCACAGCGGATGAAGCGCGCGCCATTTCGCTGGAGGATGCGCGGGTTCGCGTGATCGAGCGGATCGGGCGGCGGGGCCTTGCCAGTGCCGCGATCGAGGGCATGTGCGCCACGGCCGCTCCGATCGTGGCAGTGATGGATGCCGATCACCAGCATGATCCGGCCCTGCTGCCGGGGATGCTGGAAGCGGTCGAAAGCGGGGATTACGATCTCGCCTATGCCTCGCGTTTTTGCGAAGGCGCCAGTACCGAGGCATGGAACCGGCCGGACCGGGTAAAGGCTTCGGGCCTTGCGAACAGGCTGGCCCGCAAGGTCACGGGCGTGGAACTGACCGATCCGATGAGCGGCTATTTCATGCTTCGCGCTGAAACCCTGCGCACCGATGCGCATCGCCTTTCAGGCGTGGGCTTCAAGATCCTGCTCGATATCCTTGCCACGGTGGACCGGCCCTTGCGGATCAAGGAATTCCCTCTCTCCTTCGCCGCCCGAGCGGAAGGCGAAAGCAAGCTGGACCGCACGGTAGTGTTCGAATTTCTTGTCGGCCTTTACGACAAATGGCTGGGCCGCATCATCCCCACGCGCTTTGCCCTGTTCGGCACGATCGGCGCGGCCGGCGTGGTGGTGCATATGGCGGTGCTCGCCACTTTCCTGCATTTCGCCGGTGGGGACGGCTTCGTATTCGGCCGCTGGATCACCCAGTTCGATGTCGGCCAGACGGTCGCCTCCATTGTGGCGATGACGTTCAACTTCGTGCTCAACAATGCGCTGACCTATGCGGACAAGCGCCTGACCGGCTCCGGCCCGCTGCTGCGCGGCTGGCTGCGTTTCGCGCTGACCTGTTCGGTGGGGATGCTGGCCAATGTCGGCGTTGCGGCGGCGCTGGTGCGTTCGGGATTCCATGCCTATCCCTCGGCCATCGTCGGCATTCTGGTTGGCTCGGTGTGGAATTATGCCCTTTCCAGTCGCTTCGTCTGGGGCCGCTTCAAGTAATCTCAGCCGCCGCGTGGAGCAATTCCGAGGGGCATAGGCCGATGCGTGCGGTTTCAGACCGGGGTGGCCGTACCGCCAGCGCTCAGCGCCAGCTCTTGAGCCACATCCAGAATTCATAGGCGGGCTTGCCGCCGGGCAGGGCAGTGGAAGAGATGATCGGATAGAAGATCGCGAACACCACCACGCTCAGGATCACGCCAGACAGCGCCAGCTTCTTCCAGCCGGCCTTCCACAGATCGTCCAGCGCCACGGCCAGCGCGCCCAGCAGGAAGCAGCTGGGCAGGAAATAATGGTAATAGAACTGGATCGGCTTGGGCGCGATAATCCACATGCCCAGGGTCACTGCGTAAAGCACCGCCATGGCCAGCGCGGCTGTGTTCCTGCGCACCACGCCCGCAAAGGCGCACCAGCCGACCGCGACAAGCCCGGCGATCATGCTGAAGGGATTGCCGATCAGCAGCACCCCGCGCTGCGCGCCGTCGACATCGTCATAGAGATACCAGATCGCCCGCCAGTCGATCACCCAGTGATACCAGCGGCTCATATAGGGATGCGGCTTTACCGTCTGCTGCTGCAGTTCCCACATCTTCTGGTGATATTCCCAATAACCGCCGATGGTCAGCGGGTCCTTGGCGTAGAAGAACACCGGCCAGAAGGTAGCCAGATAGACCGCCACCGGCAGCAAACCCAGCCACAGGCCGGCCTCGATCAGCGAGATGCCCCGGATCGGTGCGGCGTCCGTGGCGGTGAGGAAGCGCGGGCCGGTTTCCTTCAGGCGGATCGCCAGGAAGGCGAGGCCCGGTACCATCAGCACTGGGGCGGCGTTCCACTTGCTGCCCAGCGCCAGCCCCATGAATATGCCCGCCATGATCAGCCGCCAGCGCGCCTGTTGCGGCAGGCGGACAGCGCCTGCCACCATCCACAATGCCAATATGGCAAAGGCGACCATGAAGATGTCCAGCATGGCAATGCGTGACTGGACGAACAGGATGAAGCCGGTCGCCAGCAAGACGCCGCTCGTCAGCGTGGCGAAGCGGGAGAGCGAGGCGAACCACATCCCGCGCATGAAGGCGAAGAGCGTGGCAATGCCCGCGATTGCCGGGAAAAAGCGCCAGGACCATGGGTGATCGCCGAACAGCGCGATCCCCAGCGCAATCAATTCTTTGCCCACCAGCGGATGTTCGCGGTTCGATATATGATCGAAAGCCGAGAGGATGCGCGCGGCGGGCACATAATGCACCTCGTCGAAATAGATGCGCGAAGGCGTTCCCAGATGCCAGAAGACCAGCACGGCGAAGGCAAGCGTGATTGCCGCACACCAGCCGATAGGGTCGCGGGGAGTCGCTTGAGGCAGGATCATCGCCGCGCTGGATAGCAGAGCCATTGGCCGGAGCAATCGGCTATTGGAGGCACCGCGCCGCTTTGCGTTGCTTTGCACTGCCGAACCAAAGCTTGCTTGCCCAGCCGCCGCGCCCGCCTTAAACGCGCCGCCATGAAGAAGACCACCGGAACCGACCGCTCGATCACTTCCAAATGGCGCCCGGCCACTCGCGCAGTGCGCGCGGGCACCTGGCGCAGCGAGCAGGGCGAGACGAGCGAGGCGCTGTTCCTCACATCGGGCTATACATACGATACGGCCGAAATCGTCGCCGCGCGCTTTGCGGGCGAGGCGGAAGGCATGGTCTATTCGCGGATGCAGAACCCGACCACAGCGATGCTGGAAGAACGCATCGCCATGATGGAAGGGGCGGAAGCCTGCCGCGTGCAGGCGACTGGCATGGCTTCGATGACGGCGGCACTGCTGTGCCAGCTTTCGGCCGGGGATCACATTGTGGCGGGTCGCGCGGCCTTTGGTTCGTGCCGCTGGATCGTCGATAATCTTCTGCCCCGTTTCGGGATCGAAACGAGCATTGTCGATGCCTGCGATAACGATGCGTGGGAAAAGGCGATCCGCCCGAACACCAGGGTGTTCTTCTTCGAAACCCCTGCCAATCCGACCATGGACGTTGTGGACCTGCGCACCGTCTGCGCGCTGGCGCGGGCGCATGGCATCGTTACCGTGGTCGACAACGCCTTTGCTACCTCGGCACTGCAGCGGCCGATGGAATATGGGGCCGATGTAGTTGCCTATTCCGCCACCAAGCTGATGGACGGGCAGGGCCGCGTGCTTGCGGGCGCGCTCTGTGCCAGCGAGGAATGGATTCAGGACAAGCTGATGCCCTTTCAGCGCAATACCGGCCCGATCCTGGCGCCGTTCAACGCCTGGGTGGTGCTCAAGGGCCTGGAAACGCTGGAACTGCGCGCCGTGCGCCAGAGCGAGAATGCGCTGAAAGTGGCACAATTCGTGGAAAGCCGGGTCAGCCGCGTACTCCATCCCGGCCTTCCGAGCCATCCGCAGCACGAATTGTGCATGAGCCAGATGAGCGCGGCTGGGGCGATTTTCTCCTTCTTCGTGGATGGCGGGCGCGAACAGGCGATGGCGGTGCTCAACGGGCTCGAGCTGGTCGATATCTCCAACAATATCGGGGATTCAAAGAGCCTGATGTGCCATCCGGCCACCACCACCCATCACAATATGGGGCCTGAAGGCCGCGCGGAAGCGGGCGTCGGGGATGGGATGTTGCGTATCAATGTCGGCCTTGAAGATCCGCAGGATGTGATCGAGGATCTTGCACGGGCGTTTGACCGGGCAGGGGTCTGACATCGGCGCTCCCTTTTGCCGTGCGGAAGAGGAGGACGCGCGGGTTAGCCAAATAGCAACCCCTTCGCGTTAGGCGTATTTTCGCCAAACGAGTGGGGACTCTTATGCGCGAGTTGATTTTCGGAACGATCCTGGTCGCGGCGGCCGGTGCCGGCGTCTATTTCATGCCGCTCAGATCGGAAGCGCCAGTGGCGGCCTATGCGATGAGCGTGGGTGAAGCGAAGCGGATGCTGGGCGCTGCCGATTTGCGCAGGGGCAAGGAGCCGTTTGGCAGGCTCGACGTGCTTGTGACCGCTCCTAGCCCCAATGTGGTGCGGTATGAAGCGAGCGGAAGCTTTGCCGCGCTTGACTGCCGTGCGGAGATGAAGGCCGTAAACGATGCGGGAATCAATGTTTCCACCAGTTGCAAACGCCAGGCGATGGATGGGGCAGCCGCGTCGGCCGCAGCGGAAATGACTGACATCGCCTTTGCCGAATATGTCGATTCCGTACTTGCCCGGCGGCCGTTCAATGAAGGCAAAGTCCGGGCCCAGAGTGCCGGCGCCGCTATGCGGAACCTGCCGAAAATGCAGCACGATGCGCTCAAGATGCAGCGCGAGATCAGCGAGATGCAGGCTAAGTCGGACAATCGGCGCAATAGCGACTGGAGTTCTTACGAGCAGGTCAACGATTATGCCTCGGAACCGAGCGACAGCGGCTGGTAGGCCCGCGCCGGTTCCATCTCCGCGATCGCGCGGCCGAATACGGCGGCGGCCGACAGCGGCTCGCAGATGCAGGGATTGCCTGAGAGCCGAACCAATGCGTCTTCCGCAAGAGCGGGATGGTCGGCGGCGAAGCTGAGCGCGTCGATCAGCAAACCCTCGTCGCGCGTCATGCGCAGGGAACAGCACGGGGCGATGCGGATCGAGCGGTGCGAGGACTGGGCGAATTCCAGCATGAAGGCGCGCAGCAGCACCAGCGGGCGGCGGAATCGCGCTCCAAACAGATCGAGCATCAGCCAGGCAGCCTGTGCATCGCGAATGCCATGCGCGGCCATGCGGCGAATGGTGATGAGCACTATCCGCCGGGTCCGGTCCGGCGGCAGGGGCAGGGGAAGCAGGTCGGCGGAACGGCCGTGATTCATCGCAAAAACTCCCATCGGTTTGCCCGGGCTTCTACGACTCAGTTACCGCTAATGAGAATCGTTCGCAAGAATAAAGGGCGCATGGGGGACGTTTCATTCGCAGGCAATTCCGTCATTGTCACGATCAAGCCCGGCGCGGTATCCGGCGTCGCCGCGCCGCAACGGGGCCGCTCCGGCAGCGCGTGCGGCCGCGCAATTCGCATAATAGGTGCCGGTGGACCGGCTGCTCCTTTGGGGTGGTGCAGACTTCGGTGGCGTGCTGGCTGCGCGATGGCAGTGATAATCGCCGGTCTTGCGATTGGTGTGGCAGCCGTTGGCATCCAGCCCGCCGGGATGGGCGGGCGCAGGTGAGGTGGGCGCCAGAAGCAGCGTCAAAGCGGCAATTGCCGGGGGCAGGGCGCTCTTTCGTCCCATGCGCCCGTATACCACCCCTTTGACGTGCCACCAAATATGGCTACCGTCGCGACTCATGAAGGAACTGTTTCAACACGCCGCGATGACGCAGGGCATCATTGTCAGGGTGGCGGTGAATTT
>DATJDU010000075.1:0-4081 GCA_035497315.1 Sphingomonadaceae bacterium
TTCGGCCACTGCCGGCGCCCACAGCAGATCGACGCCTTCGGCTTCCAGCAGGCGCGCATCCTCGGCCGGCTGGCGGGGATAGGCGTCCAGATCCTCATTCGGCCCGAACTGGGTGGGATTGACGAAGATCGACACCACCACCGAGGATGCAAGCTCCCGCGCGCGGCGGATCAGGGTCAGGTGCCCTTCATGCAGTGCGCCCATGGTGGGAACCAGCGCGACCGGCCCCTCAGGGCGGAGCTGGGCCACGGCGTCGCGCAGTTCGGCGATCGTGGAAATGGCTTTCATGAGGCGGTCCCATCGGGTGCAATCGCCCTGAAAGCAAGAGGGAGCTGGGCAAAAAGGCCCATGCAAAAGGGGCGAGACTTCGCAGCCCCGCCCCCATTGCTGTCGCCTTGATGCCCTGAGGCTTACCGCGCCTCAGGCGCGGCGGCCGAAGCGTCTTCCGGCAGGCCGCCCAGCTGGTCGATCAGCTTGGTATAGGCATCGAGATAGGCCAGCACGATGATCTGGCCGATCTCGGTGTTCTGATAGCCGCCCGCGCCTGCGCCGCCCAAGACGCCGCCGGAAAACAGGCCGCCGCCGGCACCCCAGCTGAGATCCTTCTTGCGGAAATAGCCTTCTTCCAGCGCCACTTCTTCCGTGGTGCGGGCATCGACCAGCGAAAGGGTGACGTTGGCTTCGCCCTTCTTCACCGAAATGCCGCCGGCGATCGCGCCGACAGCGCCGCCGAACAGGCCGCCAAGCCCGCCCAGCACCTTGCCGCCGCCGGAATTGTTATTGGTGGAGATGATATCGGGCTGGAGGAAATAATCCGCCGCCTTCACCTGGCCCTTGCCCAGGTTCGAACCTTCCTGCAGCTCGCCGGAATCCGCCAGCGCGCGTTCCATATTGCGGCTCTGCATCGCGCCGCCGCGGTTCACCAGAGTGAAGCAGCCGGACCGCTGCACGAAGACGCGGATGATCGCTTCCGGGCTGCCCAGATTATATTCCCGCCACCACTGGTCGTCAGGCTCGACGATCGCCAGCGAACCCAGCTTGCGCGTGCAGCGCGGAATTTCGTTAGTGCCCTTTTCCTGGTCCTTGCGTGCAGATGATTTGTCCTTCTGCTTGGCGAAGGCCGGTGCCGGGGCAGTGCCCAGTACAAGTGCCGACGCCAGGACGCCGGCGATCAACTTCCTCATGAAAACGCTCCCTAAAAACATGATTTGCAGATTCGAGGTCGCTGGGCGGCGTCCCGTCTTTCCGTCCCAGGATGGGGCCACCTTAGCGCGCAGGGTCCGTTACGGGAAGATGCCAAGGCCCAGAGCGCGGTTTTCCTTGGCTTGCCGATCCCGCAGCGGCTATGCAGTTCCAGATCGGACCGAGGGTTGGGGCCAGATCGGACCGAAGGTTGGGGATAGTGCAATTGCCTCGCAACTTTGCGATGGATAATAGCACTGGAGGTGCCCTGGCCCACGGGCCGCGTGCCGCATCCGCAACCGCGCCAACAATAGCGAGATCAGCCAGACGTGTCCGTGAACGCCCCCCATCGTATCGTTTTTGCCAACGAAAAGGGAGGCACCGGCAAGTCCACTACGGCCGTGCATATCGCAATCGCGCTGGCCTATCAGGGGGCGAAGGTCGCCGCGCTGGATCTCGATCCGCGCCAGCGCACCTTGTTCCGCTATCTGGAAAACCGCACCGAAACCGAAAAGCGCCGCAATATCAGCCTGCCCAATGCGCGCTTCGGCGTGTTCACCGGCGATACGGTTGAAGAGCTCGATCTGCTGGCCGAAGAGATCAGCGAAGGCTGCGATTTCATGGTGTTCGACACGCCGGGACGCGACGATGTGTTCGCCCGCCATGTGGCCACCAGTGCCGATACGCTCGTCACGCCGCTCAATGACAGCTTCGTCGATTTCGACCTTATCGGCCAGGTCGATGCGGAGAATTTCAAGGTCAAGCGGCTGAGCTTCTATGCCGAGCTGATCTGGGAAGCGCGCAAGAAACGCGCCATGGCCACGATCCGCGACCAGCGCCGCGAAATGGACTGGGTGGTGGTGCGCAACCGCACGCAGAAGCAGGAAGCGCGCAACCAGAAGCGCATCGATGACGCGCTGAACGAACTTTCGAAGCGCGTCGGCTTTCGCGTTGCGCATGGGCTTTCCGAACGCGTGATCTATCGCGAATTGTTCCCCTCCGGCCTCACCCTGCTCGACAAGGGTCATCTGGGCGAGCTTGGGACCAGCCATCTTGTCGCCCGGCAGGAATTGCGTTCGCTGGTGGCCGGGCTCAACCTGCCGGCTCTGGGCACCAGGGCGCGGGGAATGGAGAGGGTCTGAACCCATGTCGCGCGTGATCCTTTTTGCCGTGATCGGGATCGCACTGTGCAAGGCGCTTACCGGGCGCTGGCCGTGGGAGTTCCTGAAGGGCCCTTCCACCCGCAGCCAGGCCACATTTCGTGCGCGCAAGCTGCTCGCCGTGCGGGCCGATGCCCGGCGCGAAGAGATTATCGACGCGCATCGCCGCCTGATCGCCATGGTCCATCCCGACCGTGGAGGAACCAATGAGCAGGTGCATGAGGCGAATGCCGCGCGCGACCTGCTGCTCGACGAACTGCCCGACGGCAACTGAGGATTTTCCATGAGCCACCGGTTTCACCCGACTGTTCTGCGGGAATACGATATTCGCGGAATTATCGGCGAGACGCTGGACGCCGCCGATGCGCGCGCCATCGGGCGGGCCTTCGCCACGCTGCTGCGCGAAGCGGGTGGGCGCAAGGTGGCGGTCGGCTATGACGGGCGGACCAGCTCGCCCATGCTGGAAGCGGCGCTGATCGAAGGGCTCAATGCCAGCGGCTGCGATGTGGTGCGTGTCGGCATGGGCCCCACGCCGATGCTCTATTACGCGGAGGCTTCGGCGCCGGATGTGGATGGCGGCATCCAGATAACCGGCAGCCATAACCCCCCCAATTACAATGGCTTCAAGATGGTCTTCCAGGGCCGTCCCTTCTTCGGCCACGACATCCAGCTGCTGGGCAAGATCGCGGCCGAAGGCGTGTGGCTGGACGGGTCCGGAACGGTCGAAACCCGCGACGTGATGGACGCCTATGTCGAGCGGATGCTGCAGGGCCTTGCCGGGATCGATCCGGCTTCCCTTGCTTCGCTGCGGGTGGGCTGGGATGCCGGGAACGGCGCCGCGGGCCCCGCGCTGGAAGCTCTTGCCGCCCGCCTGCCGGGGGAGCATTATTTGCTCTATACCGATGTCGACGGGACCTTCCCCAATCATCATCCCGATCCGACCATGCCTGAAAATCTGGCCGATCTTCAGCGCCTCGTGGCGGACAAGCAGCTCGATTTCGGGATCGCCTTCGATGGCGATGGGGACCGGATCGGCGCGGTCGACGGGCAGGGCCGGGTGATCTGGGGCGATCAGCTGCTGATGATCTATGCCGAGGATCTGCTTCGCCAGTTGCCCGGTGCCACGATCATCGCCGATGTGAAGGCCAGCCGTGCCCTGTTCGAACGGGTAGCCGAATGCGGCGGCAAGCCCATGATGTGGAAGACTGGCCACAGCCTGATCAAGTCCAGAATGAAGGAAACCGGCGCGCCGCTGGCGGGCGAGATGAGCGGGCACATCTTCTTCGCCCATGAATATTACGGCTTCGACGATGCGCTCTATGCCGGGGTGCGGCTGATTGCCGCCGCTGCGCGTCTGGGCCGTTCGGTGACGGACCTGCGCGGCGCGATGCCGGCGATGATCAACACGCCCGAATTGCGCTTCCAGGTGGACGAAAGCCGCAAGTTCGGCGTGATCGAGGAAGTGCGGGCGCGGTTGGAAGCCGGTGCGGCGGCGGTCGATGCGACCGACGGCGTGCGGGTCACCACCCCCGATGGCTGGTGGCTGCTGCGGGCTTCCAATACCCAAGATGTGCTGGTCGCCCGTGCCGAGAGCTTCACGCAGGAAGGGCTCGACCGGTTGCTGGGGCAGATCGACGCGCAGCTCGCTGCATCGGGGCTTGAGCGCGGATCGCAAGCGGGGCATTGAGTCCGCATCGTTCCGGAGGATTCCGATATGTTGAGAGTTGCCGTGATATCCG
>DATJDU010000076.1:0-25049 GCA_035497315.1 Sphingomonadaceae bacterium
ATCATAGAAATAGTGCTGACCGCAGGGTTCCTGATCGTGATTCTCGGTGCGACCTCCAAAGCGGCGCCTGCCGGTTTCGGCGGGCTTGCCATTGGCCTTGCGCTGACGCTGATCCACCTGATTTCGATTCCGGTGACCAACACTTCGGTCAATCCCGCCCGTTCCACCGGGGCCGCCCTGTTCGCGGAGACTGCGGCGATGGGCCAGCTCTGGCTGTTCTGGGTCGCTCCGCTGGTCGGCGGCGCGCTGGGCGCGCTCATCTGGCGCTATCTGCTGGCGTCCGAAGCCACCGAAGGATGATCGCGGCACCGCCCGGCCCCATGTGCCGGGCGGTCCGTTTCAGCCTCAGCCCATGCCGGGCAGGTTGAAGCCCGGCGGCAGGCCCATGCCGCCCTGGATTTTCTGCATCTCCGCATTGGCGGCCTGATCGGCCTTGGCGCGGGCATCGTTGAATGCCGCGGTGACAAGGTCTTCCAGCATCTGCTTGTCTTCGAGCACCATCAGGCTGTCATCGATCGAGACGCCCAGGATGCGGCCCTTGGCCGTGCAGCGGATCTTCACCAGCCCGCCGCCAGACATGCCTTCCACCTCGATATTGTCGAGCGTGACCTGGGCATCGTTCATCTGCTTCTGGATCGTCTCGGCCGCCTGCTGCGCGGCCTTGATCATTTCTTCCATGGATTTCATTGTATTACCTCTGAATGTTGAAATTCAGCCTTAGCGGCCCCATTTGCGCTGGCCAGCGGCAGCCGGGGCCTCTTCCTCCACCAGTTCGGCGTCCGGAAAGATCTCCCGGGCGAGCTTGACCAGCGGGATCGCGTGGACCCGGCGCTCATCCTCGGCCTTGATGGCTGCATCCGCCTCAACCAGCGTGGCCGCCCCGCCTTCGGCGACCCGTTCCACTTCCCAACGCTCGCCAGTGACCTTCAGAAATGCGTCGCGCAATTCGGCGGACAGGTCATCCTTGAACGGAGGGGCCAGCGAATAGACGAGCCTGCCGGGAGCAAGCTCCACCACCCGTGCCTGCAGCTTCATCTTGTTGGACAGGGTCAGGTGCCCCGGAAGGCCCGAATGCTCCACCCGTTCGACCAATTCCGCCCAATTCACCGCCGGAACCACAGCATGCGCCTGAGGGGCCCCTTCGCCCCCCTGCCCGCCCGACGGTGCCGCCGGAGCGCCCGCAAATGCGCCGCTCGCCGCCATGTCTTCCAGCTTTTTCGCCAGAGTGCCCGGATCGGGCATGTCGGCTGCGTGCATCACGCGCAGCAGCGCCATCTGCGCCGCCACCAGCGGATCGGGCGCCTGGCGCACTTCGTCATGGCCCTTGAGCAGCAATTGCCACAGGCGATGCAACTGGCCGGGGCTGAGCTTTTCGGCCCATTCCTCGATCAGCGCGCGTTCTTCCGCCGTGGGGGCTTCGGCCCCGTTCCGGCCGATCTGCGCCACAGTGATGCGATGGCAGATATCCATCAGCGAACGCATCAGGGCGAGCGGTTCGACCCCCAGCGAATATTGATTGTCCACCAGCGCCAGCAGGCCCTGCGGATCGCCGTTGAGCAGGGCGGCGAACAGATTTCGCAGCGCGCTGCGGTCCGCCAGGCCCAGCATATCGCGCACCCGCTCGGCAGTGACGTTGCCGCCGCCTTCGAGATCGGCATGGGCAATTGCCTGATCGAGAATCGAAAGCCCGTCGCGCACCGAACCTTCGGCGGCGGCGGCAACCATGGCCAGCGCATCTGCTTCCGCTTCCACGCCTTCCTTGGCGCAGATTCCGGCGAAATGTTCCTGCAACAGGGGTGTCGAGATGCGCCGCAGGTCGAAACGTTGGCAGCGGGACAGGACAGTGACCGGCAGCTTGTCCACTTCGGTGGTGGCGAACAGGAATTTCACATGTGCCGGCGGCTCCTCAAGTGTCTTCAGCAAGGCATTGAAAGCATTGCGAGACAGCATGTGAACTTCGTCGATGATATAGATCTTGTAGCGCGCCGACACGGCGGCATAGCGCACCGCCTCGATGATCTCGCGCACATCGTCCACGCCGGTATGGCTGGCAGCGTCCATCTCGATCACGTCGATATGGCGGCCCTCGGCAATGGCCACGCAGGGTTCGCATTTGCCGCAAGGATCGATAGTCGGCCCGCCCTGCCCGTCAGGCCCCACGCAATTAAGCGCCTTGGCGATGAGGCGCGCGGTGGAAGTCTTGCCCACCCCGCGCACGCCGGTCATCAGGAAGGCATGGGCCAGCCGGTCGCGCGCGATGGCATTGGCCAGGGTCTTCACCATCGCATCCTGGCCGATCAGTTCGGCAAAGGTCTGCGGGCGATATTTGCGGGCCAGCACGCGATAGGGCTGCGCGGCGGCAGGTTTGGGCGCCGCTGGGGGTACAATGGGGGAAGCGGCGGCCGCAGCAGCAAGCGGCGCGGGCTTTTCCGTCCCGGATTCTACCGGCCCGCCAAACAGCGCCGATTGCCCTGCAGCCTCAAGCTCCGCAGCGCTCGGCTGCGTCTCTTCTTCGCCATCGATGTGGGGTGAATCGGCCATGGGCCCTAGGTAGGGGGTCGGCGCCGAATTGTCAGTGATAAAAGGAGCCGGCCGACCCGCCGCTGACCGTTGTGGCTGCTTCCTTCCGGACCTGACCAGGTTGGCGGACGCAAACGCCCGACCGACTCCCGGGCGGGCATATGGCGAGGGATTCGCGAAATTGCAACCTGCTAGCCCCTCCTCCTCAAGAGGAGGGGGTTGGGGGTGGTGAAACCCCACCACCCTGCTGCGACTAGGCTCGCCAATGGCTCACCAAGTCTCGCCGTCCCTCCTCTGAAGAGGAGGGACCGGTTCCTACCTGAAATTGTCCGCGTAGGCCTGGATCTTCAAAGCGCGGCGCGGAGTGGCGTGGACGCGGGCAGGAATGCCGTGCTTGGCCGCATAGGCCTGCGCTTCTTCCTGGCTGGGGAACTTCAGCTGCACCTGCTGCTGAGTATCGCCGCTGCCGGCCCAGCCCATCAGCGGATCGGGCTTTTTCGCCTCGGCCGGATCGAATTCGAGAATCCACTGGCCAAGCAGTGCCTTGCCGGACTGCATGGCGTTCTTCGGGCGTTGATAGATGCGTGCGCTCATGGATTTGAGCCTTTCGTGAAAATCGCGAGTCGAATCAAGAGCCCGTTGAGGCGTTGAAGGCGTTCTTGGTCTTTAGGCTCGGCGCCTCGGTCCATGGTTCGTCCGGCCAGCGGTGCTTGGGATAGCGGCCTTTCATGTCCTTGACCACATCGCGCCAGCTTCCGCGCCAGAAGGCAGGCAGATCGCGCGTGGCCTGAACCGGGCGGCCACCGGGGCTGGTAAGCTGGAGCAGCAGTGGCTGGGGCGGCTGGCCGATGGTGGGATGCCGATCGAGCCCGAACAGGGCCTGCACCCGCACTTCCACGCTGGGGCCGCCATCGGCATCGTAATCGATCGCATGATGCGTGCCCGCCGGGCTGGTCCATTCGCGCGGGGCCAGCCGGTCGAGCTTCTGGCGCGAATCCCAGTCCAGCCGGTTGAGCAGCGCTTCGACCAGGGCGCCCCTGGGCAGATCGAGATCGCGCCGTTTCTCCAGCAGCGGGGAAAGCCATTCGCCGGCATCCTCAGCCAGGACTTCGAACGAGAGCGCGGCCAACCCGGCATGGCGAGCACGGCCGATCAGGGTTTTGGGCAGGATATCCGCAAGGTTTTCCCGAGCCTTATCCACAAGCAGTGCCGCAACGGCCTTGGGGTCCGGCCTGGGATCGGGCCCGCTGGCGAGCGTGATCGCACCCAGCCGCCGTTCCAGCCGTGCCTCCACCCGGCCTTCCGCCGCGTTCCAGTTGAGCACCGAACGCCGCTCGATCATGCGGGCAAGATCGCGCTCCACCTCTTCGGAAGTGAGCGGCCAGGCGGCGGTGATCCGCGCGGCCTGCGCCCTGCCCTGTGCATCGCCGATAGCAAGCCACTCCGCCCGGGCCAGCGGCGATGCGGGATCGAGCGTGTAACCGCGCCCGCCCGCGCTGATCCAGCTCTCTCCCGAAGCATCGCGGCGGCGGGCGAGATTGTCCGGCAGGGCGCGGGCGAGGAGGACGCCGAGGTCCACAACCTCCGCTCGTCCTGAGCCTGTCGAAGGGCGCGCGCCATCGGTCGAGCTTGGGGCGGCGACCTTCGCATGGCCTTCGACAGGCTCAGGCTGAGCGGGTGCGGTTTTAGTAAGACCAGTCGCCCGTTTCGCCCAGCCATCGGCCAGCTTGCGCGAAACCTCTGCACGGAGCGAACGATCGCCGTTCCAGCGGGACAGGCGCTGGGCCAGATCTTCGCTCCGCCCACCAAGCCCGCGCTCCTGCAGCAGCAGTGCCAGCCGCGCCGCGCCACGCGCGTCGCCTGCCTGTGCGCCGAACAGCACCATGGCTGCAAGCGGCGGCTCCATCGGCAATTGGGCGAGCTTGCGCCCGAAATCGGTAATCCGCCCTTCTCCGTCCAGCGCACCCAGCCCCACCAGCCGCCCGCGCGCGGCAGAAAGCGCGGCGGCAGGCGGCGGGTCGATCCAGGCCATCGCCGCCGGATCGCCCGCGCCCCATTGCGCAAGCGTCAGCACCAGCGGGGCGAGGTCCGCCGTCAGCATTTCCGGCGGATCGAAAGCGGGCCGCCCGGCATGGGCCCCTTCCTCCCACAGACGATAGGCGACGCCCGGCCCCTGCCGCGCCGCGCGGCCCGCACGCTGGGCGGCGGAGGCCTGGCTGGAACGCGTGGTGACGAGATGCGTCACACCTGCAGCAAGGTCGAATTCGGCTCGCCGGGAAAGGCCGCAATCGACCACCACGGACACGCCATCGAGCGTGAGCGAGGTTTCCGCGATGGAAGTGGCCAGCACGATCCGGCGGCGGCCTTCGCTGTCGCGTTTTATCGCGACGCGCTGGCCCTGTGGCTCCACCTGTCCGTGCAGTGGCAGGATGGGGACATTGGGAAGCTTTTCTGCCAGCCGCTCGCGCGTCCGCTCGATCTCGCCCACGCCGGGCAGGAACGCCAGAATATCCCCCTGCTCCTCGCGCCAGGCGGCGAGAATGGCGGAGGTCATGGCATCCTCGATCCGCAGTTCCGGACGGGCGCCGCGCCATTCGATCCTCAGCGGATAGGCCTTGCCCTCGCTCTCCACCACCGGCGCATTGTTCAGCAGGTCCGCAAAGCGCGTACCGTCGATGGTGGCGGACATGACAATCAGGCGCAGATCCTCGCGCAGCACCTGCTGGCTTTCCACTGCCAGGGCGAGGCCAAGATCGCTGTCCAGATGCCGCTCATGCGCTTCGTCGAACAGCACCGCGGAAACGCCCGAAAGCTCCGGATCGTCGAGAATCTGCGCGACGAAGATCGCCTCCGTCATCACCACGATCCGCGTCTTGCCGGACATCTTGCTATCCAGGCGAGTGAGATAGCCGACCGTCTCGCCGGGCTTTTCCCCCAGCAGCTCTGCCATCCGCTCCGCAGCGGCGCGCGCGGCCACGCGGCGGGGGGAAAGCAGGATCACCTTGCCGGTGCACCATTCCTCCCCCAGCAGCGCCGGGGCGACCGAAGTGGTCTTGCCCGCACCCGGCGGCGCGATCAGCACGGCGCAATTGTTTGCGCGCAGGGCGCCGAGAAGCTCCGGCAGAACGGCGTGGATGGGAAGATCGGTCACATCGTGCCCATACCGCCATGCCGGGCGGAAGTGCATCAAGTTTATCGCCTGTCGCCCCGAACTTGTGCTGGGGAACAGCGGAGGGTCAATACCCCCGCGAAACCGCGAATTGTGCCGCTTCCACCATCGCCTCGCGCGCCTTGGTGGCAGGGAAGATAGACAGCGCATCGATCGCGCGTTCGGCAAAATGGCGAGCCCGTTCGCGAGTGGCTTTCACCGCGTCGTGCCGCTGGATCAGTTCCACCGCATGGGCGAGGTCTGCATCGGAAACCCGGTGCCCGGCAATCGCCGCGCGCCAGAAGAGGCGTTCTTCCTCGGTCCCGCGCGCATAGGCCAGGATCACCGGCAGGGTCATCTTGCCTTCGCGGAAATCGTCGCCCCGGTCCTTGCCCATTTCCGCGGCATCGGCTTCGTAATCCAGCGCATCGTCCACCAGCTGGAAGGCAATGCCCAGATTACGGCCATAATCGTCCAGCGCCTGCTCCTCCGCCTCGCTGCGCTCCGCCACCACGGCGGCAATGCGGCTGGCGGCGGCGAAAAGCGCGGCCGTCTTGGAGCTGATGATCGAGAGATAGCGTTCCTCGCTCGTCTCGATCTGGCGCTGGGCCGTCAGCTGATCCACTTCGCCTTCGGAAATAACCGAGGACGCATTGGAGAGGATTTTCAGCACTTTAAGGCTGCCATCTTCCACCATCAGCTCGAAAGAGCGGGTGAAGAGAAAATCGCCCACCAGCACAGTGGCCGGATTGCCGAAGATGATGTTGGCGGCCGCCTTGCCTCGCCGCATATCCGACCCATCGACCACATCGTCATGCAGCAAAGTGGCGGTGTGGATAAATTCCACTGCGGCAGCCAGCTTGTGATGGCGAGTACCCTGATAGCCGATCAGCTCTGCCCCGGCGAGAGTAAGCATGGGGCGCATCCGCTTGCCGCCGCCGGAAATGAGATGCCCGGCCAGCGCCGGAATCAGCGGAATTTCGCTCTGCATCCGATCAAGGATCACCGCGTTGACGGCATTCATGGCCGTAGCGGTGAGGGACAGGATCGGAGCCAGCGACGGCTCCTTGCGGGGAAGCTGAATAACCTCTGCGCTCATGCGAGGTGCCCATGGAAGCTGACAGGCCGCTTGGCAAGCGTGGAATGTGTGCTAGGCACCATCGCCATGGCCAGCCAATCGTCCCAATCAGCGACAGTGATGAGCAACGAAACCGTACCTGATCCCACCCTCGCCAGTTTCCGCAAGAGCATCGACAATATCGATGCCGCGCTGATTCACATGCTGGCAGAGCGTTTTCGCATCACCAAGGCGGTGGGCGAATACAAGGCGACCTCCAACCTGCCCGCCAGCGATCCCGGCCGCGAAGAGCGCCAGATCGCCCGCCTGCGCGCATTGGCGACGGCAGCCGATCTCGATCCGGAATTCAGCGAGAAATTCATCCGCTTCGTGATCGATGAAGTGATCCGCCACCACATCCAGGCAAAGAACGGGAAGTAAGTTTCGCTCCATACCCGCTCGGGCTGAGCGGGCGTTGAGCCCTAACCCGCTCTCGGCAGGCGCAGTTCCACCAGCAACCCGCCCAGATCCTCGCTTTCGCCCAGAGTGACGCTGCCGCCATAGATTTCGGCCACATCGCGCACGATCGCCAGGCCCAGGCCCGTGCCGGGCTTGCCGGTGTCCAGCCGGGCGCCGCGGTCGAAGATGCGGATTCGTTCGCTTTCGGGGATGCCCATGCCGTCATCCTCCACCTGGATCACGCAATCGCGCGAGCGCGGATCGGCATCGATAGTCACGAACACGCTGCCGCCGCCATATTTGGCCGCATTCTCGATCAGATTGCCGAGAATCTCATCGAGATCCTGCCGCTCGATCGCGACATGGGCGTCGCGATTGCCGGCCAGATCGAAACGGGTCGTATCGTAAACGCGGGTGACTGCACGCAGCACAGCCTCCACACTCTCCCCCACATTGGCGCGGGAAAGGCCCACCGCACGGCGGCCCACGGCGCGGGCTCGGGCGAGGTGGTGGTCCACCTGCCGGCGCATCACCGCCGCTTCGCGGATCACCGTATCGGCAAGATCCGGCGCCTTGGCGGTGGCGGCATTCATCACGACTGTAAGCGGGGTCTTGAGCGCGTGGGCAAGATTGCCCGCATGGGTGCGCGCCTCTTCCGCCTGCTTTTCCGAATGGGCAAGCAGCGCGTTCAGTTCCGCCACCAGCGGCTGGACTTCCAGCGGCAGCGGATCGGTCACGCGATTGGCGCCGGTGGTGCGCATGCGCTTGATCGCCAGCCGCACGCGGCGCAGCGGACCAAGGCCGTACCAGGTCTGCAGGCCGCCCATCAGGAACAGGCCGAGGCCCAGCACCACGAAGCTCCAGAACAGGATCGAGCGGATGCGGGTAATCTGCGCGTCGAGATCGTCGCGATTGGCGGCAACCACGAACCACCATTCGGTGTCGCTGCCGGGCAGCAGAATGGTGCGCTCCATCACCCGCAGCTTTTCACCGGGGAACTGATCGCTGTCATAGATATGCGGGGCCGCCAGGAACTGGCTGGAATCCACCTTCAGCGTGCGATCCCACAGCGAGCGTGAGGCGAAATCGTCATGATTCTTGCCGGTGATCTGCCAGTAGAGCCCGCTATTGGGCTCCAGAAAGCGCTGGTCGCCCAGGGGGCGGCTGAAAAACACTTCCCCATCCCCGCCGATCTCGACCGAGCCGACCATTGCGGTGAGCACATAATCGAGCTGCTCATCGAAACTGCGGGTAACAAGGCCGGCCAGCGTGCGATCGAGCGCGATGCCGCCCAGCAGCAGCAGGATGGTGATCCAGCCGGCCGCGATCACCATCATGCGCCGGGCAAGACTGCCCGTGTGCGGCACATCGCCCGAAGCAGCCTCCGCAGCGACGGCGCTTTCCCCTGGGGCGGCGCCTTCGACCGGCGCCGTCATCGGGCGAGCATCATTCGCGGGGTGCGTCTTGGGGGTCGTCGAGGCTATATCCAAGGCCACGGATAGTGGTGATCACATCTGAACCCAGCTTCTTGCGAATACGGGTAACGAAAACCTCGATCGTATTGGAATCGCGGTCAAAATCCTGATCGTAAATATGTTCGATCAGCTCGGTACGGCTGACTACCTTGCCCTTGTGGTGCATCAGGTAGCTCAGCAGCTTGTATTCCTGCGCGGTGAGCTTCACCGGCTCCCCAGCCAGAGTCACACGGCCGGAGCGCGTATCCAGCCGCACATCGCCGGCAGTAAGCTCGGAGGAAGCATTGCCCGAGGCCCGGCGGATCAACGCACGCAGGCGGGCGATGAGTTCTTCCGTCTGGAACGGCTTGGCGAGATAATCATCCGCCCCGGCATCCAGCCCGGCCACCTTGTCGGACCAGCTGTCGCGCGCGGTCAGCACCAGCACCGGAAAGCCGCGACCTTCCTTGCGCCACATGCCCAGCACGGTCAGCCCGTCGATTTCCGGCAAACCGAGATCGAGAACGACAGCGTCGTAATCCTCGGTGCTGCCCATGAAGTGCCCATCCTCCCCATCGGTGGAGAGGTCCACGGCATAGCCGTTCTGTTCCAGCATGTTCTTGAGCTGCTGGCCGAGAGTGGGTTCGTCCTCGACGATCAGGATCCGCATCGTCTCATTCCCTGTCTGGTCCGCCCGCAAATCGGGCGGCGCAAGTGCTGAAACTTGCTTTGGTTCCTTGTGCGGAACGCGTCAACCAAGAGACATCAAACATAAAGGCCGGGCCGCTCGTCTATTCGCTGCGCGAAAGGATGCGACCGGAGCGCGCATCTACATCCACGAACACGACCCTGCCATTCTTGATGAATTTCAGCCGATACGCCTTTGCCACCGAATCATAAGAGGGGCCAAGATATTGCATGTCGCCCATCTGGGGGATGATGCGCCGCTCTATCTCCTTGATCGGCAGCACATTGCCCGCACGCATTTCCTTGCGCGCCTCGCCCTGCTCGTCGCGATTCTGCGTCTGGGCGCCAGCCTCCGGTGCGAATGCGCCCGACGCGGCAAGCGCACCGAGAAGCAGAGGAGCGAAAAAGGGAGCGATCAACCTGAACATCTTGTGCCTGTGCCTAGGGAGAGTGCTTTGAACGATGTGTGAATGAGGCAAAACTGTGGCGTTCATCTTACCCCACAAGCGCAATGCCGCCCTGCACGCCGCATCGCAAGCCCTTCGCGTATTTGCTCCTGCCCGCCCGGATATCCGCCAAGCTGGACGCAGCCCCCCTGCCCCGCTACTGGCCCGGCCCATGGCTGAACCACCGATACTGAGCTGGGAAGGACTGGGTCTTGTCCAGGGCAGCGGCTGGCTGTTCCAGGATATAGACCTGCATGTCGGCCCGCGCGACCGGCTGGCCCTCATCGGGCGCAATGGCGCGGGCAAGACGACCCTGCTCAAGCTGATCGACAATCTGATCGAGGCCGACAAGGGCAGGCGCACCGTCAAGCCCGGCACCCGCGTGGTCATGCTGGAACAGGACCCGGATTTTTCGGACCACGCCACGCTGATGGATTATGCCCTGTCGGGTCCAGACGCGCCGGCGCGGCACGAGGTGGAGGCCATTGCCGGCCAGCTCGGCATCGACATGGGCCGAGTGGCCAAGAGCGCAAGCGGCGGCGAAAGGCGCCGTGCCGCGCTCGCCCGCGCACTGGCCAGCGATCCCGATCTGCTGCTGCTGGACGAGCCGACCAACCATCTGGACCTGGCCGCGATCGACTGGCTGGAAGACTGGCTAAATCGCTACAAGGGCGCTTTCATCGTCATCAGCCATGACCGGACCTTCCTCACCCGCCTGACCCGCGCCACCCTGTGGCTCGACCGGGGCAGCCTGCGCCGCAAGGAAGTGGGCTTCGGCGGCTATGAGGCATGGGAAGAACAGGTCTTCGCCGAAGAAGCCCGCGCGGCCGACAAGCTCGACGCCAAGCTGAAGCTGGAGGCGCACTGGCTGGAACGCGGCGTCACCGCCCGCCGCAAGCGCAATCAGGGCCGGCTGGAAAAGCTCTGGGAAATGCGCGCCCAACGTGCAGCCATGCTCACCCCGGGCGGCACGGCCAAGCTGGCGCTCAAGTCTGACGCTACCAAAACCAAGTCGGTTATCGTAGCCGAGCATGTGACCAAACGGTTCGGCGAGCGGACCATCATCCGCGATTTCAACCTGCGCATCCAGCGCGGAGACCGGATCGGCATCGTCGGCTCCAATGGCGCTGGCAAGACGACCTTGCTCAAGATGCTGACCGGCGAACTTCAGCCCGATGAAGGCGAAGTGACGCTGGCCAAGACGCTGTCGGGCGTGATGATCGACCAGCAGCGCAGCCTGCTCAGCCCCGACAAGACCGTGCGCCAGATCCTGGCCGAAGGCGGCGACTGGGTGGATGTGCGCGGGGTGCGCAAGCATGTGCAGGGCTATCTCAAGGAATTCCTGTTCGATCCGGCCATCGTGGACATGAAGGTAGGCGTGCTTTCGGGCGGGGAGCGTTCGCGCCTGCTGCTGGCGCGCGAATTCGCCCGCGAATCCAATCTGCTTGTGCTCGACGAGCCGACCAACGATCTCGATCTCGAAACGCTGGACCTGCTGCAGGAAGTGATCGCGGATTACGAAGGCACGGTGCTGATCGTCAGCCATGACCGCGATTTTCTGGACCGCACCGTTACCGTCACGCTCGGCCTCGATGGCAGCGGCACGGTGGACATCGTCGCGGGCGGCTATGCCGATTGGGAAGCCAAGCGCAAACAGCGCACTATTTCGGGCAAGGCAAAGCCGAAGGCGTCGGAAAGCGCGCCTCCACCGCCTCCTCCCCCGCCACCCAGGCGCGCCAAGCTCTCCTACAAGGACCAGCGCGATTACGAGATTCTGCCCCAGCGGATCGAGGAACTGGAAGCTGCCATCGCGCGGGACGAAGCTGCCATGGCCGATCCGGCGCTCTACACCCGCGATCCGGCGCGCTTCGCCAAACTATCCGATGCCATAGCCAGGGCGCGCGAGGAGAAAGACGCAGCAGAAATGCGCTGGCTGGAACTGGCGGAGCAGGTCGAAGGGTGAGCGATCTCCATCGGAGCATTGCCGCCTGTACCCATTGCGCCGCCCACCTGCCGCTCGGCCCCCGGCCGGTGGTGCAGTTCTCGCCCGGTTCGCGCCTCCTTATCATCGGGCAGGCACCGGGGACAAAGGTTCACGAAAGCGGCATTCCCTGGGATGACGCCAGCGGCGCGCGGCTCTGCGAATGGACCGGCCTCACGTCCATGGACCTGCACGATCCCGGACAGGTTGCCATCGTGCCGATGGGCTTCTGCTATCCCGGCAAGGGCAAGAGCGGCGACTTGCCACCGCGCCCGGAATGCGCGCCACTATGGCATGAGCACATACTGGCCGAACTGCCGGACATCCGCCTGACCCTGCTGGTCGGCCTCCATGCGCAATTGCGCTACATGCAGGAAACGCGAAAGCTTGCCATGGCGGAGCGGGTGCGGCGCTTCGCCGAATTCGGCCCGCGCCTCTTCCCGCTGCCCCATCCGTCATGGCGCAGCACGATCTTCATGCGCAGCAATCCATGGTTCGAAGCTGATGTGCTCCCCGCCTTGCGGGCTGCCGTGGCCGACGCTCTGGGCTAGAGACTGCCCTAATTCTCGATCCAGGGCACTTCGCCCGGGCTCCAGCGACTGTGGCCATTGGTCGCCATCTCCAGCCGGTTGCGCCCCTTTGCCTTGGCCAGAACCACGGCCGCGTCGGCGCGCTTCATGGTCTCGTCCAGCGTATCCTTGATCCGCGCCACCCCTGCGCTCACCGTGGCGCGGGGGCCGCCCACGCCATCGGGGCCGCTGATATCCGACAGGGTAAGTACCACGCGCTGGCACAGTGCCTCGGCCTGTTCGGGACTGGCGCCTGAAAGCAGCACTGCGAAACGCTCTCCCCCGATGCGGGAAATGATATCGTCCTTGCGCATCAGGCTGCGCAGCAGGCGCGCGACTGTGGTGAGTACCTTATCCCCTACATCGTGCCCGAAATCGCGATTGATCGAACGGAAATCGTCGATGTCGAACATCGCCAGACAGCCGTCCATCGGCGCATCCAGGTGATATTGCAGCATTGAATTGAAGGCGCGGCGATTGGTCAGCTTGGTCAGCGGATCGGTGAGGATGGCGGCGAACAACTGCTGCTCCAGTGCCTTGCGCTCCTCGATGCTGCGCAGGGTGATGATGGCCCCGCCCACTCGCCCGTCATAGTCACGCCAGCCGCGGATCTTCGTGTCGAACCAACGCTCTCCCGCAGCACTCGAAAAGCCCAGGAACTCATGCCACGCCGAAGCAGGCGCGCCATCGTTCACGACACCTTCCAGTTCCGATTGAAAGGAAGCGATGTAGGACGGGTGAATCAGGTCGAGCACATGTTTGCCCAACAATTCCACCGGATGAAGCTCAGTCATCTTCTCCACACTGGGCGAAGCGTAGAGGATGAAGCCTTCCCGGTCGGTCTTGATGATGATGTCGCTCATGTTCTCGGCGAGCAGGCGGTACATTCCCTGGCTCTCGGTGATGGCGAAATCCTTCGCCTCCAGCGACATCTCGACCGCCGCGGAGACGCGGTCCTGCTCCTTCAGCGCATTGGTCAGGCGGCGGTTCTGCGTAATGTGCCCGGCCAGCGGCTGAAGGCAGATCACTGCCACCGCGAAGTAGAATTGCAGGAACTGCGTACCACCCGGCAATCCCGCAGGAAGCGCGGGCTCCACCAATGTCCCCGCAACCATCGCGCCCCAGCAGGCTATGGCGAGAACAAAGATGGAGAGCGAAGCCGCAGTCATTCCGAAACGGCAGGTCGCGATCATCGCCACCAGTACCGGGACAATATAGGCAACGCTCCACCCCTGCCACATCGCCCCGCAAGCGGTGATCGCCACCAAGCCGAGGAAGGCAGCCATCTCCAGCAGGCGGGGAGGAGACTGGCGCTCAAGCCAACGGCCCAGGCTTCCGCCCACCAGCAGGCTGAAGATGGGGAAGAACACCATGATCCCCAACGAATGGGCGAAGACATAGCTCGTGAACTGATCCAGCCAGGGCCAGCCGGCAAGGCGCGCCATCACTGTGGCGACCATCACCCCGCCCGCAATCGGCGCGATTGCTCCGATCGAGGCCGCGTCGGCCAGCCATTCACGCAGCAGTTCGCTTTCCCGCCGCTTGCGCCGCTTGAGCAACCGCGCGGCGATCCACGCCTCGGCAGGATGGACAATCGCACAAGTGGCCGCAAACAATGGCCCCTCTCCGGCGAGCAGCGCAGCCAGCGCACTGCCCAGCCCCGCCAGCCCCAGGAAAAGCGGCCATTGCTGACGCGGCGCGTGGAGCAGGATGGCAATCAGCAGACCCGCGGCAGGCCACAACAGCATCGCTCCACCCCCCTGATTGCCCTGCATGGGCAGGGCGATCAGGGCCAGGCCGCCATAGGCGACGAGAAAAAGGAGCGCCGTTAAGCTTCTGCGGATCACAGGCGGGATCGTGAAGGAATGCGGTAACCGGATTCTGAAAATCGAACCTCAACAGGCCATTAACTAAAAGGCTTCTGTGGATATCCCTCTCTTTCCGATCCCCGCGGGTGCAAATCAGGGAATACGATAGAAGGCGGCGACCCGTTCAAGCGCGATCCGCAGCACGAGCTTGTCGCTGCGCACCGGCCATTGCAGTGCCTTTTCCGCGGTCGGAAGCGTCTCTCCGGCGCAAACGACGCGCCACAGGATATCCGCGAGGCCGTTTCCCGCCGCCGCGACCGCGCCATCGAAACGGGCGCGCGCGGCAATCTGCCGCTCGGTCGGATGCAACCCGCGCTCCGTCCCGCCTTTCACTCGCACCACATCCCATCTCATGGTTACGCCGGGCGCGATCCCGGCGCGCTCATAGTCTGCGCGCAGGCATTCCCCGGCAGCGAACAACCGATCGCTCAAATGGCCACGCGCATGAAGCCAGGAAAGCGGGGATTCCGCCAGATTCACTGTCACGCTGCGGCAGCGCGGGGCCCTTCCGTCACCACTGCGAGGGCCTTCCACGGTAAGTTCGCGTTCGACGAGTTGCGGCTTCATGGCGTCATTCTCCCTGTCTCTAATTCCGGAGCAAATGAGCCTTGCCAAGATTCGGTTCTTGTAGGAAAGTCGAAAAAACCGATTTGGTTATAGAGAAGGAAAGCCTGTCGTGATCAACCGTATCCGCGATATCCGCAAGGAAAAGGGCCTTACGCTGGCCGATGTGGCGGCGGCCTGTGTGCCTCCTACTACGGCGCAGACCATCGGGCGGCTCGAAACCGGCATGCGCAACCTGTCGCTCACCTGGATGAACCGTATCGCCGCCGCTCTGGAAGTGGAGCCGGAAATGCTGGTACGCGGCGAAGCGGCCACCCAGCCCCGGATCGTCGCCCGGCTGACCGATGCAGGCCCCGAAGGGCTGACCTCCCCGCGTGACGCGATCCTGCCCACCGAGCTGGAAAACGGCGCGCCGCTGCTCTGCCTGGCGGTTGAAACCGGCGCAGGCGAATATCGCCCCGGCGATCAGATCTGGCTGCGCAAGCTGTCGATCGAAGAAGCTCCACGCATGATCAATCGCGACGTGCTGGTGCCGCGCAAGGGCGGCCGCTTCGCCTTCGGGCGCCTGATCGACCGGAAAGGCAATCTGGTGGGCATCCTCCCGCCCGGCTCCGGCCAGCGACAGATCGTGATCGACAGCCCCGAATGGATCGCAATGGCGGAAATGCTGGTACGCAAATTATGACCCCTGCCCCACGGCGGGTGCTCTCGCTCGCCACGCTCTATCCCAATTCCTTCACGCCGCGCTTCGGCACTTTCGTGGCGCGCCAGATGGAAGCGCTGGCCGCACTTGGCCGCTGGGATGTCACGGTAATCAACCCCATCGGCGTCCCACCCATCGCCTTCGGTCATTATCGCGGGCTGATGGCCGCCATGACCAGCGGCACCGAATCCGGCGTGGATGTTCACCGCCTGCGCTTCACCCTGTTGCCCAAGATCGGTGGACGGCTGAACCCTTCCGCAATCGTCAAGGCCGTGCTCCCACTTGCCTGCCGCCTCCATGCGGAACGACGCTTCGACATTGTGGACGCGCAGTTTTTCTACCCCGATGGTCCGGCCGCTGCCGAGATCGCGCGAGTGCTGGATCTGCCGTTGTCGATCAAGGCGCGCGGGGCGGACATCCATTATTGGAGCAGCAAGCCCTGGGCGCATTGGGCAATGCTGAAGTCCGGCGACCAGGCCGCCGGATTGCTGGCCGTATCCGAAGCGCTGGCGACTGACATGGAGTCGCTAGGCCTCCCCCGCGAGAAGATCACCATCCACCGCACCGGGCTGGACCGCGGCCGCTTCCATCCACTGGGCCGCAGCAATTCGCGCCTTTCGCTCGCCGCAGATTATGGCTTGCGTGCGGATGCGGGCAGCAAGCTGCTTGCCTGTGTCGGCGCGCTGATCCCGCGCAAAGGGCAGGCGCTGGTGATCGAAGCGCTGACGATGCTTGAGAATATAGATCTCGCACTCGTGGGCACGGGCCCCGACGAGCAGAGCCTCAGGCGGCAGGCGGCCGCGTTGGGCCTGGCTGACAGGGTCCATTTCATGGGCAGCGTGGATCACGATCGGCTGCCGGTAATTCTGTCGGCCGCCGATGCGATGGTGCTGCCATCAGAGAGTGAAGGCCTTGCCAATGCGTGGGTCGAAGCACTCGCCTGCGGCACACCGCTGGTTATTTGCGACGCCGGCGGTGCGCGCGAACTGGTGCGCAGCGATAATGCCGGGCACATCGTGAAACGCGATTCAGTCGATATTGCCGATGCGGTACGCATCCTGCTGGCCAATCCGCCGGCCCCGCATGCTGTGGCGGCCAATGCCGGGCGTTTTAGCTGGGAAGCAAACGGCGCCGCTCTGGCGGATTATTACGACGGACTTCTGGCCGCCTGAGCCGTTCGCGCCGGATCGCTGCCGGCACGAACGGCTCAGGGATCAGATCTCTCCGCGAGCCAGCTTCTCGGCCTTGTCGGCCACGCTCTCGTCAGGGACGAAGCTGTGCGAATCGACACCCAGCCAGATGAGGATCGGCGCAGCCATATAGACAGAGCTGTAGGTGCCCACGAAGATGCCCAGTGTGATCGCGGCGGTAAAGCCGAACAGGCTGGCAGGTCCGATCAGCAACAACGCCGCCAGCACGACCAGGATCGTGAGCGAGGTCATCACCGTGCGCGCCAGCGTTTCGTTCACCGAAAGATCGAGCAGCTCGGGCAGCTGCATCTTGCGATATTTCTTCATATTCTCGCGGATACGGTCATAGACCACGATCGTATCGTTCAGCGAATAGCCGATGATGGTCAGGATCGCGGCCACGATCTTGAGATCGAATTCGATCTGGAACAGCGCGAACATGCCCATGGTCAACGACACGTCGTGTACCAGCGCAAAGAGCGCACCCACACCGAATTGCCATTCGAACCGCACCCAGATGTAGATCGAGATCGCAAGCATTGCGAAACCGAGCGCATACATCGCGGTGGTGAACAATTCGCCCGAGACCTTGCCCGACACGGATGACAGATCGTCGATCCGCGCATCCTTGAACTCACCCGTGATCGCATTGACCACCTTGGTTGTCATCGCGTCAGAAGCGGCGGGATCATTGGCCACATCTTCAGGCAGGGGGAAACGGATCGAAACCTCGTTGGCACCGCCCGCGATCTGGATCACCGGCTCGCCATAGCCCAGCCCCGCTACCCGTTCGCGCAGATCGGCGACGGGAGCGTCCTTGCTCTGGGTGAAAGTAACCAGGATCTGCTGGCCACCTACAAAGTCGACACCCAGGTTCAGGCCCTTGGCGAAGACCAGCGCGATACTGGCCAGGACCAGCACAACGCTGATCGAATAGAACGGCACACGCCACTTCAGGAAGTGGATGTTCGTGTTGTCCGGGACGAGTTTGAGCAGTCGCATCCTATCCGTCCCTTCTCAAACGGCGAGATCGCTGGGCCGCGCCTTGCGCAACCAGCCGGCGACCCACATGCGGGTCAGGGTAACGGCGGTGAACACCGAGGTGACGATACCGATCATCAGCACCACCGCAAAGCCGCGCACCGGGCCGGAGCCGAAAGCGAAGAGCAGCACCGCGGCGATCACATTGGTGATATTGGCGTCGAAAATCGCACGGCTCGCTTCCTTATAGCCGGTCTCGATCGCGGCGACCACGCGCCGTCCGCGTTTTCGTTCTTCGCGTATTCGCTCGTTGATCAGCACGTTGGCATCCACTGCCGCGCCGATGGTCAGCACGAAACCGGCAATGCCCGGCAGGGTCAGCGTAGTATTGAACGCCGCCATCACGCCGAGCAGCATCAGCACGTTCAGCACCAGCGCGAGGTTGGCATAAATGCCCAGGCGGCCATAGGTGAAGCCGATCAGCAGGAGCACCGCCACTGAGCCGACAGCCATGGCGAGCAGGCCCTTGCGGATCGAATCGGCACCCAGTTCCGGACCCACCGTGCCTTGCTGGATCACGGTCAAGTCCACCGGCAGCGCGCCAGAGCGCAGCGAGATCGCCAGCTGGTTGGCACTTTCGGTAGTGAAACTGCCGGAAATCTGGGCCCTGCCGCCCAGGATCGGCTCGTTGATATTCGGGGCGGAAAGCACCTGGCCGTCAAGAATGATGGCGAAAGGCTTGCCCACATTACGCGCAGTGAGATCGGCGAATTTCTTGCCGCCTGCCTGGTCGAAAGTGATGTCCACCACTGCCTGGTTGGAGCGCTGTTCGAAGCTCTGCTGCGCGTTGGTGAGCGAATCCCCGCGAATACCGCCAAGGCGCTTCACCGCAATCGCGGTGCCGGCCAGCGGCGTGCCCGGCGCATAGGGCACGATTTCGCTGCCCGGAGGAGCGATGCCCTGTGCGATATCCGATTGCAGCGCGGTGGTGTCCACCAGCTTGAATTCGAGCTTGGCGGTCTGGCCCAGCAGCGACTTCAGCGCTTCTGGATCGCTGAGGCCCGGGACCTGCACGGAAATGCGGGTATCGCCTTCGCGAATGATGGTCGGCTCGCGCGTACCCAAGGCGTCGATACGCTTGCGGACCACTTCGGTCGCCGTATCCATCGCGTTGGTGATCGCCTGTTCGAGGCCGTTCTTGGTGGGCGTCAGCACGAAACGGCTGCCATCCACCACTTCAAGGTTCCATTCGCGCACCGGCCCCGTGCCGTTGACGAGCGGCATGATTTCCTCACGCGCGCGATCAACCTGTGCTGGATCGTCGAGCAGGAAGCTGATCCGGCCATTGCTGCTGGAAAGGTCGCCGATGCGGATGCTCGGCGAGGCCTGACGCAGCATGCGGCGGACGTCTTCCTCCATGCTCTCGAGCCGTTGGCGCGCGACCTGCCCGGTATTGGCCTCGAGCAGGATCTGGCTGCCACCGGCAAGGTCCAGCCCCAGATTCACCTGCGGGCCCGGCACCTTGACGCCGCTCAGTGCGCCGATTGTCGGAAGTGCCGCGGCAATAGCCAGCAGCGTGAGGAACCAGAGCCAGGCCTTCTTCCAGCCAGGAAAGTCGAGCATCGCCTTTTATCCGATCAATCGTTGGCGGGCGTGCCGCCCGGCGCGAGAACATCGGTGACGGTCTGCTTGACTGCCTTTACTTTCACGCCCTGGGCCAGTTCGATTTCGACATAGACGTCATCGACCTTCACTACCTTGCCGACAAGGCCCCCGCCGGTGACGACCTGATCGCCGCGCTTCATCGCCTGCACCTTCTGCTGGTGCTCCTTCTGCCGCTTCATCTGTGGGCGCAGGATCAGGAACCAGAAGATCACGACCATGCCGATGATGGGCAGAAAGCCCATCAATTGCTGCATGCCGCCGGCTCCGGCGCTGGCGGAAAGGTAATCAAGCATCAGGCACGCCCCTCATCTTCGGCTGAAATCTTTGGGTCCAATTGGTGCCGGAATGTTAGATTTCAAGGCTCCGGCAGACAGGTTGCGCGCCTAGCAGCAAAGCCATGGAGGTGCAACGCGGCTGCCTTTTGCCGGCCCTGCGAGGTGGCCGGGACAAAGCTTGGCCAAAATGCTGGAAGCCGCGCTTGCATGATCGCAGACACCTGCCTATAGGGCGCGCCTCCACTGTCGGGACGTAGCGCAGCCTGGTAGCGCATCACACTGGGGGTGTGGGGGTCGGAGGTTCGAATCCTCTCGTCCCGACCAGTGGACTTAACTCACCCCGAAATCGCGAATGAAATCACCGGCTCAGCCGGCCCGATGGACGCGATTCTCGATTGCGCCGATGCCATCGATCTCGCAGCGCACCACGTCGCCTTCCTGCAGGAATTGCGGGGGATTCATTCCCATGCCCACCCCTTCCGGTGTGCCGGTGGCGATCAGGTCGCCCGGCTCCAGCGTGAAGGCGGTGGAGAGATATTCGATCTGCTTCGCAATCGGGTGGATCATGTTGGCAGTGGTGCTTTCCTGCCGTTTCTGGCCATTCACCAAGCAGCGCAGCGCCAGCGCCTGAGGGTCGGGAACCTCGTCCGCGGTCACGATCCAGGGGCCGATAGGGCCGTGGGTGTCGAAGCTTTTGCCCATGGTGAAAGTGGGCGTGTGCTTCTGCCAGTCGCGGGCGGAAACATCGTTTGCCACCAGATAGCCGAAGACATGGGACAGGGCATCTTGCGCGCTGACTCCCTTGGCCGTCGCGCCGATCACCACGCCCAATTCCACCTCGTAATCGACCATGGTGGAAACGCCGGGATCGATATCCTCGAAAGGCCCGGAAATACAGGTGGTCTGCTTGTTGAACCAATATTGGTGAGCCGGGGCGGAATCGCGGCCCATTTCGGCGATGTGCCTGGCGTAATTCATTCCAATCGCCAGATATTTTCCGGGCCGCAGCGGGGCCAGCAGAGACACGTCCTGCAGCCGGTGATGGGGGGCGATCACGTCGGTCATTTCGCGAATCTGCCGGAGCGCGATCTCGCCCCCTGCGATGATCGAGAGCATGTCGGGAAAGGGGCATCCGGCGGCGGCCAGGCTGATCACGCCCTCATCCTCGACCACGCCGATATCGGTCTGTCCGGCAATCTCGAACCGCGCGAGTTTCATGCGAAAATCCTTTGTCAGATAGGCTTTGCGCCCGTCCTAAACGGCCCTGGGGCCAGTGGCCAGACACAAGCACCTGGCGTGTGCTCAAAAGAACCTGGCGAGTGCATAACGGGTACCTAACAGGCACACAACGAGCCCAAGGCATCCAATGCGCCAAATCGGAAATTTCATTTTCCTACACGAACCATTTTGGTTACATCTTGCTCCGAATCGCCATTCACAGGAGCAGACCCATGGCAATCCTCGACGTGCTGATCGGCCCGATATCCTCGATCATCGACAAGGTGATTCCCGACAAATCCGCGCGGGAAAAGGCCAGGCTGGAACTGATGAAGCTGGAAGGCACGCAGGAGATGGAGCTGATCCAGGCCCAGCTTTCCGCCATCGTGGCAGAGGCAAATTCCAAAGACCCCTGGACCAGCCGCGCCCGGCCGAGCTTCCTCTATGTGATCTATGTGCTGCTGCTGTGGGCCATCCCCATGGGCCTGATCGCCGCCTTCCGCCCGGAAGTGGCGCGCGACATAGCGGGCGGCATGAACGCGTACCTCAACGGCTTGCCGGAACCGCTCTACGCCCTCTTCGGCACCGGCTATCTCGGCTACACGGCGGCGCGCCAGTGGGGGAAGGTCAAGGGAGTGGAGCGCTAACCCCTACCCGCCCGTTCAACCTTTCTTATCGCTGCGGCGGGTACTACACGCCGCCTCAATCAGGCAGAATGAGCATGTACAAGAAACGCCCCCGGCTGAAGCTCGACACAGAAAAGCTGCGTGTGCGGATTTTCCTTTGGGGGGTGGCAGGCACATGCATCCTCATGGCTGCAATCGCGACAGTGGGGATGTTGGACGGCGATAGCCGCTTCCTGTGGAAACGCACCGTGTCGATTTCGGTCGAACCGCTGCATTTCGCCGCTTCTGCGGTTGCCTGTGGCCTCCTCTGGTTCGTAGGGGCGATCGCCTATCTGGCCGCAATTGGTTGGGACCGGCCGAATTCGCTGCCTCGCCGCCTCAGAGACAAGCCGCTGGTGCTTATAACCTTCCTCATCGCCATGACTGCCGGAACGGTCCTTGGCGGCATCGAACTGGCGAGCGGCGAAACAACAGTCAGGGGATTGGGCCACATTTCGTCCGATGGAACGCCAATTCGCTACTCGCTATTCGTCCTTGCCTATATGGCCTTCTGCGCAGTTCTGGCACTTGGCTGGTACATCGCCTTTTCTGAATGGAAGCATCCCGAAACCCGGCGCTGGAAGCCAGAATTCGAAGATCCCGGCAAACGCGGACGGATGTAACCCTCGCCGCTCGCCCTGATTCCATCTAATCCCGAACCTGGCGCCCGCCCCTTACAATCGCCCGCCCGCGACCCCATGTTGAAACGACGCCCATGCGCCAGTTCGCATATCGTCCGGCGTTGTCTCTTTTCGATCAAAATCCGTTTGATTGGCTCTCCTGAGACAGGAAGCATTGGCGCGCGGTCCGGGCCTTGGCAGCCCTGCGATCGCACGCGCCGGAGACTTGCGCGATGATCGCCTATTTCATCCTCGTCCACCGCTATCCCGAGCAGTTCAAGCGACTGTTCCGCTCGATCTATCTGCCCGGCAATTCCTATGTCGTGCATATCGACAAGAGTTCCGGCGCCGAACTGGCGGAGGATATCGCCCGGTTCCTCGCGCCTTATCAGGGCGCCGAGATCCTGCCCGCACGCAATGCGCTGTGGGGCGGCTACAGTCTGGTGGACGCGGAATTGCGCGGCATGGCCGCCCTGCTGAAGATGGATTCGGGCTGGGGCCATTACATCAATCTGTCCGGCCAGGACTTCCCGCTGAAGAGCCAAGGCTACATCAGCAAGTTCCTGAAGGCCCATCCCGGTAAGCAGTTTATCCGCGCGGTCTGCCAGCGCAGCCAGCGGCCCGATACGATGAACCGGGTGAGCCATTATTTCGTGGAACTGGCGGGTAAGATTCACCGCACCGAAATCGCGCGCAAGTTCCTCCCCGATGCGACGCCCTTTATCGGCACGCAATGGAAGGCCGTAACGCGCGGCTTCTGCGAATTCGTCTGCCACGATGCAAGGGCAAGGCGCTTCAAGCGTTTCTATCGCAACAGCTTCATCGCTGACGAGGCCTTCTTCCAGACCGTGATCATGAACCACGACGGTCGCGGTGAGGTGGTGAATGACGATTTGCGAATGATCGACTGGGTGCCCGATGGAGATATCAAGCTGCGCCCGCGAAATTATGGTACAGCAGACATCGACAGCCTGACGCGCAGCCCCGACCTGTTCGCCCGCAAATTCGATTCAACCGACGACGATACGATCCTCGGCCTGCTCGAAACCCATCTGACGACACGGGCGGCCAATGATTACACGCACGCCCTGCCCCAGCCGCACAGACAAATGGCCGCCAGCGAATGCGCCGCCTGACGCACACCCCGCACAGAAGGAATATCCCATGGCCAAATCACAGAAGAAATCGAACCGCGAAGTCCGCAAGCCCAAGGCCCCCAAGGTCAAAACCAATGCCTCCAACCCGACCGAGAAGGTGGGCGTGGTGAAGGGTCTGGAGAACTTCCGGAACCGCTAAGCGAGGCCTGAACCCTCTCCCGATAGCGTGGAGAGGGGAATTGCCGGAATGGCTGGCGCGCCGCTGGCACTCGCGCGCACCTTCATTTCAGACCACCGGGTGGTTTGCGGGCACAGACCTGCTAGGCGCAACTGCATGGCAAACATCCACAGGCATTCAGGCATCGTAGAGGTCGACGGGCTCCAATATGAGTGGGAGCTTCGGAGCGAGCCACAGTGGGGCGAGTCCCAGGGCTGGAAGGGCATGACAGTTGCGTTGCTGCAGAAAGACACGCAGCGCGGCGCGCTGCTGGAATTCCCCCCGCCGAAGCGCCTCCTGAAAGGATTGCAGCGAGGGCGCCTCCAGGTCAGCGATGCTGTCGTCTGCAGGGGAATCCGTGCGGCTTTGCTGGCCGGGTGGGAGCCTGCGTCCCGGGGCAAGCCTGTGGTGTTCATGGTCGACGCAGACGGAAATTAGGGTCCGTACTCAATCAGCCGACTACCTCATTCCGGCTTCTGGCACACCGCCTCGACGTTCACCCCATCCGGATCGATGACAAACGCTGCATAATAGGCCGGGTGGTAATGCGGCCTGATGCCCGGCGCTCCGTTATCGCGTCCGCCCTGTGCCATCGCAGCTGCATGGAAGGCATCGACCGCAGCCCTGCTTTCGGCTTCGAACGCGATGTGAATGCCCGCGCCCCGCGGACCGGGCGGAACGGCACGGCGGCTGTCGCTGGACAGCCAGAAGAACGGCTTCCGGCCAGTTCCATACCCTATTCCGTGATAGCCGCCGGTCTGCTCGGCCGTAACTTCCATTACATTTGCGATGCCGAGCGGCTTAAGCGCAGCATCGTAAAACCGCCGGGCTTCTTCGATATCCGCGGGACTCACGCCCATATGGTCGATCATGCCCTTGATCCTTTCGTTTCCATGCTTTGGCCTATCGGTAACGGGTCCAGCCGAACAAAGGATTGCGGCCTGTCAATTCGCTGGGCCGAAGGCAGCAATGGCTCGCCCGCGGGGTGCCTCATCAACCCTGTGCTGCGCTCATAAATGCCGCTCACTTGAGAACTCCCGCACAGCCTGATATCCCAGCACCATGACCAACGCGCTCACCATGCACTGGCAACAAATCCGCCTTCATCTGGCGGCTCTCGTGCGCGCGTTCGGTTCGGGTGGCTGCTGAAACAGCCTTCCTGCACCGCCAAGCTCACCACAACCCGCCCAATCGGCGGGTTTTTTATGCCGGTTGGGCCTTGCTGAAAGGACAACAACCCGTGCCACTATCCAGCGACAGCGCAATCGAACATCTCGCCTTGCGCCTGATCGACCGAACCCTGCCGAAGGCGGAATGGACCCACGCGGGCCATTTCGCGGCGGCGCTATGGCTCTTGCGGCATCGCCCCGATCTGACCGCACCGGATGCAATCCGGTCGCTCATCACGCGCTATAATGAGGCCACTGGCACCGCCAATACCGATACTGGCGGCTATCACCACACCATCACTCTGGCCTCCATGCGGGCAGCGGCGGACCATCTGGACAGCTTCGCGCCCGATAGGCCGCTCCATCTGGCGTTGCGCTCGCTCATGGAGACCGGCCTCGCCCACCCCGGCTGGCTGTCGCCCTACTGGACGCGGGAAACGCTCTTCAGCGTGGCGGCGCGCAGGGCGTGGATCGAGCCTGACCTTGCGCCGCTGCC
>DATJDU010000077.1:0-49314 GCA_035497315.1 Sphingomonadaceae bacterium
CCCGATAAGGGCGCAGCCTTTCCCCCCCGGTCGGTGTAGTGCCGTACCGGGAATATCGTCGGCCGCGGGCGTGGCGGAACTGGTAGACGCGCTGGTTTTAGGTACCAGTATCGTAAGATGTGGGGGTTCGAGTCCCTTCGCCCGCACCAGTTTCGCCCGAAGCGGATTCCGGTTTGAGAGAGATTTTTTGGAAGGCTACAGTCTGAAATGCAGATCGTCGAAACCAGCAATGAAGGCCTGAAGCGCGCCTATACGCTCACCATCGCGGCCAAGGATATCGCCGCGCGGATCGAGAGCGAGGTGAAGAAGATCGCCCCGCAGGTCCGTATGCCCGGCTTCCGTCCCGGCAAGGTCCCCGCCAACCTCGTGAAGAAGATGCATGGCGAGGCGGTGCACGCCGACGTGCTGAACAACACGATTCGCGAATCGGTCGATGGTCTGATTTCCGAACGCAAGCTGCGCCCCGCGCTGCAGCCCCGCGTGGAACTGAGCGAAGCCTATGAGCAGGGCAAGGATGCCGAGCTGGCGATCGAACTGGAAGTGCTGCCGGAAATCCAGGCGCCTTCGATCGAAGGGCTGAAGCTTGAAAAGCTGGTCGTCCCCGTGACCGATGAGCAGGTGGACGAGGCCGTCTCCAAGATCGCGGAGAACCAGAAGAGCTACAAGGATGCGCCGAAGACGAAAAAGGCCGCCGAGGGCGATCAGGTAATCATCGATTTCGTCGGCAAGCTTGACGGCGTGGAATTCGACGGTGGCAAGGCCGAAGGCGCGCCGCTGGTGATCGGTTCAGGCCAGTTCATCCCCGGCTTCGAGGAACAGCTGGTCGGCGTCAAGACCGGCGAAGAAAAGACCATTACCGTGGCTTTCCCTGCCGATTATCCGGCCGAGAACCTCAAGGGCAAGGACGCTACTTTCGACATCACCGTACAGCAGGTGAAGGTCGCCGCCGACACAGTGGTGGACGAGGATTTCGCCAAGTCGCTCGGCCTTGAAAGCCTTGAGCAGCTCAAGGGGCTGCTGCGCGGCCAGCTGGAGCAGGAAACTGCCGGCCTGACCCGCACCGCCATGAAGCGCGCTCTGCTGGATACGCTGGCCAAGGACCATGATTTCGCCGTGCCGCCGACCATGGTGGAGGCGGAGTTCCAGCAGATCTGGACCCAGCTGCAGCAGGAAGCCGCACGTGAGGCCGATCCGGAAGCAGCCCGCAAGGAAATCGAGGACGAGAAGGACGATTACCGTCGCATCGCCGAGCGCCGTGTGCGCCTGGGCCTGCTGCTGTCGGAAATCGGCCAGGCCAATGGCGTGGAAGTCAGCCAGCAGGAAATGCGCATGCTGATGCAGCAGGCTGCCCAGCAATATCGCCCGGAAGACCGTCAGCGCTTTGTCGACTATGTCACCAATGACGCGATGGCCCAGGCTCAGTTGCGCGCCCCGCTTTATGAGGACAAGGTCGTCGACTTCCTGTTCGACAAGGCCGAAGTCAGCGAACGTGAAGTGACCCGCGAGCAGCTGGAAGCCGCAATCGAGGCCGAGGAAGGCGAAGAAGCCGCTCCCGCTCCGAAGAAGGCTGCCGCCAAGAAGCCTGCCGCGAAGAAGGAAGCTGCCAAGGCTGACGAACCGGCCAAGGAAGCTCCCGCCAAGACGGCTCCGGCGAAGAAGGCCGCTGCCAAGAAGGACGCGGCTGAAGAGGCTCCAGCCGCCGAGAAGAAGCCCGCGGCCAAGAAGCCGGCCGCGAAGAAGGCTCCGGCCAAGAAATAAGCGCCTTCGGGCGTAAGGAAAAAGGCCGCGGGGAGCGATCCTCGCGGCCTTTTCTATTGTCGGTGGGCAGGAGCCGCGTTGGGCAGGGCAGAATTCCGCGACTCCGATTTATGGTAAGTCGTTCCCCGCCGTATTATCCTGGCTGCCGGCGGACGCGAGCTTCTTCATCCTGCCCTGCACCGTGCCGAACTTGGAGGCGGCGGCGATGTTGGCCGGATTTTCATAGAGCGTTTCGAGATAGGCGAGATCGAAATTGGTCAGTTCCATCGGGTGCACCGCATTCGGATCGAACAGATTGAGGATCGTGCCATAATCCGCATCGCCCGTCATTGGCCGGGTCTGCGCAAGGCCACGCATGGTGGCATAATCCGCCAGCTGGTTCACTGTCATACCGTCGATTTCGAGCACATCGACCAGCACTACCGACATCTCGATGTCGAGGCGGGTCGGCAGCAGGAACAGCGAATTGGCCGATTGAGTGTTGATCGTCGGAGTCAGGCCGTATTTTTGATCACCCAGGATCGGCATCCCGTCGCGTGTGCGCTCCATGGTGATGGCGAAGGCGTGGACGGGGCCGCTTTCCTCGAGCAGTTCGCGGCGTTCGTCGAGCGGGATCTGCGAGAGCATTGAGCCCTTCTTTTCCGCCATCTTCTCCAGATCGGCGCGTCCGCTGCCGACGAAGCCGAGGATGAAGTTGGGCCGGCACTTGCCCCCGTCGGCCATGGTCAGGCCCAGCCGCTCGGCATTGTAGCGCAGCCGATCCACGATCATCTCGGCCACTTCCAGTGGCAGGCCCATCACGCCCGGGCACATGCGGGCATGGAAGCGGGCCAGCGGCTGGTTGAAGACATTGCCCGAGCGAGTGATCGAGCGGACCTGACGGCGCACCTCGTCATGCCTGGGCTCGGGATCCGCCTTGCGGGTGACCAGGATGGAATTTTCGGGCGTTTCCTCCAGGCCGATGATGTCGTCGATCGAAAACGGTTCTGCGGCGGCGGGAACTGGGAAGGCAAATCCAGCCAGTCCCCAGCTTGCTGCCACCGCGGCGGCAAGTAGCGTTCCGCGCTTCGATTCCATGCCCAATTCTCCCCGTCATTTGCTGCCTCGTCCTTGTTCCGCGAGACGCACTTCGCCCCGCACGCCTCTCTTCCGGGGGCCAGCGGCGAATGGGCGCGGAGTTTGCCGGGATTATCGGGCGGTGCAAGCGCCGCTTTGTCGCAGAGAGTCGCAAAGTCTGGCGAAAGCACTGGAAAGACGCCGGGTGGACTGGACAGGGCCGATTGTAGGTTTAGGGGCTATTGCACTTGAACATCGTGCCGTCAGTCGCGACATAGGCGGTCGATTCCAGCTTGCGAGGCACTTCATGATCGACCTGTTCGGCAATATCGGCGACACCTTCGGCTCCCAGGGCCAGTTCTCCCGCGATCCGGTTACCGGCGCGCTGGTGCCCGTCGTGGTTGAACAGACCAGCCGGGGCGAACGCAGCTTCGATATTTTCAGCCGCCTGCTGCGCGAACGCATCGTTTTCGTTACCGGCCAGGTGGAAGACACGATGGCTTCGCTGATCGTGGCGCAGTTGCTGTTCCTGGAGAGCGAAAATCCCTCCAAGCCGATCAGCATGTATATCAACTCGCCCGGCGGCGTGGTGACGGCCGGCATGGCGATCCATGATACGATGCAGTACATCAAGCCGCGCGTCAGCACGGTGTGCATCGGCCAGGCAGCGTCCATGGGCAGCTTCCTGCTCTGCGCGGGCGAGCCGGGTATGCGCATTGCGCTTCCCAATGCGCGGATCATGGTGCACCAGCCTTCGGGCGGCGCGCGCGGCATGGCTTCGGATATCGAGATTCAGGCCAAGGAAATCCTGCGCATCCGCGCCCGGATGAACGATCTTTATGTAAAATATACCGGCCAGAGCCTGACGGAAATCGAGAAGGCGCTGGATCGCGATACCTTCCTTGAGGCTGACGAAGCGCTGAAATTCGGCATTGTGGACAAGGTTTTCGAGACCCGTCCCGATAACGAAACCACTGGCGACGAGAGCGGTTCTGGCGGGGCGCCGGACTAAGAATGGCCCCGTACAAGGCCGGGTCCGGGCTGTAGCATTTTGGCAACCCTCTCGCTTCAGCAGCCGGCAAGGCGGCTTGGGTTAGAGGGTTCCATTGATTATCAAGACTTCCGGGTTACATTTGGAAGCGAATCCTCCTTGGCCTCGGGGTCGTTTAAAGGCTACCTGAGCGGGGGATCGGGAAAGAAAGAATGACCAAGTTGAGCGGATCCGACTCCAAGAGTACCCTTTACTGCAGCTTTTGCGGTAAGTCGCAGCACGAGGTGCGCAAGCTGATTGCCGGGCCGACGGTGTTCATCTGCGATGAGTGCGTTGAACTGTGCAACGACATCATCCGTGAAGAAACCAAGGCGGGCATTGCCGGCAAGAAGGATGGCGGCGTTCCTACGCCGAAGGAAATCTTCGCGACGCTGAACGATTATGTCATCGGGCAGGATCGTGCGAAGCGCGTGCTGTCGGTGGCGGTGCACAATCATTACAAGCGCCTCAAGCACAGCGGCAAGTCCGGCGATGTGGAACTGGCCAAGTCGAATATCCTGCTCGTTGGCCCCACCGGCTCGGGCAAGACCCTGCTGGCCCAGACGCTGGCCCGCACTTTCGACGTGCCGTTCACTATGGCCGATGCCACTACGCTGACCGAGGCAGGCTATGTGGGCGAGGATGTGGAGAACATCATCCTCAAGCTGCTCCAGTCGTCCGACTACAATGTCGAGAAGGCACAGCAGGGCATTGTCTATATCGACGAGATCGACAAGATCACCCGCAAGGCGGAAAATCCCTCGATCACTCGCGACGTGTCGGGTGAGGGCGTGCAGCAGGCATTGCTCAAGCTGATGGAAGGCACCACGGCCAGCGTTCCGCCGCAGGGTGGCCGCAAGCATCCGCAGCAGGAATTCCTGCAGGTGGATACGACCAACATCCTGTTCATCTGCGGCGGTGCCTTTGCCGGTCTCGACAAGATCATTTCCGATCGCCTGCAGAAGCGTTCGATCGGTTTCGGCGCCCATGTCGCCGATCCCGACAAGCGCAAGGTGGGCGAACTTCTCCAGATGAGCGAGCCGGAAGATCTGCTGAAGTTCGGCCTGATCCCCGAATTCGTCGGTCGCTTGCCCGTGATCGCTACGCTTAACGATCTCGATGTGCCGGCGCTGGTTCAGATCCTGCAGGAGCCGAAGAACGCGCTGGTCAAGCAGTACCAGAAGCTGTTCGAACTGGAGGACGTGAAGCTCACCTTCACCGAGGATGCGCTGGTGGCGATCGCCGGGAAGGCGATCAAGCGCAAGACCGGCGCGCGCGGCCTGCGCAGCATCGTCGAAGGCATCCTGCTTGACACCATGTTCGATCTTCCGGGCATGGAAGGCGGCGTGACCGAAGTCGTGGTCGACAAGGATGTGGTTGAAGGCCGCAAGGAGCCGATCCGTGTGATCGGGCCGGAGACGAAGGAAGAAGAGGCGGCATAAGTGCCGCCCTTCACCCTTACGAGCGTCTATCGGGTAGAATTCTATCGGCGTAACAGCCGCTCTTCCGATGTGATCTGCTGCGACATTTCGAAGCCCGACGGGGTGATCTTCGCGCATGAAGACATGCCCTATTGGGATGAGCTGATTCGCAAGCTCGAATTCCTCGGCGGCTTCGATGTGGAGTGGTTCCTCCAGCTCTCGCAGCCCGAGGTCGAACGCTACGTGGCGTTTGAGCGAAAAGGCTGAGGCCTGCCTCTGCTTTAGCCCGGCGGGCTGCCACCTCCCCGCTGCTGTGCAAGGGGGAGGTGCTTCGGTTCAGGGCGCCTGTATCTTCGTGGCGGAATTGCCGCCATCGGCCCACAGACAGCTCCCATTGACGAAGCTGGCCATGTCCGAAGCGAGAAACAGGGCGGCATTGGCGATTTCTTCCGGCCGGGCGATGCGCCGCACCGGATGCAGGCTGGCTGCCCATGCTTTCTGATCCTCATCCCCTGCCATTGCCGTGTCGGTCCCGCCGGGCAGCAGCGCATTGGCCCTGATGCCGAGATGGGCGTAATCGGCGGTAATTCCTTTCACCAGCCCGGTCAGGCCGGCCTTGGCGGCGGCATAGGCGCTCATGCCCGGCAGTCCCACGCTGTTGCCTACAAAGCTGCCGGTGAAGATCAGACTGCCCGTCCCGCGCTCGATCATGGGTGGAATCTGGACTTTGGCCGCGAGGAAGGCGGAGGTGAGGTTGCTGGCCAGCACATCCTGCCATTCAGCCGGAGCAATCTCCGCCAGAGGCTGGATCGGGCCGACCATGCCGGCATTGTTGAACCCGATATCCAGCCTGCCAAAGGTGAAGAGTGCCAGCTCCACGGCAGTCTGGTGCGTTTCCGGCAGGCTCACATCTCCGGCATGGCAGACGGCCCTGCCGCCAGCGCCCTCGATTTCGCGGGTAACTTCCCGCAGTCTTTCGGCTCCTCGTGCGACGAGTACGAGACTTGCGCCTTCCCGCGCGAACAGCAGAGCGGCGGCCCTGCCTATGCCGGAACTGGCGCCTGATATGATGGCAGTGCGGTCTTGTAGCAGGGGCATTGGCGGTCTCCTCTTGAAACTCGCCGGGCCCTAATCGGGCGGGCCATTCGCCGCGTCCCGTTTCATGCGCTCAAACTCAGCCCTCGCCGGCTTTCCGACGTTCCACCATCGCCATCAGCCGCTCCAGCCGTTCCGGAGGGAGCAGCTCCGCCGGCGCGTAGGTCTGTTCGAAGGCGGGGATGCCTGCGGGCAGGCTCACCCAGGGCATGGCGCTGGCGGTGAAGATCGCCGCGTCGGGCCGCAGCGCGCCGGGTTCGTCCAGCGTCCCCACGCGCAGGCCCGCACCCAGGCGGCCAAGGCGTGGGTAATAGCTCAGGATCGCGGTTCCGCATTGGGCGCAGCGGCAGATCGTATGCGGGCCGCCGCTGCCGGACTGCACGAGATGCTCCGAAAGCTCGCCCTGCGTCACGATGATTCGCTCGCTTTCGAAAAAGGCGTTGACCACCGATGTCGATCCGGTCTGCCGCTGGCACAAGGTGCAGTGGCAATTGTTGACGAAGATCGGATCGCCTTCCACTTCATAGCGCACTGCCCCGCAGGCGCAGCCTCCCTGTCGCCGTGTCATATCGATCCCTCATGCAGCGTGCAGTTCTCGCCCGTCTCCACCTGCACCGTGGCGTGATGGATGTGCCAGCGCTCGTCCAGCTCATGGGCGATATCGTGCAGGAAAGCATCGCCGGGATGGCCGCCGGGCATCACCAGATGGGCGGTGAAGGCGGTTTCGGTGGTGCTCATCGGCCAGATATGGAGATCGTGCACCGCGCTCACCCCCGGCAGCGTGGCGAGCCAGCCGCGCACTTCGCCCTCATCGATCCGGTCGGGCACGGCAAGCAGGCCCATCTTCACGCTGTCCTTCAGCAGGCCCCAGGTGCCCCAGGCGATCACCGCCACGATCACCAGGCTGGTGATGGGATCGACCCAATTGTTGCCGGTCAGCAGGATCAGCACCCCGGCGATCACTACGCCCACGGAAACCAGCGCATCCGCCGCCATATGCAGGAAGGCTCCGCGAATATTGATGTCGTGCTTGCGCCCGCGCATGAACAGCAGGGCGGTGGCCGTGTTGATCGCCACACCGATCCCGGCGACGACGATCATCGTGGTCCCTTCCACCTCGGCGGGCACCACGAAGCGGCGCAGGGTCTCGATCAGGATCGCCCCCACCGCTACCAGCAGCAGCCCGGCATTGGCGAGGGCGGCCAGGATCGAGCTGGATTTGAAGCCCCAGGTGAAGCGGGCAGAGGCGGGCCGGGCGGCCATGATGCTGGCGGCCCAGGCGATCAGCAGGCTCAGCACGTCCGACAGGTTGTGGCCGGCATCGGCCACCAGCGCCATCGATCCGGAAAGGAAGCCGTAGATCGCCTCCACCGCCACGAAGACGCTGTTCAGAGCGATCCCTATGGCGAAGGCGCGCCCGAAGCTGGCGGGCGCATGGCTGTGGCCATGGTCGGAGACATGCGAATGATTATGCGAGTGATTTGCGCCCATGGCGCTCAGTCGTACACACAGGAATCGAAGCCGTCACGCCTCACTGTGCCGATCCGTGCGGCGATAGTGTTGCCATAGCGGCGAGTGAATCCAGTAGGGTTAACCACTCGCCGTTCCTTGGGCAGGGGCAGGGCTGCCGCGATGCGGGCTGCTTCAATGCGGGTCAGTCGCGCGGCCGAATGGTTGAAATAACGCTGAGCCCCCGCTTCCACGCCGTAAGTGCCGATTCCCGTTTCAGCGACGTTGAGATAGACTTCCATAATCCGGCGCTTGCCCCAGGCATATTCGATCAGCACGGTGAACCAGGCTTCCAGCCCCTTGCGGAAATAGCCGCCGCCTTGCCACAGGAACACATTCTTGGCGGTTTGCTGGCTGATGGTGGACCCGCCCCGGATGCGTCCGCCTCTCGCGTTGCGCTCGATTGCCTTTTCGATCGCTTCCCGGTCGAAGCCGTTATGCTCGCAGAATTTTCCGTCCTCTGCCGCGATCACCGCACTCACCATGTTGCGATCGATGCGGGAAAGCGGCTCCCAATCCTTGGTGATGCCATTACCGTCCAGGATCATGGTCGCCGTCACCGGCGGCGGGATGACACGATAAACCAGCACCAGCCCCACGCTGACCACGAGGAACCAGATGAAAGCCATGATGAGAATGCGCATGATCCGAACGGCCATGCGCCTCGTTTAGCGAGGTTGGGGCGGGGTGGGAATAATGCAGTTGCGATGATCCTCCCCGTGGGCGAAGCTCATGGGGAGGTGGCAGCCCGTAGGGCTGACGGAGGGGCAGGATTGGTACGCCAGACAAGCAAGCGAACGGTTGCGCGGGCCAAGCAGCTGAGGAAGGCCATGTCGCTTCCCGAGGTGCTGCTCTGGCAGGAATTGCGGCGCTCCGATCTGAGTTTCCGGCGCCAGCATCCTGCCGGGCCCTTCGTTCTGGACCTCTACTGCGCGGCCGCGAAGCTCGCCATCGAGGTCGATGGTATTTCGCACGACATGGGCTCAAATCCGGTTCGCGACGAAGAACGGAGCGCATTTCTCAAGGGGCGGGGTATCGACGTGATACGGATTGCAGCAGTTGAAGTGCTGAAGGCGCCTGCCGCCGTGGCGGAGGCTATTGTCGTGGCCTGCCGCGAGCGTTGCGGTTAGCCCCTCCACCACCCGCTTTGCGGGCGGTCCCCCTCCCCATCGCCTGCGGCGACGGGGAGGATCGGGAACTTACGCCGCAGCCAGCAGCTTTTCGCCGGCGATGCGCTGCATGGCCTTCTGGAGCTTCTCGAAGGCGCGGACCTCGATCTGGCGGATGCGTTCGCGGCTCACGTCATATTCCTGGCTAAGCTCCTCCAGCGTACGGGGATCTTCCACCAGGCGCCGTTCGGTGAGGATGTGCTTTTCGCGATCGTTCAGGCTTTCCATTGCCTCGGCCAGCATCTCGTGGCGCATGCTGGCTTCTTCGGCATCGGCCACCTGCTCGTCCTGCAGCGGCTTGTCGTCGGCCAGGAAGTCCTGCCACTGGCCGGAGCCTTCCTCGTCGCTGCGCATGGAGACGTTGAGCGAGGCATCGCCGCCCATCATCATGCGCCGGTTCATGTTGATCACTTCCTGCTCCGGCACGCCGAGATCGTGGGCGATCTTGGCGACATCTTCCGGGCGCAGGTCGGAATCCTCATAGGCGTCGAGGTTGCGCTTCATGCGGCGCAGGTTGAAGAACAGCTTCTTCTGCGCAGCGGTGGTGCCGATCTTCACCAGGCTCCAGCTGCGCAGGATGAATTCCTGCATGCTCGCCTTGATCCACCACATGGCATAGGTCGCCAGGCGGAAGCCGCGATCGGCTTCGAATTTTTTCACGCCCTGCATCAGGCCGACATTGCCTTCACTGATGAGGTCCGCCAGCGGCAGGCCATAGCCGCGATAACCCATGGCGATCTTCGCCACGAGCCGCAGGTGGCTGGTCACAAGCTGTGCGGCAGCTTCCGGATCTTCATGTTCCTGATAGCGCTTGGCGAGCATGTATTCCTGCTCGGGCGTCAGCACCGGGAACTTCTTGATCTCGGAGAGATAGCGATTGAGGCTCTGTTCCCCGCTCAGGGCGGGAACGGCAAGTGCCCTCGTTTTGCCGGTCTTTTGATTGCTCAAGATCCCATACCTTTCTTTTCGTCGACCGCGTGCGGTTTCGGACCCCTTTCAGGGCATCCAGAGGGGCACGGCCACTTGCCCCTTACTCACCCCCTATATAGGGGAATTACGCAGGAAACCCCTGCATTTCGTCGACATCAACGAGTGGTTTCGTCGATCAGTTCCCTCATATCTGCCGGTAATTCACTTTCGAACCGAATAGTTTTTCTGGTTACCGGATGCTCAAAGCCCAGCACGGCGGCATGGAGCGCCTGACGCTCGAAACCGAGCTGCCTGAGCAACGGGCGAAGACTTGCAGGGGTCCGGCCATAGACAGGGTCCCCCAATAGCGCATGGCCGATTGACGCCATGTGAACGCGCACCTGATGGGTCCGCCCTGTCTCCAGGCGGCATTCGACCAGGGCACAATTATCCAGTTCTTTCAGAACCTTGTAGTGAGTGGTCGCGTGCTTGCCCCGGCTGGCGCTATCGGTCAGCACGGCCATCTTCTTGCGGTTCGAATCGGACCGGCCGATTCGCGCGTCGATGGTGCCCGAAAGGGGGCGGGGATGGCCTGCCACCACGGCGAAATAGGCGCGTTCGATGGAGTGATCGGCGAATTGTTCGGCCAGGCCGATATGGGCTGCATCGCTTTTGGCGACTACCAGCAGCCCGGACGTATCCTTGTCGATCCGGTGGACGATGCCCGGCCGCGCGACTCCGCCGATACCGGAAAGCGCACCGCCGCCCATATTGGCGCAGTGATGCAACAGGGCGTTGACCAGCGTTCCGTCGGGATTTCCGGCGGCGGGGTGGACCACCAGCCCGGCGGGCTTGTCCACCACGATCAGATGCTCGTCCTCATAGACGACGGTCAGCGGAATATCCTGCGGCCGGGCTTCGGCCTCGATTGCCGGCGGAACCTCGATCGACCAGGCCATGCCGGGAGCAGACTTGGCCGAGACACTGCCGGCGGGTTTGCCGCCCACGCTGACGCGCCCTTCTCCGATCAGTGCCTTCACCCGCTCACGCGAAAGGCCGCTGGCGGCGCTCAGCGCCTTGTCCAGCCGTTCGCCGCCTGTTTCCAGCACGCCGGATATGATGTTCTGGCCCCCCATGGTCCTGGGAATGTGGGGATGAAATCGGATTGTTCCAGCCCTATTCGTCACCCCAGGCGCAGGCTGGGGTCTGGGGCCGGATTGCGTTACTGGACACGGGAGGCCAGCTTGTGCTGGCATGATGGCAGGAGAGGTTGGGAGTGGGCCCTTCGACAAGCTCGGGACAGGTGGGTGAGGGCGCGTCAGTCACCGGTTTGACGGTAGCGCATCACGCCCTCGAAACCATAGTGGCCGAAGCCGCCCGCGCCGCGCCGGAGGAGGCCTGCGGATTGCTGCTCGGCGCCGAGGGACGCATCACCGAAGCGCGCCCGGCTGCCAATGTGGCGCCGGACAAAGTGCGTCATTTCGAGATCGACCCGGCCGCGCTGATCGATGCCCATCGGGCAGAGCGGGGCGGGGGTGCGCAGCTGATCGGCTATTACCATTCGCACCCCTCCGGCCCGGCGGAGCCTTCCGCCACTGACCGGGAGCAGGCGGCGGGGGACGGGAAGGTCTGGGCCATCGCCGCGCTGGGTATTGTCCGCTTCTGGCGGGATGGGCCAGACGGCTTCATGCCGCTTTCCTATACGCTGGTCTGAACGTAGTCTCGCAGGCGATGCACTGCCTGCCCGCCTTTCTTGCCATCGGGGATTCCTCCGGCCGCCTGTGCCTGCTAGGGCATGGTTAAAAGGGGCTCCGGTGTTTTCCCGCCGAACCCTGCCAACTTTGTCAACTTCGCCAGAAAACCGAGCCTGAACCTGCATATGACCATCTCTTCGACAGATCTTGCCAGCCTGCTTTGCTCGCGCCTGTGCCACGACTTGCTGAGCCCGGTGGGCGCGCTTTCGAACGGGCTGGAACTGCTGTCGGAAGAAAAAGACCCGGAAATGCGCGCCCGCTGTTTCGAATTGCTGGAGCAGAGCGCGAGGATCAGCGCCGACAAGCTCAAATTCTTCCGCCTCGCCTTCGGGGCGGCGGGCGGTTTTGGCGAACAGGTGGACGTGGGCGAGGCGCGGCAGGTGATCGCGGCACTGGCGGGCGACAGCGGGCGGATCACGCTCAACTGGGCCGTGCGCGAGCCGATGCTGCCCAAGCCGGCAGTGAAGCTGCTGCTCAACCTTGCCTCCATCGGCATGGATGCGCTGGTGCGTGGCGGTACGCTGGATATCGGCGCTGAACTGAACAGCGGGGCGAGCGAGATTGCCGTGCGCGCCGCCGGTCCGCGCATCGCCTTTGACGAAAGCATCGGCCGCGCGCTCAACGGCACGCTGCCGCAACAGGATCTTTCCAGCCGCACCGCGCCTGCCCATATGATGCACCTGCTGGCCAGTCAGGCCGGCGGCGGGGTACAATATGCGCTGGGTGAGGATGCGCTGGTGCTTGGCGCGGTGTTGCCGCACCGGTGAGCAGGGGGCTCAAGGGGTGACCGAAAACGAATTTGTCGATCGCGAAACACCCTCTCCCAATTGGAACGAGCGCAAGCTGCCTGTCTCCATGGTGGTGCTCCACTATACGGGCATGCGTACCGGGGCCGAAGCGCTGGAGCGGATGTGCGATCCTTCGGCCGAAGTTTCCGCCCATTACATGATCGAGGAAGACGGCACCGTCTTCCGCCTCGTGCCTGAGGAAAAGCGCGCCTGGCATGCCGGGCGCAGCATGTGGCGCGGGATCACCGATGTGAATTCCGCCAGCATCGGGATCGAGCTGGTCAATCCCGGCCATGAATGGGGCTATCGTCCCTTCACAGAAGAGCAGATGAGCGCGCTGATCCCCTTGCTGGCCGATATCAAGGTGCGCCACGACATTCCGCGCGCCAATATCCTGGGCCATTCCGACATTGCGCCTGCCCGCAAGGACGACCCGGGCGAATTGTTCGACTGGGAAACGCTCGCCGCGCTGCATCTGGTGCTGAGGACCCCGAAAGTGACGCTGGGCTCGCCTTTCGAGAACGACGGCGCCTTCATGCTGGGGCTGGAACGCTTCGGATACGACATCTCCGATGGCCGCGCGGCGGTGCGCGCTTTCCAGCGCCGCTGGCGCCCGCGCCGGATCGATGGCGAGATAGATGGGGAGCTTGGCGCGATCCTGTTCGGTTTGCTCTTGGATCGTGACCGCGGCTTGACTAGATAGGGGCAGCCAGGGGGCCGGGCAGCCGCGCCTGTCCCAGCGAAAGCTGGGAACCAGTCGAGGAAAGTCCGGGCTCCACGAGACAAGGGTGGCGGGTAACGCCCGCCGGGCGAGGGACTTGCTCCCGAAGCTCAGGGAAAGTGCCACAGAGAGTATACCGCCGATGGAGGGAAACCTCACAGGCAAGGGTGAAAGGGTGCGGTAAAAGCGCACCGGGGCGCTGGTAACAGGGTCCGCATGGCAAACCCCACCCGGAGCAAGACCGAATAGGGGCAACGCACCCCGGATTCGTCCGGGGCAGGCTGGTTTCGAGCCGAGTTGCCCGGGTTGGTTGCTTGAGCCACGGAGCAATCCGTGGCCTAGATGAATGGCTGCCATCGGGGATACGGTCCGGAAATCGGATACCGTCCGCGATACAGAACCCGGCTTACAGGCCCCCTGGCAAATTATGTGAGGCCTGACAGATAGCGCTCCGGCCCCCATTGCGAAGGTGGAGGGTAGGGGCATCGGTGGTTTGACCGCTCCCGACCCTAATCCGCCCTTCCGTCGTCCCGGCCCAAGGCCCTGAACCAGACGTTCGATCGGGTCGGTGCCGCCCGGATCAGGTCCGGCCGATGCTCACATAGGTGAAGCCGGCGGCGCGGATTTCCGAGGGTTCGTAGACATTGCGCAAATCCACCAGAACCGGGGCCCTGGCGATCTGCTTCACCCGGGCGAGGTCCAGCGCGCGGAAGGCGTCCCATTCGGTGACGATCACGATGGCGTCCGCGCCTTCGATCGCTTCATAGGGGCTGGCCACCATCTCCACTTCCGGCATCAGCGGCCGGGCCTGCTCCATGCCTTCGGGATCATAGGCGGCCACATGTACCCCTGCGTCGATCAGCGCCTGCGCCACCGCGATGGAGGGGCTGTCGCGCATGTCGTCCGTATTGGGCTTGAAGGTCAGGCCCAGCATGGCCACGCGCTTGCCGCGCACGCCATTGCCTTCCGGTCCGCCGCCGCCCAGTGCCTCGATCACCTTGCGGCCCATGGCGCGCTTGCGGCTGTCGTTCACTTTCACCACCGCTTCGACGATGCGGGTGGGGCTGTCGTAATCCTCTGCCGTCTTGAGCAGGGCCAGCGTGTCCTTGGGGAAGCACGATCCGCCATAGCCCGGCCCGGCATGGAGGAATTTCGGCCCGATGCGATTGTCCAGCCCGATCCCGCGCGACACGTCCTGCACGTCGGCGCCGACCTTTTCGCACAGGTCGGCCATTTCGTTGATGAAAGTGATCTTGGTCGCCAGGAAGGCATTGGCGGCATATTTGATCAGTTCGGCCGAGCGGCGGCTGGTGAACAGGATCGGCGCCTTGTTGAGGAACAGCGGGCGATAGACCTCGCTCATCACCTGGCGGCCGAATTCGTCTTCCGCGCCGATCACGATGCGGTCCGGCCGCTTGAAATCGCCGATGGCGGCGCCTTCGCGCAGGAACTCGGGGTTGGAGACCACGGCGAACTGCACGCCGGTGCCGGATTCGCGGATGATCCGTTCCACCTCGTCGCCCGTGCCCACGGGCACGGTGGATTTGGTGACTATGGTGGCGGGAGTCTTGAGATTGGCGCCCACTTCGCGCGCCACTTCATAGACGAAGGTCAGGTCCGCATGGCCGTCGCCCCGGCGCGAGGGAGTGCCCACCGCGATGAAGATCGCGCTGGCCCCGTCCATTGCCTCGGCAAGTTCGCTGGTGAAGGACAGGCGGCCGGATTTCACATTGGCGCCGACCAGTTCGGCCAGGCCGGGCTCGTAGATCGGCATCACGCCGTTCAGCAGCGCGTCGATCTTGGCCGGGTCCTTGTCCACGCAGACCACGTCGTGGCCGAAATCGGCAAGGCAGGCACCGGAAACCAGGCCGACATAGCCTGCCCCAACCATGGCAATCTTCATTCTGCTTCAGCCTTCCTGTCGAGCGTGACGTTGTGTGTGACCACGCCCTTCTTCTTCTTGACCTTGGTCTCGATGAACCGCCGCCCGGTGCCCTCCAGTACGAGCGCGGTCAAGCGTCCGGTGTTGAAGGCGCCGGTATCGATGCCGATTCGGTTGGGGCGAATCACGACCTCTTCGGTGATCGTGTGACCATGGACCACGACGTGGGAATGCGGTTCCTGATGCGAAAGGAACGGCTCGCGAATCCAGCGCATATCCTGGCCCTGCTGCTGCTTCAGCGCCACACCGGGGGCGATGCCGGCATGGACGAAGGCATAATTGCCGATCACCACCAATTCCTCGAAGGAACGGATGAACTGCAGATCTTCTGCCGGAATATGCCGTGCCATCAGCTCCTGCAGGGCAATCATTTCCGTCCTGTTGCGCGCGCGCGGCTGGATGCCATAGCTTAGCAGGGTCTCGCGCCCGCCGAAGCGCAGGAAGTGGCGCAGCACTTCCGTGTGCTTGAAGCTTTCGAGGAACATTTCCTCGTGATTCCCTGTCAGGATGCGCAGGTCGCGCGCCTTTTGCCATTCGCGCGCACGGGCCAGCACACCGGCGCTGTCGGGCCCGCGATCCACCAGATCGCCCAGCAGGATTACCGTGCTGCGCAATGGGCGGCCATGGGCCTCGTCGCGCTCGATCGCCTCGATCATCGCCTCGAATAGGTCCAGCCTTCCGTGGATATCGCCCACGGCATAAATCCGCCTGCCCACGGGGACCGAGGGTTCCTTGTTCCCTTTTGGAAGGGAGAAGAGGTTGCGCAGAGTCTGGATCATGGCGTTGGGCACGATTTAAGGTCCACCTCGCGCGCTGCAAGCTGCGTTTGCGTTCGGACGGCCGAATCGAGCGCCCGGAATTATGTGATGCCGAAAATCCACACTAGTGCGAATTTTATGTGACACTTGGCAATAAGTCTTGTGCGCTGCAGCACTGCTGGGCAAGTTCATTGCGCAAACGGCAGGCCAGCACGCTCAACGATGCGGCCGCTGTTTACGCAGGTGGGACGAGGCCAAACCAAGTTAAAGGAACTTGCCATGCTTACGTCCGTCCGCAGCCTGATGGCTGCTACCGTTCTCGCCGGTGCCGCGCTTGCCGCTACTCCCGCCATGGCGCAGGATGAAGAAACCCCCATCGTGACCGTTTCGGGCAATGTCGCTCTCGTCACCGACTATCGCTTCCGCGGCGTCGGCCTGTCGGGCGGCGATCCGGCGATCCAGGGCGGTATTACGCTGAACACCGCTCCGGGCTTCTATGTCGGCACCTGGGCTTCCTCGCTGGAAGACAGCCCGACCTACGGCGAAATGGAACTCGACGTGTTCGCCGGCTGGGCCGGTGACATCACTGACGGCATCGGCATCGATGTGGGTGCGACCTACTATCTGTACCCGACCAACGACGTCGATCCGGCTGACGTGTTCGAACTCTACGCCAAGGTGAAGCCGACCGTCGGCCCCCTGGCTCTGACCTTCGGCGTTGCCTATTCGCCCGATCAGGATTCGCTGGGCAGCAATGACAACCTCTACCTCTCGGCCGATGCTGCCATTGCCGTTCCTTCGACGCCCCTGACCCTGAACGGTCACGTGGGTTACACCGACGGTGGCCTGGCCGCTGCTCTCACGAACAACAGCAAGGCTTGGGACTGGTCGGTTGGCGCTTCGATGACCGTGCTGGGCAACGTCTCGCTGGGCGTGAGCTATGTCGGCGTCGAAAACGATTCGCTCTTCGCGGCTGATGGCGTGACCGACGACACCATCGTCGGCTCGCTGAGCGTCAGCTTCTAAGCTGCTGCGGCCTTCGGGTCGCGCGGTTTCGAACCGAAAAGAACGAGGGCCCGCACCGGCGACGGTGCGGGCCCTTTTCTATATGCTCCAGATCCCTTGGAGTATGCCTTCAGTGCTTTTGAGCACAGGCCAGGCAGCGTCTCAACGCAGGTAAAAATCCACCGTCGTCACGACGCGGACCTTCTTGAACGGCGTGTCGGACACTCCCCAGCCGCCGCCCTGATCGCCATCGCGCGCATCGATCGAGAAATAGCCCTGGGTCGCGCTCTTGATCCCGCCAACGCCGGTGCCGCTGTCCTTCGCGAACTGTTCGGCCGAAGAGCGGGCATCCCTGGTGGCCTCGGCCACCATATCCGGCTTGATCGCATTGAGCTTGGTGAAGGTGTAGGCCATGCCCGAACCTTCCTCCAGCACCACGCCGCGGCGTACCAGCTCGAACTGCCGGCGCACCGCGTCCTGCGCGCGCTTGATGTCCTGGCTGCGCAGCGTCACGCGCTGACGCACGGTAAACTGCGGGATTCCGTTATTGCTGTAGCTGGAAACATTCACCGCCGTGGGTTCCAGTGCCTCCTGCGGGAAGCCCAGTTCCTTGAAGAAATCCTTGATCTGCAATGTGTCGCGATCGACCGCCGCCTGGGCCTCGCCAAGGTTCGCGGCTGTGGAGGAATAGGAGATCGTCCAGGTGGCAAGGTCCGCCGTCACATCGCGCTCGGCAAGGCCGCGCACGGTCACCGATCGGTCGGCCTCCTTGGCGCGGGTCAAGCCGTCGCCCAGCAGATAGCCGCCGGCGATAAGGCCCACGGCAAGGATTGTGGCGCTGCCCAACAAGAGCCGCGCATCGGCCCTGTGCCAGAAAGCGGTGGCGGGGGCAGAGGTTTGTTCGTTAGGATCGTCACTCATGGCAGGCATCCTCCTCGAGTCCGGGGAGCGGACGATGAACCGATGCCATTATGCCGATGAACCGTGTTTGAATAGCGATGAATGGAGTAAAGCGTGGTCAAATATCTCCACAGCATGATCCGGGTAACCGATCCTGATGCGAGCGTGGAATTCTTCAAGCTGCTGGGGCTGGAAGAAACCCGCCGCATGGAAAACGACAAGGGTCGCTTCACCCTGATCTTCCTTGCCGCTCCGGGGCAGGATGCCGAGGTCGAGCTGACCTACAACTGGCCGGCCGAAGGCGAGGAGGGTGAGAAATACGCCGGAGGCCGCAATTTCGGCCATCTGGCTTATGAGGTCGACGACATCTACGCGACTTGCCAGCGCCTGATGGACGCCGGCATCACGATCAACCGCCCTCCGCGCGACGGTCACATGGCGTTTATCAAGACGCCCGACGGAATCTCGATCGAACTGCTGCAGGACGGCCATCTTGCGCCGCAGGAACCCTGGGCCAGCATGGAAAACACCGGCAGCTGGTAAGCCGCCCCGCCAAGCGGGTTACGCGGGCTTGGCCGCTGCCGTTTCCTTCGAGGAAAGGCGCAGTATCGCGTAACCCAGCAAGGCCGAGATCAGCGATCCGGCCAGAATGCCGATTTTCGCCTCCTCGATCAGCAGACGATGGCTGGGGAATGCCAGTTCGGCGATGAACAGGCTCATGGTAAAGCCGATCCCGCACAGCACCGATGTGCCCCATATCTGCGCCCAGTTGGAGTTTTCCGGTCGCTTGGCGATGCCGAGCTTGTCGGCCAGCACGATGCAGGAAAAGATGCCGATCTGCTTGCCCAGTACGAGCCCGGCGCCAATCGCGAGGGGGAGCGGGGCGAGGGCTTCCTCCATGCCGATGCCAGCCAGCGCCACCCCGGCATTGGCAAAGCCGAACAGCGGCACCACCAGATAGGCGTTCCAGCCCACCAGGGCATGTTCCATGGTTTCGAGCATGGTGGAGCCGTTGCGTTCCCGCATCGGAATGGCCAGGGCGGCCACAACGCCTGCAATCGTGGCATGAATGCCCGAATTGAGCACGCAGAACCACAGCACCAGCGCCCCTAGAATATAAGGTGCCATGCTGCTCACGCGCATCCGGTTGAGCCCGTAAAGCCCTGCGAAAACCAGCAGCGAGGCGATCAGCCAGACGAATTTCAGATTGGCCGTATAGAAGACTGCGATCACCAGCACTGCGCCGATATCGTCCACGATCGCCACGGTCAGCAGGAACAGGCGCAGCGATGCCGGCACACGGCTGCCCAGCAGGCCGATCACCCCCATGGCAAAGGCGATGTCGGTCGCCGCGGGAATGGCCCAGCCGTTCTGAAGCCGTGCATCGCCGCCCGCAATCAGCATGAACACCGCCGCCGGGGCTGCCATTCCCGCAATCGCGGCCATTACCGGCAGGCGCCGCTGCTTGGCATCGGCAAGATTGCCGGCCACGATTTCGCGCTTAACTTCCAGCCCCACCACGAAGAAGAACACCGCCATCAGCGCATCATTGATCCATAGATGGACCGAATTGAGCTTGGGCAGGGGCGTCCACGCCAGCGGATTGTGGAAGAAATCGTGATAGGCATGAGAGAGCGAGGAATTGGCCACGAGAACGGCCAACACTGCAATTGCGATCAATAGCACGCCTTCGAAGGCATCGCTGACGAACAGCGCGCGAAAAGGTCGTACCGCGGTATGGAGGAGGGAACGTTGTTGCTGCATCCTCCGACCATTTCCGATGGGGCCCGCCGATGCAAGCAAATGCGGCGCAGTTTGGATATTTCTCGCATTGCGGGTGGCGTGCTTGCCCACTAGCGTCAATATGTCGGGGAATCAGGGGTCGCATCTGTGGACTGGGAAGCACTCGCGCTGCTGGATTGGCTTGCGCTTGCAGAGCATGAGCTGCTGCTTTTTGCCGGATGTTTCTTCCTGATCGGCGCGATTGACGAATTGGCGGTCGATGCGGTCTGGGTCTGGCTGAAGGTCACGGGCCGGGCGGTCACCCGGACGATTGACCGCGCTGGGGAGAGAGGGCGCCCTTTGTCAGGCGGCGCAGCTGTGCTGATACCTGCCTGGCAGGAAGCCGAAGTGATCGGCGCCACTATTTCCCACGCCTTGGCCGCCTGGCCACAGCAAGAACTGACCCTTTATGTCGGTTGCTATCGCAACGATCGCGCGACGGCCGAGGCGGTGATCGCGGCGGCGCGTGGCGATTCCAGGCTGCGGCTGGTGCTGCATGATCGTGATGGGCCGACGACCAAGGCCGATTGCCTCAACCGGCTCTACCGTGCCCTTGGCGATGATGAGCGTCGCCGTGGCGGGGAGCCTTATCGCATGGTCCTGCTCCACGATGCGGAGGATATGGTCGATCCGGCGGCGCTCTCTGTGCTCGACCGTGCGCTGGAAGATGCCGATTTCGTCCAGATCCCCGTGCGGCCGGAACCGCAGGCAGCTTCGCGCTGGATCGCTGGCCATTATTGCGAGGAATTCGCCGAGGCCCATGCCAAGGCGATGGTGGTGCGCGACGCCTTGTCGGCCGGGCTTCCGGCGGCGGGCGTCGGCTGTGCCTTTGCCCGTCCAATCCTGGCCCGGCTCGCTCGGGGCCGGCCTGGGAATGATGGGCCCTTCTCGGTCGATAGCCTTACCGAGGATTACGAGCTCGGTATTCGGGTAAAGGCCGCCGGAGGCAAGGCTCGTTTCCTGCGTGTGCGCGGGGATGACGGGCAATTGGTAGCGACCCGTGCCTGCTTTCCTGCCCGCCTCGGCCCCTCGGTACGCCAGAAGACGCGCTGGGTTCATGGAATCGCTTTCCAGGGGTGGGATCGTCTCGGCTGGAGCCCGCATCCGGTGGAACTGTGGATGCGCATGCGCGACCGGCGGGGGCCGCTCACTGCCATAGTGCTCGCCGCCGCCTATCTGCTGCTAGCGATAGCTGTTGTGCTGTGGACGGCCGAATGGCTGGGTTATGGCCGCCATTGGCTGGACGATCCTGTCGTCGAACTGCTCGTGGTCGTCAATTTTGCCAGTTTCGTCTGGCGTGCGGCCATGCGCTTTGCCTTCACCTCACGCGAATATGGGCCCGGTGAGGCGATCTGGGCTGTTGCCCGGATACCGGTGGCGAACATCGTTGCGATCTTGGCTGGCAAGCGGGCGTTGTTTGCCTACATCGGAAGCCTGGCTGGTGGTGCCCCGCAATGGGATAAGACCCATCACCACGCTCACCCGGCAGCCATGGCGAAGGAAACTGCGGCATGAGCATGTACAGGCGTCCACGCGGGCATCCGGTTCTGATGCTGTTGCTGGTCCTGGGGGGCTGGATCGCCGTCCGTGGGGCATTCTGGGAAGCGCCGCACCTGCAAGCGGCGCAGGCCTTTGGCGTTCCGGCCATGGCCCAGCCGGCGCTCGCCGCCGTTCCGCCTTCCTTCACCCAGCCCGTCGCCCAGGGGCCTTCCGCCGCGTCGCCAGCCATTGTTTATGTGGTTTCCGAACCGGACCTTGGGTTGCTGGAACGGATCATCATGCAGCTCGGCCTTGCCCGCACTGGACCTGCCATGGCGACGCAGGGCATTGCGGCCGGGTCCGGCTGGCCGGTTCAGCAGGCCCAGTCGGCTGGCGGCGGAATTCTGCCATGGTCCTATTCGCTCGCAGGCGGAAGCGGGAGCATTCAGGATGGCGCTCGGGCTGCTCCTGCCGCTCCAGCACCGCAGAGCGCGCCCTTCCAGCCTGCCGCGCTCTCGGCTGAGGCATCGCCCTTGCGCCGTTGGGCTGCGGATGGCTGGGCGATGCTTCGCCGGGATACGACCTCCGCACTCACTTCGGGCAAGGGCAGCTATGGGCAGAGCCAGGCTGGTACGGTCCTGCGTTACCGGGTGATACCCACCAGTTCCTACCGGCCGGAACTCTACGCCCGCGTCAGCCAGGCACTAGGTGGGGCCCAGGAAGTGGAAGGGGCGCTGGGCGCGTCTGTTCGGCCTCTTGCCGGGGTGCCGGTAACCCTTGCGGCCGAAGGGCGAGTTACGCAGGTAAACGGGCGTACATCGATCCGGCCCGCCGCCTATGCGGTGGCGCAATTGCCGCGCGTGGAACTGCCGCTGGGCGTCAGGGCGGAAGCCTATGCGCAAGGTGGCTATGTCTGGGGCGACTATTCGAGCGCTTTTGTGGATGGGCAAGCGCGGTTGGAGCGCCCGGCGGTGAATATCGGCAAGCTGGAAGTGAATGCGGGTGTGGGTGCCTGGGGCGGGGCGCAGAAAGGCGCAGCGCGGCTGGATGTCGGGCCTACCGCTTCGGTTTACGTGCCGGTGGGCAAGATGGGTTCGCGCGTGTCGGTCGACTGGCGTTTGCGCGTTGCGGGTGAGGCGGAGCCGTCCGACGGTCCGGCGGTGACGCTGTCGACGGGGTTCTGACAGGCTCTTCCACCTGATTTCGGCGGAATTTCGGGCACTGCGCCTTTAATCCGCCGCACGGCTGCGTTAGGCGGGGCCATGGATGTGTACCTTCCCATCGCCAATCTGGCGGTCAACGGTCTGGTGATCGTTGGCCTGGGAGCGCTCACGGGTCTCCTGTCCGGCATTTTCGGGGTTGGCGGGGGGTTCCTGACCACACCGTTGCTGATTTTCTATGGGGTGCCCCCCACTGTCGCGGCGGCCAGTGCGGCCAGTCAGGTTACCGGTGCCAGCGTTTCGGGCGTTCTGGCCCATACGCGCCGGGGCGGGGTGGATTACCGTATCGGTGCGGTGATGGTGGCTGGCGGCGTGATCGGAACCGGGATCGGTGCCGTGCTGTTCCGCGTTCTGGAAGCGATCGGCCAGATCGATACGGTCATCAATATCCTCTATGTCGTGTTGCTCGGCACGATCGGTTCGCTGATGATGCGTGAGAGCATCCAGACCATCCGTGCCATGCGCAGCGGCACCGCGCCGCCCGCGCGCAAGCGGCGGCACCACCCGCTGGTGGCCAGCTTGCCGCTGCGCTGGCGCTTCTATCGCTCGGGCCTCTACATCTCCCCGCTCGCGCCGCTGATCCTGGGGATCGTGACTGGCATCATGACGATGCTGATGGGCGTGGGTGGCGGGTTCATCCTGGTGCCCGCCATGCTCTACATTCTGGGGATGAGCGCCAATGTCGTGGTCGGCACGTCGCTGTTCCAGATCCTGTTCGTGACCATGGTCACCACCATGATGCATTCGCTTACGACAAAGGCGGTGGATATGGTGCTGGCAGGGCTGCTGCTGGTGGGATCGGTCACGGGCGCGCAATTGGGGGTGAAGTTCGCGCAGAAGGCGAAGCCCGTCTATCTGCGCCTCGCACTGGCGGCTATCGTGCTAGTCATTGCGTTGCGCATGGCCTTTGGCCTGGGCGTGCAGCCGGACGAGATTTACACAGTGGTGCCGCTATGATCCGCCGGGCTGCTTCCGTTTTCCTGGCGCTTTCCGCCTTTTTTGCCCTTTCTGGCCAGCGTGATCCCATTCTGGTGCCGGAGGTTTCCCAGCATGAGATTCAGGTGCGGCAGGGCTTCACCGGCACGGAATTGCTGCTTTACGGCGCGATCCTCGATCCCAGCGGCATTCGCGCGGGGCGCGATTACGATATTGTGGTGGTGCTGAAAGGGCCGACCCAGTCGATCCGCTTGCGGGAAAAGCAGAAGATCGCGGGCATGTGGGTCAATGCCGACAGCAGCGATTTTCGCTCCGCTCCGGCTTTCTTTGCCGTCGCCAGTTCCCGCCCGATCAAGGATATCGTGGATGATCGCACGGCCGCGATCTACGAACTGGGGCTCGACTGGCTGCAGCTTTCGCCCATCGGGGCGATCGATCCGCAAGAACAGGCGCGCTTTGCAGCGGGCCTGGTTGATTTGCGCTCGCGGGAAGGGCTCTACAAGCAGGATGACAAGGGTGTGTCGGTGAGCGAGCAGGTGCTCTACCAGGCGCGCATCGCGCTGCCCTCCAGCGTGCAGACCGGCACTTATACGGCTGAAACCTTTGCCATCACGCGCGGGCGCGTGGTAGCCTCGGCAGTGTCGCGCGTAGAAGTGCGCAAGCTGGGTTTCGAGCGTTTCATTGCGCTGTTCGCCCAGGATCAGCCTTTCTTCTACGGCATGATCGCCTGCGCGCTTTCGGTACTTATGGGCTGGATCGCCGGCCGGCTCTTCGCATTGGCCTGATTCGCCCTCCAATTGCGGCATTGACGCGATTTTAACGTCATTTTCCTATCCGCAAGGCTCTTGTTTTTTGAGCAACGCCACTGCGGGGGCCAAATGAACGACCTGGGCAAGCAGTATTTTCGATCTGTTCAACCGGCCGAGCCGCCGCAGGAACTGGGCCGCACCGTCCCTCCCGCGCAGCCCGGCCAGGCAATGCCCCAGGCTGCTGCCCCGCAGGGCGCGCCTCAGCGCGTGGCCGTATCGGTCAGCGAGAATGCCAGCCAGCCCATCGGCGTGGTGCTGGAAATCGCCGGTTCGAGCTCGCAGATCGCGCTGGACCTTGAGCGGCTGAACGAATGCGCGGAGGACGCTGATGCCTCCATCGCCTTGGCGGGTCAGGTAGGCAGCCAGATCAAGATTCGCGTTTCCGGTGGCTGGTTGCTGGCCAGCGTGCGCAACCAGCGGCAGGACCGGCGCGGCGGAACCGCGAGCATCGTGGCCAATATCGACTTTCTGGGCGAAGGCGAGGAAGAGCGGCTGACCGGGCGCATCCACGGCTTCCGCCGCGGCGTGACGCGCTATCCCATCCCCGGGGCGTTGATCTATCCCGCCACCAACGCCGATTTGCGACAGATCTATGCATCTGACGGACGCTCCGCGATCCAGGTCGGCACTGTCTATCCCACCAGCGATATCCGCGCGGGGATTTACGTCGACGCGATGCTGGGCAAGCATTTCGCCCTGCTGGGCTCCACCGGTACCGGCAAGTCGACCAGCGCGGCCCTGATCCTGCATCGCATCTGCGAGGCGGCGCCGCAGGGCCACATCGTGATGGTGGACCCGCACGGAGAATATTCCGCCGCGTTCCGCGCCACTGGCGTGATCTACGACGTTTCGAACCTGCAGATGCCCTATTGGCTGATGAATTTCGAAGAACATTGCGAAGTGTTCCTGAAATCCACGGGCAATGCCTTCCAGGAAGATGCAGATATTCTCGCCAAATGCCTGCTGGAGGCGCGCAGCAAGAATCGCCTGGCCGAAACGATGGGCAAGATCACGGTGGATTCGCCGATCCCCTATCTCCTCTCGGACCTGACCAACATCATCCAGAACGAGATGGGCAAGCTCGACAAGGCAACCTCGTCAGCGCCCTATATGCGGATCAAGACCAAGATCGACGAACTCAAGAACGATCCGCGCTATCAGTTCATGTTCTCCGGCATGCTGGTGGGCGATACGATGGCGGAATTCATCGCCAAGATTTTCCGCATGCCGCCCTCTGGCCGGCCGATCTCCATCATCGACGTGTCGGGCGTGCCTTCGGATATCACCTCAACCGTGGTGGCGGTGCTTTCGCGGCTCGTGTTCGATTTCGCGATCTGGGGCCGCGAGGAAAAGCAGCGCCCGATCCTGCTGGTATGCGAAGAAGCGCATCGCTACGTGCCCAATGAGAAGAATGCCGACGGTTCTTCAGTGGGGCGCATCCTTTCCCGTATCGCCAAGGAAGGCCGCAAATACGGGGTCTCTCTGGGCCTCATCACGCAGCGACCGTCGGACCTTGCGGAAGGCGTGCTTTCCCAATGCGGTACGATCATCTCCATGCGTCTCAACAATGATCGCGACCAGGCCTTCGTGAAGGCGGCCATGCCCGAAGGCGCGCGTGGGTTCCTCGATTCGATCCCGGCGCTGCGTAACCGCGAATGCATCATCGTGGGCGAGGGCGTGGCGATCCCGATCCGCGTTTCCTTCGACAATCTTGAGGAATCCAAGCGTCCTGCTTCGGAAGATCCCAGCTTCGTCGATCTGTGGCGCCAGTCCGGCGGCGAAGAGGACATGGTGCAGCGCGTCGTTCAGCGCTGGCGCAGTCAGGGGCGGTGAATTCCATCCCGCCCCTGCTTCGAGATATTTCGTCGTTGCGAGCATAGCGAAGCAAACCAGGGCGAAACGCGTTGGGCCCTGGATTGCTTCGGACCCACGGTCCGCGCAATGATGAGGAACTGCGGCGGTTGTCTTCGGCCTGCTCTAAAAAGGCAAATCCATCACACCGAAGGCTTGAAGCGACCGGCGGGTTCGCCGCTGGCCTGTGCCTGCTCCACCGCTTCCTCCTCATCCTCGCCCCTGGCGACCTCGCGCCATGAGGAATAGTGGTAGAACCACCAGCCAAGCACCAGCCCGGCAAAGGCGCCGACCGGGAAGCTGAACCAGATCGCATCGGCGCCCAGCCAGTCATAGGTCAGCCAGTAGAAACCCAGTCGCACCGGATAGAGCGCGACGGCGATGATGATCAGCGGCACCATCACTGCGCCGCCCGCGCGCATGGTGGCGGAATAGACCATGGTTACGCCGAAGAAGATGAAGTTCCAGCTGGCCAGCAACTGGATATGCCGGCCCAGCGGCACGGCCGGGCTGTCGGGCCCCAGGAACAGGCCCAGCGCCGGACGGTCGAGCAGCAGCAGAATGATCGTGAGGATGCCGGTCATCACGAAATTCACGATCACGCCTGCGCGGGTGACATGGTCCAGCCGATCCCACTTGCGCGCGCCGATGAACTGCGCGGCCATCGCGCTCACTGCGCCGCCGATGGCCATGGCAGGCATCTGGATATAGGTGAACAGCTGCATCGCCGCGCCATAGGCGGCGGTCATCAGCAGCCCTTCGCGGTTGACCAGCCCCACCACGATGATGCCTGCCGCGCTCATCACCAGCATTTGCGCGCCCATCGGCATGCCCTTGGTGATGATGAAGCCCAGTTCGTCACGCCGGGGACGCAGATAGGCGATTTCGCTGCCGCGCAGGCGCAGCGGCAGATCCTTGGCATAGACATAGACGATCATGCCCAGGAAGGAGATGAAGCTGGCCAGCATGGTGGCGAGGGCGGACCCTGCGATACCCAGCGGAGGAATCGGTCCGAAACCGGCGATAAGCAGCGGATTGAATACCGCATCGATCGCCACGGTTACTCCCATGAAGATCAACGGCGTGCGTGAATCCCCGGTGCCGCGCAGCCCCATGGTGAGGATGATGGAGACCATCATGAACGGCATGGAGAGGAAAATGATCCGCAGGTAAGTGAGCGCCAGCGGATAGGCGCCTGCCGGCGTCTTCAGCAGGCTCAGCAGTCCGGGCGCGACATACCAGCCCAGCGCGGCGATGGCGATCATCAGCAGGCTGCAGAAGCCGACGGCAGTGCCGAAGGTCCGCCTTGCGCCGTCCACGTCCCGGGCGCCGAAGCGCTGGCCGATCTTCACCGTGCCCGCCATGCCGAAGCCGAAGGCGGCGCTGGAAACCAGGAACATCACGATATTGGCATTGGCGGTGGCAGCCAGCGCCTCTTCCCCGATCAGCCGCCCGACCCAGATCGAATTGACCGTGCCCGACAGCGACTGGAGCACATTGGCCATCAATGTGGGGATGCTGAACATGATCAGCGTGCGCAGGATCGGGCCCTGCGTGAGGTCGCCGCGCATCTTTCCGCCCGGCCCACCCCTGGGGGGACCGGATTGCGCTGCATGGCCGCCCTGGGGCGAACCGGTTTCCGTCATTGCGCCGCCTTGGGGCAGCCCGGATTCTGAAGCTCCGCTCATGTGCCCCTACTGTCTCCAAAAAGCTGGATGTGCAACCTTTTGGACAGAGTCAAAGACTCGCCGATGCAGATATCCGCCAGCCAGGCCTCACGGGCTTCCAGCGTCTGCTGGTCGGTGCCTTCGCCCATCAGCATGATGCGATCGCGTGGAATTGCGTGGAGTTCCGCCAGCGCCAGCACTTCGGCCACGTCTTCCACACTGGCGACCACGAATTTGAAGGTGGCCCTGGGCTCTGCCACCCAGGCAGCAAGGCGTTCGGGGATAAGCGCGAGTTCTGCCGGATTGCCGCTGTGCGACAGCTTGGGGCTGACATTGTATTGCGCCACGAATCGGGCGAGCGCCTCGGTGGGCTTCACCGTGCCGTTGGTCTCGATCTCTACGATGGTGTCTGGCAGATGCTCCAGCATCCGGGCGAGGGCAGGGGCCTGCAGCAGCGGCTCGCCCCCGGTGATCACCAGCCGTTTCATCCCCAATGCAGCGATGCGGGCAGCCACATCTTCCTCGGGCAGGGTCAGCTGGTTTTCCGCGCGATCATAGGCGATTCCATCGCGGTGCGGGCGGTTATCGCCGGTGAAGCGCCAGGTATAGGCCGTGTCGCACCACACACAGGCAAGATTGCAGCGCGAGAGGCGCACGAAGGCGCAGGGCTTGCCCATGGAGGGGCCTTCGCCCTGGATCGAGGCGAAGATCTCCGGCTCGCCGGGCGTGGTGGTGGCGAGGGTCAGGGGCATCCTAGATCCTCCCCGAAACGGGGACGGGGACCATGCGAAGCATGGTGGAGGGGCAGTTGCCCTGCCATGCAATCTCAGCGGTTCCGCGCGCCCGCGCGTGCCCCTCCACCGGCCGGTGGCCGGTCCCCCTCCCCGTGCCGGAGAGGATCGGAAACGCCAGCCTCACCCCAACCGTTCCAGTGCCGCCGCCAGCCGCTCTGCCTCGGCAGCGTGGTGGGCGTGGTCGGCGCGGGCCTTCTCGACGGCTTCGGGCTTGGCCTTCTCGACAAAGGCGGGATTGTTCAGCCGCCCTTCGAGCGATTTGGCTTCCTTGCGCGAAGCCTCCAGCGCCTTGGTCAGGCGGGCCTTCTCGGCCTCGATGTCGATGATGCCTTCCAGCGGGATGACGAAGCTGTCGCCCCCTGCGCCGATCTGCATGGCCGCGCCCGCCGGAGCGGGTGCGAAGTGGATGGCGGAGAGACGGACGAGCCGTTCGATCGCCGCCACATTGGCTTCGATCACGCCCTTGCCGAGCGGGCTGGGCGCTTCGAGATAGGCCTCCAGCTTGGCGCCCGGCGCAATGCCCAGCTCGTTCTTGGCGGTGCGGATGTTGGAGGTGAGCGCGATCAGCCATTCCACTTCAGCCTTGGCCGCCGGATCGACCGCGGCGCCCGGTTCCGGCCATCTCGCCACGATCAGCTCATCGGGCCGGGCGCCTTGGGCATTCCACAGCTCTTCGGTGATGAAGGGCATAAAGGGATGCAGCATCACCAGAATCTGGTCGAGCACCCAGCCGGCGACGGCCTTGGTTTCCTCGTCGAAATTGCCCTTGATGAGTTCGATGTACCAGTCGCAGAAAGTATCCCACACGAAGTGGTAGATGGCATTGGCCGCCGCGTCGAAGCGGAGTTCGGCCATGGCCTTGTCCAGCTCGGCCACGGTTTCCACGACTTCGCCGATGATCCATTTGTTGACCGCACTGGTAGCGGCAGGAGCCTCGATGGAGGCGGAGGCGCCGATGCCGTTTGACTGGCAGAAGCGCGTAGCGTTCCACAGCTTGGTGGCGAAGTTGCGATATCCTTCGACCCGCTTCTCATCCATCTTGATGTCGCGGCCCTGGCTTTCCATCGCCGCCATGAAGAAGCGCAGCGCATCCGCGCCATATTTGTCGATCAGGCCCAGCGGATCGACCACATTGCCCTTGGACTTGGACATCTTCGCCCCGTCCGGCGCGCGGACGAGGCCATGAAGGTAGAGCCGCTTCCACGGAACTTCCTTCATGAAATGGATGCCCTGCATCGCCATGCGCGCATCCCAGAAGAACAATATGTCGAAGCCGGAAATCAGCAGATCGTTGGGATAATGCTTGGCCAGCAGCTCGGTCTCGTCCGGCCAGCCCAGCGTGGCGAAGGGCCACAGGGCGGAGGAGAACCAGGTGTCGAGAACGTCGGAATCGCGGGTCAGCAGCTTGTTGCCTGCCTGTGCCTGCGCCTCTTCCTCCGTCTCGGCCACGAAGACATTGCCATCTTCGTCATACCAGGCCGGAATCCGGTGGCCCCACCACAGCTGGCGGGAAACGCACCAGGGCTGGATGTTCTCCATCCAGTTGAAATAGGTCTTTTCCCAGCTCTTGGGCACGATCTCGATGGCGCCGCTCCGCACCGCTTCCATCGCGGGCTGGGCGAGCGTTGCCGCATCGACATACCACTGATCGGTCAGCCAGGGTTCGATCACCACGCCGCCGCGATCGCCGAAGGGCGTCTGGATCGTGCGCGGTTCGGCATCGTGCAGAACCTCGTTGCCTTCCTTGTCCTTCGTCACATGCGGGATGAGGAAGCCGAGTTCCTTCATCCGCTCGACCACCAGCGCACGCGCATCGAAACGGTCCAGCCCGAGGAATTCTTCCGGCACCAGTCCGTCCGAGGTCTGCACCACGCAGGCATTCTCATCGAGCATGTTGAGCATGTCGCCAGCTGCGATCCCGGCGCGCTTGCCCACTTCGAAGTCGTTGAAATCATGCCCCGGCGTGATCTTCACCGCACCGCTGCCCAGTTCGGGGTCGGCATGTTCATCGGCCACGATGCGGAAGCGGCGGCCGGTGATCGGCTGGAGGATTTCCTTGCCGATGACCGACTTGTACCGATCATCCTCAGCATTCACGGCCACGGCCATATCGGCCAGCATCGTTTCGGGCCGGGTGGTGGCGACTTCGATATAGTCCTGCCCATTATCCAGCGTGACACCATCGGCCAGCGGATATTTGAAGTGCCAGAAGCCGCCCTGAACCTCGCGGGTTTCCACTTCGAGGTCGGAAATGGCGGTCTTCAGCTTGGGGTCCCAGTTCACCAGACGCTTGTCGCGATAGATCAGGCCCTGATTATACAGGTCCACGAACACCTTGAGCACCGCGCGGGTGAAGTGCGGGTCCATGGTGAACTGCTCGCGGCTCCAGTCCATGGAGCAGCCCAGGCGGCGCAGCTGGCCGGTAATAGCGCCGCCGCTTTCGGCCTTCCATTCCCACACCTTCTCCACGAATTGCTCGCGGGTGTAGTTGGTGCGCTTGTCTTGCCGGGATTCCATCTGGCGTTCGACCACCATCTGCGTGGCGATGCCCGCATGGTCCATGCCCACCACCCACAGCGCATCCTTGCCGCGCAGCCGCTCGTACCGCACGACGACGTCCTGCAGCGTATTGTCCAGCGCGTGCCCGATATGCAGGCTGCCGGTTACGTTAGGCGGCGGGTTCACGATGGTGAAGGGCTGGGCATCGGGCCGCTCGGGCCGGAACAGGCCGTTGCTCTCCCAATGGGAATACCACTTGGCCTCGATTGCGGCCGGGTCGAAAGTCTTGTCCAGAGTGTCGCTCATACTGGCTTGGGCCTTTGCCAGCCGCGATTGTGCGGTGCAATGCCCAATGACCTGGCATGCGGCGTCGATCCGCCGGCTTAGCCTTGTCGCGGCCCCATTTTGCCCGCATAGCTCACCCGTATGAGGGAATGGGCTGACTTCACGGCTGAAACCGACGCCAGCGGCGGCACCCGGCTGGCGCTGACCGGCCCCTTGCTGATTTCCTCCATCGGCGTGCTCGATCGCAAGCTGCGCGACTGGCAGGAGCCGGTTGCGGAAATCGACCTGTCCGGTGCGGGGCTGGTGGATACGGTGGGCGCCTGGACCGTGTGGCGCTTCGCGCGTGACAGCGGCGCGAAAATCACTGGCGCCAGCGAGGATGCCCGCCGCCTGATCGAGGCGGTGCAGGGCTCGCAGAACGATGCGGAGATTGAGCCGGAACGCCTGCCGCTGATTTCCCGCGTACCCGCTTCCATCGGCAACCACGTGTATAATGGGGGCGTTGGCGTGGTCCGCCTGCTGGGCTTCCTGGGGGCGATCCTCGTGGCCTTCGGTTCGCTGGTGATGCACCCCAGCCGGTTGCGCTTCGCTTCCATCACCCGCCAGCTCGAGCTGGTGGGGGTCTCGGCGCTGTTCATCATCGGCCTGATGAGTTTCCTGATCGGCATCGTCATTGCCCAGCAGGGCGCGGTACAGCTGCGTCAGTTCGGGGCGGAAATCTACACGGTGAACCTCACCGGGCGGCTGGCGATCCGCGAATTGGGCGTGCTGATGACCGCGATCATGGTCGCGGGCCGATCCGGCTCCGCCTTCGCGGCGCAGATCGGCACGATGAAGCTGACCGAGGAAGTCGATGCGATGCGCACTATCGGGGTTTCCCCGATGGAGGCGCTGATCCTGCCGCGCCTGATGGCGGCGGTGTTCATGATGCCGCTGCTGGGCTTCTATTCCGCCGGGCTCGCGATCATCGGCGGCGCAGTGATTTCGGACCTCACGCTGGGTATTCCCTTCGGCACTTTCCTCAGCCGCATTCAGGAAGTGGTGCCGTTGCACGATATCTGGGTGTGTATGGTCAAGGCGCCGGTCTTCGGGCTGATCGTGGCGCTGGCGGGCTGCTATCAGGGCATGCAGGTACAGGGCAATTCCGAGCAGGTGGGCCTGCGCACCACCATGGCCGTGGTGCAGGGCATCTTCATGGTGATCGTGCTGGATGCCTTCTTCGCCGTATTCTTCACGGAAGTGGGCTGGGGATGAGCGAGGAGCAGATTCTTGCCAGGGTGCAGGGCCGCGCCCTGCCGTTCGATCCCGAGCGCTACCAGGGGGATTATCCCGTGGTGGTGGAAGGGCTGGTCAACCGGTTTGACGGGCACACGGTGCATGACGGGCTGGACCTCAAGGTCCGGCGCGGGGAAGTGCTGGGCGTGGTCGGCGGATCGGGCACCGGCAAATCGGTACTGATGCGCTCCATCATCGGGCTGCAGATACCTTCTGCCGGCCATATCGAAGTGCTGGGCCACGAAGTGACCGACCTCGGGGAAGGCCGCCAGGCCGACATACGCTCCCGCTGGGGGGTGTTGTTCCAGGGCGGCGCATTGTTTTCCACTCTCTCCGTGGGGGAGAATGTGGAAGTGCCCCTGCGAGAATTCTATCCAGAGCTGGATGCCCAGCTGCGCCACGAGATCGCGCGGTTCAAGGTGCGTCTTTCCGGCCTGCCGGACGAGACGGCGAGCAAGTTCCCGTCCGAACTTTCGGGCGGCATGAGGAAGCGCGCAGGGCTGGCGCGGGCGCTGGCACTCGATCCGGAACTGCTGTTCCTTGACGAACCGACAGCGGGGCTCGATCCGGTGGGCGCGGCCGCATTCGACCGGCTGACTCGCGAATTGGCCGATGTGCTGGGGCTGACCGTGTTTCTCATCACCCACGATCTCGATACGCTGTACGAGATTTGCGATCGGGTGGCAGTGCTGGCCGATGGCAAGGTGATCGGAGTGGGCTCTATCCCTGAATTGCTGGCGATGGACCATCCGTGGATCCAGGAATATTTCAACGGCCCGCGCGGGCGGGCGGCAAAAGCCAGCCAGGATCGCGCCGACCACAAGCGGGTTGGGCAGGATCGGGCGAAGGCGATGGACAAGCCGACGGGCAGAGGGGCATAGACGGCCGATGGAAACGCGCGCGAACCATGTCTGGGTAGGTGCTGTCACCCTGTTCCTGCTGGCGGCGCTGGCGGCGTTCATCATGTGGGTCGCCGGGCTCAGCGGATCGCAGAAGAAGGATTACGATATCTTCTTCAAGCAGTCGGTCGATGGGCTGGCCAAGGGCTCCAGCGTGACCTTTTCGGGCGTTCCCGTGGGCGAGATTTCGGAAATCGAGCTGTGGCCGAAGAACCCGGAATATGTCCGCGTAAGGATCAATGTGGGCAAGGATGTCCCGATCCTGCTGGGCACGGTCGCCACCGTCCAGTCGAGCTTTACCGGTTCCTCCAAGATCCAGCTCGATGGCGCGCGCGACGGGGCCCCGGCCATCACTTGCGAAAATACCAGTTGCCTGGAAGGCAAGCCCACGATCGCGGCCAAGCCGGGCGGGCTGGGCGAAATCCTTTCCAACGCGCCGCTGCTGCTCGAACGGCTGGCGACGCTGACCGAACGGCTGACCCAGCTGATGTCGGACGATAACCAGGCATCCATCGCCGGCATCCTCAAGAATACCCAGCGGCTGACCGATCAGGTGGCCGATGCTTCGCCCCAGATCGAGGCGACGCTGACCGAGTTGCAGGCCACCCTGCGCCAGGCCGCGGGCAGCCTTGCCGCCTTCGAAAAGACCATGGGCACGGCCGATGGCCTGCTGAAGAAGGATGGCGAGCAATTGGCCGCGCAGCTGAGGGACACGCTGAAATCGGCCAAGGTGGCAGCGGAATCGCTGGACGAGACGCTCAGGAGCGCGCAGCCCGCCACGCGCCAGCTTTCCGAAAGCACCTTGCCCGCCGCGGAAGCGACGCTGCGCGATCTGCGCGAGGCGAGCAAGGCGCTGCGCAAGATCACCGAGAAGATCGACAATCAGGGCGCAGGGGCATTGCTCAAGGGCAACGACCTGCCGGATTACAAGCCATGAGGGATTTGGCCATGAAGGGGCTCGCGATGATCGGGAAGCAACGGGCCGGGCTCTCGGCGATCGCACTCGCGCTGGCTCTGCCGGCCGCATTGTCGGGCTGTGTCAGCCTTGGCGGTGCGGAGCCACCGCCGACCCTGTTCACGCTCACTCCTACCGCGGCCGCCCCGGCCGGGCTTTCGGCCAATGGCACGATGGCGCAGGCGCTGGCGGTGATGGAGCCCGACGCCCCGCAGCGGCTAGATGTCGCTCGGGTGCCGGTGCAGGTCGATGCCTCGACTGTCGCCTATCTGAAGGACGCCGTATGGGTGGAAAAGCCCGCGCGCCTGTTCGGCCGGCTGCTCGCCGAAACGATCCGCGCAAGGCAGACCAGGCTGGTCGTCGAAGGCGGTGACACCGCCTATGCGGCAGCCACCAGGCTTTCCGGCCAGCTTGGCGAAATGGGTTATGATGCGTCCAGCAGTTCGGTGGTGGTGCGCTTCGATGCAGTGCTCAGCCAGCCCGACGGCCAGATTCTCACCCGCCGCTTCGAAGCGAAGGTGAGCGGCGTGGCTCCCGACGCCGCCAGCGTCGCCCCGGCGCTGAACGAAGCGGCCAACACGGTCGCCGCCGAAGTGGCGGAGTGGATCGGATAGGGCGAGTGGGCCCAGTCATGCCCTTCGCAATCTGTCCCCGCCGCCCGGGTTCGATGCAGCAATTCGCGCCGGGCGCTCCCAGGGTTCGACATTTGTAAACCTCGACCTAGGTATAAACCTCATCCTGGATAATCGCCTGGCGTTCCACAGGACGCGGAAGGTGACATCGGGGGTAGAGGCATTGATTGGAATCTTGCGAAGCAGGCCGTTGCGGTTTTGGATCGCTCTGGGAATGATCGTCGCGATCTTTCCCCTCTTCATCTCGGCTGCCGGCGGCTTTCTCCTCCTCAATCGCGGAGTAATCGCACCATTTGACGATGTTGCGTTCCGTCAGCGCGAGCAAAGCGCCCCTATCCAGCATTTGCGCCTGCTTGTCTGGGAAACGCTGCCACCGGTGGACGAGTTCGCGGAGATGCAGAATCATGTGGCTCCGCCAACTTATCGTGCTTTGCGAGAACGGATCGAAGTGGAATTCGTGCGATTGGAGGATGCTCTGCGGGGCGATCCGGTAACGCTCGGATTGCTTGCGCGGGCGCGGGAGGATTGGACCGTTGCCGACCGGCACGCAACGGACCTCATTTCCGTGATAGCACCGACCAGTCAGGCCGAAACGGCCGCGACGCTTCAGAGGTTTCACGGTGCGGCAGCGGCCGCCAATGACAGGCTTACGGCAGTCTACGATCAGGTCAGCAGGAAAATCAGCGACGATCACGACGCGGCGGTGCGCGCTTACGAACGCTCCGTCTGGATAGCAGGCATCGCCGGCGCCATTTCGTTTCTCTCCATCATTGTCGGCGTACTTTTTGTGGGGCGGATATTGTCCGCCAGCGTGGATCGCCTGGTGAAGGGGGCTGCCCTCTTTGCGGATGGAGACCGCCAGCACCGGATAGAGATTGCCCTTCCTTCCGAACTTCACCGGGTGGCCGAAGAATTCAACGACATGATCGGCCGCATCCATGAGTCGGAGGAAGCACTCTCCAGGCTTGCCCATCACGATACGCTGACGGGGCTTGGCAATCGCCGTTCCTTCGATGAGGCGTTCCGCGAGGTGCAGGATCGCGAGAAGCGGCACGGCGAACAGGCTGCATTGCTTGCGATCGATATCGATCACTTCAAGCGCATCAACGACCAGTTCGGACATGGTGTCGGCGACGAGGTGCTGCGAGCGATTTCCGGCATCATGCGTCGTAATGTCCGCCCTGCGGACAAGGTCTTTCGCATCGGCGGCGAAGAGTTCGTGGCGCTATTGCCTGCTGCAGGCAGCAATCAGGCGCGGGAAGTCGCCGATCGCCTTCGCGAAGCCATCTTCTCCACACCTGTCCCCGCCGATGAGGGTACGATCAACGTTTCCGTGAGCATCGGGGTGGCGACTACAGCGCAGGCGCGCGAGCAGGACGAGTTGATGAAATTGGCCGATCTGGCCCTCTACGAAGCAAAGAGGGCGGGCAGGAATCGCGTTGTCATGGCCGGCGAAAGTTAGGTCGCGGGGATAAATCCCAACGGGCAGTATCCAGCTTCCGTTTATCCGGCCCTCGCCAGCCGCGCGAAGTCCAGCGCGGTAGTGAAGTCGGCAAGGCGGCGGGCGCGTTTTTCTTCCGCCGTCCATTCCCAGCCCCATTGTTCTGCCTGCCAGTCTTCCTCCGCATTGGCGACGGCCCACAGGGCCTCCGCATCGGCGCCTTCTTCCAGCGCGGCGAGCCCGACGCAGAGCGATGCGGCGAGCGAGGAGAGGGTTCTCAGCGCGGCCAGCGCGAAGGGGTCCAGCGTTTCGATCAGGCCTTTCAGAGCGGCGAGCGTCTCAGGAGGCTGTGAGCGGTGTATGACGCCGCTCACACGCTCGAAGCGCAGTTTGTGTACCTGTTCGAGCCTTTTGAGCACAGGTTCCCACAACGCTTCCTGGCGCGAGAACAACGGTTCGTCGCACTCGGCGCGGTAGCAGAGCGTGTCCGTCTCACCATAGCGCAGGATCGAATCGACCTCGCGCGCACGGTCGACTGCGGCCACATCGATGGCGTAATCGGCCAGATCGCGGTAGCGAAAGGCAGCGGTGTCGATCTCCTCGCCCTGGCCCGCCCACTCGGCCGCCAATGCTTCCGCCAGCGCGCGGCTGGGCACGATCTGGGCCGCGCCGCGCTGGGTCCTGATCCCGCGCCCGTCCAGCGTCACGCGCCAGCCCGTATCGACAGGATCGACTGCTACAGCTTTGTAAAAGCGCTTCATTTTTTGGGTGTCCGCCATTTGCGGGCGAGTATCTGCGGCACGATATAAACATCGGCCAAGCCAAGTGCGATCAGCGCATAGCCGGCTTCCACAGGCCATTCGATGATCTGGCGCACCACCAGGGCACCCGCCAGAACCATGGCCACGCCCGCCAGGCGGATCATGGAAATGGTGAAATAACGGCTGCGGGCCGGATCCTCCTCGGTCATCGCAGCAACTCCCGCAGCTCCCCGGCATTGGCCGCTACGGCCTCGGCCCCGGCATCCATCAGCTCTTGCGCGGCATGATAGCCCCAGGAAACCCCGATCGCCCGCGCCCCTGCCGCCTTCGCCATCTCGATATCATAGGCCGTATCGCCGATCATCGCCGTGCCCGCCGGCTTGGCAAAGGCATCGGCCATGGCCTGTTCCAGCATGGCCGGATGAGGCTTGGAAGGGTGGCGATCCGCCGTTTGCAGCGTGGCGAACAGGTCGGTCAGTCCGTGATTGGCAAGGCAGCCCTTGAGGCCGCGGTCCGACTTGCCCGTCGCCACGCCCAGCACCCAGCCGCTGCGGTGCAGATCGACGAGCAGCTCGCGGATACCGTCATAAAGAGGCTCCACTACCTGCCCGTTGGTGCGCGCCTCGAAAAAGGCCGCGCGATAGGCTTCCACCAGATGGGTGTGCTGTCCCGCCCCGGCGTCGGGTGCGAGATGGCGGACGGCGACCGGCAGGCTCAGCCCCACGATCCGGCGGACGGCCGAATCGGCTGGCGCATCAAGCCCTACGGTGGCGAAAGCAGCGCGCATGGCATTGCACACCGCTGCCTGGCCATCGACCAGTGTCCCGTCGCAATCGAACACGGCAAGGCGAATGGTCACTTGCGTCCTCTGGGCGGACTGAACTTTGCGGCGGGCTTGCCGCCGGGCCTCGCTCCCGGCCGGCCGCCCGGCTTGGGTCCGGGCTTGCCAGTCGGCTTCGCGCCCGGCTTTGCGCCGGCTGCCGGCTTGCCCTTGCGAGCGGGAGGGGAGGCTGGTGCGCTGCGCTTGCGCCGTTCGCCGCGCCGTTCCTTGCGGAACTGCTTGGCATGGGCCTTGGCCGCCTGCTTCTGATCGGTGCGCGTGGGGGGGGGTGGGCCATCGTCGGGCATGGCATCGCTCAGGGTCAGGTCGAAGCCGAGCTGAGCCATGCTGTTGGCGAAATGTTCGGGCAGTTCGGCAGTGGCATCCAGCTTGCCGCCATCGGGATGGTCGATGAGCAGGCGGCGTGCGTGGAGGTGCATCTTGCGGCTGATGCTGCCGGTGAGAAAGGCATCCTGCCCGCCATATTTCCCGTCCCCCACGATCGGGTGTCCGATGGCAGCCATATGAACGCGCAGCTGATGCGTGCGGCCGGTCAGCGGCTGCAGTTCCACCCAGCAGGCGCGCTTGGCCGCGCGATCGACCACGCGGTAGCGGGTGCGGGCCGGCTGGCCGTTTTCCTCATCAACATGCATCTTCTCGCCGCCGGTGCCCGGCTGCTTGGCAATGGGCGCCTCGATCGTTCCTTCCAGCACATCGGGCACGCCCACGACGAGCGCCCAATAGACCTTCTTGGCGGAACGGCCGGAGAATCGCTTTGAGAAGAAAGCCGCACTGCCCGGCGTGCGGGCCACCAGCAGTACGCCGCTGGTATCCTTGTCGAGCCGATGGACCAGCCGCGGGCGGGCCTCGTCGCCGCGCACGAAGGCGTCAAGCAAGCCGTCAACATGGTCCTTCATCTTGGTCCCGCCCTGTGTGGCGAGGCCCGGCGGCTTGTTGAGCACGATGGCAGAGCGATCCTGCGTGATCACCATTGCCTCTGCCCGGGCGATTTCCTCCTCGCTCAGCTCGCGGCGCTGGGGCGGGCCTTTCGCCGTGGGCTCCCCGCCTGGAGGAACGCGCAGTTTCTGGCCGGCGGAAAGCCGATCTTCGGGTTTGGCGCGTTTGCCGTCCACGCGAATTTGCCCTGTGCGCGCCCAGCGCGATACGGTGGCAAAGCCGACTTGCGGCAAATGCCGCTTGAACCAGCGGTCCAGCCGGATGTCATCGTCATCCGCACCGACCGTGAACTGGCGCACTTCATCGGCGGGCTTCATCCTGCCACCCGCATGGCGATAAGGCCGATATAGAGGCCGGTGAGGCCCGCCAGCAGCGAGACACCGCCATAGGTGAGCGCAAGGCCTGACTGGCCCCGCTCGATCAGCAGCATCATTTCCAGGCTGAAGCTGGAGAAGGTGGTAAACCCGCCCAGCAGGCCTACGCCCAGCAGCAGGCGCCAGAAATCTCCACCGGTGCCGTGGCGCGCGAGGAACCCGGCCAGCACGCCCATGGCAACGCTGCCCAGCACATTGACGGTGAGCGTGGCCCAGGGAAAAGCGGTGACGGTGGCGGGGCCCAGCAGGTGCGTCAGCAGGCGTCCGGCCTGATAGCGCAGCACTGCGCCCGCACCGCCGCCCAGGGCGACATAGGCGGTTGCGGTAATAGGTGGGGTGGCGGTCATGCGCCGTGCCTTAGACGCGCCGAGCAGAAGTTGGAAGGCATGGTGCGCCGATTTTCTGGCTCAAATGCTTGCCTTTGGTGACCGTTTTCGCTAGGGGCGCCCGCTAACGAGCCGATCCTTCTAGGGAATCGGTCGATTTTTCGTTGATTCGTCAGGGCTGGTCCCCGCCGCTTCGCGGGCCGCCTGATAGTTGCTGTGAGGTGTTTGAATTTATGCAGATCATCGTTCGCGATAACAATGTCGACCAGGCCCTTCGTGCGCTCAAGAAGAAGCTGCAGCGCGAAGGCGTGTATCGCGAAATGAAGCTGCGCCGCCATTTCGAGAAGCCGAGCGAAAAGCGTGCCCGTGAAAAGGCCGCCGCCGTCCGCCGCGCCCGCAAGCTGGAGCGCAAGCGGATGGAACGCGACGGATCGAAGTAAGCGTTCAAGATCGCTTGAACCCACAGCATTGTTGAGCCAAGAGGGCGCGGCTTCAAAACCGCGCCTTTTTGCTTTTCAGGATACGCCCATGGCCGAAGTTACCCGCGTCCCTCTGCAGCCGCTGAAGAAGGGCTCACTCGCCAAGCTCTGGCTTGGTGTCGTGGTGGTGCTTCTCCTTGGCGTCGCACTTGCATGGCTCACCGTGCCGCAGGGTGTTTCCGTGACGGAAAACACACCCGGTGTCGGCGCCAGCCCAGGCAAGACCGACGTGGTGGTGGTGAATTATGTCGGGAAGCTGGATAATGGCACTGTGTTCGACCAGGGGCAGGGTGTGCCGATCCCATTGGGCCAGGGCACCATTCCAGGCTTCGGTGAAGGCCTCGCCAAGATGAAGAAGGGCGGTAAGTACACGCTCTGGATTCCGGCCGAGAAAGCCTATGGCCCCAAGGAACAGAAGAACCCGATGACGGGCGAGGTCGTGATCCCAGCCAATGCGGACCTGACCTTCGAGATCGACCTGATCGATTACATGACCGAGGCAGATTTCCAGCGCCGGATGCAGATCCAGCAGATGATGCAGCAACAGGGCGGTATGCCCGGCGGCGCCCAAGGTGGTGCCCCTGTGCTTCCCGAAGGCGCGCCGGCCCCTCAATAAGGGGCTGGGAGTAAGCTGAACCGGGGCGCTTGCCGCCGCCCCGGCGATAGGGGATGCTCCTCTCATGGGAGAGGAACGAATCGATACGCCCGGGTTGCATGCCCGCGATTGGCCGTTGCGGCCCTGGCTGCTGGCCGCGCTGCTGGGCCTTTCCGGCCTCCTGATCCATTTCGTTACCCACGGACATGACGATGACGCGCCGCATATGGCGGCTGCGGCCTTCCTGTTCTTCGGCCCAATGGCCGCCGCCCTCTCGCTCGAGCGGCAGAGATGGCAGGAAACCGCGCTCTTCGCAGTCATCGCCGGGCTGGTGATGGCTGGGCTCGCCTGGCGTGCAGTCAGTGCGGGCGATCATGGATCGGACGGGCAATATGCCTTCGGCGCGGGCGTAATCGCCACTTTGCTGGCGCTGCCCTTGTTCCAGGCGGGCTTCCATCGGATGCGCTTCGCCACGCCTTATCGCGACACCCATTTCTTCGTCTGGACCGATGCGGTGAGCGCGGCGGGGGCGCTGGCCTTCACCGGCCTGTCCTTCGCGCTCCTGTTCGTATTGTCGGAGCTTTTCCGCCTGATCCGCATCGATTTGCTGCATGATTTGCTGGAAAAGGGCTGGTTCGGCTGGAGCGTGGCGGGCATCGCCTTTGGCGCGGCGCTGGGCACCCTGCGCAATTCGCTGAAGGTGCTCGGTGCGTTGCAATCGGTGGTGTTGCTGGTGCTCTCGCTGTTGGCGGTGCCGCTCGCGCTGGCGCTGGTTGTGTTCCTGATCGCTGTGGCCTTCTCGGGCCTCGACGTATTGTGGGAGGCGACGCGCAGCGCCACGCCGGTATTGCTGGCCTGCGCGGCGGGTTGCTTCATTCTGACCAATGCTATCGTCAGAGAAGACGATACGGACATGACGCGCAATGTGGTGATGCGCGTCACTGCCTTCGTGCTCGCCATGGGCATTCTGCCGCTAACCTCTCTGGCGGTGATCTCCATGGGGACGCGCGTTGCTCAATATGGCCTCTCGCCGGAGCGGCTGTGGGGTCTCACCGCCATTGCCGTGGCCTGTGCCTATGGCGTGGCGATCTGGATTGCGGCGATCAGGGGCAAGGTTCGGGGCTGGAGGCCCTATCTGCGCCGGGCGAATCTGCATCTGGCGGTGGGTGTAAGCCTCTATGCGCTGCTGCTGGCTCTGCCGATTCTCGATTTCGCGGGCATTTCGGCGGCCAATCAGCTTTCGCGGCTCGAACGGGGCAAGGTTAGCGCCGAGGATTTCGATTATGACGCGCTCAAATGGGAATTTGGCGATGCCGGAAAGCGCGCCTTGGCAAAGCTGGCAAAGAGCAAGAATCCCGAAGTGGCGAAGCTGGCGCAGGAAGCGCAGGCTCGCAAGGAGCGGCGCTGGACCTGGATGGAAGCGCCGGTGAAGCGCAATCGACGCTTTGCCAATTTGCGCGGATTGGATGCGGAACCGCAGGTCAAGGCCGCGTTTGAACAGTTCCTCAAGCAGGATAGCTGGCGCTGCAACACCTCCTGCACGGTGCTCGATCTCGGGGCCTATCCTGAAGGGGAGCGCCATTTTGCGCTGATCGAGGGAAGCGATGTCCAGCATCTGCGGTTTCAGGCCGACGGTTCGCTCTTGCCGGAAGCTGCTGTCCAGCCGCCGCCGGTGCCGACCTTGAACGATGTTGCTGCCGAGGCTCATGGCCGCGTGCCCCAAGTTGAGGTTCGCCCCTTCAGCGGCCGCCGCATCTATGTGGATGGTAAGCCGGTGGGCGATCCGTTCGAATAGTCGCCCTTGCGGCATCCCCGCGCTTGAAGGCGGGCCGCAGGCAAGCTAACGCGCGGCCATGTCTGTCGATAAAGCAACCGTGGCGAAGATCGCCTCGCTCGCGCGCATCCGGATGAGCGATGAAGAGCTCGACCGGATGGTGCCGGAGTTCAACAATATCCTCGCCTGGGTGGAACAACTCGGCGAAGTGGACGTGACGGGCATCGAACCGATGACCGCCGTGATTCCCAATACGCTTCGCTTGCGCGATGATGTTGTAGATGCAGATCCGCTGACCGGCGGCGGCAGGCGCGATGCGGTTCTGGCCAATGCTCCCGCCGCCGAACACGGCTTCTTCGGCGTGCCCAAGGTGATCGAATAATGACTGATCTGACCGAACTCGGCGTCGCCGCCATCCGCGAAGGCGTGGCCAAGGGCGACTTCACCGCGCGCGAAGTGGCTGAAGGCTTCAACGCCAATGTCGCCGCCGCGCAGGCCGCGCTCAACGCCTTCATCGTCGCCACGCCGGAAAAGGCGCTGGAAGCGGCGGACAAGGTCGATGCGGATCGTGCTGCGGGCAAGCCGCTCGGCAAGCTGGCCGGCGTGCCCATTGGCATGAAGGATCTGTTCGCCACGCAGGGCGTGCAGACCACGGCCGCCAGCCACATCCTCGAAGGCTTCAAGCCGGAATATGAGAGCACCGTCTCGCAGAAATTGTGGGATGCGGGTGCGGGCATGCTGGGCAAGCTGAACCTCGACCAGTTCGCCATGGGTTCGTCGAACGAGACGAGCTATTTCGGCAATGTGATCTCGCCCTGGCGCAAGCAGGGCAGCAATGCCGCACTCGCCCCGGGCGGTTCCTCGGGCGGTTCCAGCGCGGCGGTTTCCGCGCGGCTCGCCCCGGCAGCCACCGGCACGGACACCGGCGGCTCGATTCGCCAGCCTGCCGCCTTCACCGGTATTTCGGGCATCAAGCCGACCTATGGGCGTTGCAGCCGCTGGGGCATCGTGGCCTTCGCCAGCTCGCTCGATCAAGCAGGCCCGATGGCCCGCGACGTGCGCGATTGCGCGATCATGCTGGAAGCCATGGCCGGCTTCGACCCGAAGGACGCGACCAGCCTCGACCTGCCGGTGCCGGAGTGGGAGACAGGGCTGAATGCCGATCTCACGGGCAAGAAGGTGGGCATCCCGCGCGAATACCGCATGGACGGGATGGACGCGGAAGTCGCGAAAAGCTGGGACGATGGCATTGCATGGCTGAAGGATGCAGGCGCCGAGATCGTCGACATCTCCCTTCCGCACACGGAGTTCGCGCTGCCGACCTATTACATCATCGCCCCGGCGGAAGCCTCGTCCAACCTCGCCCGTTATGACGGCGTACGCTATGGCCTGCGCGATCTGCCCGATGGCGCCGGTTTGCAGGACATGTATGCCGCTACCCGTGCTGCCGGCTTTGGCGACGAGGTGAAGCGCCGCATCCTGATCGGCACCTATGTGCTCAGCGCCGGGTTCTATGACGCCTATTACACGCAGGCGCAGAAGGTCCGCACGCTGATCAGCCATGATTTCAAGAACGCCTTCACCGAATGCGACGTAATCCTGGCGCCGACCACGCCCACCGCCAGCTTCCCGCTGGGCGACAAGCTGGACGATCCGCTGGCGATGTATCTGAACGACGTGTTCTCGGTCCCTGCCTCGCTGGCCGGGCTGCCCGCGATGAGCGTGCCGGCCGGGATCAACAGCGAAGGCCTGCCGCTGGGTCTCCAGCTGATCGGCAAGGCCTTTGACGAACAGGGCGTGCTGAATGCGGGCCTTGCGATCGAACAGCGGGCTGGCTTCGCCGCCAAGCCGGAGAAGTGGTGGTAACAGATAATACGGAATGTTGCCCGGGCGGATGATCGCCCGGGTTCATTCGAAAATTCTGCGTCGAAGCCGATTGAGCGGTAGATCGACACGGAGCCCGAGCAGCAGGGCAAGCACCACCACCGGCCCGCAGGCCAGCAGCATCACTCCCTTGAGGATGAAGCCGGAATAATATGCGGATAGTATCGTGTAGGCCCCGTAAACCAGCGGCAGATGAACCGCATAGAGGGGGAAGGAAAGCGCGCCCAGCCAGCGGATGATCGTCCCTTTGCTGCCACTGTTCAGTGCAAGGGCGATGATGACCGGGTTGAACGCCATGACTGTCGCAAGCTGACGCATCGGTTCGAGCCATGCGAAGGGCTGTTCGATCGAATGGACCGACGCCGGGAGCAGCAATGCCAGCGCGAGCCACCAGAACCCGATACGGGGCACGATCGCGACAATTCCTTCGCGAAAGCGGAACAGCGCGAGGCCAGCGAAGAAGCTGAACAGCGTCCGGACCACCGCGATATCGATATTACGCGTATCGAACCCCCAGTTCAGCGATCCGACCATCAATGCGCGAATGGCAAGATGAGCGCCGGAAAGGGCAATCAGAATGAAGAGCAGGCGGTTCGACAGGACTCTGACGAGCAGGGCGTGGATCAGGTTTGCCAGCAATTCATAGAGGATCGACCACTGAACATTGTTCAGCGGAAACGCCACGCTCTGTCCGAAGAAGGGGATGAAACCGGCATGGGTAATAATAGACATCGCGAAGGCGGCCTGACCGAAGCTCGCCAGTTCTGAGGCCTCGGGGTTCAGGCGCCACAACAGCAGGCCGAACAGCAATCCGAAGAGGAGCATCGGATAGACCCGCAGCCACCGCCAGGCCATGTATCGTCCGATGCCCAGGCCCTGCCGCAGCCTGTTCTCATAAGCCATCCCGATCACGAAGCCGCTGAGGCAGAAGAAGAAATCCACGGCGAGAAATGAGTGGGAATTGCCCACATTCGCATGGCCCAGCATGACGGAGATTGCCGCAATGCCTCTCAGGCCGTCGAGCGGCTCGACATGGCTGCGACCGGACTTGCGCTCAGGCGGACTCGCCAGTGAGGGGGCTCTCCTGTCAGCGTTTCCCTGGAATGCCAACGCCAGTTCCTCCGATTCGTACCGTCGTTCGAATCGGACGGCGAGGCTGCTTACCGGGTCTTGATGTCGCCTTTAGGGGGCGGGACGAGGCCGTGCTCTAATTCCCGATCAAACTCCACACTTTCCATGCCGATGCAAGTTGCCTATCGGCATCTCCATGACGAACTATCGCATCCATGGCGAAACCGGCGAATGGGAGGTCGTGATCGGCCTTGAAGTCCATGCGCAGGTTACCAGCAAAGCCAAGCTGTTCAGCGGCGCCGCGACCACTTTCGGTGCGGAGCCGAATGCGCAGGTCTCCCTCGTCGACGCGGCGATGCCCGGCATGCTGCCGGTGCCTAACCGCGAGTGCATCCGCCAGGCGGTGCGCACCGGCATGGCGATCGACGCGCAGATCAACAAATGGAGTCGGTTCGACCGCAAGAACTACTTCTATGCGGACCTTCCGCAGGGTTACCAGATCAGCCAGCTCTATCACCCATTAGTGGGCGAGGGGCATCTGGATATCCAGCTGGACGAGAAGGACCCGGAAAACACCAAGACCATCGGGATCGAACGCATCCATGTGGAGCAGGATGCCGGCAAGCTGATGCATGATCAGCATCCGACCATGTCCTATGTCGACCTCAACCGCTCTGGAGTGGCGCTGATGGAAATCGTCAGCCGCCCGGACATGCGCAGCCCTGCCGAAGCGGGCGCCTATGTCCGCAAGCTGCGGACGATCCTGCGCTATGTCGGTTCGTGCGACGGGAATATGGAAGAAGGTTCCATGCGCGCGGATGTGAACGTCTCGGTGCGCAAGCCGGGCGAGCCTTTCGGCACACGCACCGAAACGAAGAACGTCAATTCCGTGCGCTTCGTGATGCAGACGATCGAATATGAAGCGAACCGGCAGGTGGAGGTGCTGGAAAGCGGCGGCTCCATCGTGCAGGAAACCCGCCTGTTCGATCCCGATACGGGCACGACGCGTAGTATGCGCAGTAAGGAAGATGCGCATGATTACCGCTATTTCCCCGATCCGGACCTGCTGCCGCTGGTGCTGGACGATGCCTTCCTCGACGATTGCCGCGCCAGCCTGCCCGAGCTGCCCGACGCCAAGCGCCACCGTTATGAAAACGGGTTGGGCCTTTCGCCCTACAATGCGCAGGTGCTCACCGCCGAGGTGGAGACTGGGCGCTGGTTCGAAGTGCTGTTGGCCGAGGCTGCCAAGGCGCAGGGTAAGAGCGAGGCCGATGTCGCCAAACAGGCGGCCAACTGGCTGATCTCCGAATTGTTCGGTGCGCTCAACAAGCTGGGCAAAGATCTGGCCACTAGCCCCGTCGGCCCCGAGGCTGGCGGCGAACTGCTGGCTTTGATCGGCAATGGCACAATCTCCGGTTCGATCGCCAAGCAGGTGCTCGAAAAGATGCTGGAGACGGGTGACGGCGCCGCCGCCATCGTTGAACGCGAAGGGCTCAAGCAGGAAAGCGACACCGGCGCCATCGAGGCCGCAGTGGATGCTGTGCTGGCTGCCAATGGAGACAAGGTAGAACAGTACAAGGGCGGCAAGGAAGCCCTGTTCGGCTTCTTCGTGGGCCAGACGATGAAGGCCATGCAGGGCAAGGCCAACCCGCAGGTGGTGAACGAGCTGCTGAAGAAGAAGCTGGGGTGATCCGGGCCAGTGGGAGCGGATGATGCCGCTGAGCATCGTCCTCGTCCAGCCTGAGATTCCCGGTAACACCGGTGCAGTGGGGCGCACCTGCGTGGCACTGGATGCGGAACTGGTGTTGATCCACCCGCTGGGCTTCGACCTTTCCGACGCCCGGGTGAAGCGCTCCGGCCTCGATTACTGGCCCCATGTCCGGCTGGTGGAGTTTCCGAGCTGGGATTCCTTTGTGGCCGAACGCCAGCCGCGCGCGGAGCAGATGTTCCTGTTCGAGGAACATGGCTCAAGCTCGTTCTACGATGCAGATTATCCCGAGGATGCCATTCTGGTTTTCGGGCAGGAGACCAAGGGCATCCCCGAAGCGATCTGGCGCGCCTTCCCCGGCCGCCAGTTCCACCTGCCCATGCGCTCGGACAAGATCCGTTCGCTCAATCTGGCGAATACCGTTGCGGCGGCGGCCTATCAGGCGATGCGAGGGTATTTCTGAAGTGCGGCCGGGTGCGGCTTCCGGCGTGCGGGCATACTGCCGCCAGTAAGGTGGCAGGCGGGCACCGGGGCACCCGCCTGCTCGACCTCACTTTGCCACAAGCTTCGTTCTGGCGTTACGCGCGTATTCGGCGAAATTGTCTTTGAACTTGGTCGACAGCTCATCCAGCGCGGCGATCGCGTCTTCCCCTTCCTTCGGCGGGAACAGTTTCAGGCCGTTGCCGCCCCAGGCCTTGTATTCCTTGTCGATCTTCTGATCGCCGCCAAAGTCGCGGAACATGAAAAGAGTCTTGAGCGATCGGCCGTAGATTGGCGATTTCTGGTAGAGCACGTCGGCTACGATCAGTTCCGAATAGCAAGTGACCTGTGAGTCCGAACGGCGGTTCTTCACCTTGTTCATGGTCTTGCGTTCCAGCGGCGTATCGTGAAGCACGATGGTCGTGCCTGAACTACGCGCAAGTTCGGAGCGAAGATCGAGGTTGAGCAGGGCGTCGAGCTGGCTCGGACTGTCGAGCGCGGTCGCCAGTAATGATTGATTGTTCGAATTCGTCTTTGCGTTCGCTGCGGAATCCGCGATCGCACCGATCAGGCCAAGTCCGCTGAGCCAGCCAGAAGACTGGGAGGCCATGCGTTCGGCTGGCCAGATGTGGAGCTCGCACCCATCTGCAGGTTCAGTGGGCAGAAGCCCGGCCCGTTCGGCATCTGCCGGCTCGGCAGTTGCAGCCGATTCGTCGGCCACAGCGGTCACACTTTCTCCAACGACATCGTCGGTCTGCGCCGTTGCGGAAGTTGCGGAAAACACGATCGCGGCTGCCGCCATGCAGAATTTGAACTTCATTAGATGCCCCCGTTGATTGAATTTCTAGCTATTTCTTCTTCTTCCGCGGCGTCTTCACATTGGCCGCGAATTCCTTGAGATTCTCGTTGAAGGCTCGCTCCAGTTCGGCGGTGAAGACCACCGGATCGGGTTCAGCCTTGTCGGTCAGGTCGATTTCCAGCGGCTCCACGACATAAGTGCCGAAGACGCGCGTCGGGGCCGGGTCAGAATCGAATTGGCGGAAGCGATAGACGATGTTCAGGCCCCGCCCGCTCAGCACATGCGATTGAAGGACGATCGTATCGATCATCAATTCGGCGTAGCAGGGCGGTGAGGTGACGACATGGCGCTCTGCCTTCGTCCGGATTTCACGGCTGGAAAGGCGATCCGGGTGGATCGTCACTTCATAACTGTTCAGCCCCAGTAATTCTGCGATCGGTTGGGCTTCGAGCAACCTGGCCTGCCGGGCAGTGGAAAGCGGATCGGCCAGAACCCGATCATATCCGGCGCGCCCCTTTTGTGACCCATCGACTGTGCCGCCATGGCCCCAGCCATAATAGACAGTGTGGAAATCCTCCCCCGGCCACACATGCAACTGGCAAGCCGGTTGCGTTGGCGCAGAAGGTTCCTGAATGGCATCCGCTGAAACGGCAGGAGCGTCTTCGGCAGATAGTGACTGTGCGACACAAAGAGCCACCGCCGCCAACGGCATGGCCTTGCAGATTCCGATATTCACGCGACCCCCCGTTTGAATTCGGGAATTGATTTGCCTGCTTAAGATACAAAGTTGGGACTGGCGCAAATCGAGATTGCGCCAGTCCCGATCAGTTAGCTGTTTTCATCAGCCCTTGCGGGTGCCCGTCATCGGCATGGCGCCAAAGGCACCGGCATTGACGGTGCCGGTCAGCGCATCGCCGTCGATAGTGGCGGTGGCTTCGAGGGTGAGG
>DATJDU010000078.1:0-32318 GCA_035497315.1 Sphingomonadaceae bacterium
AAGTGAGCGAGCATCTCTATGCGGTGGACCGCCTGTTCTTCCACATCTCCCAGCACCTGTCCGGCATTGCGGGGCTCAGGCTCGGCCGGGTGAGCGATGTGCCGGTGAACGATCGCCCCTTCGGCGCCGAGCCGGAGGATATCGCCCGCTTCTGGTGCGATCGGGCTGGCATTCCCTTCCTCGGCTTTGCCGATATCGGGCATGACGAAGCCAACAGGATTGTTCCCTTCGGACTTGCCTCCGCGCCTGCGCAAACCTAACCGCGCGGGCCTGAGAGCGCGGGAGTTGGAGACTTACAGATGCGTGCATTCGTTTTTCCGGGGCAGGGTAGCCAGAAGGTCGGCATGGGGGCGGATCTCGCCCAGGCCAGCGCCGCCGCCCGCGAAGTGTTCGAGGAAGTGGACGAGGCTCTCCAGCAGAAGCTCTCCGCTATCATGCGCGAAGGGCCGGAAGACCAGCTGACGCTGACCGAGAATGCCCAGCCCGCGATCATGGCCAATGCCATCGCAACCCTGCGCGTGCTGGAAAAGGAAGGCGGCATCACCATCGCCGACAAGGGCGATTGCGTGGCCGGCCACTCGCTGGGCGAATATACCGCCTTGTGCGCGGTGGGTGCTTTCTCGCTGGCGGATACGGCCCGGCTACTCAAGCTGCGCGGGCAGGCGATGCAGGCCGCCGTGCCGGTGGGCGTGGGCGCCATGTGCGCACTGCTGGGCGCCGATATCGCGAAGGCGCAGGCTCTGGCCGATGCCGCGGCAGAAGGTGAAGTGTGCCAGATCGCCAATGACAACGATCCGGGCCAGGTCGTGCTCTCCGGCCATCGCGCGGCGATCGAGCGGGCTGTGGCGCTGGTGAAGGAACACGGCATCAAGCGCGGCGTGATCCTGCCGGTTTCCGCGCCTTTCCATTGCGACCTGATGGGCCCTGCGGCCGAGGCGATGGACAAGGCGCTTGCCGATCTCCCGCCCGCCGCCTTCCGCCTGCCGCTCTACGCCAATTTCACCGCCTCCGCCGTGACCGACCCGGAAGTGGAACGCGATCTGCTGGTAAAGCAGGTCTGTGGCCGTGTGCGCTGGCGCGAAAGCGTGATTGCCATGGGTGAAGCGGGCGTGACCCATTTCGTCGAGCTGGGCGGCAAGGTGGTCGGCCCGATGATCGGCCGCACCGTGGAAGGCGTCTCCGTTTCCAGCGTGGTGACGATGGCGGATATCGAGGCTCTGGCAAGGGAGATCGGATAAGATGGTTCGCGGACTGAAGGCATTTGCGGCCTGCTCGGCCCTGATCCTGGCGTTTCCCGGGGCGGCTCATGCCGCGGAAGGGCTCGCCTGCATGGGAAATTCCTACGATCAGGAGCGCCGATCGAAGATCGCGGCGATGAGCGAGAATTTCTCTATGTCGGATGAGGAGGGGACAACTTCCTCGGAGGATCTGGCAGAGGTCGCCATCGAAGCGGCCGACAAATGCATGGCGCAGGAAGGCTGGTCCGAAGAGGCGCTTTATTACGCGGGCATCTACGAAATCAGCCGGCTTTCGGAATTGGCTTACCGGAATTCGGGACGTTTGACAGCGGACGAGTTGAGTAAACTGGACGAGGCGCTCAACCGTTCCGAGCGGCCAGCCCTGTGGAATGCTCTCGAGCGGGCTGTCGAGGCCGGGCTTAAAGGCGAAGAGGCCGGGATGACGAGCAAGGAGGAATTCGTCATGGGATCCTTTGTCATTTCGGCCGGCCTCGGTGCGGATGAAGTCGCCGCCGAAAAAGTTGGCGAACTTTTGGGTTTGATGGCGCTGGTGCGCTATTCGAAGCGCGAGTTCGAGGCGCAATTTACAAAGGAATAGACCATGTTCGACCTCACAGGCATGACCGCCCTCGTAACCGGTGCTTCGGGCGGGATCGGCTCGTCCATTGCCCGCGCGCTGGCATCGCAGGGCGCGCGGCTGGCGCTTTCCGGCTCCAATCCCGCGAAGCTTCGTGCTTTTCGCGAGGAGTTGAACGACGAATTCGGCCACGATCACGTCGAGATCACCTGCGACCTGTCCAACACCACGCAGGTGGAAGAACTGGTGCCGGCTACGGTCGATACGCTCGGCAAGATCGACATTCTGGTGAACAATGCCGGCATCACGCGTGACAATCTGGCTATGCGGATGAAGGACGATGAGTGGGATCAGGTCATCAAGATCAATCTCGAAGCCGCCTTCCGCCTGATGCGCGCGGCCTGCAAGCCGATGATGAAGGCGCGTTTCGGCCGGATCGTCACCATCACTTCGGTGGTGGGCGCCACGGGTAATCCAGGGCAGGTGAATTATGCTGCCGCCAAGGCCGGTCTCGTCGGCATGTCGAAGTCGCTGGGCCAGGAAGTGGCGAGCCGCGGTATCACCGTGAACTGCGTGGCGCCGGGCTTCATCCGCACCGCGATGACCGACGTGCTGCCCGATGCGCAGAAGGATGCGCTCAATGCCCGCATCCCGATGGGCCGTATGGGCGAGGGCAGCGATATCGGCGCCGCAGTCGCCTATCTCGCTTCGAAGGAAGCCGGCTATGTCACTGGCCAGACGCTGCATGTGAATGGCGGCATGGCGATGATTTCCTGATCTTTTTCCGCGCGAAAGGCTTTCCGATGCGTCTCCTGCTGCTTTCCGCCGCCGCTCTTGGCCTGCTCGCCGCCACACCGGCGCGGGCGACGACCGAAGAGGCCGTGCAATGCCCCGTGCTGATTGTGCCTGCCGCCTTTGCGCGCGAAATGGCCGATGCCATGTCGGTCGGGCAACCGACGCAGGAGGAACAGAAAGCGATCGGGCAGAAGGTGAAGAGAATCGCCGATGCCTGCCGCAGCGTCCACGGTATCGCCGACGATCGGGAGGAGGATTACATCAACCTCGCCATGTCGGGGATCGTGATGGCCCGGCTGGCCGTCGATCTGGAGGAGGGCGGTGTTCCGCCTCTCTATGTCGAGGAGGTATTGGATATCGGGGAAGGGCGGATGAACCTGCTTCCGGAAGAATTCTCCGCCGAGGTTGTCAGCAAATTGCTCGATAGGCTGAAGCAGAATAGTGTCGACACCGATCGGATCGATCCCGATGTGTGGCAGAAGGTAGGCGCCTATGCGGCCGCCACCGGGGCGTATTACACGCTGGCCGGATCTTTTTAACTGACCCAATGGGGCACAACCTCGTGGTTTATCCCCAGATTCTCCCCCTTGCGGGAAGCGCAACCTTGCGGTGATCGCCTGTCGCGTTAAGGCTTGTTCCCCATGTAACCTGCGCTCCCGGGCGATTCAGCCCGTGCGCCCAAGGGGGTCTGAATAGGAACGATGAAGGCAACCATCGAACGCGCGACGCTGCTGCGCTGCCTGTCCCATGTTCAGTCGGTGGTCGAACGGCGCAACACGATCCCCATCCTGTCGAATGTGCTGATCGATGCCTCGGCTGACGGCCAGGTACGCATAATGGCGACTGACCTCGACTTGCAGGTGGTCGAAAGCATGGGCGCCGTCTCGGTAGAGGCGCCCGGCGCGCTCACCGTTTCGGCGCACCTGCTGTTCGACATCGCCCGCAAGCTGCAGGAAGGCAGCCAGGTGGGGCTTGAAGCCGCGGACAATCGTCTGACTGTAAAGGCCGGCCGGAGCCGTTTCCAGCTGCCCACCCTGCCGAGGGACGATTTCCCGGTAATCGTGGAAGGCGATCTGCCGACCAGTTTCGAACTGCCTGCCCGAGTGCTGGCCGAACTGATCGACAAGACCCGCTTCGCCATTTCGACAGAGGAAACCCGTTATTACCTCAACGGTATTTTCCTCCATGTCTCGGACGACGGGCAGCCGGTACTGAAGGCTGCCGCAACGGACGGGCATCGCCTCGCACGCTATACGCTGCCGCGTCCGGACGGAGCCGAAGGCATGCCTGACGTGATTGTTCCGCGCAAAGCCGTGGGCGAACTGCGCAAGCTGCTCGACGAGGCGCTGGACGGCAATGTCCAGATCGATCTTTCCGCCAGCAAGATCCGCTTCACCTTGGGTGGCGAAGGCGGGGTGGTGCTCACCAGCAAGCTGATCGACGGGACTTTCCCCGATTACAGCCGCGTGATCCCCACCGGGAACGACAAGCTGCTCAAGCTCGATCCCAAGAGCTTCTTCGAAGGCGTGGACCGCGTGGCCACTATCGCCACCGAAAAGACGCGCGCGGTGAAGATGGGGCTGGAACAGGATCGGGTGGTGCTGTCGGTCAGTTCGCCCGACAATGGCACGGCGGCCGAAGAAGTACCGGCCTCCTATTCGTCCGAAGGGTTCGAGATTGGCTTCAACGCCAATTATCTCAAGGATATCCTGCACCAGATCGAAGGCGATACGGTGGAACTCCACCTTGCCGATCCGGGCGCGCCGACCCTGATCCGCCAGGACGAGAAAAGCCCCGCGCTTTACGTTCTTATGCCGATGCGGGTCTGATCAACTATTGAGAGTCCGCCCGGGTGCCAGGCGCATCCGGGCGTTCTGCGCCATTGCCCAGCCGACCAGCCTGCGGGCGGGGCGATCGACATAACGGTCAAGCGCCCAGGCGGCTGCGACCACCGCCAGGCACAGTCCCATCGTGATCCAGCCTTCATCCCGCGCCAGCGCGATGATCGGCACATGGATGCAATATAGCGGATAGGACAGATCGCCCAACGCCTGCGCCGGGCCTCGCCACGGCAGTTCCCAACAGACTGCGAGCCATGTCGCCAGCGGGACGAAAAGCAGGACGGCAGTCATTCCGGCCAGGTTCGAATTCTGCGGCACCAATGCGAAAACGAGCGTCGCCGCCAGCAGGGGCAGCAGAGCGAGCCTGGTTGTGCGAGACGGACAACCATGGCGCTGCCACAGCGCATGGATCGCCACCCCCGCAGTGAAGGAAAACACCGTGCGGGCGAGGGCGAGGTGGAAACTGCTCCAGTTCACGCCCACTTCGAAGAGGGGTTGTCCGCTTGCCAGCCCGGCCGCCAGCACGGCGGCGGAAACAGCCATCGCCAGCGCCATCCATCCACGCGTAAGCCTGAGCACCACCAGCGCGAAGGCCACATTGACCATCAGTTCCATCAGCAATGACCAGAAGGGCGGGTTGGTGGGGTAAAGCTGGCTTGACCGGAATTCAGGCACCAGAAAGATCATCGATGCCGCCCCGCCATGCAGGACGATCCCCAGCAGAGCGCCGACGAACAGCATAGGATAAAGCCGGATAACCCGGCGCTGCAGGAAATCCCGCAGCCCCATTCCGTCCTTGAAGCGGGGGGTATAGGAATGGGCGATGACGAAGCCGCTGAGCGCGAAGAACAGATCGACCGCGAGATAGCCACCGGGCATCGGCAATGCGGAGGTGGGCCCAACGTGAAACAGGGTCACGCTGATAGCGGCCAGTCCCCGCAAGGCGTCAATCGTTGCAAAGCGGTCACGGCCGGCCATTGGAAATCCTCGTCCCTCGCCATTAGGGCGAAATGGTTAAGGATGGCTTGGCTTTACTCCAGGGCCTTCATCATCGCGGTAATATCGACGAATTTCTCGCGCGGCGCGCCTTCGCGGGCGGCGCGCTCTTCCGCTTCCTCGATCTTTTTCCAGTCGCGGAAAGTAACGAGTTCGAGATTCCGTTCGCGGGCGAGGGCATCGAAGCCCGGGCGGCCTTTCCTGCTGGCGGGCCCCAGCGCGCCTTGGGCGGCATCCTGAGCGATCTTGTCGGCGATATCGAAGCCGTCCGGCCGATTGGTGCCAATAGTGCCCGATGGCCCGCGCCGGGCCCAGCCTACGCAATAAAGGCCGGGGAGGATGCGGCCTTCGTCATTGGCAAAGCGGCCCTGCCGTTCGTCGAAGGGGACATCAGGGATGGGTGAGCTGCGATAGCCGATGCAGCAGACCATCAGGCTTGCGGGGATGCGGTAGATTTCACCGGTGCCATGCGCTTTTCCGGCTTTCACTTCGGTGCGCTCCACTTCGATAGCTTCCAGCCTCCCATCGCCGATGAGTGCCTTGGGCGAGGAGAAGAAGTCGAATTCGATCTCGATCGGCTTTTCGGCATGAATTGCCTCGGGGATCGCGGCAAAACTGCGCAGATGCGTCACCGATTTCCTCAACCCGGGCTCCAGCAGTGCATCTTCCCCGGTATCGGGAAGGTCACGTGAATCTACCCGGGGGGAGGCGCGATCGAGTTTCGCCAGTTCGCCCAGTTCCTTGGGTGTCATCATGATCTGGTGCGGCCCGCGCCGGCCCAGGATCACGATTCGCTCGATCCGGGATCTTTCCAGTATATCGAGTGCATGGGAGACGATATCGCTCCCCTCGAATTCGCGCCGGGACTTGGCCAGGATGCGCGCGACGTCCAGCGCGACATTGCCCATGCCGATGACTATCGCGGTCTTTCCGGAAAGGTCAGGATCGAGATCGGCAAATTGCGGATGGCCATTGTACCATCCCACAAAGGCGGCACTGCCGAAGACATTGGGCAGATCGTCCCCCGGCAGGTCCAGCGGGCGGTCGATCGGGGCGCCGGTGGCCAGGACTACCGCGTCATAAAGTGTGCGCAGTTCTGGAATCGTGATGTCCTTGCCGATCGTGACATTGCCCACGAAGCGGACGTTTTCGGTCAGGGCGGTCTGTTCATAGCGGCGTGAGACGCCCTTGATCGACTGATGGTCTGGCGCCACCCCGGTGCGGATTAGTCCATATGGGACCGGCAGGCGATCGAACACGTCGATCCGCACATCCTCGCCCAATGATTTCTGCACCGCTTCTGCGGTGTAATATCCGGCTGGGCCGGAGCCGATGATCGCCACATGCCGCATCGTCTCTCTCCCGCTATTCAGCGCATTACGGCACGATGATCTGCCTGTTCTGACAATTCAAGCTGCCCCTTGCGGATACCTTTCGCAACCCCCGAAAAACGCGGCAACTCGGCCCGGTGATTTGCTTGCCTGCCTGTTAACGCTTTCTCAAAACGCATTTGGCAACGGGCATATATGGTGGTCGCTACATCAAGGCGGAACGGTATCCTCAAGGATGGAGGACACAAATCCGCGCCGGGGCCCGGCGGACAGCGCGGGCCTGCGGACGGCCGGGGCGCGGTAAATCCGGCTGTCGAACTGCTGACCGTGGCGGAGCGGCACACCATCCGCAATTCCCGCTCGCGTCTGGCCGATGTCAGCGAGTTTCTTCCCTCGATGATTTCGCCGCAATGGACCAACATCGTGCCGGTGATTGTTGTGACGCTGGGCTTTGCGGCCTTTGCCACTTGGTCCGCACCGCCATTGCCGACGTTGTTGCTGGCGGTGATCGCAGCGATTCTGCCGCTGGTGACGCCGGTCGTCCGGACCTACGAGAAGAAATCGCGCAAGGCGTTGCCGCTGCGGATCGCCACCATGCTTCTGACGGTGGGCACGCCGATGTTCGCCTATGGCGCTGCGGTGGCGATCTGGGTCGCCGGCCATGGCCTGCCCTGGCAGGTGGCACTGGGCATGCTGATCGTCACCACATCGCTGGCGGCGGTTTTGCAGAGCGGCAAGGCACCGGGCCTGTTTGCCGCGCAGATCGGGTGCTGGTCTGCAGTGGCGCTGGTCGAGGGTTCGGCAGGTACTTTCGGCCTGTTGCTGGGCAGTATTGCCTTCTCGGTGCTGGTCAGCCGACGCCAGTTTCAGCTTACGCGGGCCAAGAAGGAAAAGGAATTCGAGCGCAATCGTGTCCGCGACCGCGCCGAGAACATCCTGAACGATTACGAGGAGACCGGGCAGGGCTGGTTCTGGGAGACCGATCGCCGGGGCACGCTCACCTATCTCTCGCCGCCCGTAGCCAAGGTTCTGGGGCATCACCGGCCGGAGGATATGCTGGGCTGCGGGTTCACCGATCTGTTCGATCTGGAGGCCGGCGGTTCGGATGGGGAGCGCACGCTGGCATTCCACCTTTCCGCCCGCTCATCCTTCCAGGAACTTGCCGTACGCGCCGCCGCGCGGGAAGAACGTTGGTGGTCGGTAAGCGGAAGGCCGATCTATGACGAATTCGGCAATTACGTGGGCTATCGCGGTTCCGGCACCGACCTGACGGAACGCAAGCGCTCGCAGGAAAAGGCATCGCGCCTGGCGCATTACGATTCGCTCACCAGTCTGGCGAACCGTTTCCAGATGTCGCAATCGCTGGAGAAGATACTCAACGCGCCGTTCGAACTGCACCGCTGCTGTTCGGTACTGCTGCTTGATCTCGATCGCTTCAAGCAGGTCAATGACACGATGGGGCACCCGGCCGGCGATGCGCTGCTCAAGCAAGTGGCCCAGCGGCTCGAACGGACCGTAGGTGAGAAGGGCCTGGTCGGTCGGCTTGGCGGGGATGAATTCCAGGTGATCCTGCCCGGCAACGTCGGGCGCGACCGGCTGGCCTATCTTGCGCAGGACGTCATCAATTCGCTGTCGCAACCTTATTCGATCGACGGACACCGCGTGATGATCGGCGCATCGGTGGGCATATCCATCGCGCCGGATCACGGTGCGACGAGTGAGGCACTGATCCGCAATGCCGATTTGGCGCTTTATGCCGCCAAGGATGGTGGGCGCGGGCGCTATCATTTCTATGCGGACGATCTGCATTCCCGTGCGGAGGAACGCCGCCAACTTGAACAGGATCTGCGTGATGCGATCACCCATGGCGGGCTGGAACTCTATTACCAGCCGGTAGTGGACACGGCGACCGAGCAGATCAGCGGTTTCGAGGCGCTGATGCGCTGGAACCATCCTCAGCGCGGGGCGATGTCTCCGACACGCTTTATCGAGGTCGCGGAAGAAGCGGGTCTTATCGGCCAGATGGGCGAGTGGGCCCTGCGCACCGCCTGCCACGACCTTTCCAAATGGCCGGGCAATGTCCGCGTGGCCGTGAATGTCTCGCCACTGCAATTCGCCAATCCCCAGCTGCCGGCCATTGTGACCAGCGCGATCGCGGAAGCGGGCGTGGAACCCGAACGGCTTGAGCTTGAAATCACCGAGAGCGTCTTCCTCGACGACAATGAGGGTACCGATGCTATGTTCGCCGCGCTCAAGGGCGTGGGTGTGCGGTTGGCACTGGACGATTTCGGAACCGGCTATTCCTCGCTCGGCTATCTGAAGAAGGCGCCTTTCGACAAGATCAAGATCGATCAGAGCTTTGTTCGCGGGGCGACCGAGCCGGGCAGCCGCAACGGTGCGATCATCGCTTCGATCACCAGCCTGGCGCAGGCATTGGGCATGGAAACCACCGCCGAAGGCGTTGAAACGCTGGACGAACTGGACCTGATCCGCATGCAGGGTTGCAGCCATGTGCAGGGCTTCATTTACGAACAGCCGCTGTCCTCCAGCGCGGCGGCAGACAGGCTGCGGACCGGTCTCACCGCAGTGGCGCGTGGCCCCCGTTCCGCCCGCTCTCCGCGCCAGACCATGCTGCGCAAGGTGGTGCTGGATCACGGCGGCCAGCTCTACAACGGCACCATCCGCAACATTTCGACCACCGGCGCGCTGATCGAAGGATTGTGGAACGTGCCCGTCGACACGATCTTCCGCATCCGACTGTCGGAGAAGCATGGGATCACGGCGACGGCCCGCTGGTCGACCGAAGACAGGATGGGCGTGGAATTCGGCGCTCCGCTACAGCGCGACGCGTCCGGGCGTATCGCGGTGATGAACGAGGCGGGACCCGATTTGGCGAACAAGGCCGTCCTTCGCCAATCCGCCTGAGGGGCGGTCGAGAGCGGGGCCGCGCAGTCCCATCTTAGCAATTTTTAAACCCTGTATGTTTAGGATGGCTTCGGGCAGGCGTTCTTCGTTGCCCGGATTTTTGACGGCAGGAACAGGCAGTTGAGCAGGGGCATCTTGAGAGGCTTGCGAGGTGTGCGCAGCGCTGCGGCCGAAGCCGCGCCGCCGCCGATGCCGGCAGGCGATGTCGAGCGCCGCCTTGCCCTGATGGCCGAATATGAGAAGTCTGGCATAGGCTGGTTCTGGGAAACCGACGAACAGGGCTATGTCACCTATCTGTCCGAGCCGATCACCGAATTGTTCGGCAAGGCGCCGGAGATTCTTGCGGTAACCCCGTTCACTTCGCTGTTCGTCACGGAAGAGCCCGGAGACGGCTCCACCCCGCGCAGCCTTTCGCTGCTGTTCGGCGGACGCAAGACCTTTTCCGCCCTGACGGTTCGTGCGGACATTGGCGGTAAGGATTATTACTGGCTGCTCAGCGGCAAGCCGAAGTTCGATGCCGAGGGGCATTTTCGCGGCTATCGTGGCCATGGCGGGGATATCACCGAAAGCCGCCGGACGGAGAATGAGACCGAACGCCTCGCGCAGTTCGATTCTCTTACGGGACTTTCCAATCGCCCGCGTATGCAGCGCAAGATCGATTCCATGCTCACTGCCTTCCGTGCAGCCAAGCGCACCTGCGCGGTAATGATGATCGATCTCGACCGCTTCAAACAGGTCAATGATACGCTGGGGCACAAGGCGGGTGACGAGTTGCTCAAACAGGTTGCCCAGCGCATCAAGCGGGTGTTCGACACGACCTGCGAGATCGGCCGATTGGGCGGCGACGAGTTTCAGATCCTCATTCCCGACATGGATGATCGCGGGCGCCTCGGCGAATTGGCGAAGAACGCCATCACCATGCTGACGCAGCCCTATTCGATCGAGGAAGGCCGCTGCACGATCGGGGCTTCGATCGGCATCGCCATTGCACCCTATGACGGCGTGACGCGCGAAGAAGTGGTCCACAGTGCCGATATCGCGCTCTATGCCGCCAAGAACGGCGGCCGCGGCCAGTTCCGTTTCTATTCCAGCGATTTGCAGAGCGATTCCCAGCTTCGCAAGGAACTGGAGCGCGATCTGCGCGGGGCGCTCGAGAAGGGGCAGCTCTCACTGGAATACCAGCCGATCGTCTCGGTGAAGACCAACCGCATCGTCGGGCTGGAGGCGTTGCTGCGCTGGTACCACCCGGATCGAGGCAAGATCTCGCCCGACATATTCATTCCGCTGGCCGAGGAGAGCAATCTCATCAGCACGATTGGCGAATGGGTACTGCGCAAGGCCTGCGAGGACGCGATGCAATGGCCGGACGATATCCGGGTCTGCGTCAATATCTCCGAGCAGCAGATCATCACCCAGGGACTTTCGCGCATTGTCGCCAATGCGCTTGCCGCGACGGGGTTACCGGCCGATCGGCTGGAATGCGAGTTGAAGGAAAGCGTGCATTTCGGCGACGGCGACGTGAGCGAGCGGGAGCTGAAGGCGCTGCGCCGCCTGGGCGTGCGGCTGGCGCTGGACGACTTCGGGACCGGGGTATCCTCGCTGGGCTATCTCAAGCGTGCTCCGTTCGAAACGATCAAGATCGACCCCAGCTTCCTGCGCGGCGCGTTCGAGGAAGGCAGCCGCAATGGCGAACTGATCGGCGCGATTGTGGCGCTGGCGGATGCCTTGGGCATCGATACGGTGGCCGAAGGCGTGGAGGCGATGGAAGAATATCGCCTCGTTTGCCAGCATGGCGTGAACAATGTGCAGGGCTTCATCTATTCACAGCCCCTCGCGCCTGACGAGGTCATCGAGCTGCTGGCGGAGCACGATTGGGAAATGGCTCCCACGGGTCCGGAAAAGCAGCGTTCCGAACGCCGCAAGCTCTATCGCCGGATTCACGTGATCCATGAGGACCATTATTACGACGTGGTGCTGCGCGATCTCTCGCGCACCGGGGCGATGATCGAAGGGCTGCTGGATGTTCCGGTGGGCACCGAATTCGTGGTCGATTTCGGGGAAGGCCAGCTTGCGATCGCCGAAGTCGTCCGCAGCCATCAGGATCAGCAGGGCCTCACTTTCGAGACGCCGCTGGTGGATGACGGGGCAGGGGGGCTGTGCACCCGCAACCGGGTTTCACCCTATCTGCTTGCCGCCGGAGGCATGCCATTGTCGCAATTGCCGCCGGGTCATTTCCCTCTGGCGGAGAAGGCGGAGAACCAGATGATGCTCTCCGTCCCGCGCTTCGGGACGAAGAACCTGCGGGCCAAGCTGGAATATTGACGCATTCCGCCTGCTGACAGCGGGTTTCAGTCCGGCTAAGGGCGCGGAATGACTGACCTTGCCCAGATCCGCAATTTCTCCATCATCGCGCATATCGACCATGGGAAGAGCACCCTGGCCGACCGGCTGATCCAGTTCACCGGCGGGCTGGCCGACCGTGAAATGAGCGAGCAAGTCCTTGATAACATGGACATTGAGCGTGAGCGGGGGATCACCATCAAGGCCCAGACCGTGCGGCTCAACTACACGGCCAAGAATGGCGAGACCTATGAGCTGAATCTCATGGACACGCCCGGCCATGTCGACTTCGCCTATGAAGTTTCCCGCAGCCTCGCCGCCTGCGAAGGCGCGCTGCTGGTGGTAGATGCGGCCCAGGGCGTGGAAGCGCAGACGCTGGCCAATGTCTATCAGTCGATCGAACACGATCACGAGATCGTCCCCGTCATCAACAAGATCGACCTGCCCGCGGCAGAACCCGAGAAGGTTCGCGCCGAAATCGAGGATATCATCGGCATCGATGCGTCCGAAGCCGTGCTCACTTCCGCCAAGAGCGGGATCGGCATCGAAGACGTGCTGGAAGCCCTCGTCGCCAAGATCCCCCCGCCCAAGGGCGACCGCGAGGCGCCACTCAAGGCCATGCTGGTGGACAGCTGGTACGATCCCTATCTGGGCGTCGTCATCCTCGTGCGCGTGATCGACGGGGTGATCAAAAAGGGCCTGCAGGTCAAATTCATGCAGGGTGGCACCCAGCACCTGATCGACCGCGTGGGCTGCTTCACGCCCAAGCGCATCGAGCTGCCCGAACTCGGCCCGGGCGAGATCGGCTTCATCACCGCGCAGATCAAGGAAGTCGAACAGGCCAAGGTGGGTGACACGATCACCACCGTGAAGGGCGGGGCGACCGAGGCCCTGCCGGGCTATAAGGAAGTGCAGCCCGTAGTGTTCTGCGGCCTCTTCCCCGTGGACGCGGCCGATTTCGAGAAGCTGCGCGAGAGCATCGGCAAGTTGCGCCTCAACGATGCCAGCTTCAGCTTCGAGATGGAAAGCTCCGCCGCGCTGGGATTCGGCTTCCGCTGCGGCTTCCTCGGCCTGCTGCATCTGGAAATTATCCAGGAACGCCTGACGCGCGAATATGATCTCGATCTGATCACCACCGCGCCCAGCGTGGTCTATCGCATCCAGCTACGCGCCTCGAAGACCGACGAGGCGCGCGAGATCATGCTGCACAACCCGGCCGATTATCCCGATCCCAGCCGGATCGAGACGATCGAGGAACCGTGGATCAAGGCCACGCTCTACACGCCGGACGAATATCTCGGCTCGATCCTCAAGCTTTGCCAGGATCGCCGCGGCATCCAGACCGACCTCACTTATGTCGGCGGCCGTGCACAGGTGACTTACGAACTGCCGCTCAACGAAGTGGTGTTCGATTTCTACGACCGCCTGAAGAGCATCAGCCGCGGCTATGCCAGCTTCGATTACGAACAGATCGGCCTGCGCGAGGGCGATCTGGTGAAGATGGGCATCATGGTGAATGGCGATCCGGTGGATGCGCTCAGCATGATCGTCCACCGCTCCGTGGCGGAAGACCGCGGCCGCCACATGTGCGAGCGCCTGAAGGACCTGATCCCCCGCCACCTGTTCAAGATCCCGATCCAGGCAGCCATCGGCGGCAAGGTCATCGCCCGCGAAACCATCAGCGCCATGCGCAAGGACGTGACCGCAAAATGCTATGGCGGCGACATCACCCGCAAGAAGAAGCTGCTGGAAAAGCAGAAGAAGGGCAAAGCCAAGATGCGGGAATATGGCAATGTCTCAATCCCGCAGGAGGCGTTTATTGCCGCGCTCAGGATGGGCGAGGAGTAAGGCCTCTCCCTTGAGGCGTATGGGGTGAGGGTGGTTTTCCCTTCGCGGCGTCAGAACCCCTCACCCCGACCCTCTCCCCACGGGGAAAGGGGGAAAGTGAAAAGTCCTCTCCCTTGAGGGAGAGGATTTAAGTGAGGGTGTGGTGACCTGAGCGAGGATGTCCAATGTCCGAAAAGCGCCTCACTCCCATCGCCCGCAAGCTGCGCCGCGATCCGACCGATGCCGAAGAACGCCTCTGGTCTCACTTGCGCAGGCGCCCGATCGAAGAGGCGAAGTTCGTCCGCCAGTTTCCAATCGGGCCCTATGTGACGGATTTCGCCTGCCGCTCGCTGATGCTGGCGCGCAATTCAGGCGCCTGATAACTATTCCTACCCTCAATTCACCTCGCCATCCGCTCAATCAAAGCCAGCGCAGCTTTCGGGTCGGCATCCACCATGCCCAGCAGCGTGCGCGCGGGGGCATCGGGGCTACGGCGGTGTTGTTCCCAGTCGCGCACGGTGGCGACAGGGACGCGTAGCTTGTCGGCGAATTTGGCCTGGCTGAGTTTGGTCTTGGCGCGGATCGCCTTGACGTCAGGCCCTGCTGCAGCGCGGCCTTTGGTCGCATCGCCTTGCGCATAAGCGATGGCGTCGGCCAATCCGGCCGCGATTTTGTCGAATGCTCTCCCCACTGGGGTGGTCCTTTCACTCATGATGCTCTTGCCTTGCCGGGCCGGTGAGCAGATCGGCCGCTTTCAGCTTGCGCTCAAACTTTCCCTTAAAGTCCCAGTCAGCGAGCGGAGCGCGTTGCGCTCGCCTTGGGTTAAATTAGCTTTCTCTCCCTTGCCGAACACGGTCAGTAGGAACACGGGAATGTCCCCGCCGCCGAAATACCAGACGATGCGATAGCCGCCGGATTTCCCTTTGCCACGGCCTGCAAGTCTGGCCTTGCGGACTCCGCCGGTGCCTTGCATCACATCGCCTGACTCCGGATCTGCGGCGACAAGATCGACAGCGGTTGATCGTTCCTCGTCACTCATCCCCGCGTCCTTGGCGGCGCGCAGATAGCTCTCGGTTTCGATCACGGCCTGCATGGATGACAAATACGGCAATGCCGTATCATTTTCAACCGTCGAATATACGGCAATGCCGGATTCTGCGAGGCGCCTCCATGCAGCTCTGCGGTATTAGAGTTTGGCTCGAAAGTGAATCAGGTAACCGTATCCGGCCTGGGATCAGGAAGCCCCAGTCACCCCCACCGCTGACTCAGCCTCTCCCCAAATCTCCAAGATCGGGCCGCATCTCGACCAGCTTGTCGATTTTCGGGGCTGCGCTGTCGGTCATGTCCTCCGCCCATTGGCGGTCTTCCTCTTCCTGTTGCGCGTGGTCTTCCTCGCTGATCTGTTCGCTCCAGTCGAAGCCATTGTCCTTGTCGTGCTGCGCGGCGATGCGGAAGGCGGTGTAGGCTTCGCGGGTGGCGGGGCTCATGCGGGAGAGCCAGCGCATGTAAAGCTGGTCGATCTTCTCGATAATCGCGTCGCCGGCCTCATCGTCCTGCTCGCAGTCCGCGATGGCCCGTTCGCGCTCCCACTCCTTGCGCCACTGTTTCTTGTGCCGTGCCAGCGCCTGCCGGTCGACGGCGTTGAGCGCGCGGGCGGCTCCGCCGGTGAAGCGGCCGGGCGCACGGTTGCGGAGCATGAACATCAGCAGCCGGTCATTATAGACGATGCGCGAGCCGATAAGCTTGCCGTAGGAATAGACGGGTACTTCGGTGCCGTTGAGCGCCCGGTCCATCGCCACGTCCTCGATCTTCTGGACACCCAGGTCGAGCGCGGCCTGCCAGGCCTTGCGGAAGCTCTCCGCTTCGGGATGACGGCGCAATTGATAGGCGCCTTCGGGCGCGCGGTTCACGGCGCGGGCCGCGGATCTGACGCTGCCGCTATCGGCCAGTGCCTCGATGAAATCGCGCTGAACCTCGTCGGACCAGCCGTTGCTGCGCTGCTTGATGCGGGGAACGGGAATGAAGGCGGGCAGGGTGCCCTTCTTTCTTTTGACCATGGGAGGACTCCTTTCCTTGAGGGAATCGCCCAATGGACGCGATCGGGGCTTGTAGGACAGTGTTTTGTTCTTCATTCGTTCCGTATTGCGCGGGGGCAGGGCCAATCGCCACTTGTAATTTCGCGCAATTGCCTTATTTGAAAGCTATCTATCCGGTGCCTGCACTCAGATCGGCACCCACCCGGCCCAGGATGGCCAATCATCATCACTAGCAATGAGATGAAAGCCCGGCGCCTTATCGGCAGCGGGCGTGGCATATGAAGGGTAAGTAGATCCGGCGCGCTGAGGCGCCAGTTCGCATACATGTCAGGCGGCAAAAGGGCCGCCTCAAGGATTTTATGACACTACCTGATTTCGGCGCAATGAGGCGCCCGCGGCTTTCCCTGTTCAATGATGGCAGGCGGAAGGCGGCAATGCCCGCACGGGCTTGCCCAACACCCAATCTCAGTTCCCACGAATTGCGGCAGCTCGTCGCAGCGATGGTGGACTGACAGACCGGCCCCTCCCTAACCGGAGGGGCTTTATTTTATAAACGGAGCCTGACGATAAAGAACCCTCTGCCCCCTGTCGAAGTGACAAGTCATGCGTTTCCCGAGATCAAGCTCGGCGCGGCGGCTGCCTGCGCGTGGAGCGCGATGGCCGTGGCCCTGGGCGGAGTGACGCCGGCCGTGGTCGAAGGCGCGTTGGCGATGCCGGTGATCGCAATACTTGCTGCCAGGGAATGATCGGGTTCAAGATATGATCGGGCTCGACCATCTGGCGCGTGTCGCCAAGCGTATGCGCGCGGTTCACGAGACCTGGCTGACGGGCACAGACGAGCAGCACCATCGGAACGATGCCGGCAATTCGGCGATCTCGATCTGGGAAAATGAGGGCGGACGGATCGTGGATCCTCCGCAAGGCTGCCTGCCAGGCCATGCATCTGCCCAGTCATCATGCACCAGCCAATGGGAGCAGGAAGCCGAGGCAACGACAATCCGCTCCGACGACTGGGGCAGGATATCGCAATTGCGCGGGCAAAGAAGCTAAAGAGCGGGAAAGAACACCGCCACGGAGAATGGATTCTTCAGGCGGCGGGCTGGGTCAGGAACTCAAGATCGCGTTCACGCGTGCTTCGTTCGATTTCCCGTTCCCGATCGCGCTTTTCGCGTTCGGTCACGATCGCCTGTTGCGTATCCGCCAATTGCCGCCATGCCGCTTCGGAACGCCGGGCCTGATCGCGGATATTGTCCAGCAGGGCGGCATCTGCCTTTGCACCTGCTTCACGGGCGCGGGTATCGCAGAAATCAAAGCTCAGATGCATGCGATATCTCCCGAAGGCGCGCGGCGCGGGGGCGGCGGCGAATGATCTGGCGGCGGCGAGAACGGGGGCATGGCCTTCAGGCCACACCCCCGATGCTCAGATGCGATCTCAGGCCGAAGCGAGATTGACCGCGGAAGCCTTGCCATTGCGGCCGGTTTCGACCTCATAGGAGAGGCGCTGGTCCTTCTCGAGCGTGTGCATCCCGGCAGCCTGGACGGCAGAGATGTGGACGAAGCTGTCAGCGCCGCCGTCTTCCGGTGCGATAAAGCCATAGCCCTTGTCGGTATTGAAGAATTTGACTGTGCCGATAGGCATAGGTGTTTCCTTTCAAGAAACGAATTGCATCCGCGAAATTGCGGATACGGTCGTGCGTCATGTCGTCAATTGAAAGGAAGTCGTCGTAAGCGATTGGGCCAGGGGTTTTATCCCCAAGGCGGCCTCGAAGCGCCGAAGTCCGTTGCAAATCCAACGTCAGCGGAACTCTGTTACCACACTGGGGGGCAATGCCCTAATCTTATCTGGGCATCGCCTTTTCCTTGCGCCGCGCGCCTGCGTTAGCCCAGCGCGCCTGCCAGCGTATCGGCGATGGAATTGAAGATATCGGCCAGGCTCAGGCCCAGATCGGTAAAGGCGATCACAAAGGCGAGCGAGATCAGCGCGGCGATCAGCCCATATTCGATAGCCGTCGCCCCGCGCCGGTCGGCCAGCACCTCGGCTGCAAGCAAGCGTACCATATTACATCTCCCAGGTTCCCGCGCCCGAGATTGCGGCAACAGGGTTAGGCAGGCCTTGCGCTTGAGGGTTAAGGGCGGGGCTTCGGCTTGTACCTAGGGGAAGGGGCGGCCTTTATGAGGCCTTGGCCCGGTCGATCAGCCCTGCCGTATCCCGGCGGCAATGACCTCGCCGGTGAGTGCGTTGCGCGAGAAGCGCAGCAGTGCTGCCAGCGCCTCTTCGCTCATTGCCGGATCGCGTTCGTCGGGGCCAAGGCGCGCGCGTGGCGGCGGGCCGAGCGCGGCGCCTGCCATGAAGCGCAGCCGCCAGCGCAGTTCCGCCATTTCCAGCCCCGGTAGGTGGGGGGAGAGCACTTGTGCGAAACGGTCTGCCACATCGGCCATAGTATCCACTAGCCGGGCCGCGGTTTCGCCTTCGCCATGGGCGGCAATCTCGTCCAGCACCACCAGCGCGCGGCCCGAAGGGGTGAAGCAGGCCGGGGCGAGCAGCGGGGTAAGCCAGCGTTCCAGCAATGTATCGAGCGGGTCGGAACCTGCGGGCACAGGATCTTCCAGGCAGGCCCAGCTTTCCAGCATCGGGCCCATGTTGTGATCGCGCAGATTGGCCAGCAGCATCGCCACCGTGCCGAAATGATAAGTGATCAGCGTGGGATTGAGGCCGGAAACATCGCCAACGCGCCGCATGGTCAGCGCCATGACGCCTTCCTCGATCAGTACGCGTTCTGCAGCCTCCAGCAATCTGGTGCGAGTATCGCCCTGCATGTCCCCTCCAGCGGCTGTCTGCTTATGCCGTCTATGCTCTTGCGAAGATTGGGCAGATCGGCGATTTATGCAAATGAATAAACGACAGGGCTGCCCAGTGGCCCGCGCAGGAGAGAGATGCGATATGGCAAGCATGGCCGAGATGCCCGCAGGCTTGGATGAGATCGCGGAAAGTGCCCGCCAGACGCGCGCGTTGATCCGCTTCGTCGATCCGGGCGATTTCGTTACCCGCCGCTATGTCAGCCATGGGGCGGAAATGAATACCGGCACCTATTCCGACCATGAAGTGACCCTGCGCGACGGAATGCCCATCCGCGATCACTTTGCGCTGGACACTCACGGTTTCATGATCGGCCGCAATCCCAGCGCGGTGAAGGATTTTCACGACAAGGCGCAGGTCGATGCGCTGTATGAGCGCGAGGTGGAGGACCATATCAAGGCGCTGACCGGTGCCAGCAAGGTGTTCGCGCGCGGCTGGATGATCCGCACTTCCGCCGATCTGTCGCAGCGGGCGCAGGAAAAGGTCGCGGGCTATACTCATTCGGGCGGTATCCAGCCCCCGGCGGGCGAGGCGCATGTGGATCTCAACGAAGCGACCGCGCGGCGGATGGCGGAGGCGACCTATGCCCAGAAATGCCCGGATGGGCCCGGCTTCAAGCGATTCCTTATTTCCTCATACTGGCGCACATTCTCGCCCCCGCCGCAGGACGTGCCGCTGGCCCTATGCGACGGGCGCACCAGCTTCGGCGGGGAAGAGAAGGCCAACACCCTGTTCATCGTCGACCAGTTTCCCGGCGAGGAGGAGGCAGTGAAGCCGATTCCCGGTGAGGAAGGGATGATGGCGGCCAGCATTTTCTCCCACAATCCCGGGATGCGCTGGTGGTATTTCTCCAACATGCAGGCCGATGACGTGCTGTTCTTCAAATTCCACGACAGCGATCATTCCGTCACCTGGCGCTCTCCGCACACGGCTTTCCGGGATTCGAGCTTCCCGGACGCCCATATTCGCGAAAGTATCGAATGCCGCAGCGTGGCTTTCTGGGAGTGATCGCGTCCCGGTGGCGGAAAGCGGATACACTTCACTTGGCGTTCAGCCGGGCGCTGGTTATAGGCGAGCCCATGCTGTTGAACCTACGCCCTGTTCGCCTGTCCGCCCGGCCGTTTATTCTGGCCGGTGCCGCCATTGCCATCGCGCTTACCGGCGGCTGCGCCAGGGGCGGGGGCCAGAAGGATACGGCCTATGTCGCGCGCGACGTGGAAACGCTCTATGGCGCGGCCCGCGCCCGGCTTGACCGGGGAGATGTAAAGCTCGCCGCCGCCCTGTTCGACGAGGTGGAGCGCCAGCATCCCTATTCGCCCTGGGCCCGCCGCGCCCAGCTGATGAGCGCTTTCAGCTATTATGTCGGCCGCCAGTATAATCAGTCGATCCAGTCGGCGCAGCGCTTCCTGTCGATCCATCCCGGCAACAAGGACGCGCCTTACGCCTATTATCTGATCGCCCTGTGTTATTACGAGCAGATCAGCGACGTTCAGCGCGATCAGGGGATCACCCAGCAGGCTCTCACCGCGCTGCAGGAAGTGAACCGCCGTTTTCCCCGTACCGAATATGCCGCCGATGCGCGCCTCAAGCTTGACCTGGTGAACGATCACCTCGCGGGCAAGGAGATGGAGATCGGCCGCTTCTACGAGAAGACGGGCAAGTGGCTCTCTGCCCAGCTGCGTTTCCAGAACGTGGCGGAAAAATACCAGACCACCAGCCATGCGCCCGAAGCGCTCTTTCGCCTGACCGAAACCAGCCTGGCGCTGGGCGTGCCGGAAGAGGCGAAGCGTTATGCTGCCGTGCTGGGTGCGAATTATCCCGGCTCCAAATGGTATGAGCGTGCCTTCGCGCTGATGGAAAAGAACGCCCCCTGGACGACGCAGGGCGGCAACGGCGGATAAGCCGGGGGCGTTTCCCGGCTGTTCGTAAATTCCCCTGAAGGCGGTGACGCGGCGCTTTGCATTCGCTAGAACGTAAGGCGAACCATGCTCACCGCGCTCAACATTCGCAATATCGTCCTGATCGAGGGACTGGAGCTTGCCTTCGGGCCGGGCCTTGGCGTGCTTACGGGCGAGACGGGGGCGGGCAAGTCGATCCTGCTGGATGCGCTGGGGCTGGTGCTGGGCAACCGCGCCGATTCTTCGCTGGTCCGTTCGGGGGAAGACAGCGCCAGCGTGATTGCCACCTTTGAATTCGCGCGCTTTCCCGCCGCCATCGCCGCTGCCCTTGCGGAGGCGGAAGTGGAGGTGGAGCCGGGCGAGCCGTTGATCCTGCGGCGCAGCCTCAAGGCAGATGGCGGCTCCAGGGCCCATATCAACGATCAGCCGGTGGGCGTCGCTTTGCTGCGTGAGATCGCGGGCGCGCTGGTGGAAATTCACGGCCAGCATGACGATCGCGGACTGGTGAACCCGCGCGGCCACCGCGCCCTGCTCGATCGTTTCGCCAGTGCCGATGCGGCGGGCGTGGCCGATGCCTGGCACCACTGGCGCGCGGCGGAGGAAAAGCTGGCCGAAGCGAGGGAAGCCATTGAACAGGCGCGGGCCGAGCAGGATCTGCTGCTGGCCCATCTGGAAGAACTCGTCGTGCTGCAGCCCGAAGCAGGCGAGGAAGAACACCTCGCCACCGCGCGCAGCACGATGCAGAAGGGCGAGAAGCTGGCGGGCGATCTGGAAGAGCTGCGCCATGTGTGGGACGGCTCCGATTCCGCGCTGGCCTCGCTGCGGTCCGCCGCCCGGCGGCTTGACCGGATCGCGCAGGAGCACCCCCTGCTGACCGAGGCTCTGGCCGCGCTCGACCGGGCCGTGATCGAGGCCGGGGAGGCTGAGGAGAAGATCGAGGCGGCGGCCGAAGCGCTGGTATTCGATCCTGCCGAGCTGGACCGGATCGAAACGCGCCTGTTCGAACTGCGCGCCCTGGCGCGCAAGCATCGCTGCGATGTGGACGATCTGCCCGAAAAGATGCGCGCCTTTCGTGCCGCGCTCGATGCGATCGAGGCGGGGGACGAGGCGCTTGCCGGGCTGGAGGCCGCCGCGCGGGCTGCGGGCGAAACCTATCGTCAGCGCGCCGCCGCGCTGCACCAAACGCGCAGTGCCGCCGCGCTCAGGCTGGACGAGGCCGTGGCGAAGGAACTGGCGCCGCTGAAGCTGGACACCGCACGTTTCCGCACGGCGGTCACTGCGCTGGCGGAAGATCGCTGGGGGCCTTCGGGCATGGACAGCGTGGAATTTCTCATCTCCACCAATCCCGGCGCGGATTTCGCGCCGCTCGCCAAGATCGCCTCGGGCGGCGAATTGTCGCGCTTTATCCTCGCGCTCAAGGTCGCGCTGGCGGAGCAGGGCGGGGCGGCGACCGTGATCTTCGACGAGATCGACCGGGGCGTGGGCGGCGCGGTGGCCAGCGCCATCGGCGAACGCCTCGCCCGGCTGGCCGGGGCAGGGCAGCTGCTGGCCGTAACCCACAGCCCGCAGGTCGCCGCGCGGGGGGGGCTGCATTACAAGATCGCAAAATCCTCCGAAGGCACGGTGACCCGCACCGGCGTGGTGTTGCTGGATGCCGCTGGCCGGCAGGAGGAAATCGCCCGGATGCTCTCCGGCGCGGAGATCACCAGCGAGGCAAGGGCGCAGGCGGACAGGTTGCTGGAGGGGGTGTGAGTTCCCATCCGGATCGGCATGATCCGTCATTTGAGCAGGAACAAGGCAGATCGGGCAAAGCCCCCTCCTCTTCAGAGGAGGGGGTTGGGGGTAGTGAACCTCGCGCAAGACCATGCTCGAACGCGTCGCCCACATACGCCGCAACCCTACCGAACCGGAACGGCGCCTGTGGCAGGAGTTGCGGGGAGGTCGCCTGGCGGGCCACAAATTCCGCCGGCAGGCCACTATCGGCAGCCGGATCGCGGATTTCTTCGCCCGGCCACGGGTATTATCGTGGAACCGGACGGCGACACGCATGACCGCCCGCGCGATCTCGCGGGCGATGCGGACATTGCCGCAAGGTTCGGTTACAGGACCATTCGATTCACGAATGAGGATGTGATGCGGAACATGGAAGGGGTGCTGGTGGCATTGAACGAGGTGCTTGAAGAGCAGCCGGATCGCTGGGCTTCTGCGTCGAAGCACCGCCTCCCGGCCTCCTCCTCTGAAGAGGAGGGGGAGCAGTGAGCATTACGAACCTCACCGAAGCCGAAGCTGCCAACGAGTTGATGCGGCTCGCCAAGGCCATCGCGCATCATAACCGGCTGTATCATGCGGAGGATTCTCCCGAGATTTCCGATGCGGCATTCGATGCGCTTGTGCGCCGTAATAACGAGCTGGAGGCGGCGTTTCCGCATCTGGTGCGGGCGGACAGTCCTTCGCGGCAGGTGGGGACAGCGGTTACCTCCTCGGCGCTGGCCAAGGTGCGGCATGAGGTGCGGCTGTTCAGCCTCGACAACGCCTTTTCCGACGAGGAACTGGTGGAATTCGTCGCCCGCGTGCGGCGCTTCCTCAATTATCCGGCGGACGGGCTGCTGGAGCTCACGGCGGAAGACAAGATCGACGGCCTGTCCTGCTCGCTGCGTTACGAGCAAGGACGCCTTGTGCGCGCCGCAACGCGCGGCGATGGCGAGGTGGGCGAGGATGTGACGGCCAATGTCCGCTACATCGCCGATATTCCCGAGACGCTTCATGGAACAGCACCCGCCGTGTTCGAGATACGCGGCGAGGTCTATATGGAAAAACAGGCCTTTGCCGCGCTGAATGCCGCGCAGGAAGAGGCTGGCGGCAAGATCTTCGCCAATCCGCGCAATGCCGCGGCCGGATCGCTGCGGCAGAAGGATGCCAGCGTCACCGGCAGGCGCCCCTTGCGCTTCCTGGCCTGGGGCTGGGGCGATGCGAGCGAGGTTCCGGGCGATACGCAGTGGGACGTGATGCAGCAGATCGCCGCCTGGGGCCTGCCCGTTTCACCGCTGCTGGGCCAGCACAGCGACATGGCCGAATTGCTGCAGCATTATCGCCGGATCGAAGGTGAGCGGGCGGAACTGCCCTATGATATCGATGGCGTGGTCTATAAGGTCAACCGGCTGGATTTGCAGCAGCGGCTGGGCTTCGTGGCCAAGGCGCCGCGTTGGGCCATCGCGCGTAAATTCCCGGCCGAACGGGCACAGACCACGCTGGAGGCAATCGACATTCAGGTGGGGCGCACCGGCAAGCTGACGCCCGTGGGGCGGCTGACGCCCGTGACGGTAGGCGGGGTGGTGGTCTCCAATGTCACGCTGCACAATCGCGACGAGATCGCGCGGCTGGGCGTGCGCCCGGGCGACCGGGTGATGATCCAGCGCGCGGGGGACGTGATCCCGCAAGTGGTGGAAAACCTCACGCGGGATGAGCTGCGCGAGCCCTATCATTTCCCCGATCATTGCCCCGAATGCGGCAGCGAGGCACTGGCCGAAGAGGGCGAAGTGGATGTGCGCTGCACCGGCGGGCTGATCTGCCCGGCGCAGCGGACCGAGCGGCTCAAGCATTTCGTCAGCCGCGCGGCGCTGGATATCGATGGGCTGGGCGAGAAGACGATCGACGAATTCTTCGCGCTCGGCTGGCTGGAAAGCCCGGCGGATATCTTCCGCCTGAAGAAGCGCCGCAGCGCCATTCTCGAGCGGGAAGGCTGGCAGGACAAGTCTGTGGACAATCTGTTGGCAGCGGTGGAAAACCGCCGCTCGCCCGATGCCGCGCGCCTGCTGTTCGGCCTCGGCATCCGCCATGTCGGCGCGGTGACGGCGCGGGACCTGCTCAAGCGCTTCGTTACCCTCCCGGCGCTGCGCGAGGCGGCACAAAAGGCCTATGCCGGGGATGAGGAGGCCAAGGCGGAACTGCTCTCCATCGACGGGGTGGGCCCGGTGGTGGTCGAAGCTTTGGGTGAGTTCTTCCACGAACCGCACAATTGCGAAGTGTGGGACGATCTGCTGAGCGAGCTTTCGCCCCCCGACTACGTGGTGGAAACCAAGGATTCCGCCGTCGCAGGCAAAACGGTGGTGTTCACCGGCAAGCTCGAAACCATGAGCCGCGATGAGGCCAAGGCGCAGGCCGAACGGCTGGGCGCGCGTGCGGCAGGTTCGGTCAGCGCCAAGACTGATCTTGTGGTTGCCGGGCCCGGCGCGGGCTCCAAGATCAAGAAGGCCGCCGAACTGGGGATCGAAGTGATCGACGAGGCCGCTTGGGCGGAAATCGTGAAGGCGGCGGGGTAGAGGGCGTCCTCTCCCCTTGTGGGAGAGGATAGCACAGCTTGCATCCGTCAGGATGCTAGCGAAGCTTGGAGAGGGGTAATGTGCGACGCCGCGCCCCCTCTCCAACTGCGGCTAGTTCCTCTCAGGAACAAGCCTCCGTATCCTCTCCCGCAAGGGGAGAGGAGCGGGAAGGGAGTGGGGGAGTGACATGACCGGAACGGAGCAGGCAGCCGATCCCGCCGTCGAGGCGGCGACTTATCGCAAGCTGGCGCGGCGGCTCGTGCCATTGCTGTTCCTGGGCTATTTCGTCGCCATTCTCGACCGGGTGAATGTCGGCTTCGCCAAGCTCCAGATGGCGAGCGATCTGGCGCTGAGCGATGCCGTTTACGGTTTCGGGGCCGGGATATTCTTCATCGGATATTTCTTCTTCGAATTACCCTCCAATCTGATCCTTGCCCGCGTGGGGGCACGGCGATGGATCGCGCGGATCATGATTAGTTGGGGGGCGATTTCGGCCGGGTTCATGTTTCTGGGCCATTTGCGCTGGGGGCCGCTGGCAGGCGCTTTCGGGCTGAGCGATGCGGAGTTCAGCTTCTATCTGCTGCGCTTCGTGCTGGGGCTGGCGGAAGCGGGGTTCTTCCCCGGCGTGATCCTGTATCTCACTTTCTGGTTCCCGGCGGCGCGGCGGGCGCATGTGGTGGCACTGTTTCTTGTCGCCATTCCGCTGGCCAGTGCGCTGGGGGCGCCGGTTTCGGGTGCGATCCTGCAATTCTCCGATGGGGCAGCGGGGATGCGCGGCTGGCAATGGCTGTTCCTGCTGGAGGGGATTCCCTCGGTGCTGATGGGCCTTGCCGTGCTGGCCCGCCTGCCCGACCGGCCGCGCGACGCGCCTTGGCTGAGCGGGGAAGAACTCGCATTGGTCGAAGCCCGTCTGGCGGAGGATGAGGCGCGCAAGGCCGATCAAGGCCAGCGCCATGCCTTGCGCGACATATTCACCGACTGGCGCATCTGGGCGCTGGCGCTGGCGGATTTCCTGCGCGCGATCATCAACAATGCGCTCAACTTCTGGATGCCCACGCTGGTGCAGGAAATCGGGATCGACAAGGGTGACTATCTGAAAGTGGGCTTCGTCACGGCGATACCCTGGAGCCTTGCCGCCATTGCGATGGTGCTGTGCGCGCGCAATTCCGACCGCACGGGGGAGAGGCGCTGGCATGCCACGGTCGCGCTGCTGATTTCCATGGCGGGGCTGTTGCTGCTCGCCTTCGCGCAAGGGGCGCCGCTGGTGACGGTGGCGGCGTTGACCATGATCGCGGCGGGTGCGATGGCGTGGCTGGCGGTGTTCTGGACGCTGCCCACGGCCTTCCTTTCAGGCACAGCGGCAGCTGGCGGGATCGCGTGGATCAATGCGCTTTCGCAGCTGGGCGGCTATGTCGGGCCGGATATGCTGGGGCGAATCCGCGAGTCCAACGGTGGCAATGGCACGGATGCCTTCCTGCTGATGGCGCTGGCGGCCCTGATTGCCGCGGCACTGACCTATGTGCTGGCGGGCGGGCCGAAGAAACGCCGGGCCTGATCGTGTTCAGGCGGCCGCGGCAGTAATTGTCTCGACCACGGGTTCGTGGGTCTCGGCCTGCTTGGCGCGATACATCAGCCGGTCGGCGGCGGCAATCACGCTGGCGGGATCGGGCATTTCGCCGGGCGGAACCACGGCCACGCCAAGGCTTGCGCCGACATTCCACGGCTCGCCTTCGGATATGGTGTCCAGTTCGCGCTGCAGGCGGGACAGGACGTCCATCACCAGCTTTTCCGAACTGGCGGGGAACAGGGCAAGGAACTCGTCGCCGCCCATACGTGCGATCACGTCGTCGGAGCGCAGCGCCTTGCGCAGCGCGGCGGCGACTTTCACCAGGCAGCGATCTCCCTCTTCATGGCCGAATTTGTCATTCACGCTCTTGAACCCGTCGAGATCAAGGAATGCGGCAGCGACCCCGTTCTGCCAATTGCCGCCGGAATCCATTGCAGCGCGCAGGCGGCGCAGCGCCCCACGTCGGTTGAGCAAGCCCGTCAGGGGATCAAGCTCGGCGTCAAGCTCCGCGGCACGACGGGCGGAGATATCCTCGATCACCGAAACGAAGAAGTCCGGCTTCCCGTCAAGTTTGCAGACCAGCGAGACAGTCAGATTGATCCACACTACCGAGCCGTCGTTACGCAGATAACGCTTTTCCATTGTGTAGCTGTTGCTGCGTCCGTCGAGCAGGGCCCTGACATGGGTGAGATCGGCCTCGAGATCGTCCGGGTGCGTAATGCCCTGGAAACCGCGCTCGATCAGTTCTTCCCGCCCCCAGCCGGAGATTTTGCAGAACTTGTCGTTGACCAGAATGAACTGCCCCTCGGGAGATACATGGGCAATGCCGACGGCGGCCTGGTCGAAGGTCGCCTGAAAGCGCCTGTCGGCCTCGACCTTGGCCTGCTCGTCGCGGGCGTGGTTGTGGCGGCCTATGCCGTGCACTACCAGCCAGGCCAGCAGTTGCAGCGCCAGCAGATCGCTATTTCCAAAGGCATCCGGTGTGCGGGAATGGAGCTTGATCTGGCCGACATATTCGCCGTGAAACGGAATTGGTGCGATGATCGTGCTGCGCAGCCCGGCACGATCCTGCATGGTCATGGAACTGAATCCCGGGACGGAACCGGCAATGGGCGTGCGTTCGCCCAGTTTCCTGAGGCTGTCGCCGCAGGCGGCGCGGCAGGTCATCTCGTGCCGGTCGCGCAATTCGATCTCGCCGCCGTCGGAAGCGGGCACCATGCGGATCGCGCTTTGCAGCACAATGCGCAGGGCACGATCGAGATCGTCTTCGGCAGCGCTGACGGCCGTCTGGATCGCCAGCAACTGGCGCGGCCATTGCATGAGCCGTCCAAGATCATTCGGGGCGCTTTGGGGCTTTGAGGTGTCGGGACGCGTCTCGATCATCGGTTCCTGTTTGCGTTGAGGCAAATCAGGACAACGCTAGGGCAAGTAGCCTGAAGATTGTCTAAACGAGGTTTACCATCTTCCGCAGGCGAGAGCCTATCAGCGGTGCGACCAATCGGGAATTTGGCCCGGTCTGGTAGCCCTGACGGCAACTCCGCCGCGCTTGCGCAGCCACAGGATCGACCAGTCGCCATTCACCATGCGGGCGGCCAGGCGGAAACCCGCAAAGCGACAGGCGCGGCGCACGGCGGCTTCCTGCGAGGCAAGCAATCCTGCCAGCAACATATGCCCACCGGGCACTACCGCACGGGCAAAATCGGGCGCCAGCTCTACCAGCGGACCGGCAAGGATATTGGCGATCAGCAGATCGTAGGGGCCGCGCGCGGCCAGCAGCGGGTGAGCCATTCCGTCGGCGATCACCATGGCAAGCTCTCCCCGGCGGGCGCCCTGTGGCACGCCGTTGAGCAGGCAATTGTCTTCCACCACTCCGGCACAGACCGGATCGATATCGCTCGCCGTCGCCAAGGCGCGCGGCCATAATTCCAGCCCGGCAAACGCAAGCAGGCCTGTGCCTGTGCCGATGTCGGCCAGGTTGCGCACATTCACGCCGCGCGCTTTCATGGCGGTCAGCATGGCCAGGCACCCGGCGGTGGTGGCGTGCTGGCCGGTACCGAAGGCCTGGCTGGCGGGGATGACGAAATCGGTCACGTCCGGCTCGGCACTGGGGGCAAAGTCGGGCGTGCGCACATGGAACTGCCCGGCGCGGATCGGCTCGACCCCTTCCTGGCTCAGCGCCACCCAATCGGCCTCGGGCAGTTTCTCAACGGTCAGGGCAGGTGCATCGTCCGCGAAGAGCGCAATCACTGCGGCCTTGTCCGCCGTCTTGGGCTTGTGTGGATACCAGGCTTCGAGCACCCAGTCGTCGGGCTTGTCCTCGGCGATCTCACAGCCTGAAAGGACCACTTCCGGGTCCCAGTCCCATGCATCTTCATGCGCCACGAGCGCGGCTTGCACTGCATCCTTGGGAGCGAAGGCGCTGATTTTCCAGCTCACGCATCTTCTCCTGCCTGGGGCGGGGTGAAGGCGCGGAAGGGAAGGGTGAAGAATCGGGGTGTGCTAACGGACATAGCTTGCCCCATTGGCGTCGATTACCGCGCCTGTCATGCTTGGCGGAGCATCGAGTGCGCAAAAGGCGGCAATTGCGGCGATTTCCTCCGGTTCGGCCACGCGGCCCAGCGGAATGTCGGCCAGCAGGCCCGGTCCGCCCCGGCTGGTGAAATAATCCCCTTCCATGGCAGTATCCGTGAAGCCCGGCGCGATGGCGAAGCTGAGGATACCCTGGCGGGCATAGGCGCGGGCGATGGTCTTGTGCATCGCCAGCAGCCCGCCCTTGGAGGCGGCATAATGCCAATGGTCGGGCGAGTCGCCCCGGTGGCCCGCGCGACTGGCGATATGGACAAGGCGCCCTTCCGCGCCTGTCTCCTGCCAATACCGGATGGCATAACGCGAGAGCTGGGCGGCGGCGGTAAGATTGATCCGCAACGTATCCTCCCACCGGTCCAGCCATTCGATGTCGGACAGGCCGATGGGCGCGGCCTCGAATATCCCGGCATTGTTCACAAGTACGTCGATCCGCCCGCCCGCGCGTTCCAGCGAGTCTTCCCACAGGCTTTGCGGGCCTAGCGGATCGGCCAAATCCGCGGGAATCGTCTCGTCCATATAGTCCCGGCTGGCATGGCAAAGCACGGTGGCTCCGCGTGCACGCAGGAGCTCGACGATCGCGGCGCCGATTCCCCGGCTTGACCCGGTAACGAGGATGACGGGTTGCGTCATGGCTTCTCCTTCGGACGGACAATGCCGCCCCTTCCGGGCGGAGTCGAGCTATCGATTCCATTGCTATTTGTGTGGCCCTTCCGCTTGCCACGGCGGGCACAATCGCTAAGGGGATGCGCAGGCTTTGCGCCGTTCGCGGCGCGGCCTCCACGTCGCAGACCCAGCGTTTCAGGAAGATACATGGCCGAACGTCCGCTATCGCCGCATCTCGGTGTCTATAAGTGGGGCCCGCACATGCTGGTCTCGATCCTCCACCGCGTGACGGGCGACGGGTTCGCCATCGTCGGCCTCGGGGTGCTGTTGTGGTGGCTTGGCGCGCTTGCCAGCGGGCCGGAAGCCTATGCCAGCTTCGCCGAACTGGCGACATCGCCGGTGGGCTATGTCGTGCTGGTGGGCATCAGTTGGGCTTTCTTCAATCACCTCTCCTCCGGCATCCGCCACTTCGTGATGGATATCGGCGCGGGCTACGAGCTTGAAGGGAACCGCGCCGGTTCGGTTCTCTCGCTCGCCTCTGGTGTCATTCTCACAGCCGCCTTCTGGGCGGCCCTCGTGCTTCTTTAAGCGTGCTTCTCTAAGGGAAAGCGGATCATGGGTAACGGAACTTCGATCGGGCGGGTTCGGGGGCTCGGCTCCTCGCATGAGGGCTCGCACCACTGGCTTGGCCAGCGCTATACCGCGATCGGCAATCTCTTCCTTGGCGTGTGGCTGGTCGCTTCGATCATTCTGCTGCCCGATCTGGAAATGAGCACGGTTACCGCATGGCTGACCGGGCCGGTGCCGGGTACTGCCATGATCCTGCTGATCGTCAGCACCTTCTACCATGCGCGGCTGGGGCTGCAGGTGGTGATCGAAGACTATGTGCATGACGATGCAAACAGGTTCGCCGCGCTCGCTGCGCTGAACCTTGTTGCCATTGCCGGTGCCACTTTCGGCATCTTCTGCGTTCTCAAGGTTGCGCTTGGAGGTGCCGCCTGATGTCCTCCGCTGCTTACAAGATAGTCGACCACACTTACGACGTCGTGGTTGTCGGCGCGGGCGGTTCCGGCCTGCGCGCCACCATGGGCTCTGCCGAAGCGGGTCTGCGCACGGCTTGCATCACCAAGGTGTTTCCCACCCGCAGCCACACCGTGGCCGCGCAGGGCGGCATTGCTGCCTCGTTGGGGAACAATACGCCCGATCACTGGCAGTGGCATATGTTCGATACCGTGAAGGGATCGGACTGGCTGGGGGACCAGGACGCGATCGAATATATGGTACGCGAAGCTCCGCAGGCCGTTTACGAGCTTGAGCATGCGGGTGTGCCCTTCAGTCGCAATCAGGACGGCACGATTTATCAGCGTCCCTTCGGCGGCCACATGCAGAACATGGGCGAAGGCCCGCCCGTGCAGCGCACCTGCGCCGCAGCTGACCGTACCGGCCATGCCATGCTGCACGCGCTCTATCAGCAGAGCCTGAAGTACGACGCGGACTTCTTCATCGAATATTTCGCGATCGACCTGATCATGAAGGACGGCAAATGCGTGGGCGTGATCGCCCTGTGCCTGGATGACGGGTCAATCCATCGTTTCCGCAGCCATTCGGTCGTGCTGGCGACAGGCGGCTATGGGCGCTGCTATTTCACTGCCACTTCGGCCCACACCTGCACCGGCGACGGTGGCGGCATGGTGCTGCGCGCCGGCCTGCCGCTGCAGGACATGGAATTCGTGCAGTTCCATCCCACCGGCATTTACGGCGCGGGTGTGCTGATCACCGAAGGTGCACGCGGCGAAGGCGGCTATCTCACCAATTCCGAAGGCGAGCGTTTCATGGAACGCTATGCCCCTTCGGCGAAGGACCTTGCCAGCCGCGATGTGGTTTCGCGCTCCATGGCGCTGGAAATCCGCGAAGGGCGCGGCGTCGGCCCGGACAAGGACCATATCTACCTGCATCTCGATCACATCGATCCGGCGGTGCTGGCGGAGCGCCTGCCCGGCATTACCGAGAGCGGCAAGATATTCGCGGGCGTGGACCTTACCCGCCAGCCGCTGCCGGTGGTGCCCACCGTCCATTACAATATGGGTGGCATACCCTGTAATTATCACGGCGAAGTGGTGACCATCGGGCCGGACGGCAATCCGGAAACGGTCGTCCCCGGCCTGTTCGCAGTGGGCGAGGCGGCCTGCGTCTCGGTCCATGGCGCGAACCGCCTGGGCTCCAACTCGCTGATCGATCTGGTGGTGTTCGGCCGCGCGACCGGCCACCGCCTGAAGGAACTGATCAAGCCCGGCTCCGCGCATGACAGCCTGCCCAAGGACAGCGCGGACATGGCGCTTGGCCGCCTCGATCACTTCCGCAATGCCAATGGCGGTTCCTCGACGGCGGAAATCCGCACCGAGATGCAGCGCGCCATGAGCCAGCACGCCGCCGTGTTCCGCACGGATGAGCTGATGGCCGAAGGCAAGGTGAAGCTGGCCGATACCTACAAGCGGATGGAAGACATCAAGGTTTCCGACCGTTCGCTGATCTGGAATTCGGATCTGGTCGAAACGCTGGAGCTGGATAACCTCATCGCCCAG
>DATJDU010000079.1:0-75407 GCA_035497315.1 Sphingomonadaceae bacterium
CGGCATCAGATCGGTGCCGCATAGCATGGCCAGCGTGATGAGGTTGAAGGCCACCGCCGGATGCATATCGAGATGGGGTTCGAGGCCGGAGCGATCCCCCGCCAGAAAGGCAAGGCTGCGACGCACGGCATTTTCGCCGCCATTGCGCCTGATATCCACCGGCATCGGCGCATGGACCGGCCGGCCGATCCCCGCCCGATAGAGCGCCGCCAGCAGATAGCCGCCATCCGAATAGCCGAGGAACGCCTTGCCGCGAGCCGCTTTGCCCATCTGCGCCACCGCCTGCGCCGCGATCCGGTTCGCGCCATAGCCACCGCGCGCGAACCACACGGCATCGAAGGAAGGATCGTTGGCGCAGTCCAGCAAACCCGCCAGCCGTTGCTCGTCCGAACCGGCGAAATGGCCCTGCGCGAGATAGCACTGTTCGTGAAACGCCAGCTCCAGCGAGGGGAATTCACCTGCCACGGCCTCCACCCGCGCCACATCCTCGGGCGTCAGCGGGGTGGACGGGGCACAGATCGCGATGCGGGTCATGCCTAGCACCTAGCTCTGCGCGCTCCTTTCGTCACCCCCGCGAAAAGGGGGTGACGAAATGGGGAGGCGACGGGCAATTGAAACTCCCGCCTGAACCTCATAGGCACAGATCATGAGCGAAACCGCCGACCTTACGTCCCACCCCTGGTTCTTCTGCGGCATCGGCGGATCGGGAATGTTACCGCTGGCCATGATCCTGAAGGGACAGGGCGCAACCATCGCCGGGTCCGACCGCAGCCGCGATCAGGGCCGTACGCCCGAGAAATTCGCCTGGCTGGAACGCGAAGGCATTGAGCTGTTCCCGCAGGACGGCAGCGGCGTGGCCTCGGCGGATCAGGTGCTGGTCGCCTCCGCTGCGGTGGAAGATACGGTGCCCGAAATGGTCCGGGCGAAGGAACTGGGCTGCGCCCGCATGACCCGCGCCGAGTTGCTGTCCACTTTGTTCAACCGCGCCGGATGTTCCATCGCCATTGGCGGCACCAGCGGCAAATCCACCGTTACCGGCATGAGTGGCTGGATCATGTATCAGGCCGGGCGCGATCCCACGATCATGAATGGCGCGGTGATGAAGAACTTTGCCTCGCCGGAAGTGCCCTTCGCCAGTGCGCGAGTGGGCGCGGGCGAGATGTTCGTTTCCGAAGTGGATGAGAGCGACGGTTCCATCGCGCTCTATCGCCCCACGGTGGCAGTGCTGCTCAACGTCAGCCTCGATCACAAGGGGATGGAGGAATTGCGCGTGCTGTTCGGCGATTTCCTCGCCGCCTCGGGCGCGGCAGCGGTGAATGCCGACGATGCGGAAGCCATGGCCCTGGCGCCGCGCGCAGCAAGGCTGGTGACGTTCGGGATCGAGAGCGAAACGGCGGATATCGGCGTGCTTCCCGGCTCGGTAGTGGAAAGCGCCAAGGGCATCGCCGCGCAGGTGGTGGAGCGCAAGACGGGCGAAAGTCACGCTCTCACCCTCGCCATGCCGGGCCGCCACAACCTCTCCAATGCGCTGGCCGCCATTGCGGGGGCGAATGCCGCAGGCGTGCCGGTGGACGAAGCGGTGCGCGCACTCGCAAGCTTCAAGGGCCTCGCCCGCCGGTTCGACGTGATCGGCACCAGTCCATCGGGCATCACAGTGATCGACGATTTCGGCCACAATCCCGAAAAATGCGCCGCCACTCTGCGCACGCTCAAAAGCCAGCCGGGCCGGGTGTTCGCCTTCTTCCAGCCCCATGGCTACGGCCCGCTGCGCCAGATGGGGCATGAACTGGCGGAAGTCTTCGCCCGCCTCCTCGGCCCGGAAGACCTGACCCTGCTGTGCGATCCGGTCTATTTCGGCGGCACGGTGGACCGCAGCGAAGGCAGCGAACGGATCGTGCGCCTGATTGCCGAAGCAGGCGGAAAGGCCGAATATATCCCCAGCCGCGAAGATTGCGCCGAACGCATCCTGAAACTCGCCCGCCCCGGCGACCGCATCGTGATCATGGGCGCCCGCGACGATACGCTGCCCGCGCTGGCGCAAGGGTTGCTGGAGAAATTGGGCTGAGTGATGCCCCTTCTCCTCGTCATTCCCGCGAAGGCGGGAACCCAGCAGCAACCGTTGAAACTGGGTCCCCGCCTTCGCGGGGATGACGAAATTTAAGCTGGGCGCAACACCTCTGCCGTCTTTGCGCGAAGCCCCTCACTTCATCTTGTAAAACCTGATCTTCACCGCCGGCCCTTCGGAGGGATCGGCCATTTCCAGCGTGCCGATGAAGGCCACCTTGGACATCCACTCATATTTGCCGAGCGGCGCCTCGAACACCGGATGGGTCCGTACAGGCGAAGGCGCGGCGCCTTGTTCGGGCGGGCACAGGGCGCCCTTGTTGATCACATTGATCACCACGCCATCGTCGGTCTTGAGGAAATAATCGGCCTCCACTTCGGTGCAGCCATCGGCGCGGGTCAGCTGCCAGTCCCACCCGCCGGGCACGATCTCGCCCTTGATGCCCGGCCCTTCGAAACGGCCGCCGGTGATCGGGATGATCCGGCGCTGGCCCTTGGAAGTCTTGCCCACTTCCACCGAGGGGCCCAGCTTTACGATCTCTTCCAGCACGAATTCGGCATTGGGCGCGGGCGGCGCGTCGGCTGCCTGTGCCGCACCTGCCAATAAGCCTGCCCCCGCGATGGCGGCGCATGCAATCCTCTTCAGCATCCTGATATCCCCTGTTGGTCTTTTGCCAGCTTTATTGAGCCTAATCTGGCGCGAGCGGCAATAGCCCCAAGGTGCGGTATCACTTTCCTACACCGGGCATTTCTGCTTGAGCCCGCCCATGCTCCACCGGACCTGCCCCGCCCCGTTCGCCCCCTACGCAAGGGGGCTGACAGGGCCGCGAGGGAAAAGTCACAGTGCGATGCGTGGGAATTCCGGCAACCCACTCATAAAAAAGAAAAATATGGGAAAGGCTGCCAGAGTTTCGCGGGCCGTTTCGTGTAAACTTTTCCCGGCCCCGGCTTCGCCAAAGGCTATGCGCCCCGCCAGGACCCATCCTTTCCTTGCAATCGCGCCCCAAAGCTGTATGTGCGCCCCTTCCTCGCCTCAGGGCGGGGAAACGAAGAAAGCCGGAGGGGCCCCCGCATGGGGCGGGCAAGCCAGCGATCGGTATGGAAGTGAAAGGAACGCACATGCCGTTTTACGAGCATGTTTTCCTGGCGCGTCAGGATCTGAGCCAGGCTCAGGTCGATACACTGGCCGCCGGTGCCACGGAAATCGTGGAACAGGGCAATGGTAAGGTCACCAAGGCCGAAACCTGGGGCCTCAAGAACCTCGCCTATAAGATCGATCGTAACCGCAAGGCGCATTTCGTCCTGCTGAACATCGAAGCTCCGGGCGATGTCGTGGCCGAGCTGGAACGCCAGGCCCGCATCAACGAAGATATCATCCGCTACATGACCGTTCGCGTCGACGAGCTTGAAGAAGGCCCGTCCGTAATGATGCGCAAGAACGATCGTGAGCGTCGCCGCAGCCGTGAGAGGGGTGAAGACTAATGGCCCGTCCGTTTTTCCGTCGCCGCAAGAGCTGCCCGTTCTCGGCCAAGAATGCGCCGAAGATCGATTATAAGGACGTGCGCCTGCTGCAGGGCTTCATGTCCGAGCGTGGCAAGATCGTGCCGAGCCGTATCACCGCCGTTTCCGCGAAGAAGCAGCGCGAGCTGTCGACCGCGATCAAGCGTGCGCGCCAGATCGGCCTTCTGCCGTACATCGTGAAGTAAGGAGCGCTCAGCCATGGAAATCATCCTGCTCGAACGTATCGAGAAGCTGGGCACGATCGGTGACGTCGTGACCGTGAAGGACGGCTATGCCCGTAACTTCCTGCTGCCGCAGAAGAAGGCCCTTCGCTCGAACAATTCCAACCGCGCCGTCTTCGAAGCCAACCGCGAACGCCTTGAAAAGGAAAATGCGGAACGTCGCGTCGAAGCCGAACAGGCCGGCACCACGCTCGATGGCGTGGAAGTCGTTCTGATCCGCGCCTCGTCCAACTCCGGCCAGCTCTATGGTTCGGTCAACGTGCGCGACATCGCCGCCGCCCTTGAAGAAAAGGGCCACAAGGTCGACAAGCGCCAGGTCATCCTGGGCAGCCCGATCAAGTCGATCGGCATGTCCGGCGTGATCGTGGCCCTGCACCCTGAAGTGCGCGTCACCGTGAAGGTCAATGTGGCCCGCTCGGACGACGAAGCCGCGCTGCAGAGCCAGGGCGTGGACGTCATGGCCCAGATGTTCGAAGACGAACGCAGCGAGAGCGAAGGCTTCACCGAAGCCGTCGATCGCAATGCGGAGCCGGGCACTATCCCCGACGACATGCTGGAAGAAGCGGAGGAGGAAGCCGGCGCCTGAGCGCAGCTTTCGATCCGATAGACCCAATTCGAAAGGGCGCGGTTCCTGCGGGTTCCGCGCCCTTTTGCTTATCCGCCTTTGAAATGTAGGATTTTGCGCGTTAGCTAGCGCCATGATCCTTTCCAGCACCGAAGCGATCGCGCAGCTCATCCGGCTTTACGATCAGACTATCGCCACGCTCCGCGCCGATATCGTCGCCTATGCCGACAAGGGGACACTGCCCCCGCCCGACAAGCGAACCGACGGCAGCTATTGCTATCCCGAATTGCTGGTCCATTTCGGCGGCGAAGGCGAACGATCCGAAACCGCGCGCGCCTATGGCAGGCTGCAGGTGGCGGGCACCTATGCCACCACCATCACCCGCCCCGCCCTGTTCGCGGATTATCTGGCCGAACAGCTCGATCTGATCGCAGCCGATTATCACGTGCGCTTCGAAGTGCGGCAGTCGCGCCAGGAAATGCCTTTCCCTTATGTGCTGGATGGCGAAGCCGGGGCGCGGCTCGCGGGCATTCCGCCCACGGAACTGGCGCGGCACTTCCCCAGCACGGACCTTGCCCTGATCGGGGATGAACTGGCCGACGGAATCAATGTGGCGTTGCCCGGCGATCCCATTCCGCTCTCCCTGTTCGACGGACTGCGGACCGATTATTCACTCGCCCGCCTCGCCCATTACACCGGCACCAGCCCGGAACATTTCCAGCGTTTCGTCCTGTTCACCAACTACCACCGCTATGTGGATGAATTCGTCGACTGGGCAGGCGCACAGCTCGGGCGGTGCGGCTATGTCGCCCTCTCCGGCGCGGGCGGGCTCTATCTCGACCAGCCGACCGAGAACGCGCGGGCGCAACTATCCGACACCGCATGGCGGCGCCACCAGATGCCCGCCTATCACCTGATCCGCGAGGATGGCTCTGGCATCACGCTGGTCAATATCGGCGTCGGCCCCTCCAACGCCAAGACGATCTGCGATCATGTGGCGGTGCTGAGGCCCGAGGCATGGCTGATGATCGGCCATTGCGGGGGCCTGCGCCCCAGTCAGGCCATCGGCGATTATGTGCTGGCCCATGCCTATCTGCGCGACGATCACGTGCTCGACCCGGTGCTGCCACCGGAAATCCCCATTCCCGCCATTGCCGAAGTACAGCAAGCGCTGGCCGCAGCGGCAGAGGATGTCAGCGGCCAGCACGGGGCGGACCTCAAGAAAAGGATGCGCACCGGCACAGTGGTGACGACCGACGATCGCAACTGGGAACTGCGCTACACCCATTCGGCGCTGCGCCTCTCGCTCAGCCGGGCGGTCGCCATCGAGATGGAAAGCGCCACCATCGCCGCCCAGGGCTATCGCTTCCGCGTGCCCTACGGCACTCTGCTCTGCGTCTCCGACAAGCCGCTGCATGGCGAGATCAAGCTGCCGGGGCAGGCCAACAAGTTCTACGAGGAAGCCATCGCGGCCCACCTCCAGATCGGCATCCACGCCTGCCAACGCCTCCGCGCCGAAGGCCCCCGCCTGCACAGCCGCAAGCTGCGGGCGTTTAATGAGCCGCCGTTCCGATGACGCACCTCTTCATTGCGAGGGGCTGAGCCTACCCCTTCCCCCGTGTCTTGGTCTTCCCCTTCACCGCGTTCTCTTCAAGGAATTCGATGATCTTGCCGGCGATATCCTTGCCGGTTGCCTGCTCGATCCCCTCAAGGCCGGGGGAGGAGTTGACTTCCATGATGACCGGGCCGTGATTGCTGCGCAGCATGTCCACGCCCGCCACATTCAGCCCCAGCTTGCGCGCGGCGCGGATCGCTGTAGAGCGCTCTTCCGGCGTGATCCTGATCGGCCCCGCTGTGCCGCCGCGGTGGAGGTTGGAGCGGAAATCGCCCGGGCTGCCGGTGCGCTGCATCGCGGCCACCACCTTGCCGCCGATCACGAAGGCGCGAATATCCTGCGAGCGGCTTTCCTTGATGAATTCCTGCACCAGGATGTTCACATTGGCGCCGCGAAACGCCTCGATCACGGATTTGGCGGACTGCTCCGTATCGCCCAGCACCACGCCGATGCCCTGCGTGCCTTCCAGCAGCTTGATCACCACCGGCGCGCCGCCGACCATGCGCAGAACCTCGTCGGTCTGCTTGGGATCGTGGGCGAAGGCGGTGACAGGCAGGCCCAGCCCGGCACGGGCAAGGATCTGCATGGAACGCAGCTTGTCGCGGCTGCGGCCGATGGCGACGCTTTCGTTCAGCGGCCAGACGCCCATCATCTCGAACTGGCGCAGCACGGCGAGGCCATAGAAGGTGATGGAGGCCCCGATGCGCGGGATCACCGCATCGTAAAGCTCCAGCTTCGATCCGTTATAATAGGCCTCGGGCCGGTGCGAAGTGATGTTCATCGTCACCCGCAAGGTATTGAGCACATCGATCTCGTGCCCGCGCTCGCGCGCCGCCTCGACGATGCGCCGGTGGGAATAGAGATTGGCGTTGCGCGCCAGCATAGCGATTTTCATGGGTGTGTTTTCATTATCGGGGCCCATTGGAGCCGGGATTTTGGGTAAGCGCGGCGGTCCGCTCCGACATCAGGAAGGTCCGCGAAGGATCGACCAGGAAGCGCCTGCGCAATGCGGTGCGCCCGATGAGCACGGGATGAAGCATGTCCGATCGGTCAGTCAGGCTGAATTCTGCATCGAACAGTACCCCGCCCAGCAAAAGCCGGGTCGTGACGACCAGCCTTTCTTCCGATTGGCCGTTCGAACTGGTGATCCTTCGGCGCGACACATGGCGAGCCTCGCACAGCGCCGTTTCATGTCCGTGACCAAGATCGATATGGAAACGCGCCAGCGCACCGCCCGGCTGTTCGACCAGCTGGATATGCGTGGCGTGGAGCGCGGAAGTCCGCGCACCGGTATCGATCTTGGCCGGGATGCTGGGCAGGCCGAATTCCGGCAGGCCTACAGCCTCGCGCCAGCCCAGCACGGGAAGAGAAGTCATGGGAGTTCCGAAATCGGGCGAATCGCCGCCACGGGCCGCCCTATAGAGCCGCCATTGCGACCGTCCAGTGACAGCTTGCGGAAACCCCCGACCACGTCACCAGCCGCTGGGCTTGCCCTTGTTCTGTTCGTCGAGCCACTTCTTGAGCGGGGCGAAATATTCCACCAGCGCCTTGCCGCTGATCTCCCGGCTGCCGGTGAAGGCTTCCAGCGCATCGGGCCAGGGCTTGGAGGCACCCATTTCCAGCATGGCGGCCAGATTCCGGCCCACTTCCTCATTGCCATAGAAGCTGCAGCGATGGAGCGGCCCCTTCCAGCCCGCCTGCTTGCATGCTGCCTGATAGAACTGGAACTGCAGGATACGGGCGAGGAAATAGCGCATATAGGGCGTATTACCCGGAATATGGTATTTCGCACCAGGATCGAAGGCATCGGCCGGGCGCTCCACCGGCGGGACAATGCCCTGATATTCGCGCTTCAGATCCACCCAGGACTGGTTGAATTTCTCAGGCGGGATCGAACCGTCGAACACGCCCCAGCGCCATTTGTCCACCAGCAGGCCGAAGGGCAGGAAGGCCACCTTGTCCAGCGCCTGGCGCAGCAGCAGGCCGATATCCTTATCGGCGCTGGGCACCTGCTCGCGCCCGAGCAGGCCGATCTGGACGAGATATTCGGGCGTAATAGAAAGCGCCACGAAATCCCCAATCGCCTCGTGGAACCCGTCATTCGCCCCGTTCAGATAGAGATAGGGCTGCTGGTTATAGGCACGCTGGTAGTAATTATGGCCCAGCTCGTGATGGATGGTGATGAAATCGTCGCCATTCACCTTGATGCACATCTTGATGCGCAGATCGTCCTTGTTGTCGATGTCCCAGGCACTGGCATGGCATACCACCTCGCGGTCGGCGGGCTTTACGAACTGGCTGCGTTCCCAGAAGGTTTCCGGCAGTTTCTCGAAGCCGAGCGAGGAATAGAACCCCTCCCCGATCTTCACCATGTCGAGCGGCCCCTGGCCCTTCTGCGCCAGCAGGTCGGTTATGTCGAAGCCCAGATCACCCGTGCCGGGAGGGGCGACGACGGGATAGATATTGCCCCATTCCTGCGCCCACATATTGCCCAGAAGATCCGCACGGATCGGACCCGTTTTGGCCTGCACCGCATCGCCATATTTCTCGTTCAGCTTGCTGCGGACATAGGTGTGCAGCGCGACATAGAGCGGTTTCATTTCCTGCCACAGCCGCTCGGTCATGGCCGCGAATTCCTTCGGGTCCATGTCATAATTGGAACGCCACATCGTGCCGGTATCGGCAAAGCCGAGTTCCTGCGCCCCGTCATTGGCGATAGCGGCAAGGCGGGCGTAATCATCCTTCATCGGCGCGCCGACATTGTCGTGCCAGCTGGCCCACATCTCGGCGAATTCGGCAGGCGTATGCGCCATGTTGCCCATCTCCGCCTCGATATCGGAACCGTTGATCGGCTTGCCGTCCAGCGTGCCCTTGCCCCTGCCATATTGGGACTGGAGATCGGTGGCGATGGTGTTCAATTCCTCCGCCGCTCCGGGCGTTGTGGGGGCAGGAAGAACGATGCCGGTGCGCAGAATGTCGAGCTTACGCGCAACATCGGGATCAAGGCCCGGCAGGGCACGATATTTCGCGGCCTCCAGCGCGTATCTGACCGATTTTTCCGTACCGATCGCGCCGATCCTGGCCGCCAGCGCATCGGTATCCACGGTGATATAAGTGGCGTTGACCCATTGGGTACGGCCCGCCTCCACCGAATAGGCGAACAGATCGGCTTCCACGGCGGCCACGAAATCCGCTGCACCCTGCGCCGTCATCGGGAATGGCGCAGCGCTTTCGGCGGCCGTAGCCTGCCGGGCAACGGCAGGAGTCGCAAAGCCTGCGGCAAGCGCGAGCATGGCGACGGAAGCGAGTATTTTCATCGGGCGATCCTTGGGAAGCAAAACCAGTTTCAGTTGCGACCAGCCTGAACGATCCGCCCCAGTGAATCAAGCGGCCAGGAAGCTGGCGAGTCCTTCCCCGAATGCCGTTTCGGTGACGGAACTCATATGAGTGCCCGGTATCCAGCGCAGGCGGCCATCGGGCAAGGCTTCGGCCAGAGCCTCGGGCGAGCCATTGTCGCGATCTTTCTCCCCGCACAGCACCAGCGTGGGCATGGTGATCGCGGCAAGGTCCGCCGGGTCGGTATCGCCAATAGATTCGAGCAGCAGGCGGGCGGCCACGCGGTCCACCTTCATGGTCTTCATGAACTGCACCGCGAAATAGGCCGGATCGCCCTGCCTGATGCTGTCGAACCGCTCAATCGCATCGAGGAAGAAGGCGGACCGCTTGGCCCAGCCTGCCAGCCCTTCCAGCCCCATCCCCGCCAGCACCAGCCGCCGGGGCGCGAGGCCCGCGATCACGCAGCGCGCCGCCGTGCGCGCGCCGAGCGAGAAGCCGACAAGATCGAAGTCTTCAAGCCCGAGATGGGCCACCAGCGCCTCCACATCTTGCACCAGCACATCATGCGGATAGGCTGCCGGATCGTGCGGCGCGGCGCTGCGGCATGGGGGAAGGCCAGGCGGGCGCCGTCGAACGATGCGAATGTCTCGGTCATGCGCTTGCCTATCGGGCAATTCGCCGCAGCCTTGCAAGGCCTCTCCCACACGGCTTGCTTTGCTAAGCAGGCTTATTATAGGCGCACATGTGACTCACATCGGCTTCCTGCTGGCGGATAATTCGCGCCTTGCGCGCTGGGCGTTCGATCAACAGGTGCGCGCGGCCGGCGTCACCGGGCCGCAAGCACGGCTGCTGCTGATGCTCGATCGGGTGCCGGGCGAAAACCAGGGCTATTACGCGGAACAGCTCGAAGTCGAAGCCATCACCCTGTGCCGCATGGTCGATCGGCTGGAGGAAGGCGAGCTTGTGGAACGCCGCCGCGACCCAGGAGACCGACGCGCCTGGCGGCTTCACCTGACCGACAGGAGCCGCGCGATGGTGGCGCAGATCCGGCATGAGGCCGATGCGCTGGTCGATACCATGCTGGCAGGCGTTCCCGAAAATGATCGCGCTGAATTCCGGCGCTTGTTGAAGATCGTGGGTGCGAACCTGACAGTCCACCGCGAAACCGCCCGTGAAATTGCGAGAGCTTCCAATGGCTGATGCCGATCCGCAAATTGCAGAAACTGACAATACCGCCACGCCGGCTGCCCCAGCTCCGCGCCGTCGGTGGGGTCGTATGGCCTTGATGCTGGCCGTTCCGCTGGCACTTGCCGCAGGAGCCGGCCTCTATTGGCAGAGCTTGCAAGGCAAGGTGGAGACCGACAACGCCTATGTGAAGCAGGACAAAGTATCGGTCAGTTCTCTGGTAGGCGGCACCATCGTGGACGTGCTGGTGAAGGAGAACCAGACCGTCCAGCAGGGCCAGTTATTGTTCCGCATCGATCCCCAGCCCTATGAGATCGATCTGGCGCAGGCCAATGCCCAGATCGCCACGGCGCAGGCAGACCTGACCGCACTGGCCCATGATTCCGCCCTTTCCGGCGCTGATATTTCCGCCGCGCGCGAAGAAATCGCTTTCGCCCAATCCCGGCTCCAGCGCCAGCAGGCGCTGTGGAACAGGGGCTTCACCACCAAGGCCGATCTCGACGCGGCAGAGCATTCCGTCGCACAGGCGAGGGAACAACTCCGCGCGGCAGAGGCCCGGCAGGCCGAAGCCCGTGCCAAGCTGGCCAATGGCGCTGCCATTCCCGGCACCAACCCACGCATCGCCGCCGCACAGGCGCAGATCGCCGCCGCCCGACTGGACCTTTCGCGGACCGAAATCCGCGCGCCCATGGCAGGCCGGGTGGGCCAGGCCGACCGGCTTCAGCCTGGCCAGCAAGTTCTCGCGAATTTGCCCGTCCTCACACTGGTCGGCCTGCATGACACTTATGTGGAAGCGAATTTCAAGGAAACGGACCTTGCCGACATGAAGGTGGGCCAGCCAGCCGAAGTGAGCGTCGATGCCTATCCTGGCCTCAGGCTCCACGGCCATGTCGCCTCGATCGGCGCGGGCACCAATTCGGAATTCTCGATCCTGCCCGCCCAGAACGCCAGCGCGAACTGGGTGAAGGTAACCCAGCGTGTGCCCGTGCGGATCGAGCTGGACGAGAAGAGCCCTCGCGATCTGATTGCCGGGCTTTCGGTGGACGTTACAGTCCTCACCCACGGCAAGAAGCGCTAAGGCGGCCCCTGAGCCATGGCCAGCGCCGCCCGGCCAACAGGACCCAGCGAGCGGATGCTGCGCGACGAGCCGGAAGTCGTCGCCAAGAACTACCCCCTGCTCGTGCTGGGTGTGATGCTCGCCTCGCTGATCCAGCTGCTCGACACGACGATCACCATCGTCGCCGTCCCGCATATGCAGACCACACTTGGCGCGTCGGCCGAGACGATCACCTGGGTACTGACCAGCTATATCATCGCCAGCGCGGTGTTCATGCCGATCACCGGCTGGCTCTCCAACCGGGTCGGCCAGCGGCGTTTGTTCCTGTGGTCGGTCGCGGGTTTCATCCTCGCCTCCATGCTATGCGGCATGGCGCAGAATCTGGGGCAGATGGTCGCTTTCCGTGCCATTCAGGGCATTGCAGGTGCGTTTATCGGCCCGCTCAGCCAGTCGGCCATGCTGGATGCAACAAGGCCCAGCAAGCGCGCCCAGATCATGACTGTCTGGGGTGTGGGCGTGGTCATGGGGCCGGTTCTGGGCCCGGTGCTGGGCGGGCTGCTGACAGAAAACTGGAATTGGCGCTGGGTGTTCTACGTCAATTTGCCCATCGGCGCGCTGGCGCTGTTCCTGCTGGTTACTCAACTGCCCAAGCGTGAACTGCTGCGCCGACCGTTCGACCTTGCGGGCTTTGCCTTCATCGCCATCACGCTCTCCGCACTCCAGCTCATGCTCGATCGGGGGCCACGGCTCGACTGGTTCGAATCGCCCGAAATCTGGATCTACGCGGTCGTTACCCTCTCCTGTGCCTGGATGGGGCTGATCCACCTGGCCACCGCGCGCAATCCCCTGTTCGACCGCAGCCTGTTCCGCGATCTCAATCTCATCACCGCGATGTTCTTCATCTTCGTGGCAGGGGCGATCCTGTTCTCGTCCATGGCACTGCTGCCCACCCTGCTGCAGAGCGTGATCGGCTATGGAGTAGTGGAAACCGGCATGATGCTCGCCATGCGTGGCCTGGGGGTGATGGCCAGCATGCAGGTTGCCGGGCTGATGATCCGGTTCGGCGCCGACACGCGCGCCCTGATCGGGCTGGGCTTCATGGTCACAGGCTTTTCGCTCTACATGATGTCGGGCTGGAACCTCGAGATCACGCCATGGGATGTGGCCCTGCCCGGGCTCGTGCAGGGATTGGGGATCGGAATGGTATTCATCCCGCTCAACACCAGCGCCTTCGCCACCCTCCCCCCGCATCTGCGCACCGACGCATCGAGCCTGATGAATCTGTTCCGCTCGATCGGGTCTTCGCTGGGCGTTGCAGTGCTTACCGCGATCCTCTCTCGCAATCTGCAGATCGCCCATGTCGACCTTGGAGCGAACATCACTGCCAGCGCATCGGGCATGATCGACCTTTCCGCGCTCGACCGCTTCGGCGAAATGGGCGGCGCGGCGTTGGCGATGGCGGATGCGCAAGTGAACCGGCAAGCCGCGATCATTGCCTATACTGACGACTTCCGGGCAATGATGTGGCTCGCTTGGCTGATCGTGCCGCTCGTGCTGCTGATCAAACGCCCGCCGAAAAGGCCGGGTCGCTAGGCCTGTTTCCTGCGGCCATAAAGGGCCAGCACTGTCATCGAAAAGAACGCGCCCAGCATGGCGAGCGCCATGTCCTTTTGCGCGTCCCACAAATCCCCCTGCTGGCCGTTATACTGGTCCGCCGTCGGGCCAGAGACCACGATCGCCAGCAGCCATTCGAATATCTCGTAGAGGCAGGAGACGGAGAGGACGAAAGCCAGCGCCGCCCACAAGGCCCCGCGCAGGCTCATCCCACCCATGCGCGCTACTTCGGCCATCGGCGGCACCGCCAGCACGCCAAAGGCAATATGCACCAGCCGGTCGTAATGATTGCGTTGCCAGCCGGTCAGCGCGGCCAGATCGCCGCCGGTCAGCGCGCGATACCATTCCTCATAGGGCAGGTTCGTATAGGTGTAACGCCCGCCCAGCGTGTGGAGCAGGAAGAACGCCACTATGCAGCCAAGCGACAGGTTGGAGACCGGCCAGCGCTTGAGCAACCACGGCGCGGCGAGCAGCAGTAGCAGAGTGGGAATGTGGTGGAGCGGTGCGACGTCCGGGTAGGGTTGCCTCACCTGCGCGGCGACAAGGGCGATGGCCAGCAGCGCCAGCCATCCCCATTGTCCCCTGCTCAGGCGCGGCATGCGCCCGCCCTGCCGAAGGATCAGCCCTTCTTGAGGTGACGACGACCGAGCAACTCGGCGATCTGTACCGCGTTCAGCGCCGCGCCCTTGCGCAGATTGTCGCTCACGCACCACAAGGCCAGGCCGTTGTCGACCGTGGAATCCTCGCGCACGCGGCTGACGAAGGTGGCATAATCGCCCACGCATTCGATCGGGGTGACATAACCGCCATCCTCGCGCTTATCGATCAGCATCACGCCCGGCGCCTCGCGCAGGATGTCCTGCGCCTGCTTGGCCGAAATCTCGTTCTCGAATTCGATATTGAGGGATTCGGAGTGGCCGACAAACACCGGCACGCGCACGCAGGTGGCCTGCACCTTCACCTTGGGGTCGAGAATCTTCTTGGTCTCGGCCACCATCTTCCATTCTTCCTTGGTCGAACCATCGTCGAGGAAGACGTCGATATGCGGGATCACGTTGAAGGCGATCTGCTTGGTGAACTTGGTGGCCTCCACCCGATCGCCCACGAAGATCGCACGGCTCTGCTCGAACAGCTCGTCCATGCCCGCCTTGCCCGCGCCGGAAACCGACTGGTAGGTGGAAACGATCACGCGCTTGATCTTGGCGGCATCGTGCAGCGGCTTGAGCGCCACGACCATCTGCGCGGTCGAGCAGTTGGGGTTCGCGATGATGTTCTTCTTCGTATAGCCGTCGATCGCTTCCGGATTCACTTCGGGCACGATCAGCGGCACATCCGGGTCCATGCGGTAGAGCGAGCTGTTGTCGATCACCACGCAGCCGGCAGCGGCGGCCTTTGGCGCATATTCGGCCGTCGGGCCCGAACCGGCCGCAAACAGGGCAATATCCCAGCCGGTGAAGTCGAAATGCTCGATATTCTGGCACTTGAGCTTCTTGCCGGTCTCACCGAGATCGATTTCCATTCCCGTCGAACGCGAGGAAGCGACAGCAGCCACTTCATCCATCGGAAATTCGCGCTCGGCCAGGATCGCCAGCATTTCGCGGCCGACATTCCCCGTGGCACCGACAACAACTACCCGATAACCCATCGAACAACCTTTCTTTCACAGCTCAACGCTGCGGAAATGGCGCGTTAGTCGCCCTTCCCGCATTGCACAAGTTCAGACAAAACCAAGCAGATAGAGGACCAGCATCACCGCAGCGGAGAGCGATCCGGCGAAACCCACCACCGCCACCCAGCGCGAACCGGCGCTGCGAATGAAGGCAATGGCATTGACCAAGGCGAAGATCAGCAGGAACACGAAGCTCGCCCCTTCGACGAGTGTTTGTATTCCCCCCACCGTCACCAGCACGGCGGCCACGGCGGAGATCAGCAAGGTAGCTGCCGAGGGCACATCCCGCTTGCCCCGCCGGGCGAAGATTTCCGGTAATTCCTTGTCCCTGGCCGCGTGTTCGGCAAGCCGCGCCGTGGCGAAGACCGTGGCGTTGATTGCCGATGCGGCAGAGAAGACGGCGGCAAGCGATACGGCGTAGAAGCCGAACGTGCCCAGCGCCTCACGCCCGGCAATGGCCAGCGCCACTTCCTCCTTCGCCACTATCTCGTTCGCGCCGGCCAGCATCCCTGCCCCCAACGCAACAAGGATATAAACGACGGTCGTAACCACGATGGCCAGCGGCATGGCAATGGCGATGGTGCGCGGCGCATCGCGCATCTCGTCATAATCATAGCTGAGCAACTGGAAGCCTTCATAGGCCATGAAGACCACGCCGGTGCCGACCAGAGCCTCGCCCCAGCCCACCGGGTGGCCGTGATCCAGCATCAGCTTCTCCGGCGCCCAGTGCCACACACCCAGCAGCGCAAGGCCCAGCAGGATCACCAGCTTGCCCCATACGGCCACCAGTTCCAGCGTAGTGGATTCGCTCGCCCCGCGCAGGTTCACGCCGGTGAGGATGGCAATGGCCGCTATGCCTATCAGCGTGATCGTCACGCCGTCCTTGCCGAACACATTCGCCGCATAGGCACCGAAGGTCACGGCATAGACCGATACGGTCAGCGTATAGCCCCCGACCAGTAGCCACACGACATAACGGGCCGCCCGGCGCTGCCCGATGGAGCGCAGATAGGCGTATGCCCCGCCCGCTTCGTCAAGCTGGCGGGTAAGCGCGGAATAGGAATGGCCGGACGCGAGCGCGATCAGCCCGCCGATCAGGAAACTGAGCCATGCCCATTCCCCTGCCACCGAGATCACGACGCCCAGCGTGGAGAAAATCCCGCCGCCGATCATCCCGCCCACGGCCATCGCCCACGCGCCGCCAAGCCCCAGTGCGGGCTTATTTCCGCCGGATTGTGCAGGCGTGCTCATGCGGATTTCCGATGGGTTGCGGATGGGTGGATTGCGGACAAGAAAAAAGGGCGCCCCGGCAGAAGTGCCAGGACGCCCCTTTGAAGACTAGCTTGTCTACGGCGTTAAGGGCCTCAGGCCCCCTGGCCGGCGCCCTGGGTATCGCGCCGCTCTGCGATGCGCGCACTTTTACCGGTGCGGCCACGCAGGTAATAGAGTTTCGCCCGCCGCACGACACCGCGACGGACGACGGTAATCGAGTCAATGTTCGGCGAGTAGAGCGGGAACACACGTTCCACGCCTTCGCCGAAGCTGATCTTGCGAACGGTGAAGTTGCTGCCCATGCCGCGGTTCGACCGGGCAATGCAGACGCCTTCGTAATTCTGGACGCGGGTGCGTTCGCCTTCAACGACGCGCACGCCGACGCGGACGGTATCGCCCGGGCGGAAATTCGGAATATCCTTCGCGGCCTTGGCGATTTCCTCGGCCTCAATCTGCTGGATCAGGTTCATGCCCTGGTTCCCTCATCAATCGCTACGCGCCAGAGGCAGGTCAGTCCCGAGCGCCCCGTTGGCGCTCCCAAAGGTCTGGCCTGCGTAACCGTGTGTCATCCTCCGCCCTTTGTTTCCGCCAGGCGGCGATTTTCGCATGATCCCCCGATCGCAGCACTTCAGGGATCGTGCGCCCTTCCCATTCGACAGGTCGGGTATAGTGCGGATATTCGAGGAGCCCTTCTTCGAAGCTCTCCTCCATACCGCTGGAAGGCGCGCCCATTACGCCGGGAAGCAGGCGAATGCAAGCGTCCAGAAGCATCAGGGCGGCAGGTTCTCCGCCCGAAAGCACGATATCGCCGACCGATATCTGCTCGATTGGCCGTCCTTCGAAAATCCGCTCGTCGAATCCCTCGAACCGGCCGCACAGGATAGTGACGCCTGGCCCCGCCGCCAGCTCGCGAATCCGGGCCTGGGTGACGGGCTTGCCGCGCGGCGTCATCGCCAGCACGGGGCTGCCGGGATGGCGTTCCAGCGCATGGTCCACCGCCCGGGCGAGGACATCGGCCTTGAGCACCATGCCCGCCCCGCCGCCGGCCGGAGTGTCATCGACGGTGCGATGCTTGTCCTGCGCAAAATCGCGGATCTGCACGGTCTCGCACGACCATGTTCCCTCCTCCAGCGCGCGCCCGGCCAGCGAAATGCCCAGCGGCCCGGGGAACATCTCCGGATAGAGCGTGAGGATGGTGGCTGCGAAACTCATTCGGCAAAGCCGGCCGCGACCACCAGACGGTCTGCACTCCATTCGGGCACGGCGACCTCGTTCATCGGCACCATGAAGCGCTTGCCCGGCTTTCCGTCCACGGAAGGCCGCTCAATCTCGATCACGTCGCCCGCGCCGTAATTCTCTACCGCGACCACTGTGCCAAGCGCCTCCCCCTCGTCCGAGACGGCGGGCAGACCGAGCAAATCGGCATGATAATACTCGCCTTCCCCCAACGGAGGGAGCGCGGAGCGGGGGACGGTGAGGACCGTGCTGCGCAGCCTTTCGGCGGCACTGCGGTCGGCAATTTCCGCGAAACGGGCGATCGCTCCGCCCTTGCCGTCGTCGCGCAGCTTCTTGAGCGTCAGCGCGCCGTCATTGAACAGCTTGAAGCGGGAGAGCGAAGCAACGCCCTCCCCGAACAGCTTCAGGCGGACTTCGCCCGTCACGCCATGCGCACCGGCAATGGCGGCGAGAGTGACGGGCTTATCCTGTACCAAGGCTTAGCCCTCGGCCTGTTCCTCAGCCGCGGCTTCGGCAGCCGGAGCTTCTTCAGCGGCCGGTTCTTCGGCAGGAGCCTTAGCGGCTTCTTCAGCAGCGCGAGCAGCTTCTTCGGCTTCGGCCAGCTTGGTGGCCTTTTCTTCGGCGCGTTCCTTGGCCTTGTCGCCCGGCTCGCCCTTCTTCAGGTTCACGCGAGCAGCGCGTTCCTTGATGCCGGCAACGTCGAGGAAGCGGGCAACGCGGTCGGTCGCCTGGGCGCCAACGCCCAGCCAGTAGCGGATGCGATCTTCGTTGAGCGTGATGCGGGCCGGATCGTCCTTGGCGAGCACCGGATTATAGGTGCCGACCTGCTCCAGATACTTGCCGTCACGCGGGCTGCGCGTGTTGGAGACCACGATGCGGTAGTAAGGACGCTTCTTCGCGCCACCGCGCGAGAGACGGATTGCAATTGCCATTTTAGTTCACCTTTCCAAACTAAATTTCTGAAATCACTTCTTATTCAATAAATCCTGGATGTTCGACGGGAGCTGGCCGCCGCCGCCCAGGCCGGGCATTCCGCCGCCTGCGCCGCCGCCCAGCCCCGGCATGGCGGCACCCATGCCGCCCTTGCCGAACAATGCGCCCAGCCCCTTGAGGCCGCCCATCTTCCTGATCTGCTTCATCGCACGCGCCATTTCCTGGTGCATCTTGAGCAGCTTGTTGATGTCCTGCACCTGCGTGCCGGAGCCCTTGGCCACGCGAATCTTGCGCTTGGCATTAAGCAATTCGGGGCGGGTGCGTTCCTGCTCGGTCATGGAGCCGATGATGGCGTCCATATGGACCAGCACCTTATCGTCCATGCCGCTCTGCGCCATGGCCTGCTTGGCTTTCTTCATGCCGGGCATCATGCCCGCCAGCATGCCAAGGCCGCCCATGTTCTGCATCTGGCGCAGCTGGGTGCGAAGGTCGTTCAGATCGAACTGCCCCTTCATCATCCGCTCCGCCATGCGGTCGGCATCTTCCTTCTGGATCGTCGCCGCGGCCTTTTCGACCAGCGAGACGACATCGCCCATGCCGAGGATGCGGCCGGCAACGCGCGAAGGCTGGAACGGCTCGATCGCGTCGATCTTTTCGCCCGTACCGGCAAATTTGATCGGCTTGCCGGTAACCGCGCGCATGGAGAGCGCAGCACCGCCGCGCGCATCGCCGTCCATCCGGGTGAGAACCACGCCGGTAAGGTCGACCTCACCCGCAAAGCTCTGCGCGACGTTCACTGCGTCCTGGCCGGTGAGCGAATCGACCACCAGCAGCGTTTCCTGCGGCTTCGAGATCGCGGCCACGGCCTTCATCTCGGCCATCAGCGCATCGTCGACATGCAGGCGGCCTGCCGTATCGAGCAGCAGCACATCCACGGCCTGCAGCCTGGCGGATTGCAGCGCGCGGGTGGCGATGTCCGTGGGCATCTGGCCCGGAACGATCGGCAGAGTGCTAACGCCGGTCTGCTCGCCCAGCACTGCCAGCTGTTCCTGCGCGGCCGGGCGATTGACGTCGAGCGACGCCATCAGCACCTTCTTGCCCTGCGTTTCCTTGAGCAGCTTGCCGAGTTTGGCAGTGGTCGTGGTCTTGCCGGAACCCTGAAGGCCGACCATCATGATCACCGCAGGCGGCGTTACCGCCAGGTCGAGACCGACAGCCTCTTCCCCGCCCAGCATCGCGACCAGTTCGTCATTGACGATCTTGACCACTTGCTGACCCGGAGTGACCGAGCGGAGCACTTCCTGCCCCACGGCCTTTTCGGTGACGGCATCGATGAAACGGCGGACGACAGGCAGTGCGACATCGGCTTCCAGCAGCGCGACCCGCACTTCGCGCATCGCGGCGCGAACATCGTCTTCCTTCAGTGCGCCGCGGCCACGCAGGCGATCGAAGACTGTGCCAAGCCGGTCAGAAAGACTGTCGAACATCGACCGCTCAAACTCCTCCGCCGGTTCGAAACCGGCTAAACGCGAAAAACGCCGGCGGACGAAACCTCGTCAGCCAGCGGGAAATCCAGTTGCTCGCCCATGCACCGGGGCATGGATATATCGGGTGAATGGTGGAGCCTAGCGGGATCGAACCGCTGACCTCCTGCATGCCATGCAGGCGCTCTCCCAGCTGAGCTAAGGCCCCATTCATTCATTTCACGGAAGGCCTGAGACCTTCCGAAGCCGACCCTGCCGGGCCGGGAGGCAGCCCTTTATGAGCAGTCCCGGCCCTTGGCAAGAGGTTAAATCACCTTGGCCGGGTTTAATTATCCTCGTCGCTGTCGTCGCTCGCGCCGGGCACGCCAAGGTCGTCGTCGCCACCCAGATCCACGTCGTTGTCCGGCGAATCGACGTCCTCGTCGATATCTTCCAGATCGTCGTCGGCAAGATCGGAATCCTGCTCCTCGACTTCCTTTTCCTTGACCGCTTCCTCGAACGGGATCGGCTGCTTCGACTTGAGCACCGGCTCGGGATACCACTGGTTGCCGCATTCGATGCAGGCAACAGGATCTTCCTTGCCGAGGTCATAGAAGCGGATGCCGCATTTCGGGCAGCTGCGCTTCGTCCCCCACTCAGGCTTGACCATAATTATTCCTCAACTTGGCCCGCGCTGGCGCGGGCGATAAATCTTGCGTGGTGATGGATACTACCGGCGCCGGAATCAAGTACCGCCGCCCCACCGGGTGGCGCGCCTTGCCATAGGGCAAAGGCACTGTCAAAAGCCGCGCGCATCCAGCCCTCCATATAGAGAGTTCAGAGTACCTTGTCGCACGCCGATCCTGCTGCCGCCCGCCCGCGACGCTTCGCTTCCTCCGGCCCCCTGAAGGGCAGGATTCGCGTTCCGGGCGACAAGTCCATCAGCCATCGCGCGATCATGTTCTCCTCGCTGGCGGTGGGCGAGAGCCGCATCACCGGCCTGCTCGAAGGCGAGGATGTGATGGCCACCGCCGCCGCCATGCGCGCGATGGGCGCGCATGTGGAACGCGTGGGAGAAGGCGAATGGCGCGTCAGCGGCGTGGGCGTGGGCGCCCTGCTCCAGCCCGATGCCCCGCTCGACATGGGCAATAGCGGCACGTCCACCCGCCTGCTGATGGGCCTTGTCGCCAGCCATCCGATCACGGCCACTTTCGTGGGCGATGCCAGCCTGTCCAAGCGCCCGATGGGCCGAGTGACCGGCCCGCTCTCGCAAATGGGCGCGAGTTTCGAGACTTCCGAAGGCGGCACCCTGCCCCTTACCGAACGCGGGATCAGCCCCGCCGTGCCGATAACCTATCGCCTCCCCGTGGCCTCGGCCCAGGTGAAAAGCGCGGTGCTGCTGGCGGGCCTCAACACTCCGGGCATCACCACGGTGATCGAACCCGTCCCCACCCGCGACCATACCGAACGGATGCTGACCGGATTCGGCGCGGAATTGTGGGTCGAGGAAGAGAATGGCGAGCGTATCATCCGCATTCGCGGCGAGGCGACTCTCAAGCCGCAGGTAATCGACGTGCCGGGCGATCCTTCCTCGGCCGCCTTCTTCCTTGTGGCCGCGCTGATCGTGCCGGGCAGCGATGTCATCATCGAGAATGTCGGCCTCAACGCCACCCGCGCGGGGCTGATCGAGGTGCTGCGCCAGATGGGCGGCAGTATCGTGGAACTGGACCGCCGCGATGTGGGCGGCGAGCCGGTGGCCGACCTGCATGTCACCCATTCGGTGTTGAAAGGTATCGAAGTCGATCCGGCCATCGTGCCCAGCATGGTGGACGAATTCCCTGCCCTGTTCGTCGCCGCCGCGCTGGCCCAAGGCCGCACGGTGACGCGCGGACTGGAAGAACTGCGCGTGAAGGAATCGGACCGGATCGCAGTGATGGCCGCAGCCCTCACCGGCGCGGGCGCGCGGGTTGAGGAAACCGAGGACGGCCTGATTATCGACGGCACCGGCGGCGAGCCGCTGCGCGGCAGCTCCAACAGCCGGGCCCGGACCCATCTCGACCACCGTATCGCCATGAGCATGGCCGTGGCGGGGCTTGCCAGCACGGATGGTGTCGAAGTGGACGATACCCGTCCCATTGCCACCAGCTTCCCCAATTTCGAGGCCCTTCTGGACGGGTTGGGCAGCGCGGAATGACGCCCGCCACCGCCAATATCTTCGGCTTTGCGGGAATGGCCTGCATCATCGCGGCCTATGCCTATCAAACGGTACGGGCCGGGCCGAACCCCTTCCTGCATCACGGCACCAATTTGCTGGGCGCGGCGCTGCTCACCGTCTCCCTGCTGGTGAACACCAACCCGGCTTCGCTGGTGCTGGAATTCTTCTGGGCGGCAATTGCGATCTATGGCCTGGCCAGCGCGTTCCTGAAACGCGGGAAGAACACCGTGGAACGGGAGGAAGGGGCATGATCATCGCGGTCGACGGGCCCACCGCCAGCGGCAAGGGCACTATTGCCAGGGCACTGGCCGCGCATTTCGGCCTGCCCCATCTCGATACCGGGCTGCTCTATCGCGCCGTGGGGCGGCAGGTCGTGCTGAATGGCGGCAATCCCGACGATCCCGCCGATGCGGAGGCTGCCTGCGCCTTTCCCGATCTGCTGCTGGCCGATCCGGCGCTGCGCAGCGAAGAAACGGGCGGGCTGGCGAGCCGCGTCTCGATCCATCCGGGTGTGCGGCGCTCGCTCTATGAACGCCAGCGCAGCTTCGCCACCCAATCCGGCGGCGCAGTGCTGGACGGGCGCGACATCGGCACAGTGATCGCACCCGAGGCGCAGGTGAAACTGTTCGTCACCGCCAGCGTGGAAGTGCGCGCGATGCGTCGCTGCCTGGAAATGCAGGATCGCGGCGAGGAGGTGACGATGGAAGAAATCGCCGCCGACCTGCGCGAGCGCGACGAGCGCGACCGCAACCGCGCCGCAGCGCCCCTTGCCGCCGCCAATGACGCTTTCCTGCTCGACACCAGCGAAATGGACCGCGACGAGGCAGTGAGCGCCGCCATCCGCATCGTCAACGAACTGACCGGGCAGTTGCCCTGCCCCTGATTTACTCACCCAGCACCGGAGTCCTCATCGTGATGCGAAACCTGCTCCGTGCCTTTTCCCTTGCTGTTCTGACTATCGCCGCGCCTGCCGCCGCAGCGGACATCCCGCTGCTGATCGCCCCGGTGGAAGGCCGCGTGGCGCAGACAGAAGAAGACTGGGCGCAAATGGTGCCGGTGGCCTATCTGGCCGGGGCCGATCAGCCTTGCGACAGCCCGATCCTCTACCGCGATACAGCCAGCGAAGATGGCAAGACGCTCTATCAGGAGGTCTGCCGCTGGGTGACGAGCAATTACATCGTGGCGGTCGATCTCCAGACCGGCGAGCGCCGGGGCGTAAGCGACGGCAGCGACGTAGCGGTACTGCGGGACGGACCATATCGATACAACCTGTTGATTTCACGTCATAAATATCGAGGTGGCGAGGAAGGCGGCAGCTATGATCCAAGCTTCGTCATCTCCCCTGCCGGCGAGACCCTGCTGATGGTCCCTGGCACCGACGGGGCGGACCCCGAAGCCGCACTGAAAGCATGGCTGGAGGAGACCGGCGGCAAAGCCTGGTAAGGCCCCGCCGGTCTGGCACCTGCCAGCCCCGATTTTCGACCTCGACAGGCGTGTAACAGGTGTAACACCCCCCTATCCGGCCAGCGGCGAAACGGCGATTATCCTTGCTTTCCTGCTCGCTTTGGCATAGGCGGCGGCCCGTTCGACGGGCGTATTGCGCCGATCGATGGCCACCGATCCAATCCGGGCCTTGCACGCGGCACAAGCTGCGGGCGTTCCGGTTGTCCTGACCATCGCCGGTTCCCACGTCCCGAGAATGCCTGCGACGGCATCCGGCCCTGCAGGCGGTTCGGCCCTTTGGCCCGCCACGGCAATGGTGCCACGGCGGAGAAAAGACCGGCGGAAACAACCGCCAGGCCGGAAATTGTCAGTACAGGAATCCACAGGAATGGCCTCTTCGGCAAATCCCTCGCGCTCCGATTTCGAAGCGCTTCTCAACCAGACTCTCGGCGATGCCGCCGACGGTGGCTTCGAAGGCCGCGTCGTCAAGGGCACCGTCACCGCGATCGAAGGCGACAAGGCCGTGATCGACGTCGGCCTGAAGAGCGAAGGCCGCGTGCGCCTCAGCGAATTCGCCGCTCCGGGCCAGTCGCACGGTCTTTCCGTAGGCGATGAAGTCGAAGTCTTCGTCGACCGCGTCGAAAATGCCGATGGCGAAGCGATGCTCAGCCGCGACCGCGCCCGCCGCGAAGCCGCCTGGGACAAGCTGGAAAGCGAATTCGGCGAAGGCAAGCGCGTCGAAGGCCGTATCTTCGGCCGGGTCAAGGGCGGCTTCACTGTCGATCTCGACGGTGCCGTGGCGTTCCTCCCCGGCTCGCAGGTCGATATCCGCCCCGTGCGCGACGTCACCCCGCTGATGGAAATCCCGCAGCCCTTCCAGATCCTCAAGATGGATCGCCGCCGCGGCAACATCGTTGTCTCGCGCCGCGCCGTGCTGGAAGAAACCCGCGCCGAGCAGCGCAGCGAGCTGATCGACAAGCTGGCCGAAGGTCAGGTGATCGACGGCGTGGTGAAGAACATCACCGATTACGGTGCGTTCGTGGATCTCGGCGGCATCGACGGCCTGCTCCATGTCACCGACATGAGCTACAAGCGCGTCAACCACCCGAGCGAAGTCATCAATATCGGTGACGTGGTGAAGGTGCAGATCATCCGCATCAACCAGGATACCCAGCGCATCAGCCTCGGCATGAAGCAGCTGGAAAGCGATCCCTGGGATGGCGTGGCCGCCAAGTACCCGGTCGGCGCCAAGCTGCACGGCACTGTCACCAACATCACCGAATACGGCGCCTTCGTGGAGCTGGAAGCCGGCATCGAAGGCCTGGTCCACGTTTCGGAAATGTCCTGGACCAAGAAGAACGTCCACCCCGGCAAGATCGTCTCGACCTCGCAGGAAGTCGACGTGGTCGTGCTCGAAGTGGATGCCGAAAAGCGCCGCATCAGCCTCGGCCTCAAGCAGGCCCAGCAGAACCCCTGGGAAGCCTTCGCCGAGAAGCACCCGATCGGTTCGACCGTGGAAGGCGAAGTCAAGAACGCCACCGAATTCGGCCTGTTCATCGGCCTCGACGGCGATGTGGACGGCATGGTCCACATGTCGGACATCGCCTGGGGCATCTCGGGCGAGGACGCGCTGGCGCTCCACCGCAAGGGCGAGCAGGTCTCGGCCGTGGTTCTCGACGTGGACGTCGAGAAGGAACGCATCAGCCTCGGCATGAAGCAGCTTGAAAAGGGTGCTCCGGCTGCCGGCGGTGCAACCGGTGGTACGGGCGGCCTGAAGCGTGGCGACGTAGTCACCGTGACTGTGCTCGAAGTCCGCGATGGCGGCCTCGAAGTGCAGGCTGGCGACGATGGCGCGACCGGCTTCATCAAGCGCAGCGACCTGGGCCGCGACCGTGACGAACAGCGTCCGGACCGCTTCCAGGCCGGCCAGAAGGTCGATGCGATGGTCATCGGCTTCGACCGTTCGAAGAAGCCGAACTTCTCGATCAAGGCGCATCAGCTCGCCGAAGAGAAGCAGGCCGTCGAGCAGTACGGCTCGTCCGACTCGGGCGCCTCGCTGGGCGACATCCTGGGCGAAGCTCTGAAAAAGGCCGACTAAGTCAGCCAAGCCTTTCAAGGCTTCAAGGAAAGGCCCGTCGCTCAATCGAGCGGCGGGCCTTTCCTACATGGGGCTCCCGGCCTAAAGTGCCGACATGCCCGAACCCTATGGGGTTCGCTGCCACCCTCGCGGAAAAGACAGCCCATGACACTCCAGCTTCACCAGTTCCCCTGCCTGTCCGATAATTACGGCTTCCTGCTGCACGATCCCGCCAGCGGGGAAACCGTATGCATCGATACGCCCGATGCGGAGGCCTATCTGCGCGAAGCAGCGGCGAAGGGCTGGAGCATCACCCAGATCTGGAACACCCACTGGCACCCCGATCATGCGGGTGGGAACGAGGCGATCAAAGCGGCGACCGGCTGCACCGTCACCGCTCCGGTGGGCGATGCAGGCAAGATCGCGGGCGTGGACCGCACGGTCGATCAGGGCGACACGGTCGACCTGGGTGAGTTCACTGGGAATGTAATCAATGTCGGCGGTCATACGATGGGCCATGTCGCCTATCACCTGCCGGCAGCCGGGATCGCCTTTGTGGGCGATTCGCTCTTCGCGCTGGGCTGTGGACGGATGTTCGAAGGAACCCCGCCACAATTCTGGGCCAGCCTCTCACGCCTCAAGGCATTGCCTCCCGAGACGCAAATCTATTGCGCGCATGAATATACCGCATCGAACGCGAAATTCGCGCTCCATGCCGACCCCTACAATATGGCGCTGGCCGATTATGCCCGCGAGGTGGAGGAGAAGCGTGCGCTGGGTGAGCCGACCGTGCCCACGGTGCTGGCGCGCGAGCTGGCGGCCAATCCCTTCCTCCGGGCCGATACGGCGGAAATGAAGGCCCGCTGGGGCGGGAACGAGCCTGCCGAGACCTTCGCCGCACTAAGGGCGGCGAAGGATTCGTTCTGACGGGAACCGCCCCACCCGACCCACTCAGTAAGCCGCGGTGAAACGCGCCCGACTGTGCTTGTGCTGCTCCAGTTCGTCGACCATGGCGATGGCATAATCGGCAAAGCTGATCTTGCTCTCCCCATTGGCGTCGGAGACCAGTTCGTCACCGCCAAGGCGGAACGTGCCGAGGCGCGGGCCTTCGAAGATATTCATCGCGGGCGAGAAGAAGGTCCAGTCGACCTCGGTCTCCTTGCGGATGTCATTGAGGAAGTGGATCGCCGGAAGAACGAAGGGCTTGATGTTCTCGGGGAAGTGCGGGGAATCATAGAGCATCACCCCGTCCGTTCCCTTGAGGCTGGCCGCGCCGCCGGTGATGAGCAAGCGATTGACGCCCGCCTTTTTCACGGCGGAAAGCAGCGTTTCGGCCGAGACGTCGAAATGGATCGCACTGATCACGGCGTCGACGCCCTTAATCGCTTCGGCCAGCGCGCCCGGGTCGGTCGCATCGCCGGCCACGGCCGTCACGCCTTCTGCCGTCGCAATGCCCTCAGGCTTGCGCGCCAAGGCCAGAACGGTGTGGCCGCGCGATACCAGTTCCTTCACGATCTCCGAACCCGCGCGCCCACTGGCGCCAAGAACCGCTACATGCATCACCATATCTCCCAGATTGTTGCCAAGCTCATCACTGCATCAGCTGACGGCTACGCCGCAAGCCGAATGCGCCGCATAAACGAAAACCCCCGCCGAAGCGGGGGTTGAACGTTTGAGATATGACGAACCGGATCAGAGCCCGGAAATTGCCTGATCGACCAGCTTCCTGTCCGCCTCGGCATCGTGGCCCTTGGCGATCAGGCCGCGGGCAGCCGTTGTGGCAGCGTTGGCAGCGCGGGCGCGAAGCTCGTCCACTGCACCACGCTGGGCAGCGGCGATCTTGTCTTCCGCCATCTGCTTGCGACGCTTGATGACGGCCTCGGTATCCGCCTCTGCTTTGGCGACAATTGCTTCGGCCTCATGCCTTGCATAGTCGATCATGGCCGCCACGTCTTTTTCAGCGCCAGCGATCTTGTCGGCATATTCCTTGCGCAGGGCTTCAGCTTCGGCACGCAAGGCCTTTGCGTCGTCCAGTTGCTGACGAATCTCGGCAATCTTCTTGTCGAGGCCGCCCATGAGCGTCGCCGGCACCTTTTTCCACACCAGGATAAGGATGAAGGCGAGCATGGACAGGCCAACCCAGCCCGCCGGGGCAATGCCCAGCGCACTTGGTTCGGCATGATGGGTTTCGCCAGCGGGCATCTCGGTCATTTCGACGAGATGCTCGTTATGGTTCATCTCGAGCTCGGGCACAGCGGAGGGAGTATCAGCCATGAGTCAGCGCCTCCTTCACGGCGGACCTTGCGGCAGCGGCAGTGACCTTCACCCCCGCTATGCGGGACACGATATCCTGCGCCGCTTCGGCCGCGACACCGTCGATCTCGGCCAGCGCGCCGGTGCGCGCCTCGTCGATCTCGGCATCGGCATCGGCAATCTTCTTGTCGAGCCGCTTCTGGGCAGCGGAAAGCTTCTTTTCGGAAGCGGCCGCTGCCTCGGCTTTAGCCTTGGCAATGAGCGCCTGGGCCTGAGCGCGGTTGGCGTTCTCGCGTTCGCGCCAGGCAAGCTCTTCCTCGTCAGCCTTGGCGCGCGCTTCTTCGGCGGCGGCAAGATCGCTGGCGATCTGCTTGTCGCGCATGGCAACGGTGTCCATCACCTTGGGCACCATGCCGCGCCCGATCACGAGGAAGACTAGCCCGAAGACGACCAGCAACCAGAAGACCTGGCTGGAGTAGGTTTCAGCGAGCTGTGCTATCTGGGGCATCGATCAGATCCGATGTGTCAGCGCGTAAACACGCCCGGCGCGACCGGAACAAGTCCGGCCAGCACACAGGCAATCGGAATTCGTCAGGCGACGAAGATCAGGATCATCGCCACGACGAAGGCGAGCAGACCGAGAAGTTCCGCGGCCGCGAAGCCGATGAACAGGCGGCCCTGCTGGCCGTCGGCAGCGCCGGGATTGCGCAGCGCGCTTTCGAGGAACGAACCGAAGACGTTACCCACGCCGATGGCGGCCATGCCGGCACCGATAGCCGCGAGACCGGCGCCGATCAGCTTTGCAGCCTGAGGATCCATTTGAAAACTCCTTTTCCTTAGAATTCTGTTAGTTAGTTCGGGTTCTTTAGTGAAGATTCTCGGCATCATTGATGTAGAGCGATGCCAGCAGCGCGAAGACGTAGGCCTGAATGCCGGCCACCAGAATCTCCAGCGCGCAGATCGCAACCATCAACGCAAAGCTCAGGATCGAGACCACCGGGCCGATACCGCTGGATGCGGCATTGATCCCGTCGATCACGAAGCTCGAAAGCACTTCCAGCAGCACGTGGCCAGCCATCATCGCGACGAAAAGTCGCAGACCCAGGCTGAAGGGCCGCACCATGAAGCTGACCAGCTCGATGAGGAAGATCATCGGGATCATCGGCAGCGGCGTGCCGTGCGGCACAAACAGCGAGAAGAAGTGCAGCTTGTGCTTCCAGAAACCCACCACCAGCACGATCAGGAAAGACATGATCGCCAGAACGCCGGTTACCGTGAAGTGACTGGTGGACGTGAATGCGTGAACCCCGACCAGACCCAAGGGCAGCGGAAGCAGGCCCAGCAGGTTGGCGAAGAGAATGAACATGAAGATCGAAAAGATATACGGAACGTACTTCTTTCCGGCCGGGCCGACGTTGGCGGACAGCAGATTGTCGATGAAACCGGTAAAGCTCTCGACAGCCATCTGCCAGCGGCCGGGCACAAGCTCGCGCTTCATGCCACCAGCCACGAAGATCCACAGCGCAACGGCGGCAATTGCCATCCACAGCGCGCTGTTGGTGAAGGCAATGTTGTAACCTGCCAGCTCCCAGTGCTGCGTACCGAACATGGGTTCGATAGCGAACTGGTGCATCGGGTCGACCTTGGCTTCTTCGCCTGCCACTCTAGCGTCCCTGTGCCAATGAACGGCAGCGCCCTTCCTCCCCCATGCTCGGGATCAGTCAGGACGCTGGTTCGAAATCCGAATAATGTTCCTGAAGGCAACGATAATTCCGAAGAACATCATCACCAACAGACCCCAGGGCAGAGTTCCCGCGAACCGGTCGAATACCCAACCGATCAGCGCTCCACCACCGATCCCCCCCAGCAAATCCGCCAGCACCCGGTTACCTGTGCGGTAATTCGCATCGGCACCTTGCACTTGCGGCTTGTTGCGCTGCTCTTCCCGCTCGCGTGCGGCCTTCAGCCGCTCATCGAGCGCGTCGATTCGCGCATCTTCGCCGATAGGGTCTCGGGCAGTCTCGTCCTCACTCATACTGCCTTCCTAATAAGGAGATGCAGCACAAGCAAATCCGCCCCTGCCGAGGGCGCCGCCCCCTTAGGCGGGGGGTATTCGCAAGTCAACCGCAAGCCGCGCCTCAAGCGGGCATGAAAAAGGCCTTCCCGCGAAACTCGCGCAGGAAGGCCTGATAAGTGCCGGATTTCCGCCCTTACGGGCAGCGCGCGTCGCGCTGGGGCAGTTCACCGGCCGAACGGGTTTTCCATGTCCCGTCGGGAGCCTGGTATTTTTCGCCCGGCGCAGTGTCGCGGATGTTCTTGCAGCCGGCACCGAAGGCGAACTCCTCCACCGACACGCTCGCACCCTGCGCGCCCTGCGTATAGACGGCCTTGCGCTTGATATTGAGATCCTTGACCATCTTGTCGACGTCAGCCGGCACGGAGCCGACCGTGCCCAGATAACCATCCATCTTCTCGCCCACCTGGCCCGAACTGCGCGCTGCCTGATAGGCAGGATCGCGCTGCGCGGCAGCTGGAGCGGCGACAAGGGCCATCGCGGCAAAAGCCGCGGCCAAGTGGAAGAATGTATGAGCCGGTTTCTTCATCATATCGCCTGCCACTTTCAGAAAATTCCCTGATTCTGCTCGATCGTTTCCTGCACCTGGTTCTCGATCTTGTAGAGAACCTCCTGCTTGATGTTGATGTTGAGCTCGATCACGATCTTGTCCTCAGGGGCCTTGATCGTGATGCAGCCTCCCAGAGCGATCAACCCCGGCACCAGCATCAGCACTTTGGCCTTCCCGACGAGTCCCTTGCTAAGTGTCTCCATGGGCACCTTATGCGCCGGGCCTTTCGGGAAGGTCAATTTCGGGGATGTCATGGCACTTGCTCACTTTCTGGGGGCTGAATGCCGGATTCATCATCCGGAAGGTCTGTCGCCTCCGGCACAGGAGGCTTGAGCGTAGGATTTTCGATTATCATGCCGTTCCCGTCGATCAGGCCAAGATCGCGCGGATCGCGAGCCAGGGCGGGATCATACATCGACTTGAAGCTGCCAATGAGCTGGTAGAACGGCGCGTGGATGTTCACATTGAAGCGGATCGGCAATTTGGCGATCTGCCGGGTGACGATGTTCTTTGACGTTCCATCGCCCTGCCGAATTCCGTCGAAGCGCACCCTGGTGACGATCTCTCCGGTAAGCGAGCCTTCCAGTGCGATCTCCATCTGCCGGTAATCAAGCGACTTAAGCGCCTCGAAGGCGTAGTTGGCGAAGGGATTCATGTCCTCATAGGTCAACTTCCCGACATAGGAGACATTACCCCCAGGCGGGCGAGAACTGAGGGCCCCGCCTTCGATCCGGCCACCATTTTCGTCAAATACCAGAGGAACCCGACCGTCGAAGGTGCCGGTGGCCGAGATATTGGCAAGGGCCATTCGCTCAACAAACTGGGCCGCGTCCACTCCTTCAAGCTGAAGCACGAAGCGTCGCTCTTCTGGCTCCGCCATGCGGATCATCGCCGGTTCCAGCACTAGCGCCCCGCCGATAAAGGGCCAGCGTCCGCCATTGATGACCATGGTGTGATTATCGCGAATCTCGTAGCGTAGCTCGCCACTCTCAACCTCGATACCGGGGTTGAACGACCGGATCTGGAGCCGCTGATCAGGCGCAGTGACCATGCCGAGGAGATCGGTAAAGGTGATCGTACCCGAAACGCCCTGCACCGGGCCAAAGGCTGCGGCAAAGTCGAAGTCCCGGGTCGAGAAGCTGCCGCTGCTCGTGATTGTTTCCGGCGTCCAGTCGATCCGTCCCTTGCCCGTTACCGTCCCGTTCGCATTGGCGACAAGGCCCAGGGCAAGCCCGGTCAGCGTGTCGGGCTGCATGTCCTGATCGAAGACGATGCCAGGTATATCGAGATCGGCGTAACCGACGCCGGCAGAAAGATCGTGCACGATATCCGCCACCGCCACGCTGCGATCGCTCTTCGGTTCGCGCAGCACGGCATTCGCCGTGACGCGGTTATCCACGAGCGACAGCGTGGCATCGCGCGCCACCAGCGGCTCGAACCTGCCCGGCGCCTGTCGGTCCACCAGTCGGAAAGCACCATCGGTGAGGTCCAGCCGGCCATTGGCGAAACGCCAATTGCCAGAGGCATCCAACAGGTCCAGCGGCACGGCGAACAGCTTGGCATCGGTGCCGGAGAAACTGCCCGCGATCTCATCCGCAATGCGCGCGTCGATCTGACTCAGGCGGAAACGCGTGGGGGCATCGGCCCCGCCCATGGTTACATCCACATCATGCGCCACAAGCGTGCCCGGCCAGGCGAAGCCAACCGCGCCGGATTTGAGGTGTAGCGGCGTGGCACCCATCGTGCCCGACAGGTCGAGTGACGGCGCACCCGCTGCGACGCGCAGGCCGCGCCCATCACTGCGGACAATGGCACTGCCCGTGGGCGGGCAGAGTTGGAGCGTGCGCCCCTCAAGCGTCAGGCTGGCGAGCGCGAGGTGCTCAAATCCTATCGTCGCACAACCGCGCCACAGCGTAAGCCCCTGCTTTGGCGACCAATTGCCGTCAAAGGGAACCACCAGCCCTTGTGCCGATCCGCCGGGAATCGCACCACTGGCCAGCGCACGACCGGTGAACACCACTGCGCCACTGGATTCTTGCACCACGGTGAGGTCCGGCAGTTCCAGGCTCCCTCCCCCTGCGCTATAGCGCGCCATGCGCATCTTGAGTTCCGCTGCGCCTCGCCCGCCCCGGCTTTCCATGCGGCCGTTGATCTGCGGCAACCCGGCACCGCCAGTGGTAAAATTGCCCGAAAAACGCGGCGCACCGCCCTCGCTGCTACCTGCAAGCTGGAAGCGGGACAGCGCCAGCAATATCGTTCCACTCGATCCGCGCAGTCGTGCTTGCGGCATGACGAGGCTTAGCATGTCGCCAGTCTTGCGCAGAGTGATCTCAGTCGAAAGATCGCTATCGCGCCCTTCCCTCGCCAGCGCGCTGCGAATCTGGGTGAGCATGGGGCCAAGCAAGGTACCGTCCGCCGATTTTGCTGCATCACCCAGCGCGATATCGAGCGCCTGGCCCGGACGCAGCCCCGTCCCCTCGACATTCGCCTGCACTTCCACCCGCGACAAGCCGTCCCGCGTACGTGCCGAGCCTTCCAGTGCAAGCGAATCGAGCGCTAGCTGCGGCGTTCGAACGCCACCGAAGCCCAGATCATATTGCGCAGTCAGCGAATTCTTGCGCCAGGTGAATTTGCTAGCGCCATCTAGGCCGTCGAGCCGGTTTTCGCCCAGCGCGAAGCTCTTGCCTGCGAGCCTGGCTTCGCCTTCCACCCCGTCGAGCGTACGGTCTACCCGTGTCGTCAGTTCAACCGCCAGATCGCGCAGCCCGGCACCATTGCCGGGGCAATCGAGCGCGCTCAGCCGCAAGGGGCCGGAAAACCCCGGCCGCTCCGCGTCGATCGAAATCTTGCCAAACAGCGTTGCCTTGCTGGCAGTGCAGCCTTCTGCTTCCAGAATCGGGGCATTGGCGGCAAGGATACCGGCAAATCCACCACGCAGATTACCCCGGCCCTGTGCCTTCACACCGACAGGGCCGTAATCGCTTTCCAGCAGGGCGCGGCCGTCCACCAGATCCAGATCAAGGTCGGGAAAACTGAAGGGCTCTTTCGAATCCTGCTCGAACAGCAGCTTGTCGAGCGCGCCGAAGCTGAGTTTCCCATCGCGATAACTGCCAAAAAGGCGCGGACGCACCACCTTGACCTTGCCGAGCTGCACGAAGGGGAAGCGTGGTTCCAGCGTGACCTCCACCCGTTCGATGGTGAGGTCCGGCCGAGCGGGATCACCCACTACGATATCGGTGAGAATCTGTTGCTGCGGGCCGATCGATTCGATCTTGTAAGTAGCCGTCACCCCCAGCTTTTCGAGCTGTCCGGTGATGATATCGTCAGCTAGGCGTTCACGCGATGTCCACACGACGATGCCCGCCGTGGCGAGCAATATCGCCAGCACGCCCGCAATGCGCCGCCCGGTCCTGCGGCGGCGCGGAGCTGGCGCCTCAGCCTCTTCGGCCAATTCCTCGTTCTGCTCCGCCATCGTCCCCACACTTGCGCGCAAGCACGGCTAAAGGCAATGCACTGCACGCGGGATGAACGCCTCAAAGGGGGATATGGCGGTTGGCCGGGGATAGCGAGACGAGTGAAGATGCCGCCGGACACCGCGCCCGCCTGCGCCAGCGCTTGCTGGAAGGCGGGGACGATGCGCTGGCCGATCACGAGGTGATCGAATATCTGCTGATGACTGCCCGTCCCCGGATCGACACCAAGCCGATAGCAAAATCGCTCATTCGCCGATTCGGCTCGCTTGCCGCAGTGCTCAATGCCGATGCGCGAGTGCTGGCCGAACATCCCCAGATGGGCGAGACCTCCGCCGCCGCGCTCAAGATCGTCGCCCTCGCCGCCCGTCGCCTTGCCCGCCAGCAGATGCGCGAGCAGCCGGTGCTGGGCAGCTGGCAGGCGCTGATCGATTATCTGAGGATCGACATGGCGCATCTGACGGTGGAGCGTGTGCGCGTGCTCTATCTCAACACCCAGAACATGCTGATCCTGGACGAGCATGTGGGTGACGGTTCGATCGACGAAGCGGCGATCCACCCGCGCGAAGTGATCCGCCGCGCGCTGGATATCGGTGCGACCGCGCTGATCCTGGTGCACAACCACCCCTCGGGCTCGCCCGAGCCCAGCCGCGCCGACATCCAGATCACCAACCGCATCGCGGAGGCCGGACGCCTATTGGGGATCGTGGTCCACGATCATGTGATCATCGGGCGCGAGGGGCATGTCTCGCTTAAGGCCAAGGGGCTCATCTGAAAGATCAGTCTTTCGGTGGTTCGATGCCATAGCGGGCATAGGTGGACTTCAGCCCCGGGTTCATCCGCAGCGCCAGCGCCACGTCCTTCGCCCCCTGCGCGTCACCCAGCTTCGTGCGCACGATACCGCGCATGAAGAGCGAATTGGCCAGCCCCGGCGCCCCGCTGAGCGCGGCGTTGAGATCGGCCAGCGCATCTTCCATCCGGCCGAGGCGGAAATAGGCCATCGCCCGGCTGTCCAGCACCGGCGGAGACCAGCCGCCGCTCTCCACCGCGCGGGTGCATTGCGCCAGCATGATGTCTTCGCGCACCTGCCACACGCTCATGTGCCAGCACAGATTGTTGAGCACTTCCGGATCGCCCGGCCGTTCTACCAGCAGCTTGTCGAGCAATTGCAGGCCCTGCTCCGCCTTGCCGGACATGCCCAGCAATTGTGCCTTCACTACCACTGCGGCGAAGTGGTCCTCGAAATCATCTTCGTAGGTATCGACTAGTTCCAGCGCCTCGCTCACTTCGCCGATCTCGGCCATGGCCTGCGCCTCGGCCAGCGCATTTTGGGGCGTGGGATCGAGTTCGAAGGCCTTGCGCACCGCCTCGAGGGATTCGTCCGGCTTGCCCAGCCCCACCAGCAGATTGGCCCGGCTGAAATAGGCGGAAGTGGTGGGTTCCAGCGCAATTGCCTCGTCCACATCCGCCAGCGCGCCTTCCCAGTCGAGAATGCCGCTGCGGAAGTTCGCCCGGTCGAGATAAGGCATGGCGCTGTCCGGTTCCTTCGCGATCAGCGCGGCATAGGCCTTTTCAACCGGGGCGAGCCGGGCCCGGTCCTTCTCGCCAGTGAGTTCCCATTGGCGCCTGGCCGTTTCCGGCGCCCGCAGGCTGAGCTTGCCGGCGGCAAAGCGCGCGGCCTTGGCCTTTTCGGCGGAGATTTCCTTCGGATCGACCTCCACCAGACTGGAAGCCAGCTCCTCTTCGACAGTGAGTATGCCCTTATCGAGCACAGCCTCGCGCTTGATCCGGGTTCCGGCGATCACGCTATCGACGACCTCCCGCCCCCGCACGTCATAGCCCTCGCCCCCTTCGGGCAAGATCACCTTCACTCTGGTACGGAAGCCATAGGGCCCCGCCATCTGCACCGGAATGTCGCGCCAGGCCTTGCGGGCACGATCGGGCGTGAAGCTGAAATCGCTGGAGGGCATAGCTGGCAGATATTCGCGTGCGATTCCGCGCTCGAATGTCCACATCGGCCTGGTGATGCCGGAAGCGGTAATCACCGCATGGGCGGCGTCCTCGTCATAAGTGATGGAGAAGTCCAGCAGGCTGCCTGCGCCCACCAGCGTATCCATGAAATTGTCCACCAGCGTGCCGCGTGTCTTATCGTCGGGCTGCGACACCCAGGTACGGACCACAGCACCCAGCGTCCCCGTCAGCTCGATGCGCGCATTGTAAAGCGAGGGCATGTCCACCCCGGCCGACTGGTCGAGCGTAAGGTCCAGCGTCCGGTCAGGCGTGGTCAGTTCCCGCTGCACCAGCGGCACCAGATCGGAGCCTTGCGGCCGGATCGGCAGGGCATAGCGGAAGGGCGGAACCGCCCCGATATTCGCCATGCGGGTGCCCGATGCCGTGCCGTCCAGCCAGTAATCTTCCCCCCCGATGGTGGCGCGCACGATCATATGGTCGAAATCTGCCGGCATGGGCAGCAATTCGGGCGCGGAATCACCGGAGGTGCTGTGCACCACCACTACATCGGAAGGGATGCCCATGCGGCGCAGCATTGCCAGCAGCAGCAGCGACTTGGCCTTGCAATCGCCATAGCGCAATTGCCAGGTCTCTTCCGGCTTTTGCGGCAGGTAATTCCCGCCATCCAGCCCATTGGCGAGATAGCTCACATCGTCCTGCACGATGCGCAGGGCGGCCGCGGCACGCTCCAGCGAACTGTGCGTCTTCTTCATGATCGCATCGACCTTGCCGGCCAATTCGCCCTTGGGGTCGAGCGTGCCTTCGGTGGCGAAATGCGGGGCCAGCGTCTTCGATACGTCCTGCCAGTCCGCAAAACTGCCCAGTTGCAACAGCGGGGTACGATGATAGCGCGGGGGAGCATCGGGCGGCACGTCCTCCCTCTCGGCCAGCGGCAGGTCGATCTCGAGCACCTTATATTCGCCCTGGTCGCGCGGCATGACACCATCCGCGCCCGGCCCGGCCCGCCACTGGATCGGCTGGTCTGCCTTCCATGAGACTTTAACCCGCCCACGCCCGATCTGCAGCGGAGCCACCGGCAGGCTGTCGATCGACTGGACCTTGCTGCCCAGTGCCTGATCGGCCTGGACGGTGGTGTAGGCCACGCGCACCACATCGCCCACGCGCAGGCCCGGCACGGCCAGCGTGGCGGTTAGAAGCCCGTTGATCGAACGTTGTTCAAGCTGTTGTTCGCGCCGCAGCACCGTGAAACGCGCGCCTTGCGCAATCACGTCCACAGTCTGGCCCCCGCGCAGGATTTCCACGCGATTGACGATCAGATCGCCCTTGTCGGGAATCCACGAGGCCGAAAGCGTACCCGCAGAGGCAAGCGAATCGGGGCTGTCGATGCGGAAGGCGACATCGCGATAATCCCACACCTTCGCACCATCGAGGCGCTTCTGGATATCCACCATCAGCACAGCCGGGCCAGACGCCTTCTCCGCATCGGTAAGGGCAATCGGATCGACCCAGGCTGGCGCGGGCTGATAGAGCGGGTCTTCGCCCGCCAGCACCGGGGCCGCGCTGCACAACAAGATTGTAACCAGGCCAAAATGGCGCGCGCGCAACATATGATATTCCCGTCTTGTCCAGCAGCGTTCGGTGGGCGGTTCTGGCAGAGCGCCACAGGCTCCGCAATCGCAAGCTGATCCACCGACGGCCACCCCGGGAATGTGTCGCCCTTGCCAAATCGGGGCTCTGCGCCTAGCCGCCCGGGCTGGAAGTTTCACATCAAAGTCCGGAGTTTGTCCATGGTCCCCCGCTACGCCCGCCCCGCGATGGTCGCGATCTGGGAGCCCGAAGCGAAGTTCCGCATCTGGTTCGAAATCGAAGCCCATGCGACCGAGAAGCTGGGCGAGCTGGGCGTCGTGCCCGCAAGCGCGGCCAAGGCCCTGTGGGATTGGTGGGCCACCAACCCGGTGATCGACGTTGCCGCGATCGACGCAATCGAAGCCGTCACCAAGCATGACGTGATCGCCTTCCTCACCTGGGTAGCCGAACAAGTGGGCGACGAAGCCCGTTTCATGCATCAGGGCATGACCAGCTCCGACGTGCTGGACACCACGCTGGCGGTGCAGCTTGCCCGCGCCTCTGACCTGCTGCTGGCCGATCTCGACGATCTGCTCGCCGCGCTCAAGCGCCGCGCGGAAGAGCATAAATATACCCCCACCATCGGCCGCAGCCACGGCATTCATGCCGAACCGACCACTTTCGGCCTCAAGCTGGCCCAGGCCTATGCCGAATTCGACCGCTGCCGCGCCCGTCTGGTCGCCGCGCGCGAGGAAATCGCCACTTGCGCCATTTCCGGCGCGGTCGGCACTTTCGCCAATATCGATCCCTCGGTGGAAGAGCATGTGGCCGAAAAGCTCGGCCTGAAGCCGGAAACGGTTTCCACTCAGGTGATCCCGCGGGATCGGCACGCCATGTTCTTCTCGGTGCTGGCGGTGATCGCCAGCTCGATGGAGCGCCTTGCGGTGGAAATCCGCCATTTGCAGCGCACCGAAGTGCTGGAAGCCGAGGAATATTTCTCGCCCGGCCAGAAGGGTTCCAGCGCCATGCCGCACAAGCGCAACCCGGTGCTGACCGAAAACCTCACCGGCCAGGCGCGCATGATCCGTTCCTATGCCATGCCGGCTCTGGAAAACGTGGCGCTGTGGCACGAGCGGGACATTTCCCACTCTTCCGTGGAACGCTACATCGGCCCTGATGCGACCATCGCGCTCGATTTCTCGCTCGCCCGCCTTACCGGCGTGGTCGACAAGCTGCTGATCTATCCCGAACGGATGCAGAAGAATCTCGACCGGATGGGCGGCCTCGTCCATTCGCAACGGGTGCTGCTGGCCCTTACCCAGGCCGGAATCAGCCGAGAGGATGCCTATGCCCTCGTCCAGCGCAATGCGATGAAGGTGTGGGAATCCGACGGCGCGCTCTCGCTGCTGGAGCTACTCAAGGCTGATCCGCAGGTCGCCGCCGCGCTGGCGCCGGAGCAGCTGGAGGAGAAATTCGACCTCGGCTATCATTTCGCGCAGGTCGACCGGATCTTCCAGCGCGTGTTCGGCTGAGGTTGCGCCTTCCCTTCCTGAGCGATCCCGCCTAGCTTCGCTGCCTGGCCAAGGGATAGGAGCAAGCGGAAATGAACATCCTCCGCACGATCATCTGGGTCGTGGTAGCGATCGTCCTGCTGATTTTCACGTTCAACAACTGGTCTCCGGTTGAAGTGAAGATCTGGGAGGACATCGTCCTCGAAACCAAGAAGCCGGTGCTGGTGATCATTTCGTTCCTGGTGGGCTTCCTGCCGGTGTGGCTGCTGCATCGCGGCACCCGCTGGCAGATGCGCCGCCGGATCAGTTCGCTGGAAACCGCAGTACGCAACGCGGTGGGCGCGAAAATGCCCGCCGGAGAAGAACCGTCCACAGCCGAACACGGCAAGCCTGACCAAATTCAGGACTGACAGAAACAAGAGGCCTCGTGAGCAACCCAGTCTACCTCGCACTCGACCTGCCGCAGCTTGACGCCGCCAAGGCGCTTGCCCAGCGGGTGAAGTCCCATATCGGCGGGCTGAAGCTGGGGCTGGAATTCTTCTGCGCTCATGGCCACCACGGCGTGCACGAAATCGCCCATATCGGCCTGCCGATCTTCCTCGATCTCAAGCTGCACGACATTCCCAACACCGTGGCAGGCGCGATGCAGGCCATCCATGTGCTGGAACCGGCCATCATCACTATCCATGCCAGCGGAGGCCGCGCAATGATGGAAGATGCCAAGGCCGCAGCCGGGGAGCATACGAAGGTGGTGGCCGTGACCATGCTCACCAGCCTCGACGAGAACGATATGATGCGCACCGGCCTGTCCGGCACCCCGCACGATCAGGTGATGCGCCTTGCCGAACTGGCGGAAAAAGCCGGGCTCGACGGGATCGTGTGTTCCGGACAGGAAGTGGGCGCGGTCCACAAACAATGGAAAGACGGCTTCTTCGTCGTCCCCGGCCTGCGCCTGCCCGACGGAACGAAGGGCGATCAGAAGCGCACCGTGACCCCGCGCCAGGCGCGCGACGATGGCGCCAGCGTGCTGGTTGTCGGCCGCCCGATCAGCCGCGCGGAGGACCCGGTGGCGGCAGCGCGCGCGATCGAGGCGACACTTTAGGGCGCGATCGCTCATCGCTTGTGCATTCGTCCCGGCGAATCGATGAGGCCGGGCCGTGGGTCCTCCGTCAGGCCCCATTGACCGCGCTTTCTCATGCGCCGGTCAGAAAGCACTTTCCTACAGGCACCCGCATGGCGTTTATCCTGCCCAATGGACAGCCTTGCCCCAGCCACCTTGCCTTGCGCAGCCGAAACCTGTGTCGGCCCCACTTTCCGGGCCTCGCAAGGCCTGCGCGAAAACCCGAAATGGAAGGTGACACACTGGCGCGCTTTCAGCCTCGAAAAACGGCTTGAAACCGCGCCATGCGGGGGTGACACGCCGTGCACGAAACAGCGTATTTCCCTGCCGGGAAAGGTGACACATCGCCCCGCCCATTCCAGGCAAGCAGCCTTCGCGGCAGGGCCTGACCGGCCGGCAGGCAATCGGGGCATTATTGGCGATTACAGCCGCCCATTTGCCGCGGCCCTTCGGCCCTCAATTATAAATCAGCGCCGCCGAATTGATATTGTATCCCATCAGCCTCAGCCTGGAATCCTCCTTCACAAAAGTGAAGGTTTCAAGCCCGTCGCCCTTTTCGAAATTGGTCTTGGTGTTGATCACCACGGTGGAGACGCCGTTATTGGTATTCGCCTGCCAGCCAGCCTGTTCGCTCTTCTTCACCGGGCCCAGCTTGGTGCGGATGGCGACGAGCAGCTTTTCGAATTCCTTTTCCGAAGTGACCTTGCGAAATCCGCCCGAGGTGGTGCGCCAGATCGCAGGGTAATCCTGCTTGTCGTAACGGGTGTGGAAGCTCTCCACTTCCTCGCCTGCCTGCTCCATGTTTTCCTTCATGCCGCAGGCCGAGGCCAGCAATGCCAGCGACAGGATGAACCCTATGCGTAACCTTGCAGCCATTCTCTCTTCCCCCCACCTGTGCAATATGCGGGGCGACAATTCCAAAGCGGCGAGAGAATGACAAGAGTAGCGATCAAGATTTGCGGCATCACCACGCGCGACACGCTGGAGGCCGCGATTACCGCACGCGCGGATTATGTCGGGTTCAATTTCTTCCCGCCCTCGCCGCGCTATCTGGCGCTCGATGCGGCGGCGCAACTGGGTGCATTGGCGGGTGACAGCATCGCGAAAGTCGGCCTGTTCGTCGATGCCGACGATCATGCGATTGCCGAGGCCGTAGCGGCCGGGCACATCGATATCCTCCAGCTCCATGGCGCGGAAACGCCAGATCGCGTCGCCGAACTGAAAATACGCTTCGGCCTGCCGGTGTGGAAGGTACTGCCGGTCGCCGCAGGGCGCGATGTCGGCATGGCTACTGCCTATCGCGATCTGGCGGATTTCATCCTGTTCGATGCCAAGACACCCAAGGGTGCACTGCCGGGCGGCATGGGGCTGGCCTTCGACTGGTCGCTGCTGGCACTTTATCGCGGGCCCACGCCCTGGGGGCTGGCTGGCGGGCTCAACCCCGCCAATGTCGCCGAAGCGATCCGCACCACTCATGCGCCGCTGGTCGACACCTCCTCCGGCGTGGAAAGCGCGCCGGGAGTGAAGGATGCGGGCAAGATCGCGGCCTTCTGCGAGGCGGTGCGCGCGGCCTGAGGGAGGCGAACCATACGAAAAGGGCGGCCCGTTTCCAGGCCGCCCTTCGCTTGTCTCGAACGATCAGGTCCGGATCAGAACTTCAGGCCGACGCCCACGCCCAGCGTGTCCGTATCGTTGAAGTCGCTGAAATTGTGACGGTAATAGACCTTACCATAGAGGCTGCCGCCCAGCTTCTGCTCGACGCCCGCACCAAGGTGCGGAGTGTCTTCGCCCTTGGTGACGGTATAGCCGCCATCGACATAAAGCTTGGTAGCCTCGCCAGCCTTGATGCCCGCACGGCCGGTGAAGCCGACGGCGACATCGGCGCCGCCGACGAGGGCCTTGTCAGCCGACACTTCGACGCCCGCAAAGGCAGAACTGCCAAGATCGAAATCGTAACCTGCGGCAACACCGGCGGTCGCTTCCGCATCGCCGCCGCTCCAGATCGCACCGCCGCGCGCCTCGACACGTGCTTCATTGGCGAAGGCAGGCGAAGCCAGAGCAGCAGAGGCCGCAACGGCGGCAAGGGTGAGAACAACACGACGCATAAATAATCTCCTCAAATTCAGCCCCTCGCAAGGGGAGAAGCGGCAGCTAGGCCTCGCTTCCTGACACCCAAGTGAACGCCGTGTTCAGATATTGCATCATGAACTCACCTTGTTGCGTAATGGCAACATATTCATTCATCTGCGCGCAATGTTCCTCTCTTGCCCGACTGCCGCGAGGCTTGCGGGCCAGAATGGACTGCCAGGCTGCAACATTATTGCAACGGCACTGTGGCAACCTTACCCTTGCCTTTAGGTGCAGCCGCCCCGCGCGAGCGCCAAAGCTCTGGACTTGCGCATACCTCTCTGCCAATCGCCGCGACGGATATGACAGACCTAGCCAACTCATTCCGCACCCAGCCTGACGAGCGTGGGCACTTCGGCCAGTTCGGCGGCCGCTATGTCGCCGAAACGCTGATGCCGCTCATCCTCGAGCTGGAGAAGGAATATCGCGCGGCCAAGGCAGACCCTGCCTTCAAGGCCGAATTCGACAGCCTGATGGCCCATTATGTGGGCCGCCCCAGTCCGCTCTATTTTGCAGAGCGGCTGACGGAGCATTTCGGGGGCGGGCAGATCTGGTTCAAGCGCGAGGAGCTGAACCACACCGGCGCGCACAAGATCAACAATTGCATTGGCCAGATCCTGCTTGCCATCCGCATGGGCAAGACCCGGATCATCGCCGAAACCGGCGCGGGCCAGCATGGCGTGGCCACGGCCACCGTCTGCGCGCGCTTCGGCCTGCCCTGCGTGATTTACATGGGCTCCACCGATGTCGCCCGCCAGCAGCCCAATGTCTTCCGCATGAAGCTGCTGGGCGCCGAGGTGATCCCGGTGGAATCCGGCGCCAAGACGCTGAAGGACGCGATGAACGAGGCGATGCGCGATTGGGTCGCCAATGTTCACGACACTTTCTACATTATCGGCACTGCCGCGGGGCCGCATCCCTATCCGGAGCTGGTCCGCGATTTCCAGAGCGTGATCGGCAAGGAAGCCCGCGCCCAGATGCTGGAGCGCACCGGCAAGCTGCCCGATCTGCTGCTGGCAGCCGTGGGCGGCGGATCGAATGCGATCGGCCTGTTCCATCCCTTCCTCGACGATCCCGAGGTCGCGATGATGGGGGTCGAGGCCGGTGGCCACGGCGTGGAGACCGACAAGCACGCCGCCAGCCTCACAGGCGGCGCGCCGGGCGTGCTCCACGGCAACAAGACCTATCTGCTGCAGGACGAAGACGGCCAGATCATCGAGGCCCACTCGATCAGCGCCGGGCTCGATTATCCGGGCATCGGGCCCGAACATAGCTGGCTGCACGATATCGGCCGGGTGAAATATCTGCCGGTCAACGATGACGAGGCGCTGGAAGCGTTCCAGCTGTGCTGCAAGCTCGAAGGCATCATCCCCGCACTGGAAAGCGCCCATGCGCTGGCCGCACTGCCCAAAGTGGCGAAGGACTATGGCAAGGACCAGATGATTCTCGTCAATGTCTCGGGCCGGGGCGACAAGGATATCTACACCGTGGCCGATGCGCTGGGGGCGACGATATGAGCCGCTTTGCAACCGCATTCGGAAAGGGCCGCCCAGCCCTCGTCTGCTTCATCACCGCCGGTGACGGAGATACCGCCGCCAATCTCGACGCTTTGGTCGCAGGCGGCGCGGATGTGATCGAACTGGGCATGCCTTTTACCGATCCCATGGCCGATGGCCCGGCGATCCAGGCGGCAAACCTGCGCTCGCTGGCCAAGGGCACGAAGACGGCGGATATCCTCGCCCTTGCAGCTGCCTTCCGTGCGCGCCATCCCGATGTGCCGCTGGTGCTGATGGGCTATGCCAATCCGATGATTCATCGCGGGGCCGACTGGTTCGCTGCCGAAGCCGCCAAGGCAGGCGTCGATGGCGTGATCTGTGTCGATATTCCACCAGAGGAAGATGCGGAGCTTGGCCCGCAATTGCGCGCCGCCGGCCTCAACATGATCCGCCTCGCCACCCCCACCACCGATGCGGCGCGGCTTCCCGCCGTGCTCGATGGCTCGGGTGGGTTCCTCTATTACGTCTCCGTTGCCGGAATCACCGGCAAGCAGCAGGCGGCCATCGCTTCCATCGAAGATGCCGTAGCGAGGCTCAAGGCCTCCACCGACCTGCCCGTTGCGGTCGGCTTTGGCGTACGCACGCCCGAACAGGCCGAGGCGATTGCCCGCGTGGCCGATGGAGTGGTGGTAGGCTCCGCCTTCATCGATATCGTCGCGACCCATGGCGAGAGCGCCGCGGGTCCGTTGAAGGAATTGACCGCGGCCCTTGCCAAGGCGGTCCATAATGCACGAGAAACCATAGCATGAGCTGGCTTTCCCGCGTCCGCAGCGCGCTGCCCTTCGGCAACAAGCGCGAATCTCCCGACAATCTGTGGGTCAAATGCCCCGGTTGCGGCGAGATGCTGTTCACCCAGGAATATGAGGCAAACCTCAGCGTCTGCCCGCGCTGCGGCCATCACGGCCGCATCGGCGCCGATGTGCGGCTTGCACAGATCCTGGACGAAGGCTTCAAGCTGCTTCCCGCACCCAAGGTGAAGGAAGACCCGCTGAAGTTCCGGGATTCCAAGCGCTATACCGATCGCCTCAAGGCCGCCCGCGCCAATTCCACCCATCCCGATGCCTTCACTGCCGCTTCCGGCAAGATCGACGGGCGCAAGGCCGTGGTCGGCGTTCAGGATTTCGGCTTCATGGGCGGTTCCATGGGCATGGCCGTGGGCGCAGCCTTCTGTGCCGGTGCGGAAAAGGCTTTGGCGGAGAAATGCGCCTATATCGTCGTCACGGCGGCAGGCGGCGCGCGGATGCAGGAAGGCATTCTCAGCCTGATGCAGATGCCCAAGGCCACGGTGATGACCCGTCGCCTCAAGGAAGCGGGCCTGCCCTATATCGTAGTGCTGGCCGATCCGACCACCGGCGGCGTCACCGCCAGCTACGCCATGCTGGGCGACATCCACATTGCCGAACCCGGCGCTCTGATCGCCTTCGCCGGCCAGCGCGTGATTCAGGAGACGATCCGCGAAAAGCTGCCCGAAGGGTTCCAGCGCGCGGAATATCTCTATCAGCACGGCATGGTGGACATGGTGGTGGAGCGCAAGAATCTGCGTGCCACGCTGGCGCAGCTGCTCGACTATCTCACTCCGGCCAAGGCCGCCTGAGCCACATCGCAGGACATATCGGATGCGAGACTTCGCCACCTCGGACGATCCTGAGGTCCAGCGCGAGCTGGACCGGCTCGCCGCCCTCACTCTGCCGCAGGGCCGTTTCGGCCTGGAGACGATCCGCGAAATCCTGAAGCGCATCGGCGATCCGCAAAAGCATCTGCCGCCCACGTTCCATGTCGCGGGCACCAATGGCAAGGGCTCAACCTGCACCTATCTGCGCTATATGCTGGAGGCGCAGGGACTGACGGTCCACACCGCCACCAAGCCGCATCTGGTGCGCTATAATGAGCGTATTCGCCTCGCCGGCAAGCTGATCGAGGACAAGCTCCTCGCCCAATTGCTCAAGGAAGTGCTGGACGCCAGCGAGGACCTTGGCCCGAGCTTCTTCGAAGTCACCACGGCCGCCACTTTCCTCGCCTTCGCGCGCATTCCGGCCGATGTCTGCGTGATCGAGGTGGGCCTTGGCGGGCGGTTCGACGCCACCAATGTGCTGGAAAAGCCGGTCGCCTGCGGCATCGCCTCGCTGGGGATCGACCATGAGGCATTCCTTCTGCGCGAAGATCCCGGCGCCCCGGCCCATCCGCTTGCACGCATCGCCTTCGAAAAGGCGCATATCGCCCGCACGGGAGCCCCGCTGGTCACCATGACCTACCCGCCGGAAGCGACCGCGCAGGTCATCCGGCTGGCCAAGGAAGCCCGCACCAGCGTGGCCATGCGCGGGCAGGAATGGTCCGTCCATGTGGATGGCAAGCTGCATTACCGCGATGCCGCAGGCGAGCTGGAACTGCCGCTGCCCACGCTTTACGGCAAGCATCAGGGCGAAAACGCCGCGCTGGCGGTGGCAATGCTGCGCCATCAGAGCACAGTGGCGGTAACGCCCGAGGCCATGGCTGAAGGCATCGTCAGTGCCCGTTGGCCCGCGCGCCTGCAGGCGCTGCGGCAAGGCCCGATCACCGCGCTCGTGCCGGGTGCGGAATTCATCCTTGATGGCGGGCATAATCCCGATGCGGCGCAGGCCATTTCCCGCGCCCTCGCGGGCCGCAGCGGCCTTGCCCTTGTCATGGGCATGATGGCCAACCGCCCGATCACGGAATTCCTGGAGCCGATCGCCCCGATGATCGCCCAGATTCGCACCGTGCCGATCACCGGCCACGATTGCCACAGCCCGGAAGACATCGCCGCCGCCGCCAAGGCGCTCGGCATCGCCGACGCCGCGCCTGCCCACACTGTGCAGGACGCGCTGGCCAGCTTCACCCCCGGCGCGCGCACCGTGCTGATCGCGGGCTCGCTTTATCTCGCGGGCGTAGTGCTGGAAGCGAACGAGGAAGTGCCGGACTGAAGTAGCTTCCCCTTCACCGTCCCGAATGTGTTTCAGGATGGCGAAGGGGAGCGGCATTATTCGACCGCCTCTTCTTCTCCCGCGCTCCCCATCGCGGCATCCACCAGCCCGGTGCGACTCATCCACCAAAACAACACTATGCCCGGCACCGCCGCCACGGTGGTCAGCAGGTAGAAGTTCACATAACCGAAGCTCTCGATCATTGCCCCCGCAGTGGTCCCGGTGAGGAAGCGGCCCACTACGCTGGCGCTGGCGCTGATCAGCGCATATTGGGACGCCGTGAAGCGCAGGTCGCAAAGGGCCGAGAAATAGGCCACCACCACCACGCCGCCATAGCCGCTGGCGATATTCTCGAACCCGATAGCTGCCGCCATTCCGATGTTCGAATGACCTACCGCTGCCAGCGCTGCAAAGCTGAGGTTGGAAACCGCCATCAGCACCAGCGCCACCAGCACCGATCGCTTGAGGCCCATCCGGGCATAGGCAACGCCGCCAATGAACACCCCGATGAGATAGGCCCAGAAGCCGACGCCCACGTCGAAGGCGGCAATTTCGTCATTGGTGAATCTGAGATCGTCGAACAGCAGACGGAACGTAAGGTTCGCCAGTGTATCGCCGATCTTGTGGACGAGGATGAAGGCCAGCACCAGCCAGGCGCCATTGCGCTGGAAGAATTCCGCAAAGGGCCCGACGATGGAGCGCCACACTTCGCCCACGCCGCGCCGCGCGATCGTCACCTTGCGGCGTTCCGGCTCGCCCATGATGATCGCTGTTAGCATGGCCGGCAGCACCATCGCAGCGCAGGCGATATAGGCAGCCGACCAACCCGCCCGAGCCGCCACTACCAGCGCCAGCGCGCCGGCCCCGGCAGAGCCGATTCGCCAGCCATATTGGCTCATACCCGAGCCAGTGCCGAGCTGATAGGGCTTCAGCGTTTCGATCCGGTAGGCATCGATCACGATATCGAAGGTCGCCCCCGCAACACCTACCAGCACCGCGCTGGTCGCCATCCAGGCGATGTCCGCCTTCGGATCGGCAAGGGCCAAATTCACCACTGCCGCCGCCACGAAGATGCCGCACACGATCATCCACGAAACGCGCTGCCCCAGCCGGCCGATGATCGGCAGGCGCACACCATCGGGTATCCACGCCCAGAAAATCTTGAGATTATAGACCAGGAAGGCCAGCGTGAAGGCCGTTACAGTGGCCTTGTCGATCCCGTCCTGCGCCAGCCGTGTCGTCAACGTGGCCGCGATCATCGCATAGGGAAAGCCGGAGGACACTCCGAGGAAGAAGGCCGCGAGCGATTCCTTTTCCAGATAAGGCTTGATCGAGCCCCACAGGCTGCGCTTTTCCGCCGGTGCGGCAATTTCCATCGCGTCGGCCATGCCGTCTCCCAAAATTCCAGGACGCGAAACTAGCGCCACTGCACCCGAAGACAAAGACCTGCATCCACAGTCATGTAGCCCCCTGCGGCAGGATGATCCGGCCCACTTCGGGAACTGATGGCAGGCCGCTGGGATTCCCATCGCCGGACTACGGTTCGGATCGTTAACAGATCGGCAATCTGTGTAACCAGCCGTTAAGAAATGCACTCCATCACACGACTCCTAAAACACTGGCGCAGCAACATAAATGCAGATGCGCCAACCCTTGGGGAAGGAGTGCTCGGGCGAAAGGCGATCTGGAAAACAGGGGGTTACACTGGTGTTAGGGGCATTTATCTGCCGGGTGATCGGGCACCGGTTAAACCGGCGCCGCGTGTGGAACGACGGGATAGACTTCCGCACCACATGCGCGCGCTGCGGCGTTGAACTTATCCGCGATCCGGACCGGTGGCGCGAATATGATCCCGCGCGGCATGATAATCCCGGCCGCCAGCCGCACCCGCGCGAACGCCCCGGTCCGGACGGACAGGCCGGCGATTGAACGGGCCGACCGGGCGCGGTGCAAAGCATTTTCCTACACAGCCCGGATATGCAATTGCGGCATGGCCATGCCAGTTGCCCTCGCCCTTCCAGCATCCGGCCGCACAGCGCGCTCTGCCCGGCCATACGCGCACCGCATCGGGACGCACGAAAACACCGCTGCGGAAGGTAACAGCCAGATCACGCTATTTTCCACCAATGCATTGTTTATTATTGATAATTCCAGAGAATGCGGGGCAACTCAAACGGCGATTTCTGTCACCGGAAAGGTTACATCCGGGTTCCGCCCTGCGGCGCTCTTTCGAAGGGAGTCATTGCTTTGACGCATCCCCGCTCTGGCTCTAAGGGCCGTGCCATGCCCCATAACAAGAACACCAAGGCGCCCGCAAAGCCCGCCCCCAAGACCGGCGCCAGGCCGGACGACGATGCGCCCCGCAGCGGCGACCGTATCGCCAAGCTGCTCGCCCGCGCGGGCATCGCCAGCCGCCGCGAGATCGAACGCATGATCGCCGAAGGGCGCATCGCGCTGGACGGCAATGTGCTGGAAACTCCGGCCACGATCCTCACCAGCCTGAGGGGGGTGACAGTGGACGGTAAGCCCGTGGCCGCACCCGAGGCGCCGCGCCTGTTCATGTTCCACAAGCCGCAGGGCCTGCTGACTGCCGAGCGCGACCCCAAGGGACGCCCGACGATCTACAACGCCCTGCGCAACGCCCTGCCCCCCGGAACGCCGCGGGTAATGCCCATCGGGCGGCTCGATCTCAATACCGAAGGCCTGCTGCTGCTGACCAACGATGGCGAGCTGAAGCGCGCGATGGAGTTGCCCTCCAGCGGCATTCCGCGCACCTATCGCGCCCGCGCCTTCGGCGATATCTCGCAGGCCGAACTCGAAACGCTGATCGAAGGGGTGACAATCGACGGCATGAATTACGGCCGGATAGACGCCAATCTGGAACGGCGCACCGGGCGCAACCAATGGATCGAACTGACGCTGACCGAAGGCAAGAACCGCGAAGTGCGCCATGTGCTGGAGCATCTCGGTCTGCAGGTCAGCCGGTTGATGCGCACATCCTATGGCCCCTTCGTGCTGGGCGATCTGCCGCGCGGCCAGGCCGCCGAAGTGCGCCAGAAGGATGTGGAACAGTTCCGCCGTCAGCTGGCAACGCGCGGGGGCTGGAAATGAGGATCATCGCCGGCGAATGGCGCGGACGCCCGCTGCGCGCGCCCAAGGGAGAGACGACGCGCCCCACATCCGACCGGACGCGTGAGACCTTGTTCTCCATGCTCACCAGCCGGTTGGGCAGCTTCGAGGGGTTGACCGTGGCTGACCTGTTCGCCGGTTCCGGCGCGCTGGGGCTGGAAGCTCTGTCGCGCGGCGCGGAAAAGGCGATCTTCGTGGAGCAGGATGCCGCCGCGATCAGGGCCCTGCGCGAGAATATCGCTGCCCTGCGCGCCCAGCAACGCTGCGATGTGCGGGCCATGTCAGTCATGTCTCTGGGCATTGCCAGGCAGCCGGTGGACCTGCTGCTGCTCGACCCGCCTTATGAAACGGGCGCGGGCGCAGTGGCACTCGACAGGCTCAAGCGGCTCGGCTGGATCGCGCCGGGGGCGTGGATCAGCGTGGAAACCTCTTTCCGCGAAGTGCTGGACCTCAAGGGCTTCGAACTTGATGCAACGCGCGATTGCGGCAAGGCGCGGCTGCATCTGCTGCGGGTGGTGGAAAGCTGAGGCAGGGGCCTTATCCGATCCCGCTCTCTATTCGACGATCACTGCAGCCACGCTCTCTTCCCCCTTCCGGCCGAAAATAACGCCGAGCAGGGTGATGAGGCCGGAAATGACAAGGAAGATTCCCACCCGCGCCGTGCCGCCGGCTCCGCCTGCCCCGGCAAGCCATTGCGCTGCCACAGGGGCAACCGCCCCGCCGATGATCCCGCCACCGTTGAAGGCGATGGAAACGCCGGTGTAGCGTACATTCACCGGGAACAGGGTCGGCAGCCAGGCGCCCAGCGGGCCGTAGGCAAAGCCCATCACCAGCAGCGCAAAGGACAGCAGCACGAACACTTCGGCCAGCGTGCCCCAGGCGAGCATAGGGCCGAACATCATGCCCAGCATCACCGTGCCCAAGGCTCCTGCCACCAGTACATTGCGCGGGCTGGCCTGATCGGACCACAGCGCCGAAAGCAGGATGCCCACCGCCAGGAAAGTGTTGGCCCCCAACAGCACCGCCAGCATCGTCTCCCGGTCAACCCCGCGCTCGGTGGTCATATGACCCAGCGCGAAGGCCGTGGAGAGATAGAAGATCGCAAAGCACGCCACCACGCCCGCACAGCCGGCAAGCAGGGCCGGCCAGTGATGGACCAGCACCGCACCCAGCGGCACCTTGTGCGGCGGGGATTTCTTCAGCGCCTCCTTGAAGGCCTCGGTCTCCCCAATACGCAACCGCACCCACAGGCCCAGCGCCACCAGGATCGCGCTCAACAGGAAGGGTATGCGCCAGCCCCAGGCGTTGAATGCGCCTTCCGGCAGACAGATGCCCAGCAGCAGGAACAGACCGTTTGCGGCAAGGAAACCTACCGGCGCACCGAGCTGCGGGGCCGAACCGAAGCGCGCCTCCCAGCCCTTGGGCGCGTTCTCCACCGCCAGCAGCGCCGCCCCCCCCCATTCTCCGCCAAGACCGAAGCCCTGGCCGAAGCGTAGCACACACAGCAGCGCCGGTGCGATCCAGCCGACCATCTGGTAAGTAGGCAGGAAGGCGATCAGCAGCGTGGAGACACCCATCAGCATCAGCGAGACAACCAGCGTGCTCTTGCGCCCCAACCTGTCGCCGAAATGCCCGAACACGATCGCCCCCACCGGCCGCGCGAAGAAGGCCAGGCCGAAGCTCATCAGGCTGAGCAACAATTGCGCGCTGGCACTTTCGGAGGGGAAGAACAACGGGCCGAACACCAGTGCGGCGGCCGTGGCATAGACGTAGAAGTCGTAAAACTCGACGGCAGTCCCCACCATGGCAGCGGTCAGGATGCGAGAATTGGTTTTGATCGGACCCATGGCGGGCTGATTGGCACAGGCTGGCCCGAGGTCAAGCCTTTGTGGACAAGCGCTTGCACCTCCGCCCCTTGTTCCCTAACTGTTCACACATACCATGCAAGATGATCTTCTCCCTGCCCCGTCTCCGGCAAATGCCGACCTGCCGCCCTATGCGCGCGAGCTGAACGCTCCGCAGCAGGAAGCTGTCCTGACCACTGAAGGGCCGGTATTGATGCTGGCCGGGGCCGGCACGGGGAAGACGGCGGCGCTCACCGCCCGGCTTGCCCACCTGGTAGCCACTCGGCGTGCCTGGCCCAGTGAAATCCTATGCGTCACTTTCACCAACCGCGCCGCGCGTGAAATGCGCCACCGTGTGGGGCAATTGATCGGCGATGCAGTGGAAGGAATGCCATGGCTGGGCACCTTCCACTCGATCTGCGCCAAGATGCTGCGCCGCCATGCCGAGCTGGCCGGGCTACAGGCCAATTACACGATCATCGACACCGACGATCAGCTACGCCTGCTCAAGCAGATCATCGTGGAGCAGAACCTTGACGAGAAGCGCTGGCCCGCCCGCCAGCTTGCCGGACTGATAGACCGCTGGAAGAACCGCGGCCTCAATCCGGAAGACCTCGATGCGGGGGAGAATGAGAGCTACGCCAATGGCAAGGGCCAGCAATTCTACCGCCTCTATCAGGATCGGCTGAAGGCGCTGAATGCCTGCGATTTCGGCGATCTGATGCTTCACATGCTCAACATCTTCCGCAAGCATCGCGAAGTGCTGGAGCAATATCAGCAGCGCTTCAAATATATCATGGTGGACGAATATCAGGACACCAACGCCGTGCAGTATTTCTGGCTGCGCCTGCTGGCCCAGACGCGCAAGAATATCTGTGTGGTGGGGGATGACGATCAGTCCATCTATTCATGGCGCGGCGCAGAAGTTGCCAATATCCTTCGGTTTGAAAAGGATTTTCCGGGCGCCAAGGTAATCCGGCTGGAGCAGAATTACCGCTCCACGCCCGACATTCTCGGCGCTGCATCGGGCCTGATTGCCGCCAATAGCGAGCGACTGGGCAAGACCTTGTGGACCGAGCGCAATGGCGGCGACCGGGTGCGCGTGATCGGCGTATGGGACGCTCCAGAAGAGGCGCGCCGGGTGGGCGAGGAGATCGAACGGCTGGAACGCGAAGGCGCCCCGCTCGATCAGGTCGCCATCCTTGTGCGCGCCCAGTACCAGACCCGCGAATTTGAAGATCGCTTCATGCAAATCGGGCTCAACTACAAGATTATAGGCGGTTTTCGTTTCTACGAGCGAGCGGAAATCCGCGATGCACTGGCCTATTTGCGTGTCATCGCCCAGCCGCAGGACGATCTGGCGTTCGAGCGGATTTACAACCAGCCCAAGCGCGGCCTTGGCGCCAAAGCGCTGGAAGTGATGCACCGCCACGCCCGCGCGACAGGCCTACCGCTTGCCGCCGCCGCGCTGCAACTCGCCGGGACGGATGAATTGCCCAAGCGCGCGGCCGGCACCATCGCCAGCCTGATGGCCAGCTTCCTGCGCTGGCGCGAACTGGCAGAGCAGACCACCCCGGCCGAACTGCTGCGCACTGTGCTGGAAGAAACCGGCTATAACGCCATGCTCCAGGCCGAACGCAGCACCGAGGCCTCAGGCCGGCTCGAAAACCTCTCAGAACTCGCCCGCGCGATGGAGGATTACGAGACCATGGGCGACTTCCTGGAACATGTCAGCCTGGTGATGGACAATGACGCCAGCGACGATGGCGAGAAGGTCACCATCATGACCATGCATGCCGCCAAGGGGCTGGAATTCGACAATGTGTTCCTGCCCGGTTGGGAAGAGGGCGTGTTCCCCTCGCAACGCTCGCTGGACGAAGGCGGGCTCGCCAGCCTGGAGGAGGAACGCCGCCTCGCCTATGTCGCGATCACCCGCGCGCGCAAACGCTGCACGATCCTCCATGCCGCCAACCGGCGGATTTATGGCCAGTGGACCAGCTCGATCCCCAGCCGCTTCATTGCCGAACTGCCCGATGCGCATATCGAACAGGAGACCACCCTGTCAGGCGGCGCCTCCATGTGGCGCGCCAATTGGTCGGAGCGGGAAGATCCCTTCGCCCATGTCGCGCGGGATCGGCCCGGCCGCTCCCAAAATCGCGGCCCCGGCTGGCAGCGCGCGCTGTCCACGGGATATGACACCACGCCCAAACGCATTACCGAACCTGGCCGCAGCGCCGCCAGCTATGCCGCCAAGCCCCGCAGCGACATCGCCAGGGGAGCCCGCGTGTTCCACGAGAAATTCGGCTATGGCGAAGTGGTTGGCCAGGAAGGCAACAAGCTGGAGATCGAGTTCGAGACCACCGGCCGCAAGCGAGTGATCGACAGCTTCGTCAGCGTGGTGGACTGAGGAAACGTTTCCCTCCGCAGAGCGGAGGGAGCGGCTTCATTCAATCGACCGAAAAGTTCAGGAAGCTCGGGATCGGGCCATTCCAGCCGCCATCGTCGGGTTCTGCGGCCTCTTGCCGGGGGCGCCGTTCTTCTCGGCGGGGAGGACGGGAATCCTCACGGCGTTCAGGCCTGGGCTTCTTCGCCTCGACCTGCTCGACGCGCTCTTCAGGTTCGCGGCGATTCGCCGGCTCTGCGCGCTCCTCGCGCGGGGCATCCTTGGCCTTACGGCCTCGTGCCGGACGCTTCGCCTTGGGCTTTTCAGCTTCTTCCGGTTGATCGGCGCGATCTTCCGCAGGCTCTTTGCCGCCATTCATATCGAAGACCGGAATCTTCATGCCGGTCAGCTTCTCGACATTGGCGATCGCCTCACCATCGTCCTCGGCCACGAAAGTGAAGGCCCGGCCCTTGGCGCCCGCGCGGCCTGTACGGCCGATGCGATGGACGTAATCGTCAGGATGCCAGGGCGTGTCGAAATTGAAGACGTGGCTCACGCCCTTCACGTCGATGCCGCGCGCGGCAACGTCGGAGGCGCAAAGGATGTTGATCTTGCCGTCCTTGAACAGCTGCAGCTCCGCAATGCGGGATGCCTGATCCATGTCGCCGTGAATCTCGCCCACCGAGAAACCGTCGCGCTTGAGGGTTTTGGCCAGTTCGCGCACCGTGGTCTTACGATTGGCGAAGATCAGGGCGCTGCTGACATCGTCGGTCCGCAGCAGATGGCGCAACACATCGCGCTTCTTGCGGGCCGGGACCAGCACCTTGTGCTGAGCGATGTTGATATTCGCGGTGGCCGGGCGGGCGACCTCGATCATCTTGGGATTCGTGAGGAACTTGTCCGCCAGCTTCTTGATCGGCCCAGGCATGGTGGCCGAAAAGAGCAGCGTCTGGCGATTGGCGGGCAGCTTGGTGCAGATGAATTCGATGTCGGGAATGAAGCCCATGTCGAGCATCCGGTCCGCCTCGTCGATCACCAGCAGATCGCAGCCGGTGAGCAGAATCTTGCCCCGCTCGAACAAATCCATCAGGCGGCCCGGCGTGGCAATCAGCACGTCGACGCCTTCGTTCAGCGCCTTGACCTGATCGCCCATCTGCACGCCGCCGATCAGCAGCGCCATCTTGAGATCGTGATTCTTGCCGTATTTCTCGAAATTCTCGGCAACCTGGGCGGCCAATTCGCGGGTCGGTTCCAGAATCAGGCTGCGCGGCATCAGGGCGCGGCGCCGACCGTGAGAAAGAATATCGATCATCGGCAGGACGAAGCTGGCGGTTTTGCCCGTGCCCGTCTGCGCGATCGCGATCAGATCTTTCATCATCTGGATCTGGGGGATCGCCTGGGCCTGGATCGGCGTGGGCGTGTCATAGCCGGCGGATTCAACCGCTTGCAGCAATTCGTCAGACAGGCCGAGATCGGCAAATTTCATAGGATCGATAGTGTCCGGGTTCGGCACGGGCCGCGAAATGCGCCCAGCCCTGGCGAAAGCTGCGCGCCATAAAGCGCACTGCAAACGCCGCGTCCTAGGCCGAACCGATAGGAAAAGTCAAGGAAATGGCCGAGGTGTCAGCAGTCAGTCTCTGACTGCTACAAGCTGGCGGAACTGCTTGAGTTCGCATTTAGCACCGGCGCGGGAATGGATCTTGTCGCGTTTTACGCACAGCATCCCGTCTTCGGTGTGCTGAACGTAGAAGCCGGAATAGAAATCACGCGCGCTACATGCCTTTTCAAGCGCGGCACTGATTACCTTACGATCACGCATGAACAACAGCAATCGATTGTCGGCCGACGTTGCCACGCCGGCGATTCCCTCCGCAGAAATACAATTGCCGAACTTACGTTCCTCCACATGAGTGGAACTGCGGCCCTGCGGCAATTGGGCAAGAATATCGCGCTGGCTGGCTGCGGCACGCGGGGAGATACGGATGGTAACGCTCTGTTCGATCCGCACCTGGGCATTCTCGTCCGGCAGCGCGCTTTCGCCCAGCGAGAGCGATGGAAACGAGCCTTCGACCGCAGTTCCCAGCGAACCGCCCGCGCCGGAATCCTCCGCCACAAGGCGCACTTTCCCACCGCCGGAAACGTGAGACGCATCATCCAGCCCGACAGGAAAAAGCAGGGCAAGCGGCGCGAGGAAGGCAGCGAAGCTGTTCATTTAAAATCGAACCAAACGGGCGCCCCATGCATCCCGTCACCCCTGTCTCCATTAAGATCCCCGCTTGAACATCGGCTTAACCCCTCACCGGCAAGTTGCAAGCGCGCGTCCGGCGGCAACTACTGGCAAGCGTGCGACCATCTGTGCCATAGGCCCGACATGAGCGAGACCTTCCTGAACGAAGCCGAGGCACTGCTCGGCCCACGCGGGCTGACCCGCGACCCCGAATTGATGGAACCTTGGCTGACCGACTGGCGCGGCCGCTTCACCGGCGCCGCGCAGGCCATGGCATCGCCTGCTTCGACCGAAGAAGTATCGGCCCTGGTGAAACTATGCGCGGCCCACGGCATCGCCATCGTACCGCAAGGCGGGAACAGCGGCATGTGCGGCGGCGCGACCCCGGACAGGAGCGGCAAGGAAATCGTCCTCTCGCTGCGACGGATGCATGCGATTCGCTCGATCGACGAAGTTTCACGCCAGGCTGTGTGCGAGGCCGGGGTAATCCTGCAGAATTTCCACGAAGCGGTGGAGGCCCACGGCCTGCGCTTCCCACTGACCCTAGGAGGCAAAGGTTCGGCCACCATCGGCGGGCTGGTCTCCACCAATGCCGGCGGCACACAGGTGCTGCGCCATGGTGCAATGCGGGCGCAGGTGCTGGGGCTGGAGGCGGTTCTGGCCGATGGCAGCGTGTTCAGCGCGCTCACTCCGCTCAAGAAAGACAATCGGGGCTTCGATCTCAAGCAATTGCTGATCGGCTCCGAAGGCACGCTGGGCGTTGTAACTGCTGCCACGCTGCGCCTTTCCCCCGGACTGGCCGACCGGCTGGTATTGTGGGCGGGTGTATCTTCCCTACAAGCGGCACGCACCCTGCTGCTCCATTGCGAGGATGTGGCGGGCGAGGCGCTGGAAGGTTTCGAAGTGATGGCCCAGTCCACGCTGGAGGACGTGATCGAGCATCTGCCCGGCGCCCGCGCGCCGTTGGGGGGCGTCCATGCCTGGCATGCACTGATTGAAATCGTGGCCGAACGAGGCAGCAATCGCGACCTGCGCCAGCTTGCCGAGGAAATGCTCGGCTCCGCCTTCGAGAGGGAGCTGCTGGAAGATGCAGCGATCTCTGCCAATGAAGCACAGGCGGAAGCCTTCTGGCTGCTGCGCGATTCGATCGCCCCGGCGGAACGGGCAAAGGGCCCGGCCGTGCAGCACGATATTTCCGTGGCCGTAGAAAAAATGCCGGATTTCGTGGATGCCGCCATTCCGCTGATCGAAGCCGCCTGGCCCGGCACGGAAGCGATCGCATTCGGCCATCTGGGCGACGGCAATGTCCATTTCCACGTCATCGCCCCGCCCGGTGCCGATCCACTCGCGTGGCAGGAAGGCCAGGGCAAGGAGATCAGCGCCCAGGTCTATGATCTTGTGACGCAATGGCATGGGTCGATCAGTGCGGAACACGGCATCGGCCAGCTCAAGCGTGACGAACTCGCCCGGCTGGGAGACCCGGTTTCGCTGGCCATGATGCGTGCCGTAAAGCACGCGTTGGACCCGGCCGGACTGCTCAATCCGGGGAAACTCGTGCCTCTTGCACCGGACGGCGACACGCCCTAAAGCCCCCGGCTTGAACCCCGCGGAAACTGCCGCTTTCTTGCAATTTTTTGACGTCGGAGAGATGCCAATGGCCACCGCGCCGAGCCCTAGCCTGCCCCTGTTCTACAAGGATCTGATGCCGCTCAACCGGCGCGACCACGAAAAATGGCGTTCGCGCCGCATCGATACGGCAGACTGGCTGATCGGCCAGCACGCTGTGCCCGTAACGGTTGACGAATTCGGCCTGGCTCAGCGTCATTTCCCGATCGTCTTTTCGTCCGGCGAACGCCCGGTTCCGCTGGCGCTGTTCGGCCTGAACGAAGGTGTGAACGTCTATGTCGACGACAAGGGCACCGTCAGCAACGATATCTATATCCCGGCCTATGTCCGCCGTTATCCTTTCCTGCTCGCCAAGCTGGACCCGAAGAACGACGTGATGTCGCTCTGCTTCGATCCGTCGAGCAAGCTGCTGGGCGAATTCGAAGAAGGCGACATCCTGTTCGAGGGCGAGGAACCGGCTGAATTCATCAAGGGCGTGATGCAGTTCTGCGAACGCTTCGAGGAAGCGGGCATGCGTACCCAGTCCTTCATCGACGAACTGCTCAAGCATGATTTGCTGATGGACGGTGAAGTTGCGATCACACAGGATGGCCTTGAGCAGCCGTTCATTTATCGCGGCTTCAAGATGATCAATCAGGAAAAGCTGCGCGAAGTACGCGGCGACGTGCTCCGCACCTGGAACCAGAATGGCATGCTGGCGCTGATCTTCGCCCATATGCTGTCGCTGGACCTGCTGCGTGTGATCTTTGGTCGCCAGACGGCACAGGGCAAGGGCCCCGGCGCCACCCCCGCCAATCAGGTGAACTGACACTGCGAAATCCGGCGGCGGCTCCGGCCAAAGCCATTTGAAAAAAGATAGGCGCCCCCGGGCTTGCAATTGCCCGGCGGGCGTCTATCTTTAAGAGGTCCGGTTGCAGCTTCCCTCATGGCTCAGCTGGATAAGTACGCGAGAGCGTACTTCCTCCCTGTACCTTGGCCACCTCGTGCCCCGTGCACGAGGTGGTTTTTTCTTGCCTGCGCTTTGCGTATCCAGGCGCTTACTCCGCAGCCTGCGGAAGCTGGGCACCCCGCCCCAAGATGGCCGTTTCCGTCGCCAGTCTCCGAACCAGCGCAACCAGCGCGGCAATCATGCCCGCCATCGCATCCACCGGCTCGGCCAGTCGCCGGTCGAGATAGGTCGAGCGACATATCTCGATCTGGATCGCATGGATGCCCCGCTCGGGCGCAGCGTGGCGTTCAAGCACATAGCCCCCGGCATAGGGCCGGTTATGGGCAGCAAGGCGCCGTTGCTGGTTGAACTCGTCAAAAGCGGCGGCACACAGCGCCCCGTCGCAGGTTGCACCGAAACGATCGCCCAGCACGATATGCGGAGCCGGATCGCCCAGCCCGCGCGAACCGAGCGGCGGCATGGAATGCAGATCAATCAGCAATGCCGCACCCCAGCGACCGCGCAGACTGGCAAGGCTTTGCGAAATAGCTTCGTGATAGGGGCGGTGCACGCCGTTCAGGCGCGCCTCAAGCTCGCTCTCCTCCAGCCGGGCCCTCCACAATTCGCCCAGCCCCGCCAGGCGGCGAGGCACGAGGCCAAGCCCGCTGCGCGCACGGCGGCCTACCTGCTGCCCCCGCCGACCCGCCGGTGCACCTTGGCGCAGCATCTCCCAATCCATCTCATCGGGCGCGCGGTTGAGATCGATCATCGCCCGCGGCGCATGGGCGACCAGCAGGGCCGCCCCCGTTTCCCGCGCAATGGCGGTGCCCAGCAGATCGACATAACGGTCTTCCAGCCGCAGCACCGCTTCGCCCGGATTGCGCATCTGGCCGATGAGGCCTTGCGGATAGAGCCTGCCCGCATGAGGCACGGCTACAAGCACGGGAATCGGTGAAGGATCGCGCCTGGTGAGCGTGAAGGCAGGCTGCCCGGCCGAGCCGGGAATCACCCCTCCCCTGAGGCCATGCGATTCGCGCGTGTAAGGATTGTCATCCACGATCCGCCCTTGCTGGCCCGGATCGCTAACCAAGTCAAAGCAGCCTGTATCAAAGCAGGCCAATCGTGATTGCGAACGAGATTATTAACGGCCCATAGGCTATAGCCTTCGCCCACCAGACATCGAAAAGGGACGGGTATGCGGCAAATCCTGCTGGCCGAAGACGACGAGGCCATGCGCACCTATCTGGCGCGAGCACTTGAAAATGCAGGATATCGGGTTTCGGCCGTGGATCGCGGCACGACGGCATTGCCGCTGCTGGAAACGGGCGAATATGATCTGCTTTTGTCCGACATCGTCATGCCGGAAATGGACGGGATCGAGCTTGCCCAGCGCTGCGGTGAAATCAGCCCGCACACCAAGGTAATGTTCATCACCGGCTTTGCCGCCGTATCGCTCAGGGCCAATCGCGAAAGCCCGCGGGCCAACGTGCTTTCCAAGCCTTTCCACCTGCGCGATCTGGTGCTGGAAATCGAACGCGTATTCGACGATCAGGCATCTCTGATGCTGTAAAAAACGGCGGAAGCGAAAAAGCTTGCCGCCAGCCACTTGCAACCGGGGAAAGGCGCCGCTAAACGGCCCGCCTGCCGGGAGTAACGGCAGAACAAATGGTGCGGGCGTATAGCTCAGTGGTAGAGCACTATGTTGACATCGTAGGGGTCGCAAGTTCAATCCTTGCTACGCCCACCATTTGCGAAGAAGCGCCGCGCCAGCGGCGCTTTTTTCGTTTTGGGGCCGGTTTGGAGCCCTGATTACGGTGCGTAGCTATTGAGTACGGACCCCGTGCTGCTAAGAGGCCCCTCATCCCATTTCTCTAGGCACAGGGGCCCACATGGCGAAGATCAAGGTCGCGAATCCCGTCGTCGAGATCGACGGCGACGAAATGACGCGCATTATCTGGCAATGGATTCGCGAAAGGCTGATCCAGCCTTATCTCGATATCGACCTCATCTATTTCGATCTCTCGGTCGAAAAGCGCGATGAGACGGACGACCAGATCACAATCGATTCCGCCAATGCGATCAAGCAGTACGGCGTAGGCGTGAAATGCGCCACGATCACGCCGGACGAAGGCCGCGTGCAGGAATTCGGCCTCAAGCAGATGTGGAAGAGCCCCAACGGCACGATCCGCAACATTCTGGGCGGCACGATCTTCCGCGAACCGATCGTGATTTCCAATGTCCCCCGCCTGGTGCCGGGCTGGACCGACCCGATCGTGGTCGGTCGCCACGCCTTTGGCGACCAGTACCGCGCGACCGACTTCCTCGTTCCCGGCAAGGGCAAGCTGCGCCTGGTGTTCGAAGGCGAGGACGGCACGGTGATCGACCGCGAAGTGTTCAACTTCCCGTCCCCCGGCGTCGCCATGTCGATGTACAATCTCGACGATTCGATCCGCGACTTCGCCCGCGCGAGCTTCAATTACGGGCTCGATCGTGGCTGGCCGGTCTATCTGTCGACCAAGAACACCATCATCAAGGCCTACGACGGGCGCTTCAAGGACCTGTTCCAGGAAGTGTTCGAAACCGAAGGCTTCAAGGACAAGTTCGCCGACGCCAAGATCTGGTACGAACACCGCCTGATCGACGATATGGTCGCCTCGGCCCTCAAGTGGAGCGGCAAGTTCGTCTGGGCCTGCAAGAATTACGACGGCGACGTCCAGTCCGACGTGGTTGCGCAGGGCTTCGGCTCGCTCGGTCTGATGACCAGCGTGCTGATGTCGCCCGACGGCAAGACCGTGGAGGCCGAGGCCGCCCACGGCACCGTCACCCGCCATTATCGCCAGCACCAGCAGGGCAAGGCAACCAGCACCAACCCGATCGCCAGCATCTTCGCCTGGACGCGCGGCCTGATCTATCGCGGCCGTTTCGACAACACGCCCGATGTGGTGCGCTTTGCTGAAACGCTGGAAAAGGTCTGCATCCAGACCGTTGAAAGCGGCAAGATGACCAAGGACCTGGCGCTGCTCATCGGGCCGGACCAGCCTTGGATGACCACCGAACAGTTCTTCGAGGCAATCGTCCAGAACCTCGAAACCGAAATGGCCCACTGGGCCTGATCTGAAGCCTCTCGGCCAAGAGCTACAGAAAAGGCCGGGTCTGCACTGTCGCAGACCCGGCCTTTTCTTTTACCTCAAGCCTGCGGGTGTCCTTACTCGGGAGGCGGACATGCCGTCTCGACCGGGCTAGGGATCGGCTTCGCGTCAATTTCCGTGGTATCCACACGCAACTTTATGCCGCTATCGAAGAAAGTCGGTGCGGTACTGCAAAGGCCAGTCAACAGCGCATATGAGATTTCGGACGCCGTGACATCCCCGCGCCAATTCTCAGGGCCGTCGATCCTTATCACAACGATCTCCCCTTCGGCGCGGATCGCCTTGATAACCACACCACCGCCATAGTCGCTGCCAACAAGACCCTGAATCCATTGCACAAGTTCCGCCGCCTGATCCGCGACGGACTGCGCCTGAAGCGCATGCGAACCGACAAATGTGGCCGATGCAACAAGGCCTGCAGCCAGAACCTTCAACCGTCTCATAAATGCCCCCATTCCCGACTGGGAAGTGAAACGCCCGTTTCGAACCAAGGCGATCGACGAGCGATCAACGCCTTCCAGCGCCTGTTCTTGCCCATTCGGTGGCCTGCCGCAGAAATCCCTTTCCTACAAGCCTGACTATCCGCTTTATCCTGCCGGATGGAGCCGCCTGCCTCCCGTTCCCTGCCGCATCCTCTCACCTCGGAAAGGGCTGCACGAAATCCGATTTTGGAAGGTTACAGTTTGAAGCCCGGCGATGCCCTGCTCATTCTTGCAATCAACGCGTTTCCAGACGCGAGAGAAAGCAGAATAAGTTTTAATTTTCAATGTCTTGTAGCCAAACAGCAACTCTCTTCACCTGCTCGAAAAACCAAATGGGGAGCCGCACTCAGGCAAAACGAAAGCCTGTCAAAACCTGCCCGCAAAGGTGACACCCAGCTCTCAGGCGGGCAGTGCCTGTGCGATCATCTTCCGGGCGATTTCACGCTCGCCCATGATGGTGAGATCGGCCCCGCAAGCGGTGAGGTGGCGCTCCTCCTCCTCGCTATGGGCGCGCGCCACGACCCGCAGCGCGGGATTGATCGCGCGGGCCTGCTCGACAATCTGCCCTGCCTCGAAGCTTTGCGGGATGGCCACGAACAGCAGCCGCGCGTCAGGAAGATTGGCCCGTTCCAGCACGGCCCTGCCCGCAGCATTGCCCGCAATGATCGTCACTTTCTCGCCCGTTTGCGGAAACCCGGCGAAATCGTCTTCCGCTTCGATCACCGTGATCCGCTCCCCCGCCGCGATCAGCTTCTCGCCGATCAGCGAGCCGACCCGGCCATAGCCCACAAGCACCACATGGCCCTGTGGAGCAGGGACCGGGGTTGCCACGCCGGCATTGCCCGCCTGACCATCGATCTTGTCCTCCATCCGGGCGATCAGGCTGAACAGCAAGGGATTGATCAGGATAGAGAAAATCGCCCCTGCCAGGATCAGGTCGCGCGCCATCGGCGGGATCAGGCCCAGCGTGGTGCCCAGCGTGGCAAGAATGAACGAGAATTCGCCGATCTGCGCCAGACTCGCCGCAATGGTCAGCGCAGTGCGGTGTGGGCGGCGGAAGACACGGACGATCACATAGGCTGCCGCTGACTTGCCCAGCACAATGATCGCCACTGTCGCCAGCAGGGCCAGCGGCTGTTCCACCACCACATGTGGATTGAACAACATGCCTACCGACACGAAGAACAGCACCGCAAAGGCATCGCGCAATGGCAGCGTTTCTTCAGCCGCGCGCTGGCTAAGCTGGGATTCCGACAGGATCATGCCCGCAAAGAAGGCTCCCAGTGCGAAGGACACGCCGAACAGGGCCGCCGCGCCGAAAGCGACACCCAGCGCAATGGCCAGCACGGCAAGGCGGAACAACTCGCGCGAGCCGCTATGCGCCACTTCGTGCAGCAGCCATGGAATCGCCCGCCGCCCGACGATCAGCATGAAGGCAATGAAGGCCCCCACCTTGACCATGGTGAGCGCGAGCGCGCTGCCGATACCCGATACAGAACCATCTCCGGACGCAACTGCCGGCAGCAGCACCAGCGCGAAGACCATCACCAGATCTTCCACGATCAGCCAGCCGACCGCGATCTTGCCTCGTTCCGTTTCCAGCAGGCGCCGTTCCTGCAAGGCGCGCAGCAGCACCACCGTGCTCGCCACGGAAAGCGCCAGGCCGAATACGAAACCGCCCGCCACGCTCCAGCCCAGCATCGCCGCCAGCCCCATGCCCAGCAGCACGGCCACCGCGATCTGCACCACCGCGCCGGGAATAGCGAGTTTGCGCACCGCCATCAGCTCTTTCAGCGAGAAATGCAGGCCCACACCGAACATCAGCAGGATCACGCCCAGCTCTGCCAACTGGTCAGCCAGATGCTGATCGGCGACATAGCCCGGCGTGAACGGCCCGATCACAACCCCGGCCATCAGATAGCCGATCAGCGGGGGCAGCTTCGCCCTATGCGCCAGCGCCCCCAACACAAATGCGAGGACGATCCCGCCAACAAGAGTCGCAATCAGCGGCGTGGCATGGGGCATGCGGTATGACGTTCCTTTGTGCGGTGATCTCGAAAGTTAATACAGAAATGCGCCGTCCTGCGAAGGGCGCAGCGCCATATTTTTCACCTGCGCGCAGGAAGCGCGCCGCAATCGTTCACCAGGGGTGCAATCATGCGCATCGGTGGGTGACAATCCCTTCGCACCTGCAATAAGGTTTCACCATGGCGCATGGCGATTTCACTTCTACCTTCCTTTCCGATGCCCTGGTGATCCTGGGGGCGGCCGGGCTGGTCATCCCGATCTTCGCCCGCTTTCGCATCACGCCGGTGATCGGGTTCATCCTTGTGGGTGTGCTGGTGGGGCCTTTTGGCCTGGGTAAACTGGTCTATCATTATGATTGGCTGGGATATGTCACTATCACCGACCCCGAGGGGCTGGAGCCTTTCGCCGAATTCGGCATCATCCTGCTGCTTTTCACCATCGGACTGGAACTGAGCTTCAACCGCCTGTGGCAGATGCGCAGGCTGGTCTTCGGGCTGGGCGCGCTGGAACTGACGGTGATCGCTGGCCTGTTGACGGCGTTCCTCGCCATGCTGGGCCAGTATTGGACCGGTGCGCTGGGTCTTGGGCTTGCGCTCGCCCTTTCATCCACCGCACTGGTGCTGCAGATCTCCGGCACTCAATCGCCAGTGGGCCGGGCGGCGCTGGCCATGCTGCTGTTCGAAGATATCGCGATCGTGCCGATCATCTTCCTGCTCGGCGCGCTGGCCCCCTATGCGGCAAGCGACGGAGCCGATGGGCTGGTGACGACGCTGTGGCAAGGCGTGCTGGTGGTGGGGGCCTTGCTGGCACTGGGGCGGCTCGCCCTCCCCCGCCTCTTCGCCCAGGCGGCCCGCACCAAGAGCCCGGAACTCTTCCTGGCCGCCAGCCTTCTGGTGGTGATCGGCGCCAGCCTCGCCACTGCCGCCGCCGGCCTCTCGCCCATAGTGGGCGCGCTGATCGCGGGCCTGCTGATCGCCGAGACCGAATATCACGCCGAAGTCGAACACATTACCGAGCCGTTCAAGGGCCTGGCTCTCGGCGTATTCCTGATCACCGTAGGCATGGGGATCGATCTGACCACCATCTGGGCCAATCTCGGCCCCATTGCCCTTGCGGTAGTGTGCGTCTTGTCGCTGAAGGCTATCGTCACTGGCGTCTTGCTGCGGCTGATGGGTGCGCGTTCCGGTATGGCGACCGAAACCGGCATTCTGATGGCCAGCCCTTCGGAAACGACGCTGATCGTGCTTGCCGCCGCCACGCAGGCGTTGCTGATCCAGCCCGGCACGGCGCAATTCTGGCAGATCGTCACCGCCATAGGCCTCACCATAACGCCCCTTCTCGCGCGGCTTGGCCGGATGATCGGCCGCCGGATCGATCCGATGCCGATACTGGCGGAAGTCGCAACCCGCCCAGGCGAACCCCACGTCATCATCCTTGGATTCGGCCGGGTTGGCCGTCTGGTAGCCGACATGCTGACCGTTCACGGCAAGCCCTATATCGGGGTGGACGGCGATGCCGACCTTGTCGAGCGCGCGAGGCGGGATGGCTATGCGGTCACTTTCGGCGATGCCGCGCGTGGCAAGGTGCTCGAACGATTAGGGGCGGATCAGGCACCCGCAGTAGTTCTCACCATGGACGAGCCGATTCTGGCCCAGCGCCTGGTGCGCAAGCTGCGTCAGGCCCATCCTGACCTGGTGATCATCTCCAGAGCGCGCGATACGGATCACGCCGCCCTGCTCTATCGCAGCGGTGCGACCCATGCGGTGCCGGAAACGCTGGAAAGCTCGCTCCAGCTATCGGAAGCGGTACTGGTGGACCTTGGCGTTGCCATGGGGCCCGTGATCGCCTCGATCCACGAAAAGCGCGACGAATTCCGGATGAAGATCAAGGAACAAGGTGCGCTGGACCACACGCCCAAACTGCGAACGAGTACATTGGAAGGATAGACGGCCAGCGCGACAGGATCAGGCTGCAACCGCCTCCAGCGCCGCCTTGACCGCCGCAATTGCCTCGCCAGCCTTGGTCCCGTCCGGTCCGCCGCCCTGCGCCATGTCGGCGCGGCCGCCGCCGCCTTTGCCTCCCAGCGCTTCCACGCCCACGCGCACCAGCGCCACGGCGTCGAATTTACCGGTGAGATCGTCGGTCACCGCCACGGCGAAAGCTGCCCTGCCCTCGTTCACCGCAACTGCCGCCGCGATGCCAGAGACCATACGCTTCTTGGCCTCGTCCAACAGCCCGCGAAGTTCCTTCGGATCCAACCCCTCGATGACCTGGCCCGAGAACTTCACTCCGCCCACATCCTCGTCGGCCGCAGCCGGAGAGGCCCCACCGCTGCCGCCCAGAGCGAGGGCGCGCTTGGCCTCGGCCAGTTCCTTCTCCAGCCGCTTGCGCTCGTCCACCAGCGCGGCGACGCGGGCCTCGACCTCCTCCGGAGAAGTCTTGAGTGTGCCGGCGACTGCCTTCAGCGACTCTTCACGGCCAACCAGCCATTGGCGCGCGGCCTCACCGGTCAGCGCCTCGATACGGCGCACCCCGGAGGAAACCGCACTTTCGGAAACGATACGCATCAGGCCGATATCGCCCGTGGCATGCACATGGGTACCGCCGCACAGTTCGACGGAATAATTATGGCCACTATCGCTGCCCACGCTGCCCATCGAAAGCACGCGCACTTCATCGCCATATTTCTCGCCGAACAGCGCCATGGCGCCCGCCGCAATCGCGTCGTCCGGCGTCATCAGGCGCGTGGTGACGGGATCGTTATGACGAATCTCGGCATTCACTTCGGCCTCGATCGCCGCAATCTCATCCGCACTGAGAGCCTTGGTGTGCGAGAAGTCGAAGCGCAGCCGGTCTGCAGAAACCATCGAGCCCTTCTGGGTGACATGGTCGCCCAAATGGTTGCGCAGCGCCGCATGCAGCAGATGCGTAGCCGAATGGTTGGAGCGAATCGCATCGCGCCGGGAAACGTCCACCTCAAGGTGGACCGTATCTCCCAGCTTCACCGTGCCGCTTTCCACCTTGCCGCGCATGGCATGCAGGCGGCCGAGCGGTTTGGCCGTATCGGCAATGGCGATAGTGAGGCCGTTGGCGTCGGTAATCGTGCCAGCATCGCCCACCTGGCCGCCGCTCTCGCCATAGAAAGGCGTCTGGTTGGTAAGAACGATTACGTCCGTACCGGCATCGGCGAACTGGACCTCCTTGCCGCCCGCCACCAACGCCACCACCTGGCCTTCGCCACTGGTGGAGGTGTAGCCGGTGAATTCACTGGCGCCCTCGCGCTCAGCGATGTCGAACCACACTTCCTCGTCAGCCGCCGCGCCGGAGCCTTTCCAGGCGGCACGGGCCGCGGCCTTCTGGCGGGCCATGGCGGCATCGAAACCGGCCTTGTCCACGCCGATCCCGCGCGAACGCAGTGCGTCTTCGGTAAGGTCGTAGGGGAAGCCGAATGTGTCGTAGAGCTTGAAAGCCGTCTCGCCCGGAAGCTCCGCACCCTCTCGCAGTTCCTGGGTTTCTTCCTCCAGCAGGCGCAAGCCCTTGTCGAGCGTCTGGCGGAAGCGGGTTTCCTCCCGCTCCAGAGTCTCTTCAATCAGGCTCTGCGCACGCGTCAACTCAGGGTACGCCTGGCCCATTTCGGTGACGAGCGCGGGCACCAGGCGGTGCATCAGCGGTTCGGCTGCGCCCAGCAGATGGGCGTGGCGCATCGCACGGCGCATGATCCGGCGCAGCACATAGCCGCGCCCTTCATTCGAAGGCAGCACACCGTCGGCAATGAGGAAGCTGGTGGAACGCAAGTGATCGGCGATCACGCGGTGGCTGGCGATATGTTCACCCTCCGCCTTCACCTTCGTAAGTTCAACGGACTGGCCGATCAGCGCCTGGAAAGTGTCAGTCTCGAACACCGAATGGACGCCCTGCATCACTGTGGAGATACGCTCCAGCCCCATGCCGGTATCGATGCTGGGGCGCGGAAGATCGCCCACGATCTGGTCGGCTTCCTGCATGTGCTGCATGAAAACGAGGTTCCAGATCTCGACGAAACGATCTCCGTTTTCCTCAGGCGAACCCGGAGGGCCGCCCCAGATATCCGGACCGTGATCCCAGAAAATCTCCGAACATGGGCCGCACGGACCATCCGAGCCCATGGCCCAGAAATTGTCCTTGGTAGCGATGCGGATGATCCGTTCGTCCGGCAGGCCGGCGATCTTCTTCCACAGGTTCCAGGCCTCGTCATCCGTGTGATAGACAGTGACCGAGAGGCGATCCTTGTCGAGCCCGAACTCGCCGGTCACCAGCCCCCAGGCCAGTTCGATGGCGCGTTCCTTGAAATAATCGCCGAAGGAGAAGTTCCCCAGCATCTCGAACAAGGTGAGATGGCGGGCGGTATAGCCGACATTGTCGAGATCATTGTGCTTGCCGCCGGCGCGCACGCATTTCTGCGAGCTGGCCGCACGCGGCGCAGGCGGTGTTTCGAGCCCGGTAAAGACATTCTTGAACGGGACCATGCCCGCATTGACGAACATCAGCGTGGGATCGTTATACGGCACAAGCGGAGCCGAGGGCACGATCTGATGCCCATTGGCCCCGAAATAATCGAGGAATGTGCGGCGGATATCGTTCGACGAGTTCATGGCTCGCAACTAGGGGCTGCGAAAGCGAAAGCCAAGCCCGAGATGCATCGTAAAATGCCGCTTTTGCGCCAAATCCGGGCCATGGGGGTAAGTGCGGGGCCTAAGAACGCTTTGCCGTGACGACCCAGGCGCCTGCCGCGAAGGCAATGATGCCGTCAATCTCCCGGGCAGCTACGAATCCCCGTAGCTTCTGCCGGAAAGCCGAACGCTCATCGTCGGACATCGCCGCCATGGCGCTGGCCACGGGCCCGATTGTGGAGAAATAGGCTACGGCGTCGCTCACTGGATCCTCCCCCGAGCCGACGACCATCGCGAAATCGAAAGGATCCAGCTGGACATCCTCCCAGCCTGCAAACGTAAGAATGCCGCGCACCCGATCGGGATCGGCAAAGGCCATCGGACCCGGCGCATCGGGATCCGGCGGAGTTTCCGGCGGTGGAAGCAAGCTGGCGACGGCAGTGAAAATCTCGTTCACGGCCGGAGAGCGAAAGCAGGTGAACAGCAGCCCAGCCCCCAGAGCCGAGATCGACGCAAGATGAGTAAAGGCTGCCACCGGCTCGGGGAAGAACATCACGCCATGGCGAGAGATCAGCAAATCGGGGCGGAAATCGCCCTGCGGAACCCAGCGCGAGGCGTCGCCCAGCGCAAAGGCCGCATTGGAGAGATTGCGACCACGGTCCCGCGCGACCTCGACCAGTTGGGGCGAGATATCCACGCCTACCACATTCACGCCAGGACGCCCCCGAGCGACTGCCAGCGACAACTCACCAGCACCGCAACCGATATCCAGCACGCTGGTGAAAGAGAACCCGCGGGTTGCGCGCAGCAGTCTTTCGGTAAGCCCGCCCCAGCTCCGGTCAGTCCGACGCCATTCGGCTGCCCAGCTTTCTCCGGCCTGGCCTTCCCAATCCATCACTCTCGCCATGCGGACCGCACCTCCCATGTGCCAATGCGAATAGCTAACCCGTCCGTGCCCTTACGCCAAGCCGCCGAACGAAAAAGCCGGCGCGGAATCCCTGGGAGATTCACCGCGCCGGCTCCATTTTCGCAAGTACCGCCCGAAAAGCGGCACTTCTTGAGGATCAGTCTTCGGAGTCCGCGTCCGGCCCCGTCATCATTTCCTCGGCAACCCGATCGGTCCGGCCGCGAATGGCGGCTTCCAACCGGTCGCAAACCTCGGGATTTTCCTTGAGATAGGTCTTGGCGTTTTCGCGGCCCTGACCGATCCGAATACTGTCATAGCTGAACCACGAACCCGACTTCTCGACGAGACCAGCCTTCACGCCGAGATCGAGAATCTCGCCGATCTTGGAAATGCCTTCGCCATACATGATGTCGAATTCCACCTGCTTGAACGGCGGGGCGACCTTGTTCTTCACTACTTTCACGCGTGTCGCATTGCCGACAATTTCCTCGCGGTCCTTGATGGCGCCGGTGCGGCGGATGTCGAGGCGGACGGAAGCGTAGAATTTCAAGGCGTTACCGCCGGTCGTGGTTTCCGGATTGCCGTACATCACGCCAATCTTCATGCGCAGCTGATTGATGAAGATAACCATGCAGCGCGAACGGCTGATCGAGCCGGTGAGCTTGCGCAGCGATTGCGACATCAGGCGGGCCTGCAGGCCGACATGGCTGTCACCCATCTCGCCTTCGATCTCGGCCCGGGGAACCAGCGCGGCGACCGAATCGACCACCAGCACGTCGATCGCGTTGGAGCGCACCAGCGTATCCACGATTTCCAGCGCCTGCTCACCCGTATCGGGCTGCGAGACGATCAGTTCGTCGATATTGACGCCCAGCTTCTTGGCATAGACCGGATCGAGCGCATGTTCCGCATCGATAAAGGCCGCAGTGCCGCCACCCTTTTGCGCTTCGGCAATGACGTGGAGCGCCAGCGTGGTCTTGCCCGAGCTCTCCGGACCATAGACTTCGATCACACGCCCACGCGGCAGGCCGCCGACGCCAAGGGCAATATCGAGACCTAGCGAGCCAGTGGAAATCGCTTCCACCTGCATCGTTTCCTTCGAGCCCAGCTTCATTGCCGAACCCTTGCCGAAGGCACGGTCGATCTGTGCGAGAGCGGCGTCCAGCGCCTTCTGACGGTCCATAGTATCCTTATCCACAAGCTTCAGTTGCGTCGCCATCGAGGGCCTCCGTCAGTGCCTAGAGCCAAGACCGGAAAGGTCAACCGACGGAAGATGTATCGCATTTGTTCTTATGGAACAAGAGGGGAACGATGAATTTCCAAAAACGGAGGAAAGTCCGGTAATTCCGGGAGTTCTAGCTGCCTTCAGCCTCGGCGGAACGCACTTCCCAGTCGATATTCACCGATTGGCCGGCGGGAATCGTCCGCTCGATCACCCACTGCCCGTCCTTCACCACCAGACCTTTCACCTTCTTGCGCACCGCCCAGTCGGCCGGACGGCCGAGTTCGACGCGGGCCTTGATCGGGTGGCGATTGGCATTGGTGAGAGTGGCGCGAGTGGGCAGCCAGGGATTACCCTCGTCGCCCGGCTCTGCCTCGGTCTGGCGCGCGCAAAGGGCAAAGGCATTGGAGCTTTCGCCCAAAGCGACCTCCACATCCTGGCCTTCGGCATAGTCGCGCAGCGTTTCCTCGCCCACCAGCAACTCGCCCGCAGATGTCGGCTCGAACAGGGTCACTCCGCCCATCGGCAGGGCCACGCCCAGCCCATGCTTTTTGTCGTTCTTCGTTCTGAGAACGCGGCGCAGGGGCAGCGGCTCCTCATTGCCGTCCCATGGCGAGCAGGAGGCGCGATACTCCAGCTCGCCCAGCACGGCGTCCTTGTCGAGGAAAGCAACCTGCTTCATCGATTTGGAAGCCACCGTGACGCGCTCCGGCACTCGGTAGAGCTTGAGATCGCCGAGCGCTTCCTCGGTGGCGACCATGGCAACGGGGGACGCCATTTCCATGGCTGCTCCGCGAGCCTGCGCGGTCACAACGATATCTCCGGCGTCCTTGAACATCATCATCGGAGCAGGCGGCGGAGGATATGGATAATTCTCCGGCGATCCCTCCGCCGTACTCCCCAGCGGATAGCAGGTCAGATTAAGCCCGCGTCCTTGCGGAGGATCGGAAAGAGCCTGAAAATCGCTCTCCACATTGAGCTTGCCGGCCACCACCAGCAGGGACGCATCCTCGAAGCTCTGGCCATTATCGTTCACCAGCGTGAGCCAACTGCGCAGGCGCAGCTTCTCCTTGCCTGCGGGCGCAGCGTCATCGAACGTGCCGACATAATGGGCCTGCCAGTCGAAGCCCCAGGCAATATAGGTCAGTTGCACCTGATAGGTGCCGCCGCTCGCATCGCGGGTGTCGATACTGAATACCGGCTGGGCCGAGAGCCCATCGGGAATAGCGCCAAATGTCAGCTTTTCGGGGATTCCCGCGCAGCGCACTGCCTCGTAACCCTGCGCGGTCTGCAGCACGAGGCCGCCATCGGCGCGGGTACGCACCACGGCGCTTTCGGAAGTCTGGGCGCCCGTCGCCGGATTGGTGCGGGTGATGGTGACGCGGTTGCCCAAAGTCCCGTCCACCAGAGCGGCGGGAGAGAGGAGATCGGCGTTGCGGTTCTTCTCGATCGTGCCGCCCGGCAGGCCGGTGACGATGGCGCTGACAGCCACCATCCCTTCGGCCACGCCTTCGAAGCGAATAGTCGATTCGCCCGGTGGCAGAGTGACGCTGCGCGTTTCGTTGATCATGGCGAAGCCGCGTGGCCAGTCGCGATTGATCTGCTGATCCGGTCCGCGATCGGGATCGCGATAGAGCGTGACGGAGATGGCGCTCGGGGTGGAGGCCATCACCACTTCGCGCGCGGTGGCAGGGGTGGCCCCCACCGTCGCGAGCAATGCCGCAGCCAATGTGAGTTCCCCGACAATGTGCCGGGGCCTAGCGGGCACAGGCTCCTGCCTGCGCAGCAACTCACCCATCGGGTGCCAAAAGGCGGCGCGCGCCATCGGCCGTCTCAATAACGTGTTTCGAAAGTGACCCGCACAGCCCGCTCGCCATTGGCGGGAACGGGCACGGTCCATTTGCGACGATCGGCGTTGAGTTGTTCGCCCGGTACATCCTCGCTCACCACGCGGTAATCGCGGCCCCACCAGCCACGATCGAGGCCGTTCTGGAACAATTCGACATTCACCGGCTGCGCCTTCGCATTGGTGAGGGTGTAGCGCATGGTGGTGCGATAGAAGGTGACGGGCCGCTCCGCCTCGCCCCGCACTTCGCTGCCATCTTCCTTGATCACGCGCCAGCGGGCGGATTTCTCCCATTCGGCGCCAGTGATCTTTTCACGCTTTTCCACCTCGGCCTTCACGAAGATGTCGAAGGCGTCGCCGGTGGTCAGCGTCAACTCGCTGCCCATCGGAGTGTGGCCGATCTGGTTCTCGCCGATGAATTGCGGCGTGCCCTTGCTGTCGCGCTGATAGAAACGAACGGTGCCAGCAGGCAGCGCATCGCCCAGCCCGCCTTCCTTGGAGGAGGAAAAGGCGATCTGGCTGGAGACATTGCGCGGAGTCCCGTCGCTCTGCAGCCAGCCGACATTGAAACCATAGACCTTGCGTGCGGGAACGGCCTGCACATCGAGGAAGCTGACCTGCTTGGTCTGGTTGTTGGCAATCGTGGTGCGTCCATCGATCGGGTAGAGGTAGAAATCCCCCAGCTGCTCGCGGTCGGCGGTTTCCGTGCCCGGCACGAAAGAGCCGCGCGGCGCGGAAACCGGCCGGGGCGAGGCATAGCGCGGATTATAGCCGCTATTGCTGCTGGAAGGACTGCCCGCCACCAGCAATGTCTTCGCATTGTCGAAAGTGGTGCCGGTGCTGTTGGTCAGCGTCACCCAGCCCTGCACGTCCACCGTGCCCTTACCCTCGTCATAGAGAGCGACATAGTCCGACGACCAGCCAAGGCCGGGGGTGAGATAGCGGATCGAAGCAGGGCGATTGCCCCCGCGCGCGCTGTCCACCGTTACGGAAAGCGTCGGCCGGGCGCGCAGATTCGGCGGCACACCGTCGAAGATCACCCGCACCGGCAGGCCGTCGTCGCGCAGCACCTCGATCCGGTCCCCGATCCGGATCACCACGCCGCCGGCAGTGGAGAGCACTGTCGCCCGCTCGCGGGTTTCCTGCCCCGTGGCGGGATTGGTGCGCAGCAGGGTGACGGTCTGGCCGATGGCCTTTTCCATCAGCTTGGTGGGGGTCAGCAGGTCGAAATCGAAGTTCTGCTCCACAATGCCGGTATCCGCCGCCGAGAAGCTGAGCGTTTCGGGCCGGATCATGGCCGACACATCGGGAAATTCGATCCGGCTGCGGCCATTGGCGATGGCGAGCTGGCGCACATCCTGCACCAGTGCCTGGCCATTGTTGTAGATCGTAACCGAAACATCGCCCTGACCTCCGACAGCGGCAGTCGTCTGGGCAGAGGCGGGGAACTGGGTGGCTAGAAGCGCTGTAGTTACGGCGAGACGGGCGAAGTTGCGGATCATGATCTGACCTACTCCCAAAGATGCGGGGTCCATACCCTTGACGTAGAGGTTTGCGCCCTGCGCGTTACCCTTCGATGAACGGAGGCATAAGGACGACGAACGGTGACATGATGTGTAACATCCAGCTGCTGCCGTCTCTGGGCAGATGCCGCTTGCCCCGGACGAGCGCGGTGATGTGTAACCTTTACCGACCGGAAAACACGCTGTTTCGTGCAAGGCGGGCCACCCTTGTGTGGCGCGGTTTCAAGCCGTTTTTCGAGGCTGGATACGAGCCGATATGTCACCTTCCATTTCGGGTTTCCGTGCAGCCCTTGCAGGGTCGGAAAAGCCGGGCTGGAAAGGCACAATGCAGGGCGAAAGCAAGACGGGCCATCGCACAGGATAAACGCCATTTGCTGACCTGTAGGAAAGTGTTTTCCGACATGAGAGCAGGCAGGATGTGTCCGCCGCCGGCCATGCCCTTGCCTTCGCAGGGGCGAGCGCAGGCGGAAATTTCACCCCCGCGGCGCGCTCAGCACTTCGGCGACCTTGCCTGCGATCTGCTGGACGGAGAAGGGCTTGGGGAGGAAATACATATCCTCAAGATCGATCTCGTTACGCAGCTGTTCCTCGGCATAGCCGGACATGAACAGCACCGGCAGATGCGGTGCGATCTTGCGCAATTCGCGGGCCATGGCGGGGCCGTCCATGGTGGGCATCACCACATCGCTTACCACAATGTCGAATTCGCCGCCCTCGCGCACCTTTTCCAGGCCTTCCTCGCCATCGCTGGCGGTAATGACGATATAGCCCTGCCGGGTGAGCGCCCGCTCGGCCACGGCGCGGACCATGTCCTCATCCTCCACCAGCAGGATGCGCCCGC
>DATJDU010000080.1:0-14766 GCA_035497315.1 Sphingomonadaceae bacterium
AAACCCTCATGACCAGTACCTCGCAGAATGCCCCTGACACCGCCAAGGAGATCGCCCGCATCTTCGCCCTGCAGCAGGCGCATCAATGGGATGTGAAAGCCTCCACGGCGGAGCAGCGCAAGGCCAAGCTCGTGAAGCTGAAGGAAGCAGTGGAAGCCCATGCCGACGATATCGTCGCTGCGGTGCTGGAAGATACGCGCAAGCCGGAAGGCGAAATCCGCGTGACCGAAGTGCTGAACATCGTGGGCAATATCCAGCTCAATATCGACAGCCTCGACGACTGGATGACGCCCACCGAAGTCACGCCCTCGCGCGTGCCGACCGACCGGGCGCAGATCCGTTATGAAGCGCGTGGCGTGTGCCTGATCCTCGGCCCGTGGAATTTCCCGCTCGGCCTTACGCTCGGTCCGGTTGCCGCCGCGGTTGCCGCGGGCAATTGCTGCATGGTCAAGCTGACCGACCTGTGCCCGGCCACCGCAAAGATCGCCGGTACGATCATCCGCGAAGTGTTCGACGAGAATGAAGTGGCGTTGTTCGAAGGCGATGTGAGCGTGGCCACGGCTCTGCTGGACCTGCCCTTCAATCACATCTTCTTCACCGGCAGCACACGTGTGGGCAAGATCGTGATGGCCGCCGCGGCGAAGCATCTGGCGACCGTGACCCTGGAACTGGGCGGTAAGTCGCCGGTCATCATCGACGATGGGGCCGATATCGGCGCGATCGGCGCCGCGCTGGCCGGGGCCAAGCAGTTCAACGGCGGCCAGGCCTGCATCTGCCCGGACTATGTCTTCGTGAAGGAAGACAAGAAGGCCGAACTGGTCGAATCCTTCAAGACCAACGTGCAGAAGAACCTCTATGGCGAGGATGGCGCGATCAACAAGAGCGCCATCGCGCAGGTGGTCAACAAGGCCAATTTCGACCGCGTGAAGGGCCTGTTCGACGATGCCGTGGCGCAGGGCGCGACCGTGGCTGTGGGCGGCACTTTCGACGAGGCGGACCTCACCGTCCACCCGACCATGCTGACCGACGTCACCCCGCAGATGAAGATCCTGCAGGAAGAAATCTTCGCCCCGGTCCTGCCGGTGATGACCTATGACAAGCTCGATCAGGCCATCGACTATATCGAAGCGCGCGACAAGCCGCTGGCGCTCTATGTGTTCAGCCCGGATGACGACAATGTCGAGAAGGTGCTGCAGCGCACCTCCTCGGGCGGCGTGACCGTTAACGGCGTGTTCTCGCACTATCTGGAAAACCGCCTGCCCTTCGGCGGCGTGAATGGCAGCGGGCAGGGCAGCTATCACGGCTATTTCGGCTTCAAGGCTTTCAGCCACGAGCGGGCCGTCTATCTGCACCAGTAAGCCTGACCATTCTGGCTCGTCATTGCTTCGGGGCATTGCCCTTCGCAATGATGAGCCAGTCGGAACGATCGCATAGCAAACAAAAACGCCCCGGAGTTTCCTCCGGGGCGTTTTGCTTTCAGCCGTGTGGCCGGATCAGAAAACGCGGGTCGCGATCTGAGCCGGGGCGGCGAGATAGGTTTCCAGCTCGGCATCGAGCTTGAGCATGGTCAGCGAGGCACCGGCCATTTCCAGGCTGGTGCAATATTCGCCGACATAGTTGCGGGCCACGGTCAGGCCGCGCGCTTCGGCCAGTTCGTGGGCCTTGGCATAAAGCACATAGAGTTCGGCCGGCGGGGTGCCGCCAAGGCCGTTGATCATCAGCGCAACCCGGTCGCCCGAATTGAACGGCAGATCGACCGCGACGGCATCGAACAGGGTTTCGGTGATCGAATCCGCGCTGCGGATCTTTTCGCGGCTGCGGCCCGGTTCGCCGTGGATGCCGATGCCGACTTCCATCTCGTCGTCGCCGATTTCGAAGATGGCATTGCCCTTGGCCGGCGGGATGCAGCTGGTCAGCGCCACGCCCATGGTGCGGACGTTGTTGTTGACCTTCTCGGCCACGGCGATGACTTCATCCAGGCTCTTGCCTTCGGCAGCGGCGGCGCCGCAGGCCTTGATGACGAAGAAATTGCCGGCCACGCCGCGGCGGCCCACGGTGTAGAGGCTGTCCTTCACGGCCACGTCATCGTTGATGATGAACTGCTTGACCTTGATGCCTTCGGCCTCGGCCATTTCGCAGGCCATGTCCCATGCCATGCGGTCGCCCTGGTAATTGTTCACCAGCACCAGCACGCCGGCGTCCGACGCGAGCGCCTTGATGGTTTCATAGCAGGCATCGACCGGCGGAGCGGCGAAAACGGGGCCCTGGCAGGCGCCGTCGAGCATGCCCGGGCCGACGGCCATGACGTGAGCCGGCTCGTGGCCCGAGCCCGAACCCTGCACCACGGAGACCTTGTCGGCCACCGGGCGGTCCTTGCGCTTGATCATCTGGAATTCCGGCACCGCTTCCAGCAGATCGGGATTGGCCAGGATGACGCCCTTCATGAATTCGGGCACGAAATTGGCGGGATCGTTGACGAACTTCTTCATGGGATATTCCTCTCCGTGGAATAGGTGAACGATATCAGCAGGTTGGATCAGTGGTTCAGTTCTGCGGCGGTGGGGGTGTAATCCACGCCGTAATGCTTGCACCAGTCCAGCAGGATGGTGGCGACGCCGACGATGCCCGGATCGGGAGTGTTGGCGCTACGCTCGCCCACCTGGCTGGCGCGGCCGCGATGGGCCACCAGATTGCGGGTTTCGTCGATCGCCTTGTCGGCCACTTCGGTAACGGCCTTCAGCGTGGCGGCAGCGTCGCCTGCGGGGGCCATTTCCTTCATCTTTTCGGCAATCGGGATCAGCGCGTCGAGCAGGGTCTTGTCGCCCAGCTTGGCGCCGCCGCGGGCCATGATGCCTTCCACGGCCGCATTGACCATCTCGGCCAGCTCTTCCAGCGTCACGCTGGTCTTGCCCTTGCTGACCATGCCGGCCTTCATGAAGCCGGTGCCCCAGATCGGGCCCGAGCTGCCGCCGACATGCTTGCTGCACAGCATGGAGATCTTGAGCAACATGGCGCCGATGGCGCTCTTGTCGATAGTGGGCAGGTCCGCCTTGATCACCTTGAAGCCGGTGGCCAGCGAGGTGCCGAAATCGCCGTCGCCGGCAAGGCCGTCGAGATCGGAGAAATAATGTTCGTTGCGGATGACCGTGTCGGACGCGACGTCGATTGCCTGTTCAACCTGTTCGATCGTGATGTCAGTCATGCTTCTTCTCCCTCAGGCCGCCGCTTGTGCGGCCAGCCCGCGCAGGTCTTCGATTGTGATGTTGATGGCAGGCGCATCGCCCAGCTCGGGAACGACCTTGGCAGCCTCGGCGAAATCCTCGTCCATCGTATAGGTGCTGGTGGTGATCAGCGTGGTCAGCCCCGCGCCGGTCGCGGCCAGCAGCCCGTTGCGGCTGTCTTCGATCACGATGCAGTCGCTGGCCGGGAGGCCCAGCGTTTCCAGCGCCAGCAGATAGATGTCCGGCGCGGGCTTCTTCCTGGCCACCACATCGCCGGCATGGACGAATTCGAAGGCCGCCTTGCGCTCCGCCCCGAACAGGTCGAGCACGGCGTCGATGAACTTGGGGTTGGAAGTGGTGCACACGCCCAGCCGCACGCCGGCCTCGATCGCTTCGTCCACGATGCGCAGGATGCCCGGGCGCACCGGCAGTTCGGTGACGATTTCGGAAGTGATGCGCGTCTTCGTCTTGTGCAGATCGATGATCAGCGCATCCTTCGCCTCGTCGCTATCGACGCCTTCTGGCCAGCCGAATTCGTCGAAATAGGCGCGCATCCGTTCCTTGCCGCCGGCCACCAGCAACAGGCGGCCATAGAGATCGACATCCCATTCCGCATCGATGCCATGTTCGGCAAAGGCGCGGTTGAAGCCCACGCGGTGCGCATCGCGCTCCGTATCCACCAGAACGCCGTCGCAGTCGAAAATCAGTGCCTTGACCATGCCCGACTATCCTCAGCCCAGCGTGGAGAGGAAGGCGGAGCCGCGATCCTTGCCGCCGAACTTCTCGATGAAGCCGCCGAACATCGCCTTACAGGCCTGATATTGGGCATCCATCACGCGCAGCGGCTCGAAATCATTGGGCTTGGCGGTGTGGTAATCGACGAAGCTCTGCACCCAGACATGCTTGAGGTTGGTCGAGATATTGACCTTGGCCGCGCCGCGTTCGATCGCCTTGGCGAAGGTTTCGTCGGACAGGCCGGTGCCGCCATGCAGCGCCATCGGGGTCTTGGTGAGGGAGTTGATCGCGGCGATGCGATCGAAATCCACCACCGGTTCGCCCTTGTAATAGCCATGGGCGGTGCCGACGGCGCAGGCGAAGGCCGAAAGGTCCAGCGCGGCGCAGAAGCGCGCGGCATCTTCGGGGTCGGTCAGGACCGAATCGGCCTCGTCCACCACCATATCGTCTTCAACGCCCATGATCTGGCCCAGCTCGGCTTCCATGCCCACGCCATATTTCTCGGCGATTTCGCGCACCTTCAGCGATTCTTCCAGGTTCTGCTCGAAGGGCAGTTCCGAAGCGTCGATCATGATCGAGGTCCAGCCCGCCTTGGCGCAGGCTTCGATCATCGGGATGTCCTTGCAGTGATCCAGATGCAGCACCACCGGCACGGGCGAATCTTCGGCCACAGTGCGGACCCAGCTCACGATTTCCTTGTGGCTGAAATATTTGATGGTCTTCGCGGAAGTCTGGCAAATCACCGGAGCATTCAGCTCTTCGGCGGCCTTTACCATCGCCTTGGTGGTGTTGTAATCCACAAGGTTGAAAGCGGCGACTGCATAGCCATTGTCCATCGCATGGCGGAGCAACGGCTTCATGTTCACCAGAGGCATTCGGGCGTCTCCCTAATTCATTTGCAAAGCTTCTTGGCGCGCACAGGCAAGGCGATTCGCGCCGGACTTGTTAGCCGGAATGCCTGCCTGCTGTCTCGTATTTGCGGCCCAGTGGTTGATTGAGTCCGTTTTGTCCAGATACTACCGCGATCAGCGGCAGTTCCGATTTGGCATCTTGTGTTGCAGCATCGTGGAACGTTGCTAGTCTGAATTCGTTGCTGCCGTAAGGGACGTTCTGCGCCCGCACGGCATGGCCGCCGGCCAGCTGTGGGGCCGGTTACAGTTTCAAGGGAGAAGCACAATGGCCGTCAAGGTCAAGATCAACGGGGAAGTGCGCGAGATCGACGCGCCGGAAGACATGCCGCTGCTGTGGGCATTGCGGCAGGAACTGGGCATGGTGGGCACCAAGTTCGGCTGCGGCAAGGCGCTGTGCGGCGCCTGCACCGTGCACGTCGATGGCGTTGCCACGCGCTCCTGCACCACGCCTGTCGGTTCGCTGGGCGATTCCGAAGTCACCACCATCGAAGCGCTCGGCCAGACCGATCTGGGCCGTGCGCTGCAGGATGCGTGGCTGGAAGAAGACGTGATGCAGTGCGGCTATTGCCAGGCAGGCCAGCTGATGAGCGCCACTGCGCTGCTGATGCGCAATCCTGAGCCCAATGCCCGCCAGATCGACGCGGCGATGAGCGGCAATATCTGCCGCTGCGCCTGTTATACCCGCATCAAGTCCGCCATCACGCAGGTCGCGGAAAGCGGCGTTGCGAAGAAGGGGAAAGCAAATGCCTGAGGCCATCGCACTTTCCCGCCGTACATTGCTGAAGGCCAGCGCCCTTTCGGGTGGCGGCCTTGTGTTGAGCGCGGCGATTCCCGTGGTCGCCCGCGCCGCCGCCGTCACTGGCGAGGCGCAGGGTACGCTGAACGCCTTTGTCACCATTGCGGCTGACAATTCGATCACCATCGTCGGCAAGAATCCCGAGATCGGGCAGGGCATCAAGACCATGCTGCCCATGCTGATCGCGGATGAAATGGATGCCGACTGGGATCAGGTGAAGATCGTCCAGGGCGATACGGATGCCGCCAAATACGGCCCGCAGCTCGCTGGAGGCAGCTTTGCCACGCCGATGAACTGGTTCCCGATGCGCCAGGTGGGTGCCGGTGCGCGCCAGATGTTGCTGGCGGCTGCCTCGCGCCGCTGGGGCATCGACAGTGTCAAGCTGACCACCAAGCTGGGCAAGGTGATCGATCCGGCTTCCGGGCGTTCGCTCACCTATGGCGAGCTGGCGAATGATGCGGCCAGCGTCGCTGTGCCCGATCTGGCCAAGGTTCCGCTGAAGGACCCCAAGGATTTCCACATCATCGGCCGGGCGATCGGCGGGATCGATAGCCCGAAGATCGTGAAGGGCGAGGCGATCTTCGGCGTGGATACCCAGCTTCCGGGCATGGTCTATGCCGCGTTCGAACGCTCGCAGGTGTTCGGTGCCAAGCTGGTTTCGGCCAAGCTCGATGCCGCCAAGGCGGTGCCGGGCGTGATCGATGCCTTCGTGGTGAAGGGCAATGGCAGTGCCGATCAACTCGTCGATGGCGTGGCGGTGATCGCCAGGAACTGGTGGATCGCCGATCAGGCCCGCCAGAAGCTGGAAGTGGAATGGGACAATGGCGATTGGGCCAGCCATTCCACCAAGGGCTATGACGAGGCAGCGCGCAAGCTGATGGCGGAAGGCAAGCCGCACGAAGTCTTCGCTTCCAAGGGCGATGTCGATGCCACTTTCGCCAGCGCCGCCAAGGTGCTGGATGCGGAATATTCCTATCCCTTCCTCGCCCATGTGCCGATGGAGCCGATGAACTGCACCGCGCTGTGCCACAAGGACGGTTCGATGGAGATGTGGGCACCGTCGCAGACGCCGCAGGGCGGGCAGACGGGCGTGGCCCAGATGCTGGGCCTCACGCCCGACAAGGTGAAGGTCCACATCACCCGCATGGGCGGCGGTTTCGGCCGGCGACTGACCAATGATTACATGCATCAGGTGGCCGCCATCGCCAAGCAGATGCCGGGCACGCCCGTGCAGCTGATCTGGAGCCGCGAGGACGATGTCCGCAGCGATTTCTACCGCCCCGCCGGCTGGCACCGCCTGCGCGCGGCGCTGGACGACAAGGGCAAGCTGATCGGCTATGACGATCACTTCATCACCTTCGAAATCCCCGGCCCCGGCGCCTATAATCCGGCGGCCATGTCGAAGGACGAGTTCCCGGCGAAATACATGCCCAATCTGCGTTACGCGCAGACCAAGCTGAAGACGGCCGTGCCGATGGGGGCGCTGCGCGCGCCGACATCCAATGCGATGGCCTTCGTCATGCAGAGCTTCCTCGACGAGGTGGCCCATGCGGCGGGCAAGGATCTGCCCACCCTGCTGCTGGAAATCGTGGACGGAGCCGAGAAGGAACCGGATTCCATGGGCTTCACCGGCCCGTCGCCGGGCTTCAATCCGGGCCGTTTGCGGGCCGTGACGAAGAAGGCGCTGGAAATGGCCGGCTGGGGCAAGGAAATGCCCGCAGGCCGCGCGCTGGGCTTCGGCTATTATTACAGCCACATGGGCTATTTCGCCGAAGTGGTGGAAGCCAGCCTCGATGGCGGTCGCGTGAATGTTCACCATGTGTGGGCGGCGGGCGATGTCGGCAGCCAGATCATCAACCCCTTCGGTGCGCTGAACCAGGCGCAGGGCGCGATTATCGACGGGCTGGGCCAGGCAATGTCGCTGGCCATCGAGATCGAAGGCGGCGCGACCAAGCAGTCGAACTTCCACGATTATCCGGTGCCGCGCATGCCCGTGGTGCCGAAGATCGACGTGGAATTCGTGCTGAGCGACAATTCGCCCACCGGCCTTGGCGAACCGGCCCTGCCGCCGGTGATCCCGGCCCTGACCAATGCGCTGTTCGCCCTCACTGGCAAGCGCATCCGGCAGCTTCCGATCGACGCGAAGCAGCTGGTTTGATGTGATTGGGGCGGCGAGGGGCGTTGTGCTCCTCGCCGCTCTCCTCCCTCGTCACCCCGGCGAAAGCCGGGGTCTCGGGCGAGATCGCGCGACGCTGGAGATGCCAGCTTTCGCTGGCATGACGATCTTATTTTTCGGCAGCCATCTCCGCTGCCAGTGCCTCAAGCTCTGCCGCAATATCGACATCGCGCAATTCTCGCGGATCGACCTCCAGTACCGCCACACCGTCCGAACGCAGCAGCGCACCCGCGCCCCTGTCGCCCTGAAGCGCGGCGAGGGCTGGGAAGCTCGCGGCCGGGAAGCATGCAGGAATGCCGGGGTGGCCGTCCGGATGGCGCACGCAGGCAGGCGCATCGGCGCAGGCCTCCACCAGCGCGGCAAGCGTCGCGGGGCTGACCAGCGGCATGTCCGCCGCCAGCAGCAGCAGCTTTCCCGCGCCCACCTCGCCCGCATGGCGCGCGGCAAGGGCGACGGAGGTGCCGAGGCCTTCCTGGGCATGTGGATTGACGAGCAGTGTGGCCAGCCCCTCGGCCTCCGCCTCCCGCGCGAAGGCGGGCGCATCTTCGCTCACCATTACCAACGGCACGCCGAGATCCAACGCAAGAACGGCTTCCAGCACATGGCAGCCGAGCTTCTTGCCCGCCAGCTGCGCATCGAGCTTACCCCCGCCGAAGCGCCGCGCGCTTCCCGCAGCCAGCAGCGCGATGGCGAGATGTCCGCTCATTGGTGGGGGTGCAGCGCCTCATAAGCGCCGACCACATCCGCCAGTACCGAAAGCGCCAGTACGGAGGAATCGCGCGCCTTGGGGATCAGGCCGACCGGGCTGCGCAGCCGGGCGAGCGCCGCATCCTCCACGCCGCCGGTCCGCAGCCGCTCCAGCCGTGCCTGCCGGGCAGGGGCTCCGCCTTGCGCACCGACATAGAAGGCCTGGGTGCCCAGCGCCCATTTGAGCAGGGCATATTCCCATTCGTGCTCGTGGAACAGCAGCAGGATCGCAGTCCAGGGATCGGCGGCCCATGTGCCGTCGAGCAGGTCTGCCGGCACCTTGTCGAGCGAGAGGTGATTGCCCGCCTCGCGCCATTCGGCCTCGATCCCCTGCGTCTGCGCCAGCTTTACCAGCGCCGAACATTCGGACCCGGCGCCCAGCACCAGCAGGCGCAGCGGCGGCATGTAAAGCCGGTTGCGCAGGAAAGCGGGATCGGCGGCGGGGGGCAGGGGCAGCGCCAGTTCGGCGGCCTGCCGCGCGGACAGAGTTTCCATGCAGCCTTGCAGCGCCGCCCGGTCAGGCGCGGGCTCGATCAATATGTCGAGGCCGGAACCGCAGGGCAGGCGGAAGTCGATGAAGGGCGATCCCTTGCCATAGCGCAGCAGGCGCGCGCCGCCATTCTGCCCGCTCGCCTCCATCGCCTCGATGGCCTGATTGGCGAGTTCGGCATTCAGGCAATTATCGGCCAGATCGCCCGCAATGGTGCCGTCAGGGGCCACGGCAAGCTGCGCCCCATTGCGGCGCGAGAAGCTGCCGTCGATTGCCACGATGGTACACAAGGCGGCAGGCTGGTCCGCCGCGAAGGCGAGGGCATCATGATCGCTGGACATGGTGCTCAAAGCGATAGTTCCCCCGGGGGGTTCCCGCTACCGCCAATTGCATTCATAGTCCCTCGCGGGAGGAAAAAGGGGGAGACTATGAGGATGTTCACACACAGGATTGCCCTTGCGGCAATGATGGCGGCCGCTGCTTTGGCCGCACCGGTGCAGGCGAAGGATAATCCCGGCCCGATCGCGATCCACGGTAACAAGCAGACCTTCGAGATCGCGCCGGTGCTGCTCGCGGCGGAGAAATACTATCCGGGCGAAGCCAGTGTGAAGATGGGCGGTATCCCCAATCTGGTGGGCGAGCCGATCATTCCCGGCTTTGGCGAGGAAGGCGTAGCCGATGTCGCCACTCATGCCGAGACGCAGGCCCTGCGCTATTCCGTGCGCCACCCGGATTTGCGGATTATCCTGAATGTTACGAGAGGCCACTACAGCATTGTCGCTCGTAAGTCGGCTGGGATCGCGATGCTTGGGGATATCAAGGGTAAGCGGATTGCGACAATACCGCAAACTTCCGCCGGATATTTTCTCTACCGCATGCTCAACGTCGTAGAGCTGGATTTCGATGATGTTGAGATTGTGGCGCTGCAACCAGGTACACCGCTGTCCTCGATGACGGAGGCGATGGCCAAGGGCGAGGTCGATGCCATCGCTATTTGGGAACCCGAAAGCTCAAATGCCGGCTGGGCGCTCAATGGTGATCGGGTCGAGTTTTCCGGGCGATATGAGGAGCACTTCAATCTCAACACGACGGCCGAGAATCTGGCTGACCCCGTAAAACGGGCAAAGATCGTCGCATTCACGCGCGCGGTGATCGAGGCGGCCGGGGAAGTGCGGCGCGATCCGGCCGAGGCGAAGAGGCTGGTCCGCGAGCAGGGCGGTTTCACCGAGTTGGAGATCTTTCTAGGCTGGCCCCAGCATGAATTCGGAGCGGATTTCCCGGAAGCCATGCTCGACCTCCTGGTGGATGAGGAACAATGGCTCGCTGCTCAAGACAAGCGCCCCGCGCGCAGCCGGGAGGAGCTGGCGAAGCTGATCGATACGAGCGTGTATGAGGAGGCGATGGCGCTGGGGCGGTGAGGGGGCGGCCTTCTAACCTTCCTTCGTCATTCCCGCGCAGGCGGGAATCCAGCAGCAACTGCTACACTGGATTGTCCAAGGACGTATTCGACTCCCCGCCTGCGCGGGAATGACGAGAGGGAGTGGCTCCTCAAAGCCCGCCTTGCGCCACATATTTCAGGTTCAGATATTCCATCAGCCCATGGAGCGAACCTTCGCGGCCCAGGCCGGACATCTTGATCCCGCCGAAGGGCGTGGAGGGCAGGGAGATCGCGGCATTGTTCACGCCCACCATGCCGGTCTGCAACCCCCGGCTGGCGCGGGCGATCGTGGCGGTATCCTGCGCGCAGACATAGGCGCAGAGGCCGAAGGGCGTGTCGTTGGCCATGGCCAGCCCTTCTTCCAGCGTGTCGAAGGGAATGATGCCCGCCAGCGGCCCGAAGGTTTCTTCCCGCGTCAGCAGCGCATCGCGCGCCACATTCGCCACCAGAGCGGGCTGGGCGAGGCGGCTGTTGGCCGTGCCGCCGCCGGTCAGCAACTGGCCCCCACGCTGGAGCGCGTCCTGCAGATGGCGGTCCACCTTGGCCACTGCGCGTTCGTCGATCAGGGGGCCGATATCGGTTGTTTCCTCCAGCCCGTCGCCAAGGCGCAGCGCCTCGATCTTCGCCTTGAAGGCGGCGAGGAAGCGGTCGAGAATGCCGCTCTGCACATAGATGCGGTTGGCCGCGATGCAGGTCTGCCCGGCATTGCGGAACTTGGCGATCATGGCGGTTTCGATGGCGATATCGATATCCGCATCGTCGAACACCAGCAGCGGGGCATTGCCGCCCAGCTCAAGGCTCATGCGCTTCACGGTGGGCGCGCAGGCGGCGGCCAGCATGGCCCCGACGGGAGTGGAGCCGGTGAAGGTCAGCTTGCGCACTATGGGCGACGCGGTCAGCACTTCGCCCACCTGCTGGGCGTTGCCGGTCACGATGCTGAGCGCCCCCTTGGGCAGGCCCGCCTCCAGCGCCAGCCGCGCGATGGCGAGGGCGGAGAAGGGCGTCAGATCCGCAGGCTTGGCCACCACGGTGCAACCCGCCGCCAGCGCCGGGCCCAGCTTGCGCGCCAGCATGGCGAAGGGGAAGTTCCAGGGCGTGATCGCGGCGCAGACGCCCACCGGCTCGTAATCCACGGTGAAGCGCTTGCCGGGCAGGGGGGAAGGGATGATCTCGCCCAGGGCAGTATCGGCATGGTCGGCGTAATATTTGATATAGCCCGCGCCATTATCGATCTCGGCCCGCGCCTCGCGGATGGGTTTGCCGTTTTCGCGGGTGATGATGCGGGCAAGGTCTTCGCGGTTGGCCGCGATCAGATCGTGCCAGCGGTTGAGGATCTTGCCCCGTTCCCCCGCCGTAAGCCCGGCCCAGCCGGGGAAGGCATCGGCGGCGGCATCCACGGCCTGCTGCACCTGTGCCTGATCGAGCGAGGGCACTTCGCCGACCACTTCCAGCGCATAGGGATCGTCCACCGCGATCGGCGCGGCATTGCCCCGGCGCCATTCGCCGCCGACCAGCGCCTCCTCGATCAGCAGATCCGCATTGTCGAGTTTACCGCGTGTCGCGCTCATAGCCTGTCCAGCTCCGTTAGGGTGCACGGCGGGTGGTAGCGCTTTGGCGGCTTCCAATAAAGGGCCGTTGCACTCGGCCCTTACCTATCCATAAGATACGGCGGAAAGAGGAGAGGAATGCCGATGGCCCAGAAAATCCGCAAGATCGCCACTGAAGAAGCATGGTCGATTCCCGAAGTCGCCGAGGAACTGAGGAAGGTCGCCAATTCGCCCAGCCAGAGCCTCGACAAGCTGCTGGTGAAGGGCATTTACGATGCGCCCGCCGATACCAGCGGCTATGGCAAGCTGGATTTCCTCACCGGCCTGACCGACATCGAACAGCACCGCCTGCCGCAGATGGACCAGTATGGCGTGGACATGCATTTGCTGGCGCTCACCGCGCCGGGTGTGCAGATGTTCGATGCCGATACGGCGATGGACCTTGCCCGGCTGGCGAATGACCGGCTGGCCGAAGTATGCGCCAAATGGCCCACCCGCTTTGCCGGCCTCGCCAGCTTCGCGCCCCACAGCCCGAAGCGCGCAGCGAAGGAGATGGAGCGCGCAGTGAACGAACTGGGCCTCAACGGCTTCATGATCAACAGCCACACCTATGGCGAATATCTCGACGATCCGAAGTTCTGGCCGATCCTCGAAGCGGCAGAGGCGCTTGATCGCTGCATCTATATCCACCCGCGCGCCGCTTCCGATACGCTGAAGGGCCCGCTGCAGGATTACGGGATGGACAGCGCCATGTGGGGCTATGGCGTGGAAGTAGGCACCCATGCCGTGCGCATGATGGCCGGCGGCGTGTTCGATGCCTTCCCCAAGCTGAAAATCTGCATCGGCCATATGGGCGAGGCCGTGCCGTTCTGGATCTGGCGCATCAATTTCATGAACAGCCGCGCCCAGACGGTGGGCCGCGCGAAGAAGACCCAGCGCAGCATGGCGGAATATTTCCAGGACAATTTCGTCATCACCACCAGCGGCGTGGAAGACCCGCTGGCCCTGCGCTATGCGATCGACAAGATCGGCATCTCCAATGTGATGTGGGCCATCGACTATCCCTATCAGCCGCAGGAACCGGCAGTGGACTTCATCGACAGCTTCCCCTGCACCGAGGCGGAAATGCATGCCCTGTGCCACGGCAATGCGGAGCGGATTTTCCATATCGATCCGCTTTGAGCAGAATTTCCCTCTCCCCTTGCGGGAGAGGGATACGCAGGCTTGCCTGTGACAGCAGGCTAGCCGTAGTTGGGTGAGGGGATTTCCCCCTCATCCAGGCTCCGCTAGCTCCTGCGGAGCAAGCTGCGCCATCCTTCTCCCGCAGGGGGAGAAGGAGAAGAAGAAGGTTCCGAATGACCAGACCCGCACCGCTTGCAGGCATCAAAGTAGTCGAACTCGCCCGTGTCCTTGCCGGGCCGTGGGCCGGGCAGATTTTCGCCGATCTCGGCGCGGATGTGGTGAAGGTGGAAAGCCCGCAGGGCGACGATACGCGCGACTGGGGCCCGCCCTTTATCGAAAATGCGGATGGCACCAGGGATGCCGGTTATTTCCATTCCGCCAATCGCGGCAAAAGCTCGGTAATCGCGGATTATCACAAGGCGGAAGACCTCGAGATGGTGCTCGGCCTGATCCGCGAGGCGGATGTGGTGATCGAGAATTTCAAGCTGGGCGGGCTGAAGAAATACGGCCTCGATTACGAGAGCCTCAGCAAGATCAATCCGCGCCTCGTCTATTGTTCGATCACCGGCTTCGGCCAGACCGGCCCCTATGCCCCGCGTCCCGGATACGATTTCATCGTCCAGGGGATGAGCGGGATCATGGATTTGTCCGGCCTGCCCGATGGCCCGCCGACCAAGATCGGCGTCGCCTATGCCGACATCATGACCGGGCTCTATGCCGTGATCGGCATTCAGGCCGCGCTGCATCAGCGCCAGCATACCGGGCGCGGGCAGCATGTGGACCTTGCCCTGTTCGATGTGATGGTGGGCACCATGGCCAATCAGGCGATGAATTACCTCATCACCGGCAATGCGCCGCACCGCATCGGCATGAGCCATCCCAATATCGTGCCTTATGACGGTTTCCCCACCAGCGATGGCTGGGTGATCGTGGCCGTGGGCAACGACACGCAATTCGCGCGCTTTGCCGAAGTGCTGGGGCTGGAAGTGCGGCCCGAATGGCAGAGCAATCCCGATCGTGTGGCCCATCGCGATACTCTGGTGCCGCTGATCATCGAGAAGACCCGCCAGTGGACGCGCGACGCACTGCTCGCCGCGCTGGAACAGCACGGCATCCCGGTCGGCCCGATCCACGATGTGGGCGAGGCCCTGCGCGACCCGCAGATCGAGGCGCGCGGCATGGTGCTGGATATGGAGCGGCCGGACGGAACCCATGTTCCGGGGCTGAGGACGCCGATTGTGTTCTCGGATGCCGACCTCGCGCTGGGCAAGCCTTCGCCGATGCTTGGGAAGGGGTGAGGGGCGGGAGCTGGTTATTCCACTTGACATAACAAACCATTTCGGTTATATGCCCCAGCACCTTGCCCGTGATAGCAAACTGGCAAGTCCAATCCGGAGCAAGGCCAGGTCGACAGCATTGCTCCCTTGTTCGCATGAACAACGCGGCCGGTGCGGGTGTGTGCAAGCCGGGGGGCGTTACCCCCGGATGGCAAAGCCTCTCGCGCCAGATGCGGTTACCGGATG
>DATJDU010000081.1:0-23069 GCA_035497315.1 Sphingomonadaceae bacterium
TGCCGCCAAGGCCCGGCAATAGTTCGAGGCGGCCGGTCGCGGCGTGTCTGGCTGGGGCCAGATACGTCACGGATATTACCCATGAACCAAGGAATCTTGCGCGATCCAATGGTTTATGCGAGGTTAACGTCCATGAACGAAGTCGTCCGCAAACTGTTCGTCGTGATGCCGTTTCTGTTCGGCATCGGTTTCATCGCGCCGCTTACGGCGCAGCTCATGGCCTATTGGGGCATCGAAGGCCCCTTCGGCATGAGCCGGATCGGCTTCGGCCTGCTCTTCGGCGGGGCGTGGGGGCTTTACGCCAATATCAAGGGGCGCTGGCTGTGAAGGAACTGGGGCTGTGACCGACGGACCGGTGAAGGAAGACGGCCTGATGGAGGCCGAGCTGATCGACCGCAATTCGATCGACATCGCGGGCATTATCCCGGCCGAGGACGGCCCGGTCATCGGTCTTGCGGGTGACGATACGCTCGACAAGCATCTGCGCCGCGAATTGATGAAGGAAGAGCGGGCGCTTGCCATGCAATTCCATGGTGGCGCGACCTGGATCTATGCCGCGCTCACCGTTACCTGTTTCGCGATCTGGGTCAGCCTCTTCCCGTTGGCCATCCTGGGCTATCTCGGCCCGGTCGGCTTGACGCTGGGCTTTCTCTTTTCCGCCTTCTGCGCGGCCTATGGCTTCATTCCGAGCCATGAGGCGATGCATTCGAACATCTATCCGCGCGGGCACAAGCTCTACTGGATCAACGAGCTGACCGGGCATATCTCCACGATCCCGATCGCCCTCGGCTTCGGCGTGGCGCGGCTCACCCATATGGAGCACCACAAATATACCAATGATCCGCAGCTCGATCCGGATTTCACCGACGGCGCGCCCAATTGGTGGAAGGCGATCATCAAGACCTGGTGGAACCGCCAGCCCGGGGTGGAAGGTTCGGTGCATCGCTACAAGAAGATGATGCTCGACATGGATACGCCGGCTTCGCGCAAGGCGGCCATGCAAACCACGATTCTTCAGTTGGTTATGCTGGGAACCTTCTTCGGCATGGCATGGAGCGGATATGCGATCGAAGTGGCGGTTCTGTGGTGGCTTCCGCGCCAGATCGGCCTTTCCTGGATCCGTTATTGGCTAAGCTGGGCACCCCATCATCCGCAGGAACGCGGGCGTTACAAGAACACCAGGATTTTCAAGGCGCGGCCCGGTTACTGGGCTTCCATGGCAATGGAATATCACCTGATCCATCACCTTTATCCGGGGATTCCCAACCACCGTCAGAAGGAAGCCTATCACGCCCTGAAGGATGTGCTCCGGCGCCAGGGCGTGGATGTTTCTGCTCACTAAATCAGGTGGTTCCGGTCAATGGTGCTCGTAACCCAGCCCATCTGCCTCGCTTAGCGGTTCGCCATCGAGAAGCACGGGCTTGTCGGTAGCTTTCAGCACCGTTCCGATGCGATGCGCAGGGATCGGAAGGGCTGCATCCGCAGGTGCCGCGAACAGCAATTCGTAATCATCCCCCCAGCGCAAGGCTGTGCTCAAAAGGACGGAGGGGCCCGCCAGGGGGACCAGGGCAGTGTCCAGAGCTACCGTAACGCCGCTGGCCCTGGCCATCCGGGCCGCGTCGAGCAGCAGCCCGTCGGACACGTCCATCATCGCCGTGACATGGGGGGCAAGGGCCCATCCTTCGGCAAGGCGCGCCATCGGTCGGCGATAGGCTGTGCTGTCTTCCCCGGTGCCATCGCGCAAAGCTTCGAACCCGATCATCGCGGCGCCGATCGGGCCGGTGAGGTAGAGCGCATCGCCCGGCCTTGCTCCGGCGCGGGAGGGGACGGGGCGGCAGGTCGCCCGGCCGATGGCAGTCAGCCCATCCGCACGGGGCGGGCCGCCGGAGGTGGTGTCTCCGCCCAGCAGGGGGACGCCGTAATGGCCAAGCACCTCTTCCAGCCCGCGCAGGAAATCGTCATCGCCGGTGCCGAGCATGTGGCCCAGCAATACGCCCAGCGGCTCTGCGCCCTTCGCGGCGAGGTCCGACAGATTGGTGGCGACCAGCTTCCACGCCACATCGGCCATGTCTGCGCCGGGCAAATAGTGGATGCCTTCCACCAGCATGTCATGGGTAAGGATCAGCGTTTCGGCGCCCACTTCCAGCACGGCGCAATCGTCATCCAACCCGCGAGCTGCGGGATGGGTGGCGAGGGCGCGCAGCCGTTCGATAAAGGCCAGTTCGCCCGTCATGCGGTTGTCACCGGGCCGGTACAGCAGCTAGTCAGGCTGTCAGCCCACCTTTGAGGAAATGCGCCAGCCATGATGCGTCTCACCAAATTCGTCCTGTCCGTAGCCGCGCCGGTTGCGGTGCTTGCAGCAGCATCTCCGGCCGGCGCCTGGGGCCCCATAGGCCACCGGGTAAGCGCCGAGATTGCCGAGCGCAACATCAGCGGCAAGACCCGGGCCGAAATCGCCGGGATTATGGGCACCGAGACACTTGCCGATGCTTCCACCTGGCCGGATGACGAACGGTCCAATCCCGATCCCTTCTGGCAGACCGAGGCATCGCCCTGGCATTTCGTGACCCAGCCCGAAGGCGCCAGAGCTTCCGCGCTGGTCCATCCCGCCGAGGGCGACGCGGCCACGGCGCTCGATCGCTTCGCGGCCGTCCTGCGTGACAAGGGCGCCAGCCGTGACGAGAGACAGCGGGCCTTGCGCTTCATCGTGCATATCGTGGCTGACCTGCATCAGCCGCTGCATGTCGGCAATGGAACCGACCGGGGCGGCAACTGGTTCAATGTCCTGTGGTTCGACGAACCGCAGAACCTGCATTGGGTATGGGACGAAGGGCTGATCCTGAAACGCCAGCTCAGCTACAGCGAATATGCCGGCAGGCTGGAACGCCAGATGACTCCCGCCGAAGTGATCGGCTGGTGGAACAGCGATCCGGCGGTCTGGATCGACGAGAGCGCTGCCCTGCGAGACCGCATCTATCCGCCCAAAGGCGGCGAGTTGGGGGAGGGGACGCGGGAGTCCCCCGTCAGCCTATCGTGGCAATATGCCTGGCAGTGGACGCCCACGATGGAACAGCGGCTCGAACAGTCGGGCATTCGCCTGGCGGCCTATCTGGACAAGCTGCTGGGCAGCGTGGATCAATCCGGTAGCTGATTACGAAATTCGGCTGGAAGCGGGCTTTCCGGGAATGACGAATTGGGGAGATGCCCGCTGACGACCCATTGCGGACATGCTGCCCGCAAACCGGCTCACCGAAAGCGGACGATTAATTCGTCCGGGCCCTAGTTCCGCACGGTCTTGGCCACTGCATCGAGCACGCCATTGACGAAATTCGCCTCGCGCTGGTCGAAGAAGGCGTGGGCGACGTCGACATATTCGCTGATCGCGCTGCCCAGGGGCACGTCCTGGCGGGCGAGCAGTTCATAAGTGCCGGCGCGCAGGATCTGCAGCATGGTCCGGTCCAGTCGTTCCAGCTTCCAGCCATCGGCCAGGCGCGCGCTCAGCAGCCCGTCGATCTCGTCGCGCCGGGCAATCGTGCCCGAGACGACATCGTCGAAAAAGGCGGTCTCGGCATCGGCCAGTGCTTCTTCATCGTCATCCTGCGCGCGGCCCAGCCGGTGCAGGTGGAATTCGTCGAGCAGGCGGGGGAGGGCGATTTCCTCCATCTCGTGCTGGTACAGCGCCTGCACGGCAGAGAGCCGGGCGGCGGAACGGGCTTTGGAACGCGCACTCATTTCAATCTCAATTCCACGGATTTGGCATGGGCCGGCAGGCCCTCCATCTGGGCCAGCCGAACTGCGGCGGGGCCGATCTTCGCCAGGGCGGCATCGTCCAGCGAGATGAAGCTGGTGCGCTTCATGAAGTCCAGCACCGAAAGGCCGGAGGAAAACCGCGCTCGCCGCCCGGTGGGCAGCACGTGGTTCGGCCCGGCGACATAATCGCCCACCGCTTCCGGCGTCATTCGGCCAAGGAACACGCTGCCGGCATGGCGGATTTCGGCAAACAGGCTTTCGGGATCGTCCACCGCCAGTTCGATATGTTCGGCTGCCAGCGCATTGGCGAGGCGCGGGGCCTCGACAAGGCTGGCCACTTCCACGATCAACCCATGCGCCTGCCAACTGGCTTGTGCGGTCTTCTTCGTGGAGAGCATGGCGCTTTGCACATCCACCCGGTCCGCCACCTGATCGGCGAAGAGGGGGTCGTCGGTAATCAGGATCGATTGCGCGGCCGGATCGTGCTCGGCCTGGCTCAGCAGATCGGCCGCGATCCAGTCTGGATCGTTCTTGCCGTCGGCGATCACGAGGATTTCGGAAGGGCCGGCCACCATGTCGATCCCCACCACGCCGAAAAGCTGTCGCTTGGCTTCGGCGACCCAGGCATTGCCTGGCCCGGTGACTACATCCACAGGGGCAATGCGCTTCGTGCCATAGGCCAGCGCGCCCACGGCCTGCGCGCCGCCCACGGGCCAGATCTCGTCCACGCCCGCCAGATGCGCGGCGGCCAGCACCAGCTGGTTGATCTCGCCTCTGGGCGTTGGGGTACAGACCACCAGCCGCTCAACCCCGGCGACCTTGGCCGGAATGGCATTCATCAGCAGGGATGAGGGATAGGAAGCCCGCCCGCCCGGCACATACAGCCCGGCGGCATCCACCGCACGCCACTTGGCGCCCAGCCGCACACCGACGGCGTCGGTATAATCGCGATCTTCCGGCAACTGCGCTTCGTGATAGGCGCGGATGCGGGTTGCTGCGAGTTCGAGTGCCTCGCGCAGTTCGGGATCGAGCGCATCGAAGGCGGCCTTGCAGCGGGCCGGATCGATCCGCCATTCGCCTTGGGGCAGGGCGAAATCGTCAAACCGCTGGGTATATTCCTCCAGCGCTTCATCGCCGCGCGCGCGCACTTCATTAAGGATGGAGGCCACGGATTGTGCGACATCGCCGCCGCTTTCGCGCCGATCGGCCACGATGCGGGCGAATTTCCGCTCAAATTCAGGGTCGGACGTCTTGAGCCGGATCATCAGGCGCGCCCTTCCGCCACGGCGCGGAATGCCTCGATCAGTTCGCCAACGCGCGGATCGGTCTTCAGCGCGGCACGGTTGACGATCAGGCGGGCCGAGACAGGCATGATGGTGGTGGTTTCCACCAGCCCGTTTTCCTTCAGCGTGCGGCCGGTGGAAACAAGGTCCACGATGCGCTGCGACAGGCCAAGGCTGGGGGCGAGTTCCATCGCGCCGTTGAGCTTGACGCATTCGGCCTGAATGCCCTGTCGTTCGAAGAAGCGGCTGGTGAGGTTGGGATATTTGGTGGCCACGCGCAAATGGCTGATCTTGCCCAGCGGCTCCAGCCCGGAATCCACCGGCTCTGCCACCGACAGGCGGCAGTGGCCGATGTCGAGATCGACCGGCGCGTAAAGATCGGGATAGTCGAATTCCTCGACCACGTCGGAGCCGACGATGCCCGCCTGGGCCGCGCCATGGGCAACGAAAGTGGCGACATCGAATGCGCGCACGCGGATGATCCGCATGTCGCCATCTTCGCAGGCGAAGCTGAGCGCGCGGTTGTTCTTGTCGTTAAACGCTGCTTCGGGCACGACGCCGGCGCGCGCCATCACCGGCAGCGCTTCCTCAAGGATGCGGCCTTTGGGGACGGCAAAGGTGAGCGGTCTGGACATGGCGCGCGCCTTAAGGACACAGCGCGGAAAGGGCAATGGAAATGGCGGAAAGCGGTTCGGCGGAAAAACCGGTCATGGAGATCGCGAGCGTCGAACAGGCGCTGCAATGGCAGGCAGACCACACTGCACGGGCCAATGCCCCTTGCACCAGCCGGGTAATCGGGGCGGAGCGGGCAGTGCTCCGCAGCGATACGGAAGTGGCCCGGCGCATGAACAACTGGCCCGGCCTGTCGCTGGAAGATGCAATGCCGCTGCGTATCGCGGGCGGCATCCATAATCTTTACCTCACGGGGGACGCGCCGGAACTGGGGCCGGTCTATGCGGGCGAACTGACCGATCAGGCCGAGATCGACCGCATCGTCTGCGCGCTGGTGGAGAAGTTCGACGCGCGGCTCGCCCCCTGGCTGGACGGGCCGCCGCAGACCAACGAGGCCGGGCGCGCCAACAGTTTGATGGCCGGGCTGCTGTGGCTGGCGCAGAGGCTTGGCCCGAAATTCGAGATGAACGAGATCGGATCGAGCGCGGGCGTCAACACAATGATGGAACGCTATCATTTCGATCTGGGCGGGGTGAGTGTCGGCCCGGTGGATTCCCCCATGCAGCTCAAGCCCGAATGGCGCGGACCTCCGCCACCTGCCTCGCAAGTGGAGATCGTGGAGATCCGTGGCTCCGACATCGCGCCGGTGGACCTGTCCAACCGCGATGAGGCGCTGCGGCTGAAATCCTATGTCTGGCCCGACGCGACCGAGCGGATGGCGCGGATTGATGCGGCGATTGCTCTGGCCGCGCAGAAGAAGCCCGATCTGGCGAAGATGGACGCAGGCGCTTTCGTGGCGGAAATGCTCGCCCGCCCGCAACAGCAGGGCGTTACGCGTGTGCTCTATCACTCGGTGATGTGGCAATATCTGCCGCAGGAAACTCGCGCCGCGATCACGGCGGCGATGGAGGCGGCGGGCGCGCAGGCTACGCCGGAGTGCCCGCTGGCATGGGTACGGCTGGAAACCAACCGCGCGACCTTCGCCCATGAGCTGAACGTGAAATACTGGCCGGGCGGGGCTGAGGAGTGGAGCCTGCTGTCACAGGCCCATCCGCATGGCGCCTGGGTGGAGTGGTTCGGGAAGGATTGAAGGGAGGTCCAGAATTCTCCGGCCGAGAGTGGGCTTCTGGGAGCGACCTGCTTACAACCCCCGCTCATCCTGAGCCTGTCGAAGGACGCGCGCTACCCTTTGCCCCAAAATCCATTCAACCGTTGGTGCAACGCGAAGCGGCCAGGCCGTAATCCCACCCAGAATTTCCGTCTCGCGCGTCCTTCGACAGGCTCAGGATGAGCGGATGTGGGTAATTGTACGGGACGAGTTTCGTCCGCACCGCACCCCATAGCTCCTCTTCCGATCCTCTGCTGTGTCACCAGAAACCACTCGCTCATTCACCCCCGCCGCTCATGCGTTCAGTGCGGCGGGCCTCGGCGCGCTGGGCTGAGCGTTGCATATAGCGACCGACAGGGCCCATGCGGTGGCCCAGCCGCTCCACCCAGCCGCCGTGGTAGCTGAACCACTCCCACAGCGTCACCAGAGCGAGTACGCCTATCGATAGCCAGCCGAATGTCAGCGTGGCGGGGTGGGCAAGGCTGGCCCACAGGGCGAGCAGCGCCAGCAGCCCCAGCCCGAAGCGGTGCGACATGGGGAAGTTGCGGAAGGGGTTGGCGAAGCGTTTGAAGAGACCCACGCCCAGCAGATAGATCGCGCTGCCGCCGCAGACGGCAAGGATCAGCGCGGGCTCGGCATGGCCCTGCGGATGGGCGAGCAGCATCTCGTCACCTACGGCGGTGACGATGATCCCGACCACGATCGGCATGTGCAGATAGGTATAGGCGCTGCGGGCGATCCGCCCCGGTTCGGGGTGGTGTTCGATCAGTTCCGCGCCCAGTTTCGCGCCGACATCGAAATAGATCCACCACATCAGGACAGAGCCGGTGAAGGCGGCGAGGAAGGCCGATGTGTCGGCCAGCGTGAAATCGTGGCCTGCGAAAGTGGCGCCGGTCACCACGATCCCTTCGCCCAGTGCGATGATGATGAACAGGGCGCAGCGTTCCGCCATATGGCCGCCGGAAATGCGCCAGTCGCTCGGCGGGACGCCGCCGATGAAGGGCAGGCGATAGCCAAGGCCCGGCCCGGAATATTCCACCGCCAGCGCCGCGGCCCACCACAGCAGGCGCGCCTCGACATGGGGCGTAAGCGCGCCGGCAATCCACAGGCAGCCGCTGACCACGAAATAGATCACGATCCGCTGCATGGTGCGCGCCACTTCATGGCCGCTGCGGCGCATGACGAGCGCGACGAAGCCGGATCGTCCTACCTGGAGCGCCAGATAGGCCCCGGCGAAGATCATGCCATGCTCGCCAAAGGCCTTGGGCGTGGCGACGGCCATCACAAGGCTCGCCAGCATCGCCAGCAAGAGAACGATCCGCACCTGCACCTTGTCGGGATCGAGCCAGTTGGCCGCCCAGGTGGTATAGACCCAGGCCCACCAGATGGCAGCGAAGATCACCAGCGCTTCCGCCACCGCGGCGATGCCGTGATGGGCCAGCAGGAAGTGCGAAATCTGCGTGATTGCGAAGACATAGACGAGGTCGAAAAACAGCTCGAGATAGCTGACGCGAACCTCGCCTTCGCCCTGGACGCGCAGCAGCGAGCTAGGCAACGGGGCCATTGCCGGTCCTTTCAAGGAACTGTTCCATCGCCGCGATCACTGCATCGGGGCGTTCCCATTGCACGAAATGCCCGCAGCCCGGCACTTTGGCGATGGTGAGATCCTCGACAAGTTCCTCCAGCCCGTCGAGATTGCCGGGGGGCAGGGCCAGATCGTCCATTGCCCAGATCACCAGCGTGGGGATCGTCAGCTTTGGCACGGGCGGGGGCGACCAGCCTTCGGGCAGGGCATAGGGTGCATCCTCGTCAGGCACGTCGATGGCGGAGGCGCGATACCAGTTGAGCATGCCGAAGCAGGCGTCGCGATCCTGCCAGTTCGCCAGCATCCACTCGCGCTCCTCCGGCTCCAGCGCGGGGGAGGGCTGCCAGCGCAGGGCCTTGAGCAGCAGGGCGGCAAGGCCGTGCTGGCGCACCAGATCGTCATTCGCGGGATCGCGGAAGGCGCGCATATACTGGCTGGCCTTGCGTTGCACCGGATCGGTGTAGATCAGGCGCTGGAACAGGGCGGCATGGGGCGCATTGGCAATCACCGCGCGGGTCACCCGGCCACTCGCCTGCCCCATCATCGCAATCGGCCAGCTGATCGCGCCGCCCCAATCATGGCCCACGATAGTGAAGTTTGCGATTTCCAGCGCATCGGCGAGCTGGAAGATATCGACGATCAGCTTGTCGGCCGTGTAGCTCGCCACATCCTGCGGCTTGGACGATCTACCATAGCCGCGCTGATCGGGCGCGATGCAGCGATAGCGATCCGAGAAATGGCGGATCTGGTGGCGCCAGCTGCGGTGGCTTTCGGGAAAGCCATGGAGGAAGATCAGCGTGGGCGCGTCCTTCGGCCCACTATCCCATACGGCGAGCTGGATGCCGGAGGCGAGAGTGACGGATCGGAGTTCCTCCCCCGCCATAGGCCTATTCGCTCCGCGTCAGGGGCTGTTCGGGCAGGGGAATGAATTCCACCTCATCGCCCGGCACCTTGGGAAAGCGGCCTTCCTTCCAGTCGCGCTTGGCCTGCTCGATCCGCTCGCGGCTGGAACTGACGAAGTTCCACCATACATGGCGGCGGGTGGAGAAAGCCTCTCCACCCAGCAGCATCGCGCGTCCGCCGGTCTTCGAAGCGAGCACCATTTCCGCGCCGGGGCGCAGCACAGCCAGTTCGTAGAGCCTGAGCGGCTTGCCATCGAGCGTCCCCTCTCCGCCCACCAGCATCACCGCGCGCTCGTCCGCATCGGCTTCGATGGGAATCGCGCCGCTCGGGCCGAGCAGGATTTCGGCATAGATCGTTTCGGCATAGGTCGTGGTGGGGGCCTTCTCGCCCCACAACTCGCCCATGATGACTCGGGCGGTGACGCATTGATCCTCGATCAGCGGCAGGTCGCTCACCGATTCGAAAGCGGGGGCGATTTCCTCCTTGCCGTCGGGCAGGGCAAGCCAGGTCTGCATGCCATAGAGCTTCGGGCCAGCCTCGCGCTCGGAAAGCGGGCTGCGTTCCGAATGGACGATGCCGCTGCCTGCGGTCATCAGATTGACCTGCCCGGGGCGGATGATCGAATGGCTGCCCAGGCTGTCGCGATGCTCGATCGCGCCGCCGAATTCACCCCCGAACAACCAGGTGACTGTGGCCAGATTGATGTGCGGATGCGGCCGCACGTCCATCGCCCTGCCGATATCGAGCTGCGCCGGACCGAACTGGTCGACGAAGATGAACGGGCCCACCATGCGCCGCTCCTTGGCAGGGAGTACTCGCCGCACTTCGAAATCGCCGAGATCGTGGGAGACCGGAGTGATGGTGTCGATCACGTTCATTTCGCTTCCCCTGGAGCGCTTGCCTTGATCGCCAGGGCATGAACGCGTTCGCCCGGAATGTCACCCAATGCGCGGTTTACCATGCGCTGGCGCTCAATGCGGGACTTGCCCGCAAAGGCAGCGCTTTCGATCACCACGGTGAAGTGCGATTCGCCGCTGCCATCGTCGCCCGCATGGCCGTGATGACCGGCCGTATCGTTGATAACTTCCAGCCGGAACGGGCTGAATGCCGCCTCCAACAGGTCTTCCATCTCGCGTTGAACCGGACCGGCCATGAATTCTCCTGTGCTGGATTTCACCAGTGAAAGGGGGTTCCCTTATAGGCAATGAATGCCCATCCTAAAGAGGTGAAGGATACTAAGCACGACAGGTTCAAGGGGCGATACGAAGCACAGGGGCGCCGATGCGAGGCGCCAGCGTGCGGCGAGGCAGGGGAATTCCGTGCGCCGGGTGCGCGGCCGCCGGGATTCGACGGACCGGGCCAATGGCGCTGGTTTTGCCTCGATCACGTCCGCGAGTTCAATGCCGGCTATGACTGGTTCGAGGGGATGAGCGCGGAGGAAATCCTCGAAGCGCAGCATCCGGTGGCCGGTTGGCGGCGGGAAAGCCGTGCCTTCAGTCCCGATGGCGGAGTGGGCGCAGTGCCGCGCTGGGCCGATTTCGACGATCCGCTGGAAGCCATCGGCGCCCGTGCCTCCGACATTCGCCGCCGCGCCGCCGGGCGCTATGCCGCCGATCAGGCTCAAATCCGTTTCACCCCGCGTGAGCGTGAGGCGCTGGGGGTGATGGGGCTGGCAGGCGATGCGGACCGTTCGGGCCTGCGCAAACGATATTCCGAACTGGTGCGGAAATATCATCCTGATCGCAATGGCGGGGATCGCAGCCATGAAGGGCGGCTGATCCGGGTAGTGGAAGCCTATCAGATCTTGAAGAAATCCACCGCGCTGGCCTGATTACGGCTGTTTCGCCTGCCGCTCCACGATCTGGGCGTTATCGATTGCTTTTGCGGCCTTTTAGGTCTCCCGCCCTTTGCCTGGAACAAATATGGAACATTTGCAAGGGCGTCAAACCCGTTCGCACAGGTCCTTCAGCTGTTCCGCCACAGCCGCCCAGCCCGGAATGAAGCCCATTTCCTCATGGTTCTTGCGGGCTTCTTCGGACCAATGCTTGGCGCGGGCGGTGTAGCGCGTGCCTTCGCCTTCCGGCTCGATCTCCCAGAAGCCGACCATGAAGGGGCCTGCCGGATCGAAGTCCTCGCCGGTGAAGGCATCGGTGCTCACGAAGCGGCGGCCTTCCTCCCAGGCCAGGAAAATGCCTTCATTGGGCATGACTTCGCCATTGGGGCCATACATGGTCATGGCGCAGCGCCCGCCCGCGCGGCGGTCCTGATGATCGACCTCAACGCGCCATGGCTTGGGGCACCACCACTCCTCCATGCGGTTGGCGAGCACATCCCACACCTTTTCCGGCGGGGCAGCGATGAAACAGCTGACTTTCAGTTCGTTGGACATCTGCGCGTCTCCTCTCCTCAATCCCGGTCAGTCGCGGTCCGGCGCGCCGGGTGGGAACCATGGGCGGAACGGCCGCGCAGATTCCACGCAGCGGCTGACTTCCGGCAAGGCGAGCAACTCGGCGCGCAATGCAGCGAGGCGCGGGGCCGTGGCGGGGACGGGTTCGATCCAGTCCGCATAGAACAGCGAAGGGGCCGCCGCGCAGCTCACCAGCGAGACATGGGCGGGCAGGGCATTCTCCACCAGCCAGCTTTCAAGCCAGCGATAGGTGCGGCGCAGACCGGCCTTGCCACCCTGGACCTCGGTGGGATCGGGCGTTTCCATATTGGCGATATAGGCTGCAACCACTCGCTGGCCATTGCCCATCACGTAATTGTCGAACACCCGGTCCAGCATGCGCGCAATCGCGGCCTTGGCAGGATCCGCCGGGATCAGGTCGCTGGCAGGATATTTCAGCGCCAGATGCTCCACGATGGCGGTGGCCTCGATCACAATGGTGTCGCCATCCACCAGCACAGGAAACTTCCCCGCCGGATGGGATCGCGCGACGAAATCGCTGTGATCCGGCTCGTCCGGCCCGACTTCGCGGAATTCGAATTCCGCCCCGGTGGCGTAGAGCGGGATCAGCCCCTTCCACGTATAGGAGGAGAATGGGTGGCCATAGAGTGCGAGCATCCGGATTATCCTGCTATCGCGGCTTCGATGGCCGCTATGTCGATTTTCTTCATGCCCATCATTGCCTGGAAGGCGCGGGCGGCTTCATCGGGATGGCAATGATCTCGGCGTAAAAGCGGGCGGCATCTTCCGCTCCGCTTTCGTACCAGATGCAGGTGGGGGCCTTGTTCTGCATGATTACCTCCCTTTGCGTGGGCCTACGAAAGCCACTGCGGCACCGGCAGGATCGCGGGCCACGAATATGAAATCGCCGCCGGGAACCTGATGAATATCCTGCGTCACCATGCCGCCATGCGCCTCGGCGGCGGATTTGGCGGCGTCGATGTCTTCCACGCCGAAGAACAGCAGCCAGGCCGGCTTTTGCCCTTGCGCGATCATCGGGTTGAAGGCGCCGATCTGCACGCCATCGAATTCGATGAAACGGTAATCGCCTGCCGGGCCCATGGGCATGGTCTGGTCGGTCTTCCAGTCGAACAGGGCGGTGTAGAAGGCGTTGGCAGCAGGAGCGTCGGTAGTGTCGAGCTGCATCCAGCGGCAATGGCCGGGCTTCCGCGCATCGAAAACGTCGCTCGTCAGCACAAGCTTGTCGGGCGGCGGGGCGGGGGTCATGACATAGAAGGGCGCGTCTTGCGGGTCGGCCAGCATGGCCATCCGCCCGGCACCCGGTACGGATTGCGCACCCATCCACACCGTGGCGCCCATTGCTTCGGCCTGCGGCAGCGCCGCGTCGACATCGGGCACATGGAAATAGGCGATCCAGCCGGGCTGGGCACCCCCTTCGATCATGGCGGGCGTGAGAGACAGGACGCCTCCTTCATGGCCGCCATTGGCGCGATGGATCATGCGATATTCCGCGCCATTGGGCATGGTGTTGCCTTCGGGCGGAATGGTCCATCCGGTGACCGCGCGATAGAAGGGCGCGACCTTGGCCGTATCAGGCGTCATCAGCTCGTACCAGACGGGGAATCCGGCCATCACTTGGCCTCCTTGAACAGCAGAGGTTCGAAGCCGCCGAGCACCATGCGCTTCCCGTCAAAGGGCATGGTGTCGCCGAATTCCTCCATGCGCGGATCGCTCATCATCTTTTCGTGAGCGGCGTCCGCCGTGGCTTTGTCGGGCCAGGTGACCCAGGAGAAGACGACCTTCTCGCCTTCCTCCAGATTCACGGCCCGGCGAAAGTCGGTTACCTTGCCATCGGGAACCTCCACTTCCCAGGCTTCCACCTGCTGCAAGGCGCCGAAATCCTCCGCGATCTCCCAGAACTTCTCGGCAACATCGCAATATGCGTCCTTGTTGGCGGCCGGGACCGGTACGATGAATCCCTGGATATACATGGCTTCAGGCTCCTTCCATTTGCGGGACATTGCCTGAGAAATCGGCCAGTTGCGCCTCCAGCGCCCGCTTATATGCGGGGCGGGCGAGGGCGCGATCGAGATAGGCGGCAAGGTTCGGATAGGCCGCCACCATGTCCGTGTGGCGCAGATTGGTGAGCACGGTCGCCATGGCGATGTCCGCGATGGAAAAGCTCCATGCGAGCCAGTCGGCTTCTCCCAAGGCGTCGGAGACGCGCATAAGCTTGCGCTCGACCAGTTCCGCACCCGCTTTGCGGGCTTCGCCTGCCCAGTCCTTGCCGGCATGGAACAAATCGTAGCTCACCAGCCGGCCGACATGCGGCTCCACACTATTCAGCGCGGCGAACAGCCAGGAAATCGCGTTCCAGCGTACTTGAGGCTCCGCTGGCAGCAGGCGCTCGTCATCCTCGCCAAGATAGAGCAGGATCGCGCCGCTTTCGAAGAATTTCAGATCCTGATCCGCAAAGGCGGGAACCTGATCGAAAGGTTGCCAGGCGAGATAATCTTCCGGACGCGGCGTCATCGCGCCGAACAATTGCGTGTCATAGGCTTGGCCGATTTCTTCCATTGCCCAGCGCACCCGCAGATCGCGCACCAGGCCGCGGGCAGGATCGGGAACCCAGTCAAAAGCAGTGATTATGGGGAGTGAAGTCACGGGATCAGTCCTTCTGCGAAGTGATTGGAAACAGGGCCCTCAACCCCGGCATGCGCAGCCAGAGGCCGCCCCACATGAACACAGAGAGGTAGATGCCGAACAATGTATGGCTGAACAGCGGGCTGCCGACCCGGATGTGCGCCGCCATCGCACCGCCAATCAGGGCGGTCATCAGCACTGCGCCCAGAACGGCGGTACGCGGCACGAGATAGAGCAGCATGAAAACCAGTTCGAACCCGCCGATCAGCAGCACATGGCCCACTGGCCAGCCGAGATCGCGCAGGCTGGCAGCTGCAACTTCCATTCCCAGCAGCTTGGGTGCGATGGACGCCCCTAGCATGAAGAGCGCGAACAGACCCGTCAGCACCCAGCCGGCGATGGTCATCTGTTTCTGGTTCATGGCAATTTTCTCCCCCTGATCCCTCGCTTCAGCCTTCCGCGCCGCCCATCGCAGCAGGGTCCATCCAGAACGCTTCCCAGACATGGCCGTCCGGATCGGCAAAGCTGCGGGAAACCATGAAGCCATGATCCTGTTTCGGATTGACGTCCGCCGTGCCTCCCTTTGCGCCGGCAAGGTCCACGATGCGGTTCACGTCTTCCGTGCTGTCGAAATTGAGCGCCAGCATTACTTCGCTGGAGCCTTCGGGCGAAAAGGGGCGCTGAGTAAAGTTGCGCCAGTGGCCGTGGCTCAGCAGCATGACGAAGATCGTGTCGGACCACACCATGCAGGCGGCGTTCTCATCCGTGAATTGCGGGTTGTTCGGAAAACCCAGCGCTTCATAGAAGGCCTTCGCGCGCGGCAGGTCAGCCACCGGCAGGTTCACGAAAATCATCTTGCTCATGTCCAGCATTCTCCCCTTTGGCGAATCGCCATTGTCCAAGCATCACCTTGTGAGTTACTAAAAGCAACTATGAAGTCACTAAAGGAAACCAATTCGTCGCAAGAGTGCCACGGCAAGTGGTATGGCGATGCCTGCGGCACGGCCTTCGCCATGGAAGTGGTGGGGGAACGCTGGTCGCTGCTGATCGTGCGCGAATTGCTGCTGGGTGGCAGGCGTTTCTCCGATCTGCGCCGGGTTCTGCCGGGGATCAGCGCCAAGGTTCTGACCGAGCGGCTGGGCGGGCTGGAAGCCGCAGGAGTGCTGGTGAAACGCCATTTGCCGCCGCCAGCTTCCATGCAGATCTATGAACTGACCGAATGGGGCTACACGATCGAGCCGGCGATACAGGAACTCGGGCGCTGGGCCGCACGGTCTGTGCTGCATGATCCGATGCTGCCGCTATCGGCAGTATCGCTGATGATTTCGATGCGCACGATGCTGGATCGGGAAGGGGCCAAGGCCTTCGATGCCGTAGTCGGCTTCGATGTGGCAGGGGAAATGTTCGTTGCGGAATTGCGGAACGGGGAACTGCCGATCCGCCGCGTCGATACTGTGGATGCGCCCGTAATCTTCCGCGCGCAGAATGCCATGGCCGTGGCCGCGCTGCTCTATCCGAAAATCCCGATGGAGGCGCTGGAGGCAGAGGCCGGGCTGGTGGTTGAGGGAGATCGCGAGCTGGCGAAACGCTATGCCGCGCTGTTCTCCCTGCCGCCGAAAATGGGGGCGCCCGCAGGCGCCCCGTAATGCATCAGCCGCCCAGCGCGGCGAACACTGCCGCTTCCTGCTCGGCTGCGGCCTGCCAGGCGTGGCGGGCGCTCACCCGATCATACCAGTCGACAAGGGCGGGATAGCGCGAGGCGTCGAGCTGCCAGCCGGCATAACCCAAGGTCTTGATCGCGGAAGCGACGGCAATATCGCCCACGGAGAACTCGCCGGCCAGCCAGCCACCATTACCGAGCACGCCTTCGAGATAGTCGAGCGGCTTGAGCGTTGCTTCTTCTGCCGCGACGGCCGCGGCCTCGTCACCCTCCTTGCCGAAGATCTTGGGGTAAAGGAACCGGTTGACCACGATCGGCGCGCCCGCCGGGATCAGGATGGTATCCGCCACCTCATCGAACCACACAGCCTTGCCGCGTGTCTGGGGCTCGCTGGGAAGCAGGGCCGGGGTGGGATATTTGGCATCGAGATAGGCGACGATGGCGGTCGAATCGGCCAGGCGGAAATCGCCATCCTGAATCGCCGGGATCTTGCGGAAGGGGCTCGCCTGCAGGAACGCTTCGTCAGGCTGGTTGGGGTTGGACGGGATCAGTTCCGCGTCGATTCCCTTTTCCTTGGAGGCAACCAGAACCTTGCGGACGAAGGGCGAGAGGGGAAATCCGAAAATCTTCATGAAAGCACTCTCCCGTAAGGCCGAATCTGGCCCTTTGCGGGGATTGCTTGTTGCAGCGGCGCGCGCGCGCGTCTAGTCGATCCGGCGCGATGAACGAGATGACCAAAAAGCACTCCGAGCCCACCGGCACCACCCGCCTCGCCGAGCCTGACAAGGTGATCAGCGTGCGCGAAGTCTTCGGGATCGACACGGACATGATGTGCCCCGCCTTCAGCGAGGCGGATGAGCGTGTGCCCGATCTCGATGAAACCTATGTGTTCGATCCGGACACCACTCTCGCGATCCTGGCAGGCTTTGCCTACAATCGCCGCGTGATGGTGCAGGGCTATCACGGCACCGGCAAATCGACTCACATCGAACAGGTTGCCGCCCGCCTCAATTGGCCGTGCATCCGCATCAACCTCGATGCGCATATCAGCCGTATCGACCTGATCGGGCGTGACGCGATCGTGCTGCGCGATGGGCTGCAGGTCACGGAATTCCGCGAAGGCCTGTTGCCCTGGGCACTGCAGCACCCGGTGGCGCTGGTGTTCGATGAATATGACGCCGGCCGCCCGGATGTGATGTTCGTGATCCAGCGCGTGCTGGAAACCGAAGGCAAGCTGACGCTGCTCGACCAGAACCGGGTGATCCGCCCGAACCCCAATTTCCGCCTTTTCGCCACGGCGAATACGGTGGGCCTTGGCGACACCAGCGGGCTCTATCACGGCACGCAGGCGATCAACCAGGGCCAGATGGACCGCTGGAACATCGTGGTTGCCCTGAACTATCTGCCGGAAGCGACCGAGCTGGAAATCGTCTCGGCCAAGAATCCCGAAATGGACAAGGATGTGCTCGCCCGCATGATCCGCGTGGCCGGGCTGACCCGTCAGGGCTTCATCAACGGGGATATCTCCACCGTGATGAGCCCGCGCACCGTGATTACCTGGGCCCAGAACGCTGCCATCTTCAAGGACGTGGGCTTCGCCTTCCGCCTGAGCTTCCTCAACAAATGCGACGAGGCGGAGCGGATGCTGGTGGCCGAATATTACCAGCGGGTCTTTGGCGTGGATCTGCCGGAGAGCGTGGTGGGCAAGGCGTGAGCCGGCCCACCGCATTCGGCTGACTGCCTCAGGTGCAAATCCACTCGCCACGGCTGTATTGTTCCGTTAATACAGTGGCCCGATGGATATCCCTTCCCGTAAGCCGCGCATGAAACGGCGCTGGTTGCGCTGGCCTTGGTCGCGTGAGCCGCGGCCGGTTCAGCATATCTATTATGAGGAAATGCCGCTCTCTTCGCTCTACGGGCTGGATGCGGATGACACGGATTTCCCGCCTGGCGCGCTGGGCGAGGGCAGGGTGCCGCTTGGGGGCCAGACAGCCCCGCAAAAGAAGCCGCACACCCGCTGGTGGTGGATCAGGCGGGGCATTGCTGCCCTCGCGCTGCTGTTCGTGCTGATGATCGGCTGGCTGATGATCACGGCGCCGCTGTCAAAATCGCTGAAGCCGATCGTTCCGCCCGAACTGACCCTGCTTGCGGCCGACGGTACGCCCATTGCCCGTAATGGCGCGGTTGTGAACAGGCCCGTGAAGGTGGCGGATCTGCCGCCCCATGTGGTGCAGGCCTTCATCGCGATCGAGGACCGGCGTTTCTACAATCACTGGGGGGTCGATCCGCGCGGTATCGCCCGCGCGGCCTGGAGCAATGTCACCACCGGCCGCACGCAGGGCGGCAGCACTATTACCCAGCAGCTCGCCAAGTTCACTTTCCTCAGCCCCGAACAGAGCCTCACCCGCAAGGCGCGCGAGGCGCTGATCGCCTTCTGGCTGGAAGCATGGCTGACCAAGGATGAGATCCTGGAGCGCTATCTTTCCAATGCCTATTTCGGTGACAATGTGTATGGGTTGCGCGCGGCCTCGCTGCATTATTTCCACCGCCAGCCGGAAAAGCTGAAGCCGGAGCAGGCCGCCATGCTGGCCGGGCTGCTTCAGGCGCCGTCGCGTTATGCGCCGACGAAGAACTACAAGCTTGCCGAAGAGCGGATGCGCGTGGTGCTGCAGACCATGGTGGAGACGGGTTATCTAACCCAGGCCGAAGCGAAAGCCATGCCGAAGCCACGCCTCGACGTGCGGGACGGCGGGAACAATTTGCCCACCGGCACCTATTTCGCCGATTGGGCCTTGCCTGATGCGCGCAAGCTGACTGAGGCCGGCTATGGCGGGCAGACGATCACCACCACGCTCGATTCCCGACTGCAGGCGACCGCCCGCCGCGCGGTGAGCCGCGCGGGGCTGGGCAAGGCACAGGTGGCGCTGGTGGCCATGCGGCCCAATGGCGAAGTGGTGGCCATGATCGGCGGCAAGGATTACGAGGATTCGCCCTTCAACCGCGCTACGCAGGCGCGCCGCCAGCCGGGGTCCACCTTCAAGCTGTTCGTCTATCTCGCCGCCCTGCGCGATGGCATGTCGCCCGACGACACGATTGATAATTCCCCCATCGAAAGCGGCTCCTACCGTCCAGCCAATGCCAGTGGCAGCTATTCGGACAGTATCACGCTGAAGGATGCCTTCGCCCGCTCCAGCAATGTCGCAGCCGTGCGCCTGTTCGGGCAGGTGGGCAGCGAGAAAGTGATCGAGACCGCGCGCGACCTTGGCGTCACCTCCCCGCTGGCAGAGGGCGATCCCAGTCTCGCGCTCGGCACGTCGAGCATGACCTTGTTGGAACTGACCGCCGCCTATGCCGGCGTGGCGGGTAATTCCTTCCCGGTGAAGCCGCGCGCAGTGAAGGCTGAAGATGCGGGCTGGTTCGACTGGCTGTGGAATTCGCAGCAGAGCCTTTCCTCCCGTGAGCATGAGGGGATCGAGGAATTGCTGCGCGGCGCGGTCAATCGTGGCACCGGGCGCGCGGCAATGCTCAACGTGCCCAATTTCGGGAAGACCGGCACCAGCCAGGACAATCGCGATGCGCTGTTCGTGGGCTATGCCGGTGATCTGGTGGTGGGCGTGTGGGTCGGCAATGACGACAATACGCCGCTGGCGGGTATCCATGGCGGCGGATTGCCAGCGCGGATATGGAAGGACTTCATGAGTCAGGCGCTGGGCCGCAAGGTCCTGCCCGCGCGGCCGAAGGAAACTCCGCAGCCCGATCCGTCCGGCCCGATCCAGCCGCTGGACGTGCCGGATGTGGCCGATATTCCCATCGGGTCGGACGGCACCAATCTGCGTGTTCAGGAAGGCGAGGCAGTCCTTTCCACCCAATTGGGTGGCAGGCCGGTGGACTTGCGGCTCAATAATGAAGGGCTGACCGTCACCCAGGGAACAAGCTCGCCGCGCAGTTCGCCGTCACCGGCACCGTCCCCCTAGGGCGTTTCCTCGCCGGGATAGAAGGCCTTCACGAAATAGAGCCCATCTGGCGGGGCATTGAGGCCCAGCGCCTGCCGTTCGCGCGCGGCGAGGGCTACCGCCACCTGATCCTCGCTCCATTGGCCAAGGCCCACCAGAGCCAGCGTGCCGACCATGGAGCGGACCTGATGATGCAGGAAACTGCGCGCCGCAGCCTCGATCAGCACATGCTCGCCTTCGCGGCGCACATTCAGCCTGTCGAGCGTCTTCACCGGGTCCTTCGCCTGGCAATGGACCGAGCGGAAGGTCGTGAAATCGTGTCGCCCCACCAGATGCTGCGCTGCCCGATGCATCGCTTCGGTATCGAGTGAGCGAGTGACCAGCCAGGCGCGGTTCTTCTCCAGCGTCAGCGGCGCACGGCGGTTGACAATGCGGTAGAGATAGGACCGGCCGATACAGGAAAAGCGGGCGTGCCACTCGTCCGGCACCACCTCGCAGGCCGTCACGGCCACCGGTGCAGGCCGCATCAGCGCATTCAGCGCTTCCATCAGGCGAAAGGGGACAAAGGGCTTTGCAATGTCCACATGACTGCGCATCGCCAATGCATGGACGCCCGCATCGGTGCGGCCGGAGGAATGAAGGACCGCCTTTTCCCCGGTCACGGCGTGTACTGCATCTTCCACCGTCTGTTGTACGCTGGGGCCATGGGCCTGCCGTTGCAGGCCCATGAAAGGAGTGCCGTCGAATTCCAGGGTGAGGGCGTAGCGGGTCATCAGCCGAGTTGTATTCCGGCAGGGATCGGGAAGCCGCGGAGGAGGTCCATATAATCCATAGCCGGCTTGCCTGCGCGCTGCACGAGAATGGGGCGAATGGCGCCGTCGCCGCAGCCAATGGCAAGCTGATCGTCCAGTACGAGGCCTGCCTCGGTTGGGAATGAGACCGAGAGATCTTCCGGGCGCGATTGTATGTCCGCCTTCAGCACCTTCACCCGCTCGCCATTCACTTCGAACCATGCGCCCGGCGCGGGGGCGAAGGCGCGCACCTGCCGGTCCACCTGAAGCGCGCCTTGCGTGAAATCGATCCGCGCTTCGGCCTTGTCGATCTTGGCGGCATAGGTGGCGAGGGTATCGTCCTGCTGCTCGGGAGGAAATGCAGAGAGGTCGGCCAGCACCTTCACCATCAACTGGGCGCCGCTTTGGGCCATTTCGGCGGTCAACTCGCCCGTGGTCTTGCGGTCGATCGGCGTGGCCACTCTTGCAAGCATGGCGCCGGTATCCAGCCCCGCAGCCATTTGCATGATGGTGACGCCCGTTTCCTCGTCCCCGGCAAGGATCGCGCGCTGCACCGGAGCCGCGCCGCGCCAGCGGGGGAGGAGCGAGGCGTGGATGTTCAGGCAGCCATGCTTCGGCATGTCCAGCACCGCCTGCGGCAGGATCAGGCCATAGGCCGCCACCACCGCCACATCGGTCCCCAGCGCGGCGAAATCTGCCTGCACTGCCGCATCTTTCAGCGAGACCGGATGGCGTACTTCGATCCCCAGCGCCTCGGCCGCCTTGTGGACGGGCGTGGGCGTCAGTTCCTTGCCGCGCCTGCCACCGGGGCGGGGCGGCTGGGTGTAGGTGGCCACGATTTCATGCCCCGCAGCATGCACGGCTTGCAGGGCGGGCACGGCGAAGTCCGGCGTTCCCATGAAAATGATGCGCATAGCGGGTTTTCGTGGCCTTCCTATCGGGAGCGGCAAGCCCTATCTCCCGGGGCATGGCATCGCAAGAGATCGAGGCGCTCAGCGCCGCCCTGTCGCGCCTGCCGGGGCTTGGCCCGCGTTCCGCGCGGCGGGCGGTGCTGTGGCTGGTCAAGCGGCGGGAAACCTCGCTGGTGCAATTGCTCGATGCGCTCGCCGCCGTGCGCGAGACTTTGGTGGAATGCACCATCTGCGGCAATGTCGACACGCAGGACCCATGCGGTATCTGTGCCGATCCGCGCCGGGATTCGCGCCAGCTCTGCGTGGTGGAGGACGTCGCGGATCTGTGGGCGCTCGATCGGGCGCGGCTGTTCACCGGCAAATATCACGTGCTGGGCGGGCGGCTTTCGGCGCTGGACGGCGTCCGTCCGGAGGATCTCACCATCGGCAAGCTGATCGCCCGGGTGGAGGCTGGCGGGATCGACGAGGTCGTGCTGGCGATGAACGCCACGCTGGAGGGCCAGACGACGGCCCATTACATCGCAGAGCGGCTGGAAGGCTTCCCCGTACGCATCACTCAGCTGGCCCATGGCCTGCCGGTGGGTGGGGAACTGGATTATCTGGACGAAGGTACATTGGCCCAGGCGCTGAGGGCGCGGCGCCCGGTCGGCTGAGGCGCGTTCCTCAATGAAACCCGGCAGGGGTTTGAGACCCCGGAACAATTCCTGCTGTTGACCTTTTGTTTACCATGGTAGAATCTGCGCATCTGGGGCGAAGCGGCCCCTTTGCGATATTCGGAGACGTCCATGAGTACCGCGCCAAGCACTCCTGCCGGGGAATGTCCGGTTGCCGGGGGCATGTCCCTCGAGCGGGTGATTCGTTTGCCCGTCTTCGCGCGGCCGCTGCTGATCACGTTTAATTTCGCGGTCCAGCTTGTGCCTCTCTGGCTGATGTATTCGCTCGGGCAGGCATGGCCGGCCTTTATCATAGCGGGCGTGCTGCTGGGCCTTGTCCCCGCGCTCGATCATGTGCTCGACAAGTGGAAATACCGCTTCGACATCGATATCAGCGAAGCGAATGCCCGCCGGATGCTAATGGTCCACGCGGTGCTGCTGTTCTGCACTTTCGCAGGATCGGTGGCGGTTGCCGCCTCGGGCCGTGTGCCACTGTGGGCAGGCATCTTCGTGGTGATGACCATCGGGATCATCAACGTCCATATTCCGGTGGTGGCCCATGATTTCGGCCATAAGATGGATCGCAGGAACCGCACGATTTCCAACGCGGTCTGCGCCATCGGCGGGCTGGGCTATTTCATGCCGCAGCATGTGATGGGCCACCATATCCAGGTCGCGACCCCGGAGGACTGCGCCTCCGCCAGATTCGGGCAGAGTTCCTATGAGTTCATCATCAGGAGCTTCATTCCC
>DATJDU010000082.1:0-22164 GCA_035497315.1 Sphingomonadaceae bacterium
TCATTGTCGAAGAAGAATTCGAGGCCCACCATGGCCAGGAATGCCCCGCCGAAGCCGGCTATTCCGACATGGGCGGAAGAGACGATCTCCTGATATTTCGCCGGTTCGTTCAGCGAAAGGTTCACGGCCTCCCACGGGCCGATATGTGCGGCAATGGCCACGATCGCCAGCGGGAAGACCACGCGCATGCCGAACACAGCAAAGGCGATGCCCCAGGTGAGGAAGCGCTTCTGCCACACTTCGTCCATGTCCTTCAGCACGGTGGCGTTCACCACCGCATTGTCGAAGCTCAGCGAGACTTCGAGCACCGAAAGCACCATGATGATCCACAGAATCTGCGCTGTGCCTGCGACCGAACCGGTTGCATCCCACCCGTACCATGCGCCCAGCGCAAGGCAGATGAGAGCGAAGAAGATCGATCCGCGAAAATGAGTCAGCAAGGTCGGGGCTTTCTATTCGGGCTGATAGGTCTGTTCGGAACCGGGGAAGGTGCGCGAACGTACATCGGCGGCATATTGCGCGGCGGCGGCTGAGATATCCTCGGCGATGGCGCCATAGCGCTTCACGAAGCGAGGTACACGCTCGAACATGCCGACCATGTCATCGGTGACGAGAACCTGCCCGTCGCATTGGGCGGAAGCGCCGATGCCGATGGTGGGGCAGGCAACGGCTTGAGTCACGGCGACGGCGATCGGCTCGATCACCCCTTCCACCACGATGGCGAAAGCGCCCGCCCGGCACAGGGACTGCGCATCGCTGACGATCTTCTGCGCCTCGGCCTCGCTACGGCCGCGCGGGCCATAGCCGCCCAGCACATTCACGGCCTGCGGTGTGAGGCCGACATGGCCCATCACCGGAATGCCCCGGCTGACAAGGAATTCCACCGTCTCCGCCATGGCCGCGCCGCCTTCCAGCTTGATGCCGGCACAGCCCGTTTCCTTCATCAGGCGCGATGCGCTCTCGAAAGCCTGGGCGGGGGACTGTTCGTAAGAGCCGAAAGGCATGTCGACGATCACCGCCGAATGATAGGAACCGCGCACCACCGCTGCGCCATGGGCCGCCATCATTTCCAGAGTTACCGGCACGCTGGAGGGCAGGCCATAGATCACCTGGCCCAGCGAATCCCCCACCAGCAGCAGGTCGCAATGTGCGTCGAGCAACTGGGCCTGGCGAGCAGTATAGGCCGTGAGAACCACGATGGGTTCTTCGGTAATCCCATCCACCTTGCGCGCCCGGATCCGGGGCACGGTGAGCCGCCGCATCGGCGCCGGAGTGGGGTTGGCGCGGCTGGTCGAAGTGTCGAGCGTGAAGGTGGTGGACATGCGCGCCCTTTTAGCGCCGCCAGCGAATTGGGCAAAGCAAAGCGGCAAGGTAGCCGACGATCAAGAATTTTGGCGCCTGAACCGGGCTTTTCCCCGGAATTGCCTCGCCATTTGCCAATTTCCCGATTGCGGTAGTTTCAAAAGCGAATATTTAATTCTGGTGACACGGCCGACAGGATCGCAAGGGAGTAGCGTTCCGGGGCCCAGGGAGGTCCTTGCATGATCTTTGGCCGCATCAAGCCGCTCGACGCGATTCTCGCTACAGCGGAAAAGAAGTCTCTTCACCGCTCGCTTGGTGCCTTTCAATTAACAATGCTGGGGGTCGGCGCAGTGATCGGCACCGGCATCTTCGTGCTGACGGCCGAAGCAGCGCAGAAAGCGGGGCCGGGCATGATGCTCAGTTTCGTGATCGCCGGTTTCGTCTGCGCGGTCGCCGCGCTCTGCTATGCCGAAATGGCATCGATGGTGCCGGTATCGGGCTCTGCCTACACATATAGCTATGCCGTTATGGGCGAACTTATCGCCTGGATGGTCGGCTGGGCGCTGATCCTCGAATATGCGGTGGCGGCGGGCGCGGTCTCGGTCGGCTGGGCGGGCTATGTCGTCGGCCTGATCGAACATGCGGCGGGGATAGACATACCCAATGCGCTGGTTCGCGGGCCGTTTGACGGGGGCTTCGTCAATCTTCCGGCCATGGCGATTGCCTTGCTTGTCACCTGGCTGCTGGTGATCGGTACGCGTGAGAGTGCCTTTGTGAATGCCATTCTGGTGGTGATCAAGGTCGCGGCGCTGACATTGTTCATCGCGCTGGCATTGCCGGTTATCAGGATGGAACAGTTCACGCCTTTCGCACCGCTCGGCTTCGGCGGCATCGGTGCAGCGGCGGCCTCGATCTTCTTCGCTTATGTCGGTTTCGATGCGGTCTCCACGGCGGCGGAGGAAACCAAGAACCCGCAGCGCAATATGCCGATCGGCCTGATCGGTTCGCTTGCCATCTGCACTGTCTTCTATCTGTTGGTGGCGGCGGGCGTGATCGGCACGGTTGGCGCCAGCCCGATGCTGGATTCCAGCGGCGCGGGCCTCGCTCCGGGCAGCAAGGAACTGACGGATGCCTGCGCGGCCATTTCCGATCAGGCGGTGGTCTGCTCGAAGGAAGCGCTGGCCTGGACGATGCGCGAAATCGGCTGGCCGCAGATCGGCAATCTGATCGGCCTTGCTGCCGGCCTCGCCTTGCCCTCGGTCATCCTGATGATGATGTTCGGCCAGACCCGCATCTTCTTCGTCATGAGCCGCGACGGCCTGCTTCCGGCAGCCTTTTCCAGCATCCACCCCAAGTTCAAGACGCCGCATGTCATCACCATTCTGACCGGCGTGTTCGTGGCGCTGTTCGCGGCCTTCTTCCCGGTCGGCATCCTTGCGGACATCTCCAATTCGGGGACTCTGTTTGCCTTCGCGGCGGTGTCGATCGCGGTGATGGTGCTGCGCAAGACCGACCCGGATCGCAAGCGCCCCTTCCGCACTCCGGCAATCGCGATCACCGCGCCGGTGGCGATCCTGGGCTGCCTCTATCTGTTCTACAAGCTGGGCGTCGAAACCAAGCTGATGTTCCTTGGTTGGGCGATTGTCGGCTTGATCGTCTATTTCGCCTATAGCCGCAGCCGTAGCCATGTCGGGCGCGGGATCGTGGAGGTGCATGAAGAGGATGCGGACGTGCCGCCCATGCCCGTCGCATCGATGCCGGGGGCGCCTGCACCGGGCGAGGCCGAATAGGAGCAACGCCCGCCATGGCGGCGGAGTTCGACCTTGATCTTTCTGCCTATCTTGACCGCATCGGGCTGAGCGAAACACGGCCCGATGCCGCGGGTTTGTGCGCTTTGCAGCAGGCACATATGCGGGCGGTTCCGTTCGAGAACTTCGATCCGTTGCTGGGCAAGGTACCGCTTCTGGGCTTGCCGGAACTGTTCGCAAAGATCGTGGAGGAACGGCGTGGGGGCTATTGCTTTGAGCAGAATGGGCTGTTCGGCGAGGCCCTGAAATCCGCCGGTTTCGCGGTTTCCCGCCGCCTTGCCCGGGTGCGGATGCGGATGGGGGTGGATGGCGGGCGCAGCCATCTGGCGCTGATCGTGGAGGCCGAAAACCGCCGTTTTCTGGCCGATGCAGGCTTTGGCGGGCCCGGTCCGCTGGAGCCGCTGGAGCTTGATTTCGGGCGGGTCCAACGTGTGCTCAACGGAACCTATCGTGTGCTGAGCGATACTGAACGGGGAGAGATCGTGCTTCAGCGTCTCCAGCCGGAAGGCTGGGCCGATCTCTACGCTTTCGACGATGCCCGCGTGACCGATGGCGACATCGCCAACGCCAATTTCGTCTGTGCCGTTTCTCCCGAGGCGCCTTTCGGGTTCCATCTGATGTTCGGCTGCTATCGAGGGGATGCGCGCTATGGCCTGTTCAACCGGATGCTGACTGTCGAAACCCCGGATGGCGAGGAGCGGCGCGAGCTGGCGCACTTCGCCGAGTTCGCCGGTTTCCTGCGTGACGAGGCAGGGCTGGGCCTGCCGGACGAGATGCTGGAACGCGCCTGGGAGAAGATCGGGGGCTGAGGCTGCCCTTGCGGGCAATTGCGTCGCCATGCGAATGGGAACATAAGGGGAACATTATTCAAGAGTGTTCCGATTCGCATGGATCAGCCTGTCCAATCCCTTCTGCCCGGAAGCGCTGCCTTCCAGCCTGCCGCGAGCTGGCGGCCCGGCCTTGCGCCTGCGCGCCATAGCGAGATTTTCTCTCCTGCCGACGAAGCCGGCGGGGCGGGAATGGCGCTGGCCCTGACGCTGGACGGCATTCGCGCAGCGGGGGGGCTTGCCGGGGATGACCGGCGCATGGTGCTGTGGGTGCAGGACAGGCAGGCACTGCGGCTTTCCGGGCGGCCTTATCGCCCCGGCCTTCCGCCCGAATTGCGCGCGCGGCTGATCCATGTCGCTGCCAGATCGCCGGAGGATGCGCTTTTCGCGCTGGAGGAAGGGCTGCGCTGCCGCGACCTGGCCTGCGTGATCGGAGAGATCGCCGGGAACCCGCGCGCGCTGGGGCTTACTGCCTCGCGCCGCCTCAGCCTGATGGCGGAAAAGCAGGGCGTGCCCCTGTTGCTCCTGCGGCTGGATGCAGAGCGCGATCTGTCCTCGGCCCGGATGCGCTGGGATGTGCGCTCTGCCGCCTCACCCCGGCCGCGCTGGAACCCGGCGGCGCCCGGAATGCCCAGCTGGCGTGCGGAGTTGTTCCGCGCGCGTGGTTTCAATCAGGGAGAGTGGATTCTGAGCGATGATGGCACCGGTCTTTCCGCCCAGCGGAGGCGCCCGTCCGCCGCGCCGGATCATGGCGATCTGGTGCAGCAGGCTGGCGATCGATCGCTGGCGCCATTCTGAAAACTGTCGGCCGGGCGAGGGCAGGGACGCCCAGCCGCTCGCCCTGATCGGGGAGACCGCCCATGGCCCGCGGCTTGCGGCGCTGAACGCGGCCGCGCTGGCGCTTGGCCTGCACGCAGGCATGCTGCTGGCCGATGCGCGCGGCATCTGCCCCGATCTTTTGACCGAGCCTGCCGATCCGCAGGGCGATGCGGCCTTTCTCGAAAGGCTGGCCCTGTGGGCGCAGCGCTGGGGGCCATGGAGCGCGGTCGATCCACCGGACGGATTGCTGGTGGACGTGACTGCCGTGGCCCATCTTTTCGGCGGGGAACAGGCGATGCTGGAGGATGTGCGGGCGCGCCTTGCCGCCCGGCACCTCGCCGCGCGCCTCGCCATCGCGCCCACTGCCGGGGCGGCCTGGGCGCTCGTGCATTATCTTCCGTCGTCATCGCGAGAGGCGCAGCCTCGTGGCGATCCAGAGCCCAAGGCGCAGCCGCCCTGGATTGCCGCGCCGCCTGCGGCAGCTCGCAATGACGAAGGGGACGGAGGGCTTGCCGCTCTCGCTCCGCTGCCCGTTGCGGCCCTGCGGCTGGAGGGGGATGTGCTGCTCGTCCTGCGGCGGCTTGGCCTCAAGCGGATCGGCGATCTGGCCACTATCGGGCGCGATGCGCTCCAGCGCAGGTTTCGCAATCGCCGCGATCCTTTCGCCAATCCGCTGCTCCGGCTCGACCAATTGCTGGGCCGGATTGCCGAGCCGCTGTTGCCGGTGGTGGCGGTGGAAATGCCATTGGCCCAGCGTCGCCTGCTGGAACCGATCCGGCACCTGCCGCTGCTGGAACAGGTCGTAGCCGATCTTGCCGCCGATATGGCGCAATTGCTGGAGAGCCGGGGTGAGGGCGCGCGGCGGCTGGAACTGGGTATGTGGCGAGTGGATGGCGATGCCGCCTTCCGCCAGCTCGAAATGGCTGCGCCCACGCGCGATCCGGCGCATATGGCGCGGCTGTTTTCGGCCCGGCTGGGGGATGTGGAGGCGGGCTTCGGGATCGAGCTTGTCCGCCTGCGCGCGCCCTGGTGCGAGGCGCTGGCGCTGGCGCAGTCGGATCTTGAGGCACAGAAAGAGAAACAGGGCACCAGCCTTGCCGGTTTTATCGATCGGCTGACCGTGCGTCTGGGTGAAGGGGCAGTGCGCCGCCCCGATCCGCATCCCAGCCATTTGCCCGAACGCGCCCAGCGCTGGGTGGCGCCGTTTGCCCCCCTTGCGGGTGACCAGTCCGAATTCGCCTTCCATGCCCGGCCGCTGAAGCTGCTCGACCGGCCGGAGGCGATTGCGGTGCTTTATGCCACGCCCGATGGCGTCCCCCGCCGTTTCCGCTGGCGCGGCACGGTGCACGAGATCGCCCGAGTGGAAGGGCCGGAACGGATCGCGCCCGAATGGTGGCGGGAACGCGGGGTCACGCGGCTGCGCGATTATTACCGGATCGAGGATGGCGAAGGCCGCCGCTACTGGATCTATCGCCACGGCCTGTTTGGCGACGGGCGCGGGGGCGAGCCCGAATGGTTCCTGCAGGGCATGTTCGCCTGATGCCCGACAAGCCGCTCACCCCGCCGCGCCGGCATGTCGTCATCGGCCCCGAGGGAGTCGATCAGCCCGAAGCCGCGCCTTTCGTGGAACTGGGGCTGGTGAGTTGCTTTTCCTTCCTGCGTGGGGCCTCCCAGGCGGAGGACCTTGTCGGTACGGCACGGGCGCTGGGCTACGATGCGATCGGCATTGCCGACGTCAATTCCATGGCGGGAGTGGTGCGCATTCATACCGGGGCAAAGGCGCTGAAACTGCGCCCGGTGATCGGCTGCCGGATCGAGACGGTGGAGGGGCTGGCCTTCCTCGCCTATCCCACCGACCGTGCCGCCTATGGGCACCTGTGCCGCCTGATCTCGGCGGGGCGAAGATATGATCTGCAAGGCGTGTGGCAGGCCAAGGGTGCGTGCGAGATTTCCCTGCCGATGCTGGCAGGCCACAGCGAAGGTGTGCAGCTGATCCTGCTGCCGCCGGAGGATATTTCTCAAACCTTTGACCTGTCTCGTCATCCCCGCGCAGGCGGGAATCCAGGGGCGAATGCAGAACTGGATTCCCGCCTGCGCGGGAATGACGAAGGTAAAGGCGGGTCGTCCAATCTCCGCCTCGTTCCCAAGTCGTCGCCTTGTGGGCCTCTGGAGGAACTCCTCCCCCACCTCGCCGCCCGGCTTCCCGGCCTGAGCCACATCGCCGCCAGCTATCTCTATCGCGGCGACGATATCTCCCGGATCGAGCGGCTCGATGCGCTGGCGCGGGAGAACGGGCTTGGCCTGCTGGCCACCAACGATGTCCATTACCACGCGCCCGGTCGCCGTCCGCTGCAGGATGTGATGACCGCGATCCGCCACAAGACCACCGTGGCGCAGGCCGGCTATCTGCTCCACGCCAATGCCGAGCGGCATCTCAAGAGCCCGGCGGAGATGGTGAAGCTGTTCGAACGCTGGCCTCATGCGATTGCGGCCGCCCGGCAGGTCGCCGATTCCTGCCGCTTCAGTCTGGACGAGCTGAAATATGTCTATCCCGAAAAGGCCTATCCTGAAGGGCGTACGCCCCAGCAGCAATTGGACGTGCTGACCTGGGAAGGCGCAAACTGGCGCTATCCCAAGGGGATAAGGGATTCCGTTCAAGCCACTTTGAAAAAAGAACTGGCGTTGATCGGGCAGCTCGATCTGGCGCGCTATTTCCTCACCATCAAGGAGATCGTCGATTTCGCGCGTAGCCGCGACATATTGTGCCAGGGGCGTGGATCGGCGGCCAATTCGGCGGTGTGCTATTGCCTTGGAATCACTTCGGTCGATCCGGCGGAAAATTCGCTGCTGTTCGACCGCTTCCTTTCCGCCGAACGCAACGAGCCGCCCGATATCGACGTCGATTTCGAGCATGAGCGGCGCGAGGAAGTGATCCAGCATATTTATAAGGAATATGGCCGCGACCATGCGGGCCTCTGCGCCACGGTGATCCATTACCGCCCGCGCATGGCCGTGCGCGAAGTGGGCAAGGCGATGGGGCTTTCCGAAGATGTCACCGGCGCGCTGGCCCGTACCGTGTGGGGCAGCCATGGACATGAAATCTCGGGGGAACATGCCACGCGGGAATCCGGGCTGGACCTTTCCGATCCGCACCTCAGGCGCGTACTGGCGCTGACCGAACAGATGATCGGCATGCCGCGCCACCTTTCGCAACATGTTGGCGGCTTCATCCTCACCCATGATCTGCTCACCGAAACCGTGCCTGTCGGCAATGGCGCCATGCCCGATCGCAGCTTCATCGAATGGGACAAGGACGACATCGAGGAACTGGGTATCTTCAAGGTGGATGTGCTGGCGCTGGGGATGCTCACCTGCATCCGCAAGGCCTTCCATCTGATCGGAAGCCATTATGGGCAGGACTACACTCTGGCCACTGTCCCGCAGGAAGATCCTGAGGTGTATGACATGCTGTGCAAGGCGGATTCGATTGGCGTGTTCCAGGTGGAAAGCCGGGCGCAGATGAGCATGCTTCCACGCCTGCGGCCGCGTAAATTCTACGATCTGGTAGTGGAGGTTGCCATCGTGCGGCCCGGCCCGATCCAGGGCGATATGGTTCATCCTTATCTGAAGCATCGCAAGCAGGTGCGCGAAACAGGGCGGATGCATTTCGAGCTGCCCGGCCCGGCGCCCGAGCATGGCCCGGCGGATGAGCTTTCCTCCATTCTGGGGCGGACCTTCGGCGTGCCGATTTTCCAGGAACAGGCGATGAAGATCGCCATGGATGCGGCCAGGTTCTCGCCGGAAGAGGCCAACCAGTTGCGCAAGGCGATGGCCACTTTCCGTTCGCGCGGCATGGTCCACCAGCATGAGGAGAAGATGGTCGGCCGGATGGTGGCGCGCGGATATGATGCCGATTTCGCCCAGCGCTGCTTCAACCAGATCAAGGGCTTTGGCGAATACGGCTTCCCTGAAAGCCACGCGGCGAGCTTTGCCAAGCTGGTCTATGTTTCAAGCTGGCTCAAATGCCATTACCCGGCGGCCTTTGCTGCGGCTTTACTCAATTCGCAGCCGATGGGCTTCTATGCTCCGGCCCAGATTGTGCGCGATGCACGAGAGCATGGGGTTACGGTGCTGCCGGTGGATGTGAATCGTTCGGAGTGGGATTGCACTCTGGAGGAGGTGGGAGGCCGGATGGCCCTGCGCCTTGGCCTGCGGCAGGTGGACGGCTTCCCCGAATATGCGGCCGCCCGGCTTGTCGCGGTGCGCGCGAAGGGCGGGCCTTTCCGCGATGTGGCCGAATTGCGCGAACGGGCGGGGCTGATCCCCGCTCAGGTGGAGCGGCTTGCCTCGGCCGATTGCTTCGGTTCGATCGCCCTGCCGCGCCGCCAGGCCCTGTGGGATGCGCGCACGCTGGTCTCCGCGCCGGAGCTGCCGCTTTTCGCTGCCGCCGCCGCACGGGCGGAAGGGGCGGAGCGGCAGGCCACGCAGCTTCCCGCCATGCCGCTGTCGGAAGAGGTAGTGGCCGATTACCAGACCCAGCGGCTCAGCCTGAAGGCCCATCCGCTCAGCTTCCTGCGGCCTTCCTTGAACGAGCGTGGCTTCCTGCCCTGTGCACAGCTGCGCACCCGGCGCCAGCGGGCGGCGGTGCAGGTGGCAGGCGTGGTGCTGATCCGCCAGCGTCCCGGATCGGCCAGGGGCGTGTGTTTCATCACGATCGAGGACGAGACAGGCGTTGCCAATCTGGTGGTCTGGCCGGACATGATGCAGCGGTTCCGCCCGGCCATTATGGGCGCGCGGCTGCTCGAAGTGCGGGGGCGGGTGGAATATGATGAGGATGTGATCCACGTCATCGCCAGCCAGATCACCGATGCGACGGGAGAGCTTCACCGCCTCTCGGACGATCTGCTGAGCCCGGCTGTCGACCGGGCCGACCATCTGAGCCGGCCGATGCGGGGCGGCCACCCACGCAATGCGCGGGTGATCCCCAAGTCACGCGATTTTCATTAGGCGGGCGGCGGGCTGCCCGGTGGCGGCCCGGACATGAAGATCGTCTGCACCTGGATCTTGCCATCGCGCACGATGAATTCTTCCGTGGCCTTCATCGGGCCCATTTCCCAGGTCATGAAGCCGACATTGCCTTCTTCCCACACTTTGGTGACATTCATCTTCGGCCGCGCGCTGGCATCTGAAGGCGGAGCCGAAGGGGCCGGGCCGGCTGGCCGTTTGAACATATTTTCGAACAGGCCCCGGATCGCTTCCTTGCCCTGGAAGGCGTGGCCCTGCTGCAGGACGACTGCATCGTCGGCATAATCGGCCATGATCGCATCGACATTGCCGCCGGAGGAAACATGGCGGTTGACGATTTCGGTGGGGGTAAGGTCGGCGGCATTGGCCGTCCCCGCGATCGAAAGGGCGGCAAGCGCGCCCAGCAGGCGTAATTTCATTGTTGTCTCTCCCGGCGCGACCCGCACCGGCCCGCTGGTTAGCGGCCGGAAGAGCAGCTTGAAAGGCGGAGCGAGCTACCGCCCTTCATACCGTGCTCTACATGCGACGAATCGTTAGGAAGCGAAGCGATCAGAGCGCTTCAAGCGCATATCCGGCCGAACGGACCGTGCGGATCGGATCGGGCGAATTGCCCACCTGGATCGCCTTGCGCAACCGGCGGATATGTACGTCCACCGTGCGTTCCTCGATCTCGCTGCCGGTGCCCCACACGCCGTCGAGCAATTGCCCGCGTGAGAAGACCCGGCCGGGGCTTTCCATGAAGAATTTGAGCAGGCGATATTCCGTGGGGCCGACAGCAAGCTGCTGCCCGCGCCGTTCCACCCGGTGTGCCACCGGATCGAGCTTGAGATCGCCCACTTCCAGCATCTCGCCAGCCAGCGCCGGGCGCACGCGGCGCAGCACGGCGGACACGCGGGCAAGCAGTTCGCGGGGGGAGAAGGGCTTGGTCACGTAATCGTCGGCGCCCGTATCCAGCCCGCGCACCCGGTCATCCTCTGCCTCGCGGGCGGTCAGCATGATGATGGGGACATGGGCAGTCGCCTTGTCGCGGCGCAGGCGACGGCAGACTTCGATGCCGCTGGTGCCTTCGATCATCCAGTCGAGGATCACCAGATCGGGCGCATCCTCGTCGGCAAGCATCAGCGCTTCATCGCCATCGGCGGTGGTGCGGACATTGTAGCCTTCGCTCTGGAAGCGATATTCCAGCAGTTCGGCCAGGGCAGGGTCGTCTTCAACGAGGAGAAGCTTGGGTGCAGCCACGTCTTGGGTTCCGGTCTGTTTCAGGGCCCCATCACCACAAAGATGTTACAGGATTGCGACACGCACTGTCGCGATCCTGTCATAGCTCAATTTGAACCGTCCGTCTCGCTGTCCAGCTCGGGCACGTAAGTGCCGGTGGCGGCGAAATAGACCATCTCTGCGACATTGGTGGCATGGTCCCCGATGCGTTCGATGCTGCGGGCGATGAACAGCAATTGCGCAGCGCTGCTGATGGTGGCGGGGTTCTCCATCATGTGGCTCACGAGATTGCGGAAGATGCTCTCGTAAAAGGCATCCACCTTCTCGTCGCGGGCAATCACCTCGCGTGCGGTCACAGGGTCGCGCGCGGCATAGGCCGTCAGCACATCGTGGACCATCTCCGCGGCCACTTCGCCCATTGCCGGAAGCAGGGTCAGCGGGTCGAACTTCTTGCGCGCCTGAAGCTCGTTCACACGCTTGGCGATGTTCTTGGCGTAATCGCCGATACGCTCGATCACGCCGGCGATCTTCAGCGCCGCGATCACTTCGCGCAAATCGTCCGCCATTGGCGCGCGCAAGGCGATGATCCGCACCGCCAGCTTGTCCACCTCGATCTCCAGCGCGTCGATCTTCTTGTCGCGCCGGACGACTTCGCGGGCGAGCTTCTCGTCATGCTTCACCAGCGACTGGAGCGATTCCTGGATAGCCAGTTCGGCCAGGCCGCCCATCTCCGCGATCAGGCCGCGAAGCCGGGTGATGTCTTCATCGAATGCCTTGACCGTATGTTCGGTGCTCATCAGCCGTACCGTCCAGTAATGTAATCCTTGGTGCGTTCTTCGCGCGGATTGGTGAAGATGTCGGATGTCTGGCCATACTCGACCATTTTTCCAAGATGGAAGAAGGCGGTGCGTTGCGAAACGCGGGCCGCCTGCTGCATGGAGTGTGTGACGATCACGATCGCGAAGCGTCCCTTCAATTCGTCGATCAGTTCCTCGATCCGCGCGGTGGCGATCGGGTCCAGAGCCGAGCAGGGCTCGTCCATCAGGATCACTTCGGGATCGACTGCGATCGCACGGGCGATGCAGAGGCGCTGTTGCTGTCCGCCCGAAAGCGCCGTGCCGCTGTCGGCCAGGCGATCCTTCACTTCATCCCACAGGCCCGCGCGGCGCAGCGAACGCTCGACGATCACATCGATATCCGCCTTGCTTTCGGCCAGGCCATGGATCTTCGGACCATAGGCGATGTTCTCGAAGATCGTCTTGGGGAAGGGGTTGGGCTTCTGGAAGACCATGCCCACCCGGGCGCGAAGCTGCACCACATCCATACCGGACGTATAGATATCTTCGCCATCCAGCATGATCTCGCCCTCCACCCGCGCAGCCGCGATGGTGTCGTTCATGCGGTTAAGCGTGCGCAGGAAGGTCGATTTGCCACAGCCGGACGGGCCGATGAAAGCCGTGACATATTCAGTTTCGATGTCGATCGAAACCTCGTCGATGGCCTTCTTGTCACCGTAATAGACGGAGACCTTGTTGGCGCTCATCTTCGGCATGTTGGGGAGGGAGGGATTTTCTATGGTCACCACTTCTTCTCGAACCGGTTGCGCAGGTAGATGGCCAGGCCATTCATCACCAGCAGGAATAGCAATAGCACAATAATCGCCGCGGAAGTCCGTTCGACGAAACCGCGGTCGATTTCGTCGGACCAAAGGAAAATCTGGACCGGAAGCAGGGTGGCGGGCGACGTGAAACCATCGGGCGGGGTCGCCACGAAAGCTCGCATGCCGATCATCAGTGCCGGCGCCGTTTCGCCAAGCGCACGCGCCATGCCTATGATCGTGCCGGTCAGGATGCCGGGCAATGCCAGCGGAAGGACATGGTGGAATACCACCTGGATCGGCGAGGCGCCCAATGCCAGCGCACCGTCGCGGATCGAGGGCGGGACGGCCTTGATCGCATTGCGGCCGGCAATCACGATAACCGGCATGGTCATCAGCGCCAGGGTAAGGCCACCGATAAGCGGAGCCGAACGGTAGCTGGGGAAGATCGTGAGGAACACCGCCAGCCCCAGCAGGCCGAAAATGATCGATGGTACCGCGGCCAAATTGTTGATCGAAACCTCGATCATGTCGGTCCAGCGATTTTTCGGCGCATATTCCTCGAGATAGAGCGCTGACAACACACCTACCGGGAATGCGACGGCCAGTGTGACCAGCATCGTCAGGACCGAACCCTTGAGCGCACCCCAGATGCCGACCAGTTGCGGGTCGGTCGCATCGGAACGGGCCAGGAAGCCGAAATCGAAATTCTTTTCAAGCTTGCCTTCGGCCTTGAGCCGTTTTGCGAGCGGCTGAAGCTGGACCTGTCCATCGCCCGAATAGGCTGCTGCCAGGCGATGCGAAGCCGGTACCATCATCACTGACTTGGCAGAAAGGATGGAGGGATCGGCAACGATCGCCCTCGCGACATCGCGCCAAGCCTCGGAATTCACTTGCTCTGCCCCATCTTCGCCCAGCGATTTCGCCGCGTAGAACTGCACAACCGCTGGCAGTCCCTGTGCCTCCAGGGTTTGCAGGGCATTGGGCTGGGCCATCACAGAAGGGTCGGCGGAAAGGCCCGCCTCGGGGAAGTCGATCTCCACCGCCAGCTCGACGCGCTTGAAGCCGTTGATGCCGTTGGAAGCCATCGTGACGAGCAGGAAGGCGAGAACGACGATTGAAAACAGGATCGAGCACAAACCGGCCAGCTTGAAGCGCCGTTCCGCCGCGTAGCGCTTGCGAATCCGGGCCTCGAAGGCGGGTGTGCGGGTGGGGAGGATTGCCTCACTCATAGGCTTCGCGGAACCTCTTCACCACGCGCAGGGCCACGATATTCAGGCCCAGCGTCACCAGGAACAGAACGAAGCCCAGCGCAAAGGCACTAAGCGTCGCGGGATGGTCGAAACTGGCCTCGCCAGTCAGCATGGCGACGATCTGCACGGTAACCGTGGTCATCGATTGAAGCGGATTGCCGGTGAGGTTCGCTGCATAGCCGGCAGCCATCACCACGATCATCGTTTCGCCGATCGCGCGGCTGATCGCCAGCATCACACCCGCCACGATGCCGGGCAGGGCGGCGGGAACCAGTACCCTGCGGATCGTCTCATTGGTGGTGGCGCCCATCGCCAGGCTGCCGTCGCGCATGGCCTGCGGCACTGCGGCAATGGAATCGTCGGCCATTGATGAGACGAAAGGAATAATCATCACGCCCATCACCAGACCGGCTGCCAGAGCGCTTTCGCTGGAAGCATTGGAGATGCCGATCGAAAGGGCAATGTCGCGGATCGCCGGGGCGATGGTGAGTGCGGCGAAATAGCCATAGACCACCGTGGGCACACCCGCGAGAATCTCCAGCGCGGGCTTGAGCCATTTGCGCCATGTGGGGCTGGCATATTGGGTGAGGTAGATCGCGCTCATCAGCCCCAGCGGGATGGCCACGATCATGGCGATGATCGCGCCGATATAGATCGTGCCCCAGAACAGCGGGATCGCACCGAAGCGGCTCGGATCGGCGCCTTCGGCCGAGGTCATCGGATCGGGGCCCCAATGCGTGCCGAAGAGGAAGGAAACGGGATCGATCATCCCGAAGAAGCGCACTGTCTCGAATACCAGCGAGAGGAAGATGACGAGTGTAGTGAGAATCGCCACCAGCGACGCCAGCAGCAGGAACAGCATCACGATCCGCTCCACCCGGGTGCGGGCGCGGAAATCGGGGCGCAGGCGGGTAAATGACCATGCGCCGCCAAGGAAGGCGATCACCAGAGTTGCGGCGATGCCGATGGCATTCATCTTTTCAAGCGCGGCGCGGAAAGGCTCGACGAGATCGCGGGCCTGCGGGTTGAATACCGCATTGGCCGCACCCGTCGCGACGGCGTGGGCCTCTGCCAGGATCGTCTCGCGCTGCATCCCGAAGGCGGGCAGATTGGTAGCGGCCGGATCGGCCATGACCGATTGCGTCACCAATGCGGGGGCGATGATGCCCCAGGCGATGATGAACAATACGGCCGGGATCACGATCCAAAGTGCGACGTACCAGCCATAATAGGAAGGCAGCGCGGCAATGCGGCCGTTGGAGGAGGCGCGGCGGAAGCTCCACGCCCGGGCCCGGGCCGCGAGCCATCCCGCGAGCCCGAGCCCAAGGGCGAGGAGAAGCAGGATGGCTGGCGACATGGGTGTTGCTCGCGTTTACTGGCTTACTGGAAGTCGGATGCGCTGAGCACGGTATATTCAGTGGCCGCCTTGGTGCTCTTGGCGATCACATCATCGGGGCTCACCACGAGGCCGATCTTGGCCAGCATTCCGCCCTTGCCCCAGTTCTTCACCCATTCAGCCATGAATTCCTTCAGACCCGGAATGGCATCGAGATGGGCCTTCTTGACATAGATGAAGAGCGGGCGGGCACCTGGATAGGCGAAGCTCGAGATATTGTCATAGGTCGGGATAACGCCATTGACCTTGAGGCCGTTGAGCTTGTCGGCATTCTCTTCGAGATAGGAATAGCCGAACACGCCTATTGCCTTCGGATTGCTCTCGATCTTCTGGACGATCAGATTGTCCTGCTCGCCCTGGTCGACATAGGCGCCGTCGCCCCGCACTTCGGTGCAGACCTGCTTGAACTTGTCTTCGTCGCTTTCCTTCAGTGCTTTCATCGCCGGATCGGTTTCGCAACCCTTTTCCAGGATGAGTTCCTTCAGCGCATCGCGTGTGCCGGAGGTCGAGGGCGGGCCGTAGACCAGGATCGGATCGGCCGGCAGCGAAGGGTCGACGTCCTTCCAGGTCTTGGCGGTCTGTTCCTTGCCGAAAGGCTTGGCGGCCAGCGCCTTGTAAATGATTTCGGGGGTGAGGTTCATATCGATCCCACCCTTGTCGGCGGCGAAGGCAATGCCATCGAGGCCAACCTGGATTTCGATGATGTCCTTCACGCCATTGGCCTGGCAATCCTCGAATTCGGACTTCTTCATCCGGCGCGAGGCATTGGTGATGTCAGGCGTGCTGGCACCCACACCGGCGCAGAACAGCTTCATGCCGCCGCCGGTGCCGGTGGACTCGATAATCGGCGATTTAAATTCGTGATTCGAGCGGGCGAGCGACTCAGCGACCGCCTTGGCGAAGGGATAGACAGTGGAGGAACCCACTGCGCGGATCGAGTCGCGCGTGGCGTTCTCACCGCTGCTGCCACAGGCGGACAGGGCGAGGGCGGCAGAAATGAGGGGAAGGGCGAGAAGTGCTTTGGTCTTCATGGTCATGTCCCGGACTGGGAGGCTGATTGCCTCGTGGCTCACTGCCCGCGCGATGTTGGAGTTATGTGACACATGTATGACAATACTAACGAGTCTGTTCGATAGTTGGTAGTTTCACGGTCACAATCGTGCCTTCGCCCTTCTTGCTGGTGATATCCAGACGCCCGCGATGGCGTTCGACGATGTGCTTCACGATGGCAAGGCCAAGGCCGGTGCCGCCTGCAGCCCTGCTGCGGCCCGGATCGGTACGGTAGAAGCGTCTGGTGAGGTGCGGAATATGTTCCGGATCGATGCCTTCGCCGTGATCGGTAACGGTCAGTACGGCACGGTCACCTTCCTCGGCCTTCAGTGCGACATCGACGGGCAGGTCCTGCGCGCCATATTTCAACGCATTGTCGACCAGATTGCGGACCAGCTGCTCGAGCTGCTGGGTATCGCCCCTGATCGGAACCGGCACGTTCGGCACGCTCAGCGAAACGCGCGCCTTATCCTTGGGCGCGCCGGCATCCCGTGCCGCCTTTGTGACGAGCTTGGCAAGATCGAGCTGTTCGGCAGGCTGGTCATGCTTTTCCGCTTCGATGCGCGAAAGCGACATGAGGTCGCTCACCAGGCTTTGCAGCCGCCTCGCCTCGCGCAGCACAGTATCGAGGAACTTGGCAGAGGTGGCGGGGTCGACCGAATCCCCTTCCTCGGTAAGTGTCTCGACATAGCCGATGATGGAGGCGAGCGGCGTGCGCAGTTCGTGGCTGGCATTGGCGACAAAATCCGTATGGGCGCGGCTGATGTCGGCTTCGGCGGTGCGATTGTGCAGTTCGATCACCCAATAGCGATCGTTGATCGAATGGAGCGTCACCTTCCAGATGCTGCGCGGCGTGGTCAGGCCCTGGATAGTGGCCGAACCATCGCGCTTGCGGTCAAGCAGGGCGATTGCTTGCGGATGGCGCAAGGCTACGCGGGCGTCCTGGCCCACGATATGCTTGCCGAAAACGGTGCGGGCGGCGGAATTGGCAATGATGATCCGGTTGCGATCCAGCAGCAGCAGCGGCAGACTGAACTGTTCGATCATGTCGCGCATACCGTCGCGAGTGAGCTGGACCGAATCAGTCTGTGGCTGGACCATCCGCTCCACCGGGCGGGCGATCCACAGCGAGCACACCCACAGCAGCAGGATCGCGGCGATCAGCCACAGGTTTACCCCGGCCATTGCCATGCCGGCTCCGCCTGCGAGTGCGATCAGCACCCCGGGCCAGGGTTGGGAACGGAATTCGTTCATTGCGTTTCGCGCTTAGCCGCGCCGCTGGCGCATCGCCAGACCCAAGCGGCGTATGTCACAATTGATCGGGGAGAACATGAGCGCGATCTGGTGCTGGTGACCCCTACGGGAATCGAACCCGTGTTTCAGCCGTGAGAGGGCCGCGTCCTGACCGCTAGACGAAGGGGCCGGTAATCCCGGCATTCCGGTGGGAGACCTTTTCTGCACTTACCGGATAGCATGACGTCGCAGTCATGCCCACCGTGGTGACCCCTACGGGAATCGAACCCGTGTTTCAGCCGTGAAAGGGCCGCGTCCTAACCGCTAGACGAAGGGGCCACGTCGGTGGCAGGCCCGGGCACTTAGGGATGCATTTCCGTGCGGTCAAGCCCTGTGAAACGCTTTTGTCTCAATCGGCCCAGGCAGCATCTTCCAGGTGGAGTTCGGCTTGCGGGCGGCTGCCCCAATCATCGAGCTTCACGCGGCCCGCCAGCCACAGGCTGCGCCCGCGCGAACCGTGCAGCAAGGCCTGGCCGAGATCGGTTTCCGCAGACCTGAAGGCCACCGCCTTGAACGATCCGCCATCGCGTCCGCTGGCGATCAGGCGCACGTGATCCTTGCCCACGATATCCGCCTTCACCAGCCTGACAGGGCCAACGGCGACGCGGGGCGCAGGCCAGCCGACTCCGAATGGCCCGGCGCTTTCAAGAGTTTCCACAAGATTAGGCGTCAGTCCGCCGGGGGCGAGGGCAAGATCGAGCAGCATGGACCGTTCTTCCATCGCCCGCATGACGGCCGCGGAAAGCCGCTCGTCAAGCCAATCGCCGAGCGAATCGAGTTTGCCCGCTTCGACCGTGAGCCCCGCCGCCATGGCATGGCCGCCACCGGCCACCAGCAGCCCGTGTTCGCGTGCGGCGATGATTGCCGATCCCAGATCCACTCCGCTGACCGAGCGTCCCGAACCCTTGCCGCGTCCCTCCTCATCGGCGTCGAGCGCGATGACCAGTGTCGGCTTGCCGGTCTTTTCCTTGATTCGCCCTGCGACGATGCCGATCACGCCGGGGTGCCAGCCGATGCCCGCCAGGACGATCACTGCGCGGTTGTGCTGGGTGGCCAATTGCGCTTCGGCCTCTTCCTGCACGGTGGCTTCGATTGCACGGCGTTCTTCGTTGAGAAGCGAAAGCTGTGCCGCAATGGCGCGGGCTTCTTCGGGATCTTCGGTTGTCAGCAGCCGCACACCCAATGTCGATTCGCCCACGCGGCCGCCAGCGTTGATCCGCGGGCCAAGCGCAAAGCCGAGGTCGCTGCAGGTAGGGGCGCGGCTCAGCCGGCTTGCGTCGATCAGAGCGGCCATGCCGGTATTCTCGCGCCGGGCCATGATCTTGAGGCCCTGCGCCACCAGTGCGCGATTGAGGCCGTGCAGTGCGGCAACGTCAGCCACCGTACCGAGTGCGACAAGGTCGAGCAGGGAGAACAGGTCGGGCTCTCGCCGGGTTTCGAAAAAACCGCGATCGCGCAGGGTGCGAACCGTGGCGATGGCGAGCAGGAACGCCACCCCCACCGCGGCGAGATGGCCGTGGGCGGCCCCGGTATCGCTCTCGTCCAGCCGGTTGGGGTTCACCAGTGCGGCGGCGATCGGAAGCTCGGCGGAGCATTTGTGGTGGTCCACCACGATCACGTCCACGCCTGCCTCATGCGCCATGGAAAGCGCCTGATGCGCCATCGCCCCGCAATCGACGGTGACGATCAGGCTGGAGCCTTGCTCGCCCAGCCGGACGAGTGCCTCGCCGGAGGGGCCATACCCCTCCAGCAGCCGGTCGGGAATATAATAGCGTGCATCGTGCCCCAGCATCCGCAGCAGGCGGACGAGGAGGGCGGCGCTGGTCGCGCCATCGACATCGTAGTCGCCGTAGATGGTGACCGTCTCATTCCCCAGCACGGCTTCTGCAAGGCGGCGGGCGGCGGCATCCATGTCGCGAAATTCGCTCGGATCGGGAAGGAAACCGCGCAGGGTGGGGCTGCGGTGGCGCTCGATATCATCGTGTTCGACGCCGCGCGCAAGCAGGAGCTGGGTGACAAGATCCTGCTCCAGGCTGCCTGCCATGCCTGAATAGCTCTCACCCAGATCCATATTTCCGCCGCGCCAGCGCCAGTTGCGCCCTGCCAGCGAGCGTTCCACTCCGAAAACTGCCGATGATCCCTGGGTAGCCATGAGTGCGGCCTAGCCCGGCCCGGGTATGATTGACAATGGCACGTGCTGCCGGAACGGCTTGTGCGTCCGGCATTGCCCGATTGGTTTCGTCCAATGTGGACGCGACTGGACATATCGGGGCTCGACGCGGCGGGGCGTTCGGGGCAGGGACGGTTCCCTCCATGCCGAAGGGGGGAGGCAGATCATTTCACGCCAAGTCGCGACAGGCTGCAGGGAAGCCGCGCCGGTGCTCTCGCTGCTGTTCGATCCGGCATCGCGCCCGGATGGGCGTGCAGTGCGGGAGCTTGGGCGGGCGGCGGAGTTTTCCGTCACGTTCGATTCCTCGATAGGAAATGGCGGGCCTGGCACTGGCCACTGGCTTGAACTGTGTGTCAACGGCCTCACTTTCGATCTGCGCGGGCTGGCTCCGGGCGATCCGGGGATGCTGCTGTTGCATCCGCGCCGCTTCGGCCTGCTGCCTTCGCTTACCCAATGCGAGGCGGTGACGCTTTCGCCCGGGCCGCATCTCGCCGGCGCGGAAGGGATGGGGCCGGTCTTGCGAGCGCAGTTCCTGCTTGGCGTTCTGCTGTGCGATCTTGCTGGCCTCGCAGCCGTTTGCTGGCTTCCTGCGCGCAGCCTTGCCGGGGCGTCGCTGTTCAGGGAGGCGACCCTGGGCTGGCTTGCGGGGCGCCCCGTGCCGGAATTCCTGGCGAAAGAAGTCTGCGCCTAGGATCTTACATCCCCGCCTTTTCCGCCAGTTCGCGCTTGGCGGCTTCATATTCCGCCTCCAGTTTTGCGACCCGCTGGGCGACCGGTTCCACGGCCTTCACCGCGCCGATCCCCTGGCCCGAACCCCAGATATCCTTCCACGCCTTGGCCTCGCCGCCGGTGGCCTTGGCGAAATCCATATTGCTGGGGTCGCTTTCCGGCAGATGCTCGGGATCGAGCCCGGCCCGTTCGATGGACCTCTTCAGATAATTGCCGTGAACCCCGGTGAAGAGGTTGGAATAGACGATATCGCCCGCATTCCCTTCCACGATGGCCTGTTTGTAGGCATCCACCGCATTGGCTTCCGGCGTGGCGATCCAGGGGGAGCCGATATAGGCAAGGTCGGCCCCCATGGCCTGCGCCGCCAGGATCGAGCGGCCATGGGCGATGGCGCCTGACAGGGCAATCGGCCCGGCGAACCATTCGCGCAATTCCTGCATCAGGGCGAAGGGCGATTGCGCCCCGGCATGGCCGCCCGCACCGGCGGCGACCGCGATCAGCCCGTCCGCGCCCTTTTCGATCGCCTTGTGGGCGAAGCGCTGGTTGATGATGTCGTGCAGCACGATCCCGCCCCAGCCATGGACGCCCGTGTTGATATCCTCGATCGCGCCCAGCGAGGTGATGACCAGCGGCACTTTCCACTTGGCCAGCACCATCGCATCTTCTTCCAGCCGGGGGTTGGAACGGTGGACGATGAGATTGCAGGCGAAGGGCGCGGCTGGCCGATCCGGATTGTCGCGATCATGCGCGGCCAGTTCCTCGGTAATGCGGTGCAGCCATTCGTCCAGCATGCCGGAAGGGCGCGCGTTGAGCGTGGGGAAGCTGCCGACGATCCCCGCCTTGCACTGCGCGATCACCAGATCGGGGTTGGAGATGATGAACAGCGGCGAACCGATCACCGGGATGCGCAGGTTCGAAAGCAGGGCGGGAAGGGGCATGGCGTGATCCGTTCAGCTTCCGGCCGCTGCGGCCGGGGGGTGTTACACCTGTTACACTATAGTTTGCGCAGAAAGACCATCCCGGCGACGGGGGGATGTGTCACCTTTCCGGACAGGGAAACGCCCTGTTCGGTGCGGGGCGTGCCACACCTGTGTTCCGCGGTTTCGAGCTGTTTTTTGAGGCTGCGGGTAAGGGGAAGTGTCACCTTCCGTTTCGGCTTTTCGTGCATGGTCGCAGCGATCCGAAAGGCCGGGCAGGCGCGGATGGGACATGCGCAGGGCAGGGCGAGGGAGAGGCTGTCCATGGCGGAGGATAAACGCCATTTCGGGGTCTGTAGGGAAGTGTTTTCTGGCTTGAGGGAATTGAAGGAGGAGCGCTGAAACCGGACAGTCTGGGAACGACAATATTGCGGTCGTCCGGGCACTCGCTGATCAATGTCCGCTTCGGGGACAAACTCGCCATTCACGTGCCCCGCGTCCACCGGCAGGTTCATCGCCAAAACTCGACATTCAGCGAACGCCCCATCGGGCAGGAATTGCGACTGCAACGGTCCGGAAGCGGACTAGCGACTTTGGATCAAATTTGCCTAAAAGCAAAACCTTATCTTCAAAGAAAATTAGGCAGAATTGGTTAGGCGCTTCCGTAAGGGAGATATGTTGTATGCGCCAGATGGCAGTGCTGAGTATTATGGGACTGTTAGTTGTTAGCCCTTCGCAGGCGCAGGCGCAGGCGCAGGCG
>DATJDU010000083.1:0-62562 GCA_035497315.1 Sphingomonadaceae bacterium
CCGCCGGGCGGATGGAGGCAGCGGGTCAGCGTCATGATGGCGATGGCTGCGCCTACAGCCGCGCCCGCCGCGATCCAGGGTGTGCCGAACAGATGGCCCGCCGCAAGGCCGACCAGCGCGGAAAGCAGGTCTCCACCGATAACGGGCCAAGGCTGGGCGAGCGGGCTGGCCGGAACGCAAAACACCAGCACTGCCGATGCGCCGAGCGGTGCGACCAGCCAGGGCAGGGCGCCCATTCCCGCCATGCCGCTAGCCATCCCGACTAGGGCATAGGTTGCCGCACCCGCCAGGAAGATGCCCAGCGCGGCGCCGATCGCGCCACGCAGCCAGCCCAGATGGCCGAGGGCGGGCTGGCGTTCCAGCGCCGCATTATGTCGCAGGATTCGGGCAAGCATGGGCTGTTTCGGGTCGGGAGATCGCAGAAGTTGACAGCGACGCTCGAAGGGGCCTCATGCGCAGGGGAAAGACGGGCGGGGCCGTAGCGTGCTTGTGCCCACCGTCAAGTTCCGGCCCATGCGAAACAGGGCTTTCCAATGGGCGGCATCAGGCCTGCGCCGCTAAATATCGAGATAAATAATTGATATTAAATGCTTTTATCTCAAAATCCGATCTGTGGCGATTGGCTTCCTACCGTGTCAACATTGTCAACTTCGACGGGAAACCAATCGTGAACATGAATGCGCCCGCCCCATTGCAGCCGGCGGAGGTGCTTCCCATATTCCCGGTTAAATGATGGGAAATCCTTCCCTGAGCCCTATGCGGGGCGCATGAAATTTGGATATACCGGCCTAATGAATCTCTACCCCCTGCTTCCCCTGCGCGACATCGTGGTCTTCCCTGGCAGTGTCGTGCCGCTCTTCGTCGGGCGCGAGAAGTCTGTTGCGGCACTTGAGGAGGCGATGGCGGGCTCCAAGGATATCTTCCTTGTCGCCCAGCTGGACCCCGGCTGCGACGATCCCGAGCGTGACGATCTTTATGACATGGGCGTTGTCGCCCAGGTACTTCAGCTGCTCAAGCTGCCCGACGGCACGGTTCGCGTGCTGGTGGAAGGGCAGCAGCGCGCGAAGCTGGAAAACCTGCGCGAGGAAAACTCCTTCGTGGTTGCCCAGGTCGAGCTGCTCGACCCTGAATTCGCGGGCGGCACCGAAGTCGCCGCGATGATGCGCAGCGTGGTTGAGCAATTCGCCGAATACGCCAAGCTCAACAAGAAGGTGCCCGAAGATCTCGAACAGGAAATGGCCGAGATCGACGATGCCTCGCGTCTGGCGGACATGGTGGCGCATAATCTCAACGCCAAGGTGGCCGACAAGCAGGCCCTGCTGACCGAACGCGATCCGATGAAGCGGCTGGAAATGGCCTTTGGCTTCATGGAAGGCGAACTGTCGGTCCTGCAGGTGGAACGCAAGATCCGCGGGCGCGTGAAGCGCCAGATGGAGAAGACCCAGCGCGAGTATTATCTCAACGAACAGCTCAAGGCGATCCAGAGCGAGTTGGGCGGCGACGGGGAAGAAGGTAACGAGATTGCCGAGCTTCAGGAGAAGATCGACAAGCTCAAGCTCTCCAAGGAAGCACGCGCCAAGGCGCTGACCGAGCTGAAGAAGCTCAAGACCATGCAGCCGATGAGCGCGGAAGCCACTGTGGTACGCAATTATCTCGACGTGCTGCTGGGCCTGCCCTGGGGCAAGAAGTCCAAGCTCAAGAAAGACCTCGGCCGCGCCCAGGAGATTCTGGATCAGGATCACTATGCGCTGGACAAGGTGAAGGACCGGATCGTCGAATATCTCGCGGTCCAGGCGCGTTCGAACAAGCTGAAGGGGCCGATCCTGTGCCTCGTCGGCCCTCCGGGCGTGGGCAAGACTTCGCTCGGCAAGTCGATCGCCAGGGCGACCGGGCGCGAATTCATCCGCCAGTCGCTGGGCGGCGTGCGTGACGAGGCCGAGATTCGCGGCCATCGGCGGACCTATATCGGTTCCTTGCCGGGCAAGATCGTGTCGAACCTCAAGAAGGCCGGTACTTCCAACCCGCTGTTCCTGCTCGACGAGATCGACAAGCTGGGCCAGGACTTCAGGGGCGATCCCTCGGCGGCGCTGCTCGAAGTGCTCGATCCGGAACAGAACTCCAGGTTCCAGGACCATTATCTGGAGGTCGATATGGACCTTTCGGATATCATGTTCGTGTGCACGGCCAACAGCCTCAACCTGCCGCAGCCGCTGCTCGATCGCATGGAGATCATCCGGCTTGAGGGTTACACGGAAGACGAGAAGGTCGAGATCGCCGAACGGCACCTGATCGAAAAGCAGGTGAAGGCGCATGGGCTGAAGAAGGGTGAGTTCACCCTCACCAACGAAGCCTTGCGCGACCTGATCCGCTATTACACCCGCGAGGCAGGTGTGCGTACGCTGGAGCGTGAAATCGCCCGGCTGGCGCGCAAGAGCCTGCGCTCGATCCTGGAAGGCAAGGCCACCAGCGTGACGATCACGCCGGAAAATCTTGCCGACTATGCGGGCGTGCGCAAGTACCGCCATGGCATGTCGGATGAAGAGGCGCAGGTCGGTGCGGTGACAGGCCTTGCCTGGACGGAAGTGGGGGGCGAATTGCTGACCATCGAAAGCGTGACGACTCCCGGCAAGGGCGAAGTGCGCACCACAGGCAAGCTTGGCGAAGTGATGACCGAGTCGATCCAGGCGGCCTTCAGCTTCGTGAAGGCGCGGGCTCCGGCCTATGGCATCAAGCCCTCGATCTTCCAGCGCAAGAATGTGCACATCCATTTGCCCGAAGGGGCAGTTCCCAAGGATGGGCCTTCCGCCGGTATCGGCATGGTGACTTCGATCGTTTCCTCGCTCACCGGCATTCCGGTGCGCCCGGATGTGGCGATGACCGGCGAGGTCACGCTTCGCGGGCGCGTGCTGGCGATTGGTGGCCTCAAGGAAAAGCTCCTCGCGGCGCTGCGCGGCGGCATCAAGACGGTGCTGATCCCGGAAGAGAACCGCAAGGACCTTGCCGAGATCCCCGATAATGTGAAGCAGGGGCTGGAGATCATCCCGGTCAGCCATGTGGACCAGGTGTTGGAACGGGCGCTGACTTCGATGCCTCAGGCCATCGAATGGAGCGACGAAGATGATCTGGCGAGCCAGCCGAATCCCGCCTCCGTAGGCTCCGCACCTTCCGCCACCGCCCATTGAGATTCGCCGGAAAATGGCGATTCGAGCCGGCCTTCCCCCCGTCACGACAGGTTTGTGACGGGGGGCGGCTGCGCTTATGACAGCGTGTGAGGCTCAACTCGTCGCTTTCCGTCACTGAATTGTGAAAAAACCGCGCTTTTGCGTGTGTTTTGCCTTTGACAGGACCACCAAAAATCGCTCAATTCACCGCCACCCGAGAGGCGATTCAAAACGATAGTCAAATCCGGCACATCTCAGAGGGGGTTCCTTTACGATGAACAAGAACGAACTGATCGGCGCCGTTGCCGATGCAAGCGGGCTTTCCCGCAGTGACGCAACCAAGGCAGTGGAAGGCGTGTTCGACACGATTACCGCTGCACTTGCCAAGGGCGATGAAGTGCGCCTGGTAGGCTTCGGCACCTTCTCGGTTGCCAAGCGCAAGGCGTCGACCGGCCGCAATCCGCGTACCGGTGAACCGATGACGATCAAGGCTTCGAGCCAGCCCAAGTTCAAGGCTGGCAAGGGTCTGAAGGACGCCGTAAACTAAGCGGACTTCACTGGCGGCCGCTACGCCTCGCGACCGCCAAGAAAAAGCCGCGTCTGCCCATCGGCAGGCGCGGCTTTCTTCTTGCCTGGGCCCCGTGCAACGCCCCTCGCGGTGGCCGATGCACGGGGCAGGGGGATCAATTGGCGATCTGGATCAGTGCCATTGGGGCGGCAGTCGTCCGACGGCTGACCTTCCAGCTCAGTTGCTGGCCTTTGGGCGAGGCCTGCGGGCCTTCATCGGTGTTGTTTGCCAGGATCGCCGCATCGGTGGTGATCGTGAAGGTGCCGCTCAATTCGGGAATTTTCGGTGCACCTTCCCCGGCCGAACCGTTCTCCCCATAAAGCGAGGCGAATTGCAGCAATCCGCTTGAAGAACTGGGGGAGTTTGGTTGCACGGCAAAACCCGGGGTATCAATCCGTACAACCCCGCCATCGCGCAGATTGGCGATCACGAAATTATTCGAGAGCGGGAAGCCTTCCATCACCGGAAAAGTGAAGTCGTGGCCCAGCTTGCTGGTGATCGCGAAGTCCACCACATACAGACCGTCGCCCTTGTACTCCACGCTGTTCCAGCCGCGCTGGCGTCGCAGGCTGGCAGCCAGTTCTTCCGCAGCAGCAGGGTCGGTCGGGTCGATCCCGCCGAACAATGTGCCGAATGCCTTGGCGTTGCGGGCGTCTTCCGCCTTCTTGTCGGCAAGCTTCGCTTCCCAGTCGCGCTTCTGCTGCTCGATGTCTTCGGCCGTGCATTCCTGCTCTTCGTAATCGTCATTATAGCAGGTCGAAGGTTCGAATTGCGGGGCACCATCCAGCTCATTGCCGATCTCGGCCATGCGGCTGAGGCCCAGGATGAAGATCTCGCCCTTGTAGCTGTAAGTGAAAGTGCCGTCCTTGCGCAGATCCAGCGCCGCATCGAACTTGCCGGGGGATAGGAAGCACCCCGTCAGCAGCAGGGCAAGCCCCACTGCGAAAACCACGCCGCGCGATGCCTGCGCAGCTCTGCCGAATCCTGCCATTACCGCCATTGTTCCGCTCCCTCGGTCAAGCGCCACTGCGCGAAGCGACGGCATAGAGCGCGATCGCAGCTGCATTGGACACGTTGAGGCTTTCCATCCGGTTGCTGATAGGCAGGCGGGCGAGGGCGTCGCAATGGCTGGCGACATTTGCGCGCAGCCCTTCGCCTTCTGCGCCCAGCACCAGCGCGACAGGGCCTGAAGGAAGCACATCGGCCAGCGTCGTCTCGGTCTCGCCTGCAAGGCCGATGCGCCAATATCCAGCTTCCGCTGCCTCCTCCAGGGCGCGGGAGAGATTCACCACGCGCACCCAGGGCACGATCTCCAGCGCACCGGACGCCGATTTGGCCACCACACCGGATTCGGGTGGGGAATGGCGGTCCTGCGTCACTACCGCGCAAGCATTGAAGGCCGCAGCCGAGCGCAGGATCGCGCCGACATTATGCGGATCGGTCACCTGATCGAGGACAACGAGCGGACGGGCGGGATCGCCGTCGAGCACTTCATCGAGAAGCAGGCCTTCCAGCGGCTCGCATTCGAGCACCAGCCCCTGATGCGGCGCATCCCGCGCGACCAGGCGGCCAAGATCGGCGCCCTCGGCATATTCCAGCGGGAAATCGGCCGGAAGTTCACCGTCGAGCGATTCGATCCCCTCGCGTGTCGCCCAAAGCTTGCGGTGCCGGCGCTCGGGATTTTTCAGCGCGGCTTCCACCGCGTGCCGGCCCCACAGGCGCACGGAACCCTGCGATCCCCTGCCACTGCCGCGTCCGCCCTGCATCCGCCCGGCACGCCCGCGCAATGCCCGCTTTTCCCCATGCTTCGCCATCTTTACTCCCTGTTCGGCGCTTTTCACCGAAATCTTCCTGGCGCTCCTGCCAGTCGCCCCATTGACAGGCAAGCATCGCTTCGCCATTGGGGCGCCTCTCGGCTGGACCGGCACTTTTCGAAGGGCCGATTTTACGGGGCAACCCGGCACCGGCATGGTGTGGACAGGTGGCCGAGTGGTTAATGGCAGCAGACTGTAAATCTGCCCGCGAGAGCGTACGCTGGTTCGAATCCAGCCCTGTCCACCACCGCCGCCTTCAAAAGATCAGAGAGCGTACCTTGCAACCCGGGCCGAAACGCCCGGGAACATTCTTGTTTGGCATGCCGAATGGATATTTCACACCATTTCCGGCATTGCTGCTGCTGCATCCATCATGGGTTGTAGGGCTGCGCACTAACCCGTAGGAGGCACGCATGGCCGGTGAAATACTCGACAATAAGGGCCGGGGCGAAGCAGCGTGGGGTTGGCCCGCTATTCACCCCGAAGGGCGCAAGTTTGGGCTGATCGCGGCAGTGATCAGTCTCGTTTTCCTGCTCGGTCTCGATTGGGAGATCGTGGGATGGCCGCTGGTGTTGCTCACCTTCGGCATCCTGGCCTTCTTCCGTGATCCCCAGCGTGTGGTCCCGCAGGACGAGAGCTATATCGTCGCGCCTGCCGATGGCCTCGTTACCCTGATCCAGGAAGTCGCGCCGCCAATCGAACTGCAGATGGACGATGGCAGCGGTTCGCGCGGACTGGGCGGGGGCAAGGTTACGCGCGTTTCGATTTTCATGTCCGTGTTCGATGTGCACATCAACCGGGCCCCGGTGGGCGGCACGGTGCGACGGGTGATCTATATTCCCGGCAAGTTCATGAATGCCGATCTCGACAAGGCCAGCGAAGAAAATGAGCGTCAGCACATATTGATCGAGCGGGCCGATGGCTTGCAGATCGGTTTCACGCAGATTGCGGGCCTGGTGGCAAGGCGCATCGTGCCTTTCGTCAAGCCGGGCGATATGCTGGCCGTAGGGCAGCGCGTGGGTTTAATTCGCTTTGGCAGCCGGGTGGACGTCTATCTTCCCGAAGGGACCGATCCGAAGGTACTCATGGGCCAGAAGGTTATCGCGGGCGAAACAGTGCTCGCTGAGATCGGCAAGCGGCAGTTGATCGAGGGCGTAAGCCAGTGACAGGGCTGGAGGAGAGTGACGGGCACGAACCGATCGGGCCAAAAGCCTCCGAAGGCGAGATTTCGATCGCCCAGCGCCCGGGGGCTGGGCTGACCCTGCGAGCCGTTCTGCCCAACGCCATTACTGCCGCCGCATTGTGTGCCGGGCTTACCGGAGTGCGTTTCGCCATAAATGGCGATTGGGAGCGGGCCGTGTTCGCCGTGATTCTCGCTGGTGTGCTTGATGGGATCGATGGGCGGATCGCAAGGCTTCTCAAGGCGCAATCGCGTTTTGGCGCGGAACTCGACAGTCTGGCGGATTCATTGTCTTTCGGCATGGCTCCGGCATTGATCCTGTTTTTGTGGTCGTTGCAGGACCTTCCCCGCCTGGGATGGTTTGCTTCTCTCGCTTTCGCGATCTGCATGGCTTTGCGGCTGGCGCGCTTCAACGCGCGGATCGACATGGATGATCAACCGCACAAGTCAGCCGGCTTCCTCACCGGGGTCCCCGCGCCAGTAGGGGCGGGGCTGGCCTTCGTGCCACTTTACCTGTGGCTGGCAAGTGGGGAGCAGATATTCCGTGAGCCGGTGCTGGTGGCGCTATGGGTTGCCGGAATTGCATTCCTGCTGATTTCGAACATCGCGACGCTGAGCTGGGCTTCGCTGCGCCCGCGCCGGAGTGTGCGATTGGGGGTGATCGCACTGGTAGGGATCGCCTTCGCCGCCTTGCTGACCGAACCCTGGTGGACGCTGGCAGCGATCTGCGTTGCTTATCTGGCACTCATGCCCTGGGGTATCGTCAGCTATGGACGGATCAGGCGGCAGCGCGCAGCCCGCCAGGTTGCGGAGCGTGAGGCATAAGCTCCTTTGAGCTGACCAGTTGCAATCGTACCGGCCGTTGCTCCACGATCTTCAGGCGAGCGGTCACGACATCGTCGCAATTGGCGAGGGCGCGTCGCAGTGTTTTGAACGCGGCGAAGCCGTGCGTATAAGACTGAACAAGCACGACGAGAGAAGCGAGGCCGGCTGTCCCGAACAGCAGGGCAAGGGCAAGAACCGTCATCGAATCCGCTCCATTCATTGTTTCCAAAGCCGGGGAAGGGCTGTGGAAGGCTTGTGGATAACCGGTGGAGAGTGATAGGTAAGCTCGCCGTAGAGGCCCCCAACGGTGTTTCTATGAACAATGTTCCCTATTTGTTCTAATCCGTCAAGCGCGTTCTGCATGTGACGTCCGCATCCGGCGTGAAGAGGACTGTGGCACTATCGTCGGATTGGTGCTGGATTTTGGCGGAGATCGGGGCTAAGGGCGAGGCCGCTTTGGCTGAGATTGGCGGATTTTCGTCATTTCTGGCTAGGGCAAATTCACATGGAAGGCGCACATACCGGTGCCGCAGGCGGGATCTCCGCCCGGTTCCAGCCTTCCAGCGGAACAACCGGAAAGGAAATACCTATGGCGGCTCCTACCGTCAGCATGCAGCAATTGATCGAGGCCGGCGCTCACTTCGGCCACCAGACCCACCGCTGGAACCCGCGGATGAAGCCGTATATCTTCGGCGCCCGCAACGGTGTTCACATCATCGACCTGTCGCAGACTGTGCCCCTGATGGCGCGCGCGCTTGAATTCGTCTCCGGCACCGTACGTGCGGGCGGCAAGGTGCTGTTCGTCGGCACCAAGCGCCAGGCGCAGGATCCGATCGCCGATGCGGCCCGCGCCAGCGGACAGTATTACGTCAACCACCGCTGGCTGGGCGGCATGCTCACCAACTGGAAGACGATCAGCCTGTCGATCAAGAAGATGAAGACGATCGAGGAACAGCTTTCGGGTGACACTTCGGGTCTCACCAAGAAGGAAATCCTCGACCTCACCCGCAAGCATGAAAAGCTGCAGATGTCGCTCGGCGGTATCCGCGACATGGGCGGCATTCCGGACGTGATGTTCGTAATCGACGCCAATGTCGAACAGCTGGCGATCAAGGAAGCCAATGTGCTCGGTATTCCGGTCGTCGCCGTGCTCGACACCAATGTCGATCCTTCGGGCATTGCCTTCCCGATCCCGGGCAATGACGACGCCAGCCGCGCAGTGCGCCTCTATTGCGATGCGGTGGCTCAGGCTGCCACCAAGGGCAATAATGAGGGTGTTGTCGATTCGGGCCGTGACATCGGCGCGATGGACGCCCCGCCGGCCGAAGAAATCGTTGAAACCACTTCGGATGCCGTCGTCGAAGCTCCCGCTCAGGCGGAAGCCGGCGAAGAAGCTTCGGCCTGACCGTAACCGAACTGGCATAATTGCCGTTTAGCGCGCCGGGCCAGTCGATTGGCCTGGCGCCACGGCACACATATTCAAGAGGACAGAACAATGGCTGCATATACCGCCGCTGACGTGAAGGCCCTGCGCGAGCGCTCCGGCGCCGGCATGATGGACTGCAAGAAGGCTCTCGACGAGACCAATGGCGACATCGAGGCTGCCGTCGACGCTCTGCGTGCCAGGGGCCTGGCCGCTGCCGCCAAGAAGTCGAGCCGCACCGCGGCTGAAGGCCTGGTCGGCGTTGCCGTTGAAGGCACTCGCGGCGTTGCCGTGGAAGTGAATTCCGAAACCGACTTCGTCGCGAAGAACGACCAGTTCCAGGATTTCGTGCGCAAGACTACTCAGGTTGCCCTGGGCGTGGATGGCGACGATGTTGAGGTGCTGAAGGCCGCGGCCTATCCCGATGGCGGTACGGTTGGCGAAAAGCTCACCAACAATGTCGCGACCATCGGCGAAAACCAGCAGGTCCGCCGTATCAAGACCGTTGCGGTCAGCGAAGGCGTGATCGTGCCCTATATGCACAATGCCGTTGCGCCGGCGCTCGGCAAGATCGGCGTACTGGTCGCGCTCGAGAGCTCGGCTCCCGCCGATGCGCTCGAAGCCCTGGGTAATCAGCTTGCGATGCATATCGCGGCCGCTTTCCCGCTGGCGCTGAATGCCGATGGTCTCGATCAGGAACTGATCGCCCGCGAGCGCGCGATCGCCGAGGAGAAGGCCGCGGAGAGCGGCAAGCCCGCCGAAGTGCAGGCCAAGATGGTCGACGGTGCAATCGCCAAGTTCGCCAAGGAAAACGCTCTGCTTTCGCAGGTCTTTGTCATGGACAACAAAACCCTGATCCAGCAGGTCGTTGACCAGGCGGGCAAGGAGGCTGGTGCGAAGATCGTGCTGAAGGACTATGTCCGCTTCCAGCTGGGCGAAGGTATCGAGAAGGAAGTCAGCGACTTCGCTGCCGAAGTGGCCGCAGCTGTCGCCGGCTAAGCTTTCTTCCTGTGAACAGATTGTCCCCGCGCGGCACGCGTCGCGCGGGGATTTTCATACCCGGCCAAGGCCCGCCCACCCCTTGGCAGCGTCCCACGTCGCTCTATAAGGGCGGCGCCCAGGCAATTGCGCGAGTTCCCTATCCCATGGCCAAAACTGGCTTCAAACGTGTCCTTCTGAAGCTTTCTGGCGAAGTGCTGATGGGCAATCAGCAGTATGGGATCGATCCTTCCTTCGTGCTCGAACTGGCAAAGGAAGTGAAGGCAGCCAAGGAAACGGGCCTCGAGATATGTCTGGTGATCGGGGGCGGTAATATTTTTCGCGGAATGGCGGGGGCCGCGCAGGGAATGGATCGAGCCCAGGCCGACTATATGGGCATGCTCGCGACAGTGATGAACGCATTGGCGATGCAAAGTGCATTGGAACAGGTCGGTGTTCACACTCGTGTCCAGTCTGCGGTTCAGATGGATCAGGTGTGCGAACCGGTGATCCGCCGCCGGGCTGAGCGACATCTGGAGAAGGGCCGGATAGTGATATTTGCGGCCGGTGTAGGCAGCCCCTTCTTCACGACTGACAGCGGCGCCGCCTTGCGCGCGGCCGAAATGAAATGCGACGCGCTGCTCAAGGGGACCAGTGTCGATGGGGTCTATGATTCCGATCCCAAGACCAACCCCAATGCAGTGCGGTTCGATACGGTCAGCTATGATAAGGTGCTGGCCGGTAATCTTAAGGTTATGGACGCTTCCGCCGTGGCATTGTGCCGCGACAACAATATCCCGATCGTGGTCTTCTCGATCCGCGAACAAGGTAATCTCGCGCGCGTTCTGGCGGGCGAGGGCGTGCAGACCACTGTACAATAGACGGTAATCTGGGGAAGCCCTGACAATGGCAAAGTATGACAAGGCAGATCTCGAACGGCGTATGACTGGTGCGGTGGAATCGCTCAAAAGCGATCTGTCGGGCCTGCGCACCGGTCGCGCTAATACGGCGCTGCTCGATCCGATACAGGTGGAAGTGTACGGGGCGATGATGCCGCTCAATCAGGTGGCAACCGTTTCGGCACCCGAACCGCGCATGCTGAGCGTGCAGGTGTGGGATCGGACCAATATGACTCCGGTGGAAAAGGCTATCGCCAAGGCGGGTCTTGGTCTTAATCCGATGATTGACGGGCAGACGATCCGCCTGCCTATCCCGGATCTGACGGAGGAGCGCCGCAAGGAATTGGCCAAGCTGGCAGGGTAATATTCGGAAAAAGCGAAGATCGCGATCCGCAATGTCCGTCGCGACGGCATGGAAGCGCTGAAGGAAGACGAGAAGAAGAAGGAAATCGGCGAGGACGAGCGCAAGCGGTCCGAAGAAGAGGTCCAGAAGCTTACCGATCAGTACATCAAGCTTGCCGACGAGGCGGCTGCGCACAAGGAAAAGGAAATTCTCAGCCAGTGACGGACCAGTCCTCCTCTCCATTCGCCGCGAGCGAAGGCGAGAGGCGCGATGGCGATGGATATGTCTCGGCTCCGGCCGACATGGGCGGTCCGCGCGCGGCGCATGGCGCCCGCCACGTGGCGATAATCATGGACGGGAACGGGCGCTGGGCGAAGCGGCGGCATTTGCCGCGCGCGGTGGGCCATCAGCGCGGTGTGGAATCGGTGCGACGGCTGGTGCGTGCGGCGCGTTCGCTGGGGCTTGAGTGCCTGACGCTCTACGCCTTCTCCTCGGAGAACTGGAAGCGCCCTCAAGATGAGATTTCCGACCTGATGGGGCTACTGCGCCGCTTCATCAAGGGTGATCTGCCCGAGTTTATCGCCAATGATGTTCGTTTGAAAATTATCGGTGATTACAAGGCATTGGAACCCGATATTGTCGCCATGCTGGAAGATGCGATCGGGCAGACCGAGGGGGGCAGCGTTACCCTGGCGGTGGCGCTCAATTACGGCTCGCAGCAGGAGATTGCCCGTGCGGCGCAAGCGGCTGCTCTAAGGGGCCCAGTGAGCGTTGAAAGTATCTCAAGGCACCTCGACACGGCCGATTTGCCGCCATTGGACCTGCTTATCCGGACGTCGGGCGAAGTGCGCCTTTCCAACTTCCTGTTGTGGCAGGCAGCCTATGCGGAGATGTATTTCACCGACGTGCTGTGGCCCGATTTCACGCCCGCTCATCTGGAGGAGGCGCTAGCGGCCTTCGCCGGGCGGGAGCGGCGCTTTGGCGGACGTTGAGATGACCGGCGATGTTCCGGCGGTTGGGGCGGTGAAGCCTGGATCGGACCTCAGGGCCCGGGTGATCTCGGCGATAGTGATGCTGCTGGTGGCGGGCGGGGCCTTCTGGTTCGGCGGGCCGGTGCTGGATCTGTTCGTGGTTGCGGTGTCCTTCGTCACGCTGCTCGAATTGATGAAGCTGGTGGAGCAGGCGACGGTCAGCCCGCTGCTTCGCGTAGCTGGAACGCTGGCCGGTGTGGCCTATATCGGCGCGGCGGCTGTTTCGTTGATCGTGCTGCCATCCTTCCTCGTCGCGATGGCGGTGGGTGTGGTGATCTTCACCGATACGGGCGCCTATTTCACGGGTCGCCGTTTCGGCAGGCACAAGATTGCCCCGGCGATCAGCCCGTCCAAGACCTGGGAAGGGCTGATCGGCGGCATGATCGCTGCTGGTCTGTTCGGCGCGCTGGCGCTGGGCTTCGTGGTGCTGGCGGCTTCGGCCTTGTCTCCCCATAAGCCCTCCGTTCCCTGGCAGGCCATGATGGCTGGCGCAGCGATCGGCGCGGTGCTGGCAATTGCCGCACAGGCGGGGGATTTTCTGGAAAGCTGGCTTAAGCGCAAGGCGGGGGTCAAGGATTCGGGCAAGCTCATTCCCGGCCATGGCGGCGTGTTCGATCGGGTGGATGGCTTGTTGCCCGTGGCGATCATCGGGGGGGCAGCCGCCCTGATCTATACGATGGCGGCCTATTGATGCAGACCATTTCGATTTTCGGTGCGACCGGTTCGATCGGCGCTTCCACGCTGGACCTGATCCGGCGCGAGAAAGGCAAGTGGCGCGTTGTGGCGCTTACGGCCAATGGCAAGGCGTCGGAACTGGCGGCACTGGCGATAGAATTCGATGCCGAAGTGGCCGTGGTCGCGGACGAGGCCTGTCTGCCCGCCTTGCGGGAGGCTCTGGCCGGCAGCGCAGTTGAGGCAGCCGCCGGGCCACAGGCCCTGTGCGATGCCGCAGCGCGCGGTGCCGAGATGACGGTGGCCGGAATTGTCGGCTGCGCGGGCCTTGCCCCCACAATGGCGGCGATCCGGCAGGGCGGGAAGGTTGCCCTGGCCAATAAGGAGGCGCTGGTTTCGGCCGGGGATATCCTGCTGGCCGAAGTCGAGAAATACGGCGCCACGCTGCTGCCCACTGATTCAGAGCATAATGCGATCTTCCAGTGCCTGCAGGGCAATGACATAGCCAATGTGACCTGGGTCACGCTGACCGCCAGCGGCGGGCCGTTCCGCGACTGGACGATGGAGCAATTGCGCGCTGCCACGCCCCAGCAGGCGTTGAAGCACCCCAATTGGTCCATGGGGGCGAAGATCACTATCGATTCCGCCACCATGATGAACAAGGGGCTGGAATTCATCGAGGCGCATCATCTGTTTCCGGTCGGGCTCGACCGGCTGCGGATCGTGGTTCACCCGCAAAGCGTGATCCATTCCATGGTGGAATATCGGGATGGATCGACGCTGGCCCAGCTCGGTCCATCCGACATGCGCGTACCGATCGCCTCCTGCCTTGCCTGGCCGGACCGCATGGAGACACCGTGCAAGCCGCTGGATCTGCCGGCTATCGGCCAGCTCACTTTCTTTGCGCCCGATGAGGAACGTTTTCCCGCCACGCGTCTGGCGCGCGAGGCAGTTCAGGCTGGCGGCGCTGCCCCGGCCGTGCTTAACGCGGCGAATGAGGTCGCGGTCGAAGCATTCCTTTCCGGTCAGATAGCGTTCACCGATATTTCGGCAAAGGTGGACAGGATGCTATCTCGCGCTATCCCTTCCGCGCCCGCCACGCTGGACGAGGTGCTGGCAGTGGATGCCGAAACCCGTGCGCTTGCGCGCGAAATTCTGGAGCGTGCCTGAGTATATGGAATCTCCGCCTGTCTGGATGTGGATTGTCGGTTTCCTGCTGGTCCTTGGACCGCTGGTCACGATTCACGAACTCGGCCATTATCTGGTCGGTCGCTGGTTCGGCGTTAAGGCGGACGTGTTCTCGATTGGCTTCGGCAAGGAACTCACCGGCTGGACTGACCGGCGCGGTACGCGCTGGCGCATTTCGGCTTTGCCGCTGGGCGGCTATGTCCAGTTTGCAGGCGACATGAATCCAGCCAGCCAGCCGAGCGAGGAATGGCTCGCTCTGCCCGCGGAGGAACGGAACAAGACATTCCAGGCCAAGCCCCTGTGGCAGCGGGCGCTGATCGTCGCGGCGGGGCCGCTGACCAATCTGCTGCTGGCGATTGCCGTTTTCGCGGCATTCAATCTCGTGATGGGCAAGCCCGATGCGGCGCCCGTGGTGGGGCATTTTGCCGCCCAATCCGCAGCGCGCGATGCCGGCATGAAGCCGGGCGACCTGATCGTGGCAATGGACGGCGAGGCGATCCACGATTTCTTCGACGTGCAGGAACGCACGCTGATGCATCCCGGCAAAGAGGTGACCGTGCTGGTTGACCGCGCGGGCGAACGGATATCCATCCCGGTGACCATCGGCGATGTCACGATGAAGGACGAGTTGGGCAACCAGCAGCGCGTCGGCCTGCTGGGCATCGCGGCAAAGCCGAAATTCGTTGCCGTGGGCCCGGTCGATGCAGTGACCCTGTCCATTCGGCAGACCCGCATGATCGTGACCACCATGGTCACCGGGCTGGGGCAGATCATCACCAGAGAGCGCTCCATCAAGGAACTGGGTGGGCCGATCCGGATCGCGCAATATTCGGGAGAAAGCCTGTCGCAGGGACCGCTGGCGTTTGTGTCTTTCGTGGCGATGATCTCAATTAATTTGGCATTCATCAACTTCTTGCCAATTCCTGCCCTCGATGGCGGGCACCTGGCTTTTTACGCGGCTGAGGCAATCCGCCGCAAACCGCTGGGTCTGCGCAGTCAGGAATGGGCGTTCCGCACCGGCGTTGCTTTCGTGCTGGCGCTGATGTTGTTCGTTACGATTAACGATATTGCTTCGCTTCCCTTTTTCGGAAGTTGAGCGGGAAAGGACGTCCAACCAGCCCATTCACCGGACATTTGCTTGATTGGCGACACGGCATCGGGCAAGGGCGGCGGTTATATGCCGCCAGGGGAAACCCAGCGGTAAAATGGGCGGCGGTTGGCCGTATGGGGACGTAAAACACCGTGTCGAAGATTGGACGGGAAATGGGCCTTCACGGCAAGAAATTCTCTGCACCGAAAATCGCCGCGGCTTTGCTCGGCGGAACTATCCTGGCCGGCCAACCTGCAGTGGCCTCTGCACAAGACCAGGGTACCCCATCAATTCCAGCCCCGGCCGCCGTTGCGCCGGCGCTGCCGGCCGTGCAAGCGATCCGCTCGCTGGTGGTAACAGGCGCGCAGCGCCTCGAACCGCAGACGATCCTGAGCTATATCCAGCTTCGGGTTGGCGGCACCTATACGGAGGCTGCGGCCGACCAGGCGCTGAAGGATCTCTACGCGACCGAGCTGTTTGCCAATGCCAGCATCCGCAATGACAATGGCAATGTGACGATCGACGTGCAGGAAAATCCGGTGGTCAACCGGATCATTCTGGAAGGCAACAAGCGCCTGAAGGACGAGAAGATCACGCCGGAGATCAAGCTGGCTCCGCGCCAGATATTCACCCGTTCGAAGGTTCGGGCGGATGTTGCCCGCATCATCGAGCTCTACAAGCGGCAGGGCCGTTTTGCCGCAGTGGTCGAACCCAAGAGCGTGCAGCTGGCGCAGAACCGCGTCGATATCGTATACGAGATCACCGAAGGGCCCAAGTCCAAGGTTCGCCAGATCAACATCATCGGCAATGACAAGTTCTCCGACGGGGAACTGCGCAGCCAGATGATGACAAAGCAGTCGCGCTTCTTCCGCCTGTTCAGCTCGGGTACGAGCTATGATCCGGATCGCCTGGCATTCGACCAGCAGAAGCTGCGCCAGTTCTATCTGACCGAAGGTTATGCCGATTTCCGCGTCGTTTCGGCGGTCGCGGAACTGACCCCCGACAAGCGCGACTTCATCATCACTTACGTGGTGGAAGAAGGCGAACGCTACAAGTTCGGCGATGTGAAGGTCGAGAGCCAGCTGCGCGATTTCGACGAAGGCGTGCTGACCAGTTCGATCGCGGTCAAGCCGGGCAATTGGTACAATGCCAAGCTGGTTGAGGATACGGTCGAAGGGCTGACCGAGACGGCCGGCATCTATGGCTATGCCTTTGCCGATGTGCGTCCGCAATTCACGCGCAACCGCGAAGATCTGACGATGAATGTCAACTTCGTGCTCAACGAGGCGCCGCGCGTCTATGTCGAGGCGATCAACATCAATGGCAACACGCTGACGCAGGACAAGGTGGTGCGCCGCGAGTTCCGCCTTGCCGAAGGCGATGCATTCAACTCGCTGGCCGTCAAGCGTTCGACCGCGCGCATCAATTCGCTGGGTTATTTCCAGCAGAACTTCGAGGTCGCCCAGAATCAGGGTTCCGCCCCTGACCGGATCGTGCTCGACGCCAATGTGCAGGAACAGGCGACTGGCGAACTGCAGCTTTCCGCCGGTTTCTCCAGCCTCGAAAGCTTCATTCTCCAGGGCTCGATCAAGCAGAGAAACTTCCGCGGCCGTGGCCAGACGGTGGGCGCCAGCGTAAACTGGTCGCGCTATTCGCGCTCGGCCACGCTGAGTTTCACCGAACCCTATGTGTTCGACCGCAATATCTCGATGGGTGTCGATATCTATCGGCGGGATATGAACAATTGGAATTATTACAACAACAACCGTAACTCGACCTTCAAGCAATCGACCACCGGTTTCCAGATCCGCGCTGGTGTGCCGATCACGGAAAATGCCTCGATCATCGGCCGCTACACGCTGAATTTCGATGACATCTCGCTGGATGAATCGCTTTATTACAGCGACCGGGTGAACCCCGGCACGATTGAATGCGATGTGCTGCTGGCCGGCCGGTATCTGTGTGATGCCATCGGCACGCGGACCAGCTCGATCGTCGGCGCTTCGGTGGTTTATGACAATCTCGACAATCGGCTTCGTCCGACAAAGGGCGAGAATTTCTCGCTTAGCCTCGACGTTGCCGGACTTGGCGGGACCGAAAAATACGCAAAGATGCGTGTGAACGCCGCCAAATACTGGCAGCTTTCGCCGGGCTGGATTTTCTCGCTTTCAGGCGAGGGCGGTTATGTGAGGGGCCTCGGCAAGGATGTCCGCCTGACCGACCGCTTCTTCCTGGGCGATCCGCAGATTCGCGGCTTCGATATTCGCGGCGTCGGCCCGCGCATCCTGCGCGAGTTCTATGTGCTCGACGGCAATAATAATCCGGTCTGCGGTGACGGGACGGCGCGAGACACCTGTACCGACACCGAGGGCGGCTACACCTATTACAGCGATCCGAAGAACCCGATCGACGATCCGCTGGGCGGCAATGCCTATTATCTGGGCCGGGCCGAGCTGGAAATCCCGCTGGGTTCCGGTGCACGCGAGATGGGCCTGCGTCCGTCGATCTTCGTCGATGCGGGCGCGGTATTCAGCGTGAGGAAACCTGTCCTCACCGATACGGGCTCGACCTATTTTATCGCGACACGAGATAATGACGGCAACCAGCTCTACACCCAGATCGACTCAGCTTCGCTGGTTGACGGTGTCTGTATGGCGGATTCGGGCGGTACGTCGGTTGTGACCAGTCCGGTCAACCCCACGCCCCCGTCATGTCTCTCCTCGACAGATAATATCAAGCTTGGGACAACGCGGCCGGGCTTCAAGGAGACATTCCTGGGTGACTCGCCTAAGCCTCGCATTGCCGTGGGCTTTGGCGTCAACTGGAATTCGCCCTTCGGTCCGTTCCGGATCGATATCGCCAAGGTTCTGATGAAACAGCCTGGCGATGATACGAAGATGTTCACGTTTAACGTAGGAACCCAATTCTGATGAAGTCCATTCTCAAGCCGGTTCTTGCAGCCGGTATCGCATTTGCTGCAGTCAGTCCGCTGGTCGCCGTCCCGGCTTCCGCTCAGGTGGCGCTCAAGGGTATCGGGGTGATCGATCCCAATGTCGTGATCAACGGCAGCGCGGCCTTCAAGGCGGCGGAAGCCCAGCGCCCGCAGACCTATCAGCAGTATTACCAGCAGGCGAAGACCCGCAAGGATCAGATCGATGCCCAGCTCGAACCGCTGATCAAGAAGTTCGACGCGGATCGCGCGGTCGCCACTCCCAATCGGGAAGATCTTTCCAAGCAGGCTGCCGCGATCAACCAGATCGATCAGCAGGGCGAACGCGAATTGCAGCAGATCCTCGCTCCAGTGGCACTGAGCCAGCAATATGTGGACGAGCAGATCAATGAAGCCCTGTCCAAGGCGATCGAAAACGCTGCCACCAAGAAGCAGATTACGCTGATCCTCAACCGCGCAACGGGCGCGGTCGTTTATCGTGATGCTGCCTACAACATCAATCAGGACGTCATCGCCGAACTCGATGCGATCCTGCCGGTTGCGCAGATCGTGCCGCCGCCGAACTGGCTGCCGCGCGAACTGCGCGAACAGCTGGCTCGCCAGCAGGCTGCCGCAGGAGCCCAGCCCGGCGCCGTGCAGCCGGGCGCTGCTCCGGCTGCCACTCCCTCCACCCCGGCCGGTCCTCCGGCTGAATCGCGCTGATCGGCCGACCTTTCGGGGACAGACCAATGAGTAAAGAGTCGGGCGCACCGGCCTATGATATCCGCAAGGTTCTCAATGCCTTGCCGCATCGCTATCCGCTCCTGCTCGTCGACCGTGTGCAATCTCTCACGGTTGGCGAGGAGATTCACGCGATCAAGGCGGTGAGCTTCAACGAGCAGTTCTTCCAGGGGCATTTCCCCGGTCGGCCGATCATGCCCGGCGTCCTCATCATCGAGGCGCTGGCGCAATCGGCGGCGATCCTTGCGATCGAGACGCTGGAACTCGCCGGCAGCGGCAAGCTTGTCTATTTCATGGCGATGGAAGGGGTCAAGTTTCGCACCCCCGTCGAGCCGGGCTGTCTGCTGGACCTCCATGTCGGCTTTATCCAGAAGCGGGCCCGGGTCTGCAAGTTCTGGGGCAAGGCAATGCTGGGTGACAAACTGGCTTGCGAAATGGAGTTCACCGCCATGATCGCCGATCCGCCCGCGGAAGAAGGCTGAGCCTTGCAATTTGCGGTTTGCCCCTGTAGGGGCGCCGCTTTCCGAACTTCAGCAGGGCCGGTCGGAACCGTCCCGGCGCATACGGAGTGATACCGCCATGAAGGCCGATACCCATCCCGATTACCACATGATCACGGTCAAGATGACCGATGGTGCCGAATTCCAGACTCGCTCCACCTGGGGCAAGGAAGGCGATACGATGACCCTGGAAATCGATCCCACCAGCCATCCGGCCTGGACTGGCGACAGCAAGCGTCTCCTCAACGAAGGTGGCCGCGTTGCCCAGTTCAACAAGCGTTTCGGCGGTCTCACCCTCAAGAAGGGCTGATCCGGTCCCGCAAGGGATCGTCCAGATCGAAATTGCAAAGGGCGGCTCCTTTCGGGGGCCGCCCTTTTGCTGTGCGCCGTGCGGGGAAGGGGCTCAGTCTCCCGCGCGCTCGAAGCGTAGCACGCCGGCAAGGCGCCGCACCCCGCCATTGTCGTTGGGGTGATTCTGGCCGTCCACTACCGGCACTTCGGCAAAATCGAAGGGGGTGATTCCCTCAAGGCAGGCGACATTCACCCCATATTTGTCGGGGGCGGACCGGGTCTGGTGGAAGCAGTGGATGCCGCATCTCGCGCAGAAATAGTGCTTCGCCACGCCAGTGTTGAAACTGTAGCAGGTCAGGCAATCCGTACCCCGAGTGACAGTGAGGGCGGCCAGCGGCGCATAGACTGTCACTGCCCCCTTCTGCGAGCAGATCGAACAATTGCAGCGGGTGCCGCTCAGCTCATCGGGAAGTTCGACAGTGAAGTGTATAGCACCACAATGGCACGAGCCTTCATGAAGGTGAGTGGCCTGCGACATGGTTCTAACCCCAGGGCTTTTCGCGATACCATTTGGTGATCACATATTTGCGGCCCTTGCGCACTTTCATCGCGTGATGAAGCGTTGCAGCGTTACAGCTCCCGTCGGGGCGGCGGTTGTTCCAGCAGACCAGGCGCCCCTGTTCGGGCTGGAACATCTTGTCCAGCACTTTGAAGCGGGTTGCGCCGCCTGCTTCCACATCGTTGAGATAGACCATGAAGGTCCAGGTTCGTTGACCGGCGACCGAGCAATATTTCGCGAAATCCTCACCATTCGGTTCGAAATAATCGGTGTGGGCCTTGAATTCCTGCCCCACTTCGTAGCGCTGCCCTTGAGCCGGTTCGCCATGGGCGGGATCGATGCCGTTGAGCGCCAGCAGGTGCCGCTCCAACTCCATCACTTCGGGGGCGGTGGGGTCGAGATCGCAGGTCTCGCTGGTGCGGAAATAATGGTCTCCATTCGGGTCCGCGATGGTGGAAGGACGCCGATTGGTATCGATGAGTTGCATCAGCTTCGCGCATGTTTCGGGCGGAAGGAAGCCGGGCAGCGTGAACATCTCCGCGCGCGGAGTGGGGACCTGACGTACGCCCGTATGGGCACGCAGGATTTCGCTGGAAGATTCTCCGGGAGCAGGCATGGGGGAGACGATAGTGCCGCCTTTCTGGCGATCAAGCGCGAAACTTTCCTGTTCCCAGGCGTGAGGCGCGTTTTTCACTTTGCAATTGCCTCTCTCTGTGCAAGAGGCTCGCCGCCTTGCAGGAAGCGGCTTGACTGCACCTGCGGGTTTGCCTGACAGTGCGCAATTACAGCATGCTTGCCGGGCTTGTGGCGATTGTAGCTCAGTTGGTTAGAGCGCCGGTTTGTGGTACCGGAGGTCGCGGGTTCGAACCCCGTCAATCGCCCCATTTCCCCTACAATTCAGGCCCAGGTTCGGGCGATGGCGGATGTGCTGCCAATTTATGGCCGGTTCTGCTTGCCTCTGTCCGGTCTCCCTGCCAAAGCACCGCCAGCCAACCGGACAAATGCAATAATGCACGGCTTTGCCAATCCTGCCCGCTTCTTGCGCATCGCCCGCGCGCTGACTGTTCCGTTGCTGGCCCTTGGCCTGCTGCTGACAGGCGCCTCCCTTTATTATGGCCTGTTTTACGCTCCGCCGGAACGGCTGCAGGGCGACAGCGTGCGTATTCTGTTCATCCATGTTCCGGCCGCCTGGCTCGGCATGGCCGGGTGGAGCGGAATTGCCGTGGCGAGCTTCATGGAACTGGTGTGGCGTCACCCCTTGGCCGGGATCGGCGCGCGCGCGGCTGCCGTGCCGGGTGCCTTCTTCGCCTTTCTCTGTCTTGCAACCGGTTCTCTATGGGGTCGTCCTGCATGGGGCACCTGGTGGGTGTGGGACGGGCGGCTGACCAGTATGCTGGTGCTGCTGTTTCTTTATTTCGGATATATCGCGCTGGCCGGGGCTTCCGCACGCGAAGGCGGGACCAGCCGCATCGCCGCGATTTTCGGTCTGGTCGGCGCTGTGAATATCCCGATCATTCACTATTCGGTGCTGTGGTGGAATTCGCTGCATCAGCCCCCCAGCCTCACGACCGGGGGATCGACCATGGCCGGCCCCTTCCTGTGGGGCCTGCTCACTGCCACCCTTGGCTTCACCCTGATCTTCGGCGGCGTAGTGCTGGCGCGGATGCGCGCGATTCTGGCCGATGTTCAGGCAGAGGCGCGGCTGCGGCGCAAGGCGGAAGGGACCTGATCGATGCGTGAGGCATTGGACCATTGGGTTTTCGTCACCGCTTCCTATGCTTTGGGAATCGGCGGCACTCTGGCGCTTGTCGCGTGGAGCTGGATCGGAATGAAACGCGCGGAAAAGCGCCGGGATAAGGCTCGCGGTAAATGAACACGGGACTGAAGGCCAAGCATCAGCGGCTGGTGCTGATCGCCATTGCACTGGCAGTGCTGATCGCGGCCGGATTGCTGGCTGCATGGGCTCTGCGCAGTCAGGCGAGCTATTTCTATGTACCCAGCGAATTGGTGGCCAGTCCACCGGAGCCGGGGCAAGCGGTGCGTCTGGGCGGTATGGTGCAGACCGGCTCGCTCAAGACTGCAGCGGACGGCGTAACGATCGACTTCCTGGTGGGCGATGGCGATGCGAAGGTACCGGTGCGCTATTCCGGCATCGTGCCCGACCTGTTCACCGAAGGTTCGGGTGTGGTGGCCGAAGGCCGTATGGACGCCAACGGAACTTTCGTGGCGGACAATCTGCTTGCCAAGCATGACGAGAATTATGTGCCGCGCGAACTGCATGACATGACCGAGGCGCAGAAGCGCGCGACGGTGGAAGAAACCTCCAAGTGAGAGTGGGCCAATGATCGCCGAATTCGGCCTTGCCGCACTGTGGCTGGCGGCGGCTCTTGCCGCGATGCAGCTTGTCGCAGGCGCGCTGGTGCTGCGCCGGGACGAACCCGCGCTGGCCGCGCTGGTGCGCCCGGCCGCTGTGGTGCAGGGCGTGCTGGCTGCGCTTTCTTTCGGCGCACTGATCCTGCTGTTCGTGGAAACGGACCTGTCGGTGCGACTGGTGGCCGAGAATTCCCACACCGCAAAACCGATGATCTTCAAGATCGCCGGGGCCTGGTCGAACCATGAAGGCTCGATGCTGCTGTGGGTCGCGGTCATGGCACTGGCAGGCGGGCTGATCGCGCTGGTCGAACGCCGCCTGCCGGAACGGACGATGCTGGCAACGCTTGCGGCGCAGGCTTTCGTCAGCGTCGGCTTCTATGCCTTCCTTTTGTTCTCCTCCAATCCCTTTGCCCGGCTTTCACCCGCGGCACCGGAAGGGTTGGGGCTCAACCCGCTGTTGCAGGACGTTGCTGCCGCCTATCACCCGACCACGCTCTATTTCGGCTATGTAGGCCTTTCGGTGGCTTTCAGCTTTGCCGTGGGCGCCCTGCTGACCCGGCAGGTGACGCCTGATTTCGCCCGCGCCATGCGCCCCTGGGTGCTGGGTGCGTGGATTTTCCTGACGATCGGCATCACGGCTGGCTCCTATTGGGCCTATTATGAGCTTGGCTGGGGCGGCTGGTGGTTCTGGGACCCGGTGGAGAACGCTTCGCTGATGCCGTGGCTTGCGGCCACCGCACTGCTCCATTCCGCCAGCGTGCTCGCGGCTCGCGACGCCTTGCGGGCATGGACAATCATGCTGGGCGTGGTCGCTTTCTCCATGAGCATGGTCGGCACCTTCCTGGTCCGTTCGGGTATTCTCACCAGCGTTCACGCCTTTGCCGTGGACCCTGAACGGGGCAGCTTCATCCTTGCCCTGCTGCTGCTCTATATCGGCAGCGCGCTAACCCTGTTCGCCTTGCGCGCCGGGACTGTCGCCGAAGGGGAGCGTTTCTCCGTCACCAGCCGCGAAGGTGCGCTGGTGGTGAACAATGTGGCCTTGAGCGCGATCCTGGCGATCGTGCTGGTCGGCACGCTCTATCCGCTGCTCACCGAAGCATTCGGCATCAAGGTCTCGGTCGGTCCGCCCTATTTCAACCCGGTGAGCGCGCTGTTCTTCCTGCCCATGCTGGTGGTTCTGGCGGTTGGCCCGCTACTGCGCTGGCGGCGCGATTCGCTGGGGCGCGTGCAGAAGGAAATCGTACTGATCGCCGTGGTGGCCGTGCTGGTGCTGGCGGGCGTATGGTTCAACAGTTCCATCGGACTGCTGCCGCTGCTCGGCCTTGCACTTTCCATCGCGGTCGGGCTGGCCAGCATCATGCCCTTGCGCGGCCGTTCGCTGCGCCGCCTGCCGCTGGCGGTCTGGGGCATGGTCTTCGGCCATCTCGGCATCGCGGTGGCACTGTTCGGCATGTCGGCCGATAGCGCCTTCACCAAGGAAAAGCTGGTCGCGGCAACTCCGGGCGAGACGATGGAAGTCGGCCCATGGAAAGTGACGCTCGAAGCGGTCGAACCGGTCGCTGGCCCGAACTGGACTGCGCTCGAAGGCGTCCTTGCTGCTTCCTATCAGGGCGGCAAGCCGCAGATGATGGCGCCGCAATCGCGCGAATTCTGGTCGCCGGTACAGCAGACGAGCGAATCCGCATTGCTCACTCGCTGGAACGGCCAGCTCTACGCCGTGTTGGGCGAGGAGATCGAGGGTGGCCGTTGGCAGTTGCGTCTGTGGTGGAAGCCGTTCGTGACCTGGATCTGGTATGGTGGCCTGCTGATCGGCTTCGGTGGCTTTCTGGCCCTTCTCGGCCACGTTCTGGACGATATCAAGCGCCGCAGCCTTCAGGCCCGGATCGCCCGCCGTCGCCGCACTGCGGCAGATGATGAGGCGGTGGCATGACGCGCATGCGTTGGACCCTCTGGCTGCCGCTGGCGCTGTTTGCGATGTTCGTCATATTGGTGGCTTCGCAGTTGATAAACCCCGCCTCGACCACGGTCGAAAGCGCGATGATCGGTAAGCCACTGCCCGAATTCACCCTCAAGCCCGCCAGCACAGACCGTCCGGGACTTGCCACGCAGGATATGCGCGATGGCCAGCCCAGGCTGCTCAATGTCTTCGCCAGCTGGTGCGTGCCCTGCGCGGCGGAAGCGCCGCAGCTTGCAGCGCTGGAGCGCGGCGGGGCCAATATCGTGGGCGTCGCTATTCGCGATAGGCCGGAAGATGTGGCGGCCTTCCTTGCCGAACATGGCAATCCTTTCAGCCGCATCGGGGGCGACGATCTGTCCGAAGTGCAGGTGGGGATTGGCTCGTCCGGCGTGCCCGAAACTTTCGTGATCGATGGCAAGGGCGTGATCCGTTACCAGCATATCGGCGATATCCGCGATGCGGATGTACCGATGCTGCTTCAGAAACTGAAGGAGGCCGCGCAGTGAGGGGCCTTTTCGCCGCAATCGCGCTTGCGCTTACTCTGTCGGCCCCGCTCGCCGCGCAGGATTCGCTGCCGCCGGCACCCTATGCCTATAAGCAGCTCGACGATCCGAAACAGGAGGCCGAAGCCAAAGCGCTGATGGAAACACTGCGCTGCCTCACCTGTCAGGGCCAGTCGATCGCGGATTCCGACGCGCCGATGGCAGGTGACCTGCGCCATCAGGTCCGCATGCGGATCGAACGCGGCGAAAAGCCCGAGGCGATCCGCGCCTGGCTGATTGAGCGTTATGGCGAATATATCAGTTTCAAGCCGGAAGTGACGAGTTCCACCTGGCCGCTCTTCGTGCTGCCAGTGCTGCTGCTGCTGGTTGCCGCTTTCGTGTTCCGCAGCAAGCTGGGGAAAAAGGCATGAGCTGGATCATCGCCATTCTGCTCGCCTGCGCCTGCTTTGCGGGCTGCGCATTCGTGTTCAAACTGCCACGCAAGAGCTGGACGGTGCTGCTTGCCGCACTCGCGCTGGGGCTCTCCGGCTATGCGTTGCAGGGCTCGCCCAATCTGCCGGGTGCGCCGGGCAAGGCCCGCACAGACCGTGCGGAAGAGGGCTGGGCAGTGGTCGATATGCGCAAGCAACTGGTCGGCGAGTCGGAGCGGTCGAGAGATGCCCTGATGGTCACTGCCGATGCTCTGGTTCGTAAGGGGCAGTATTCCAATGCAGCGAACCTGCTGCGCGGCGTGGTTCGCAATAATCCCAAGGACTCCGAAGCCTGGCTTGCGCTCGGCAATACGCTGACCTTCCAGGCTGACGGAATGCTCACTCCTGCGGCGCTCCTGTCCTATCGCCGTGCGGCGCAGCTTGCGCCCGACAGCGCGGGCCCGGCCTTCTTCGTGGGCTGGGCGCTGATCCGCCAGGGCAAGCTGATCGAGGGACGAGAAGTGTGGGTCGGGCGCCTCGAATCCATGCCCAAGGATGCCCCCGGGCGCGACGTTCTTGAAAAACGACTCGCCGATTATGACCAGGTCTTGCGGAAACTGGTCGAAGAGGCGCAGAAAACCGGGCGCTAGCTCGCTGGAAACCCCCTTGTTGCAGTGCGGAAAGGGGACTGCTAAGCGCCGTCGCCCGTCTGCCGGGTGTTTTCCGGCGCAATTAGGCAAAACTGGGGGCGCATTAACTCTATGAGTGACGCCGATACGCCGCAGCAACCCGAAGCCGCTTTAGAGCAGCCTCAGGGTCATTTTGCCGGCCTTCACGGGCATGATCGGCAGTCTGCCACCTATAAGATGGCGATAGGCGCTATTGGTATCGTGTTCGGCGATATCGGTACCAGTCCACTCTACGCATTCCGCGAGACCTTTACCGGCCATCACCCGCTGACGGTGGACCAGATTCACATTCTGGGTGTGGTCAGCCTGATCTTCTGGTCGATGACCATTGTCGTCACCATCAAATATGTCGGCCTGCTGATGCGGGCGGATAATAAAGGGCAGGGCGGAACACTGGCGCTGGTCGCTTTGATTTCCAGCTATATCGCCCGGTCGAAATATGGCTGGATCGCGGTGATGTTGGGCGTATTCGCCACGGCGTTGTTCTACGGCGACAGCATGATCACCCCGGCGATCTCGGTGTTGTCCGCGGTCGAAGGCCTGACCGTAGTGGAGGCGGGCTTCCAGCCCTTCGTACTTCCCATCGCGCTGGCGCTCCTGATCGCCCTGTTCCTGCTTCAGAAGCGCGGTACGGCAAAGGTCGGGGCGCTCTTTGCGCCAGTGATGATCATCTATTTCGTCGTGTTGGCCATCTTGGGCATCATCCATATCGTCCAGTCGCCCGAGATTCTCATTGCGCTCAATCCATGGTTTGCGATCCAGTTCTTCATTGCCGACGGGATGACAGCCTTTCTCGCTCTTGGTTCGGTCGTGCTGGCCGTTACAGGCTCGGAAGCCCTCTATTCCGACATGGGACATTTTGGCCGGGGGGCAATGCGCCTTTCCTGGTTCGGCTTCGTGATGCCTTGCCTGCTGCTGAACTATTTCGGCCAGGGTGCGATGATCATGGGCATGGAGCCAGCCGTAGCGGCTGAAGCAATCAAGAACCCGTTTTTCGTCCTTGCACCGGAAATGCTTCGTTTACCGCTGGTGCTGCTGGCCACGATGGCAACCTTCATTGCCAGCCAGGCGGTGATCACGGGCGCCTTCTCGGTCACTCATCAGGCGATCCAGTTGGGCTTTATCCCGCGTCTCTCGATCCGCCACACCAGCGTGACCGAGCAGGGCCAGATCTACATCCCCTTTATCAACTGGGCATTGATGGTGGCTGTGATCGTGCTGGTGCTGAACTTCCAGACCTCGTCCAACCTCGCCGCTGCCTATGGGATTGCGGTGACGGGTGCGATGCTGATCGATACTTGCCTGATCGCGGTGTTGGTGGCGATGGTGTGGCGTTGGAAGTGGTGGGTCTGGATGCCGATAGTGTTTGGCTTCCTGATAATCGACGGTGCCTATTTCGCGGCCAACATTACCAAGGTTCCAGCCGGAGGCTGGTTCCCGCTGGCGATCGGTGCGGTGGCCTTCACGCTGCTGACGACCTGGGCGCGCGGACGCAAGCTGATGCGGGATCGCATGGCCGAAGTGGAACTGCCGCTGGATATCTTCGCCAAATCTGCCCATGCCAGCACCCAGCGCGTGCCCGGCACGGCTATCTTCATGTCTGCTGCAACCAGCGGCGTGCCTTCCGCGCTGCTCCACAACATCAAGCATAACAAGGTGCTGCATGAGCGGGTGGTGGTGCTGACGGTGAATATCGCCGACGTGCCCTATGTCGATCCCGACGAGCGGATTGAGATTACCGATCTGGGGCAGGGGTTCTATCGCCTGGTGATCAATTATGGCTTCATGGAAGAAACCGATATTCCCGCGGCGCTGAAGCAGGCGGGCAAATGCGGCGGCAAGTTCGACATGATGCAGACGAGCTTCTTCCTCTCCCGCCAGACACTGTTGCCTTCCAAGAAACCGGGCATGCCGTTGTGGCGAGAACGGCTGTTCAGCTGGATGCTACGTAATGCGGCTACGCCGATGGACTTCTTCCGTCTGCCCACCAACCGGGTTGTGGAACTGGGCAGCCAGCTGGAAATCTGATCTCGGAAATGGAAAGGGCGCCGCTGCAGAAGCAGGGCGCCCTTTGCTTTGGCCCAGATCGGAGAGATTAGCCCAAATTCGCGCTCACCATGCAATAGAGCATCGGCAGTGAGAGCAGCGTGTTGAGGCGGCTGGCAATCATCGCGCGCGGCGCTGCGGCAGCCTTCTGCTCAGGCGTTGCCTCGACGATGCCGAGCACTTTCTTCTGGTTCGGCCAGATAATGAACCACACATTGAAGGCCATCACCAGCGCGATCCACATGCCTGCGCCGATGAGGTCCACTGCGCCTTCTCCGCTGAAGCTCATCGCGGTGTGAAGATATCCGTTCACCTGCGCGACTGCGAGGCCGGTCACCACCGTCAGCAGGGCCGCCCAGCGGAAATAGAACAGCGCCTGAGGGGCGATGAAGCCGGTAACGGCGCCCTTTTGCTCAGCCGGAATGGACGGCATGAGAGGCACCTGGACGAAGTTGAAATAATAGAGCAACCCGATCCATAGAATGCCAAACAGCACATGTAACCAGCGCAGGATCGAATTGGCATCGACTGCCACGCTTGAGGCGAAGGCGGCAATGATCGCTATCGCGGCGATCAGGCCCACAATCACCACGAGCTGCAGGTTCCCGAAAAATTTAGCCATGCCGTTTCCCCCAATTGCCGTTTTGTGACTTATGTTCTGACTATCGCCTGCCCGGAAATCCGGGCGGAGACAGCGTCACAATGTATCGTCAAAGACGACACCCCGGCAAGCCGGCAGGAATTGGAGGATTTCTGTCTGTCTATTGCGGGGGAAGGGTGGTTTCCTCTTCCTCCATCGCTTCCACCCCCAGGCCGTGCTTGAGCAGCATCGGCAACTGGGCGAAAGTGAAGAGGAACGATATTCCGGCGAAGACCGGGACTTTCACGGTCAGCCAATCCCCAAAGCTGAGCGTAAGGCGCAGGACTTCATTAAGCGCCGCGAGGAGGAAGAAGAAGGCGCCCCAGTTGCGCGACAGCTTCAGCCAGCCTTCGTTGCTCAGGCCTTCAAAGGCGGCCTCCAGCAGCCATTGGAGCAGTGCCTTGCCTTTCCACCATCCCGCCAGCAGCACTGCGCCGAAGAACAGATAGAGCACAGTAGGCTTGATCTGCACATAAAAGGGATCGCGCAGCAATACGGTGAGGCCGCCGAAACCGACGATCAGGATCGTGGAAAGCCACAGCATTCGGGAAACCTTGCCCAGTCGCCATTTTGAGACGGCAAGTGCGATCACCGATGTGACCACGAAGGCGATGGTGGAATGGACCACCGCCAGCACAACGCCGATACTGTCTTCCTTGTCGGCTGGCGCGTAATAGCGATAGGAGCCCAGGAAGACGAGCAGGGGAGCATAGTCGACCAGAAGATTGATCCAGCCGGATTTTGCCTTCTTTGCTGGCGCGGCTTTGGGTGTTCCATTGTCGGCCATCATGCCACTCCTGCAATCACGCGTGCGACCAGTTCGGGGTCGAAGGGGCGCAGATCGTCGATTTTCTCGCCCACGCCGATCGCGTGGATCGGCAGGCCATATTGCTCGGCCGCCGCCACCAGCACGCCGCCGCGCGCGGTTCCATCAAGCTTCGTCATGATAAGGCCGGTCACGCCCGCAACTTCCTTGAAAACGTCGATCTGAGCGAGGGCATTCTGCCCGTTGGTGGCATCCAGTACCAGCACCACGTCATGCGGTGCCTCGGGGTTCAGGCGGCCAAGCACGCGGCGTATCTTGGCCAGCTCATCCATCAACTCTCGCTTGTTCTGCAAGCGGCCGGCGGTATCGACGATCAATGCATCGATGCCTTGTTCGGTCGCGGCCTTGACCCCATCGAACACGATGCTGGCCGGATCGCCGCCTTCGGGCCCGCGGACGATCGGAACGCCCAGCCTCTCGGCCCATACGCCAAGCTGGCCGATTGCCGCCGCACGGAACGTGTCGCCGGCTGCCAGCATCACGCCGTAGTCTTCTTCCTGGAACAGATGGGCCAGCTTGGCGATGGTGGTGGTCTTGCCGCTGCCGTTCACGCCGATCACCAGGATCACCTGCGGACGCGGGAAAGCCGTGATTTCCAGCGGCTTGGCGACAGGGCGCAGGATAGCGGCGATTTCCTCTGCCACAGCTTCCTTCAATTCGACCCCGGTGATGTCGAGGCCGAAGCGCTTCTCGGCCAGCTTTGCACGAATACGCGCGGCTGCGCTGGGACCGAGATCCGAGAGGATCAGCGCATCTTCGACGTCGTCCAGCGTCGCATTGTCGAGCTTCGCGGTGCCGACGGCAGCGGTCAGGTTCTCGCTCAGCTTTTCGGAAGTTTTGCGGAAGCCGCCGAACAGGCGCTCGGTCCAACTCTTCTCGCTCATTGCAGCAGCCCTTCCTCGAGCTTGGCGGGGGTGATGGTGACGATTGTGCCCGGTGTGGTGCCCTGAGGCAGGCGCACGCGGGCGAAGTCCGGTGAATAGCCCGTACCGTCGCGTTCGGCGAGCACGCTGAGCGGCTTACCCACCAGAGCCTGCAGCCAGATATTGCGCAGGCGGCCAGCCTCCTCGCGCAGTTCGGCGGCACGTTGCTTTATGAGCGCGGGGTTCACTTGCGGCATGCGCGCAGCCGGGGTGTTGGGGCGCGGCGAATAGGGGAAGATGTGGCCGTGGACGATACCCAGTTCGCGAATGATCGTGCGGTTGGCCTCGTGCATTGTCTCGTCTTCAGTTGGAAAGCCGGCGATGATGTCGGCGCCGATCGCGATCTCGGGCCTTCGCTGCCTGAGCCGCGCGACCAGATCGAGCGCGTCGGCGCGCAGGTGGCGGCGCTTCATGCGCTTGAGGATCAGATCGTGCCCGTGCTGCAACGACAGATGGATGTGCGGCATCAGGCGGGGCTCTCCGGCGAGGAGTTCGTAGAGCTCCGGATCGATCTCGACCCCATCGAGCGAGGAGAGGCGCAGGCGGGTTAGTTGAGGGAAGTCATGCAGGATCGCCCCTATCAGCGAACCGAGAGGGGGGCTTCCGGGGAGGTCCTGGCCCCAGGAAGTGACGTCTACGCCCGTAATTACAACCTCGGCCGCACCCTGTTCCAGATGGCGTTCCACCTCGCGCAGTACGGCGGCGATGGGCAGCGAGCGGCTGGCTCCGCGGCCCTGGGGAATGACGCAGAAGGTGCAGGTATGATCGCAGCCGTTCTGCACCGCCACGAAAGCACGGGTGCGATTGACGGGGGCGAGTGTGGTGGACGGCGCGACATTCCACGCCCGCGCGTCGAGCTTGGCGGCGTTCGGCACCAGCCCGTCAACCTCGGGCATGGCGGCCAGCGCCTCGCGTTCGATATCGGCGGCGCAGCCCGTCACCAGCAGCCGCGCGCCGGGATTGGCACGGCGGGCGCGGCGGATCGCCTGGCGCGTCTGGCGCACCGCTTCGGAAGTAACGGCGCAACTGTTCACGACCACCACGCCGCGCTCATCGGCGAGCAGGGCGCGGATCGTCTCGCTTTCCGAGATGTTGAGCCGGCAGCCCAGCGAGATGACTTCGGGCGCGCCCTGTGCGCTCATGCGAAATCCGCCGGGTTGAACGTGCCGCGGAAGCTCTCGGCGGCTGGCCCGGTCATGATGATGCGATTGTCTGCGCCCCAGGCAATGGTCAGCGTGCCGCCGGGCAGGGTGACGGCCACTTCGCGGTCCACCAGTCCCTTCTTCATCGCGGCCACGGCCGTGGCGCAGGCGCCGGTGCCGCAGGCGCGGGTAAGGCCGGCGCCGCGTTCCCACACGCGTAGCAGGATCGCCTCGCGGCTGACGATCTGCGCGACATTGACGTTCACCCGTTCGGGAAAGATCGCGTCATGCTCGATCTGTGGGCCCAGCCGGTCGAGATCGACCGCATCGGCATCCTGCACGAAGAAGATCGCATGTGGATTGCCGACATTCACCGCCATCGGATTTTCAAGGTCTTCCCAGGCGACCGGCATCGATGTGGTGTCCATCGCATAGGCGAGCGGGATTTCGTCCCAACCGAAGCGCGGCGTCCCCATATCCACCGAAATGCCGCCATCGGCGGGGCGGGCCTGTAGTATGCCGCCGACAGTCTCGATCGTGGCCGGTTCGCCATGCAGCAGGGCCACAGCGCGTGTGGCATTGCCGCAGGCGCCCACTTCGCTGCCGTCATTGTTGAAGATGCGCATGCGGAAGCTGGCCACGTCGGACGGTTCCAGCAAGATCAGCTGATCGCAGCCGATGCCGGTCCGCCGGTCAGCCAGCGCGCGGGCCAGATCGTTGGTGATCGGCATAAGAGGATCGCGCCGCGCATCCAGCACGACGAAATCATTGCCCAGACCATGCATCTTGATGAAGGGAACACGCATTTCGCTGGCGCATCTAGGGCCTGAGGGGGCAAACCGCAATGGATGTGAGGGGATGTGGCAGGGTGGCCCAGCGGCCTGCCCCCGATAATCCGGCTCTGTCTGTCCACCGGTGACGGATCAGCTCGCCGCGCGCTTTTCCGGGTTGGGAATGTCGTGGGTTGCGGCCTCGGCCTCGAACCGATCGGCCTCTTCCTGAACTTCGGGCGCCAGCATCCGCTTGTCCTTCAGCCGGGCGAAGGTCTTGGTGGCATCTTCGGGGCGGCCGTAGAGATAGCCCTGGCCCTTGAGCTGGCCCATGCTGCTCAGCGCCTTGAGCACCTCGGCATTCTCGATGCCCTCGGCGGTGATCGGCAGGTCGAAGCCGCGCCCCAGCGAAACGATCGCTTCCACGATCTTGGCATTGGCCCCTTCATGGGCGAGTTCCGTCACGAAGCTGCGGTCGATCTTCAGCCGGTCGAAGGGCAGCGAACGCAATTGGGCGAGGCTGGAATAGCCGGTGCCGAAATCGTCGAGGCTGATCTGCACGCCCTGATTCTTGAGGCTGGTAACGACCGAGCGGACCACACCGATATTCTCGTGCAGGCAACTTTCGGTGATCTCGATATCCAGCCTGTGCGGCGGGAAACCGCTTTCTACCAGCAGCCGCAGCAGCTTTTGCGAGAACCACGGATCGCGCAATTGCAGCGGGGAGATGTTGATCGACAGGGTGAGGTTCGGGTCCCATTTCTTCGCGTCTTCCAGCGCCAGCACGATGAGAGATTCCGAAAGCTCGGCGATCACGCCGATATCTTCGGCAATGGGAATGAAGATTTCCGGGCTTACCAGGCCGAATTGCGGGGAATTCCAGCGGGCCAGCATTTCGAAACCTACCAGCTCGCCCGTCGCCAGATCGATCTGCTGTTCATAATAGGGAACGAATTCGCCCCTGGGAATCCCTGCGCGAATGCCCGTTTCCAGCTCGTTGCGGAAGCGCAGTTCGCTTTCCATCGTCGGTTCGAACCAGGCATAGCCGTTCCGGCCGCGCTTCTTGGCATGATACATCGCGATGTCGGCGTGATGCAGCAGCGATTGGGCGCATTCTTCGGCGGCAGTCGCATCGGGGCTCTCGATCGTGCGGGAGATGCCGATGGAAAGCGAGGTTTCGATTTCCTTGTTTTCAACCTGGACGGGCGCGCTGACACTGTTGATCAGGCTTGCGGCCAGTTGGTCCAGCTTGTCGGGCGTACGCCGTTCATAAGGTACGACGCAGGCGAATTCATCGCCGCCCAGGCGCGCGACCGTGCCGCCCAGCGGAAGCAGCGCCTCAATCCGGCGGGCCACTTCGGTCAATACCATATCGCCGGCCTTGTGGCCGTTGACGTCATTGATCTGCTTGAAATTGTCGAGATCGACCATCAGAACGGCGACGCCCTGGTTTGTCTCAGCCACTTCGGTAACGAGCTGCGCGGCGGCCGGGATGAAGCAGCGGCGGTTCAGCAGACCGGTCAACGCGTCCGTCTGGGCGAGTTGCTGGGCCATTTCCTCGGCCTTGCGGCGTTCGCGCACTTCATTGGCCAGTTCGGTATAACGGCGCCAGCCGAAAATGATCAGCGCGATATTCAGCAGCAGGGCGTTGGTCAGGAGCAGGTCGGGAGTTTCGCCGCTTCCCATCCATGATCGCACGATGGTAGGCAGAACCGATCCGCCCGTACCAACAAAGAGGATCAGCGCGGCCACGGCAACCCCCAGGGCAACGACATCGCGTTCCGCCTTGCCGAAGCGTTCGGCGCCGATACCGTTCGTTTCGTGGTTCGAACTCAAACCCGTTACCCCATGTCCCTGTGTTCTGCCCGGTTCTGATGACAGAACGCGCTGAAATTTCGGTTAATGCGCTTTGATTCGCAGGGGCTGTGGCCAGGATTCGCAAGGGCGGTGGCCAGTCGGGGCGGGGCGCGTTATGGGCCGCTGCCTGCAAGAAGGAGGAACGCGATGGCGCGCTGGTGGCTGATGAAATCCGAACCCGATGTCTATGGCTGGGACGATCTAGTAGCCGAGGGCGAAGGTACATGGGACGGCGTGCGCAACCATCGCGCGGCGAACAATCTGCGGGCCATGAAGGTGGGCGATCAGGCGTTCTTCTACCATTCCAATATCGGGCTGGAGATCGTGGGAATCGTGGAAATCAGCGCCGAAGGGCTGACCGATCCGACCGACCCGGAAGGCAAATGGGCCGCTGTGAAGGTGAAGCCGCTGCGCAAGCTGGCAAAGCCCGTCACGCTGAAGCAGATCAAGGCCCTGCCGGAACTGGCGGAGATGGAACTGGTGCGCCTCTCGCGACTGTCCGTGGCTGAGCTGCGACCAGAGGAGTGGGAAAAAGTTCTTTCTCTTTCAGAGGCATAATTTCGGAACTGAAAGTCCTTTAGAAACGTTCCCTTTATAGAGCAGCCATCCTCCCGGCTGCGCTGAAAAGGAGAACTTCGATGGGTGAACTTACCGATAAGGCAAAGGGCATCGCCAACGAAATCGCCGGCAAGGTGAAGCAGCACTCTTCCGATCCCGAGACGCGGGCGGAAGGCAAGCTTCAGGAGCTCAAGGGCGAGGCGCAAAATCTCGTCGGCAAGGTCAAGGGCGCGCTAGGCGACAAGATCTGACCCGACGTTAAATTGCATTGGAAAGGCCGCCTTCCGGGGCGGCCTTTTCCTTATCTGCGGTCAGCGATTGCGCAGGCCCGTAACCGTCGCCCCGGCGGCGGTAAGCCGTTCGACATCGGTCACCAGATGCAGCAGCCGCAGGCCCGTGCGGCCCATGGCGTCGGACAGGGCAGGACCGAATTCCTCCGTCGTCTCCACGCGCGCCGCCCAGCCGCCATAGGCGCGGGCGAGGGCTGCAAAATCGGGATTGGCCAGCACGGTGGCGGAAATGCGCCCCGGAAACTCCCGTTCCTGATGCATGCGGATGGTGCCATAGGCCGAATTGTCGACCACGATCACCAGCAGATCCGCGCCATGCTGGACGGCGGTGGCCAGTTCCTGACCGTTCATCAGGAAATCCCCGTCACCAGCCACGGCCAGCACCATGCGTTCCGGCATGCGCAGCTTGGCGGCGACGGCGGCGGGAACGCCATAGCCCATGGCCCCGCACGTGGGTGCGAATTGGGAAGGGAAGCCTTCGTAACGCCAATAACGGTGCCACCAGCCGGAGAAATTGCCCGCGCCGTTGCAGATTGCCGTATTGGCGGGGAGAGTTTCGCGCAGGGTGGCCAGGCAACGCGCGAGATCGAGCGCGGTGCCGTCCGCGCCCGGCGTGCTGAACGCTTCCCATTCGGCATGGGCCTGTGCCCCGGCATCGAAGGGAATGATTTCGTCCTCGCCCCACAGAGCGGCGGCTTCGGCGAATTCGGACATGTCGGCACAGATGGCCAGGTCCGTGCGATAGACGCGGCCCAGTTCCTCAGGCTCGGGATGGACATGGATCAGGATCTGGCCGGGATGTTCTGGCGTAACCAGTTCATAGCCATCGGTCGTCGCCTCGCCCAGCCGCGCGCCCACCACCAGTAGCAGGTCGGCGGATTTGATCCGTTCGACCAGTCTGGGATTGGGGCCATAGCCCAGATTGCCGGCATAGACCGAAGAACTGGGCGGGATCGCATCCTGCCGGCGGAAGGCGGTGGCAACAGGAATGCCTACGCGCTCGGCAAATTGGGTGAAATAGTCCCGCGCCTTGGCGTTCCAGCCAGCGCCGCCGACGATCGCCACCGGGGCCGCCGCATCGGCGATCAGGCCGAGCATGGCATTCAGCGCGTCGCCGCAAGGGGGCTGGGCGAGGCGGACCACGGCAGGGCGGGGCCCCTTGCCGGTAACGTTCATACTCAGCATGTCTTCCGGCAGGGCCAGTACCACCGGGCCGGGGCGGCCTGAGATGGCAACCGACCAGGCGCGGGCGATATATTCGGGAATGCGGGCGGGATCGTCGATCCGTGCGGCCCATTTGCTGATCGGGCCGAAGAAGGCGGCGAAGTCCATTTCCTGGAAACCCTCGCGGTCGCGCATGGTCGAATCGACATCGCCCACGAACAGGATCAGCGGCTGCGAATCCTGCATCGCCACATGCACACCGATGCTCGCATTGGTGGCGCCCGGGCCGCGCGTGACGAAGCAGACGCCGGGCTTACCGGTAATCGTCCCGTCGGCGCAGGCCATGAAGGCGGCGCCCCCTTCCTGACGGCAGGTGACGGTGTGGATCGAGCCGGTATCGTGCAGCGCATCCAGCACCGGGAGGAAGCTTTCCCCTGGCACGGTGAAAATCCGGTCGCAGCCCTGGGCAGCGAGGCAATCGACGAGCAGGCGCGCGGCGCTCAGCGAGATAGTTTCATCCATTACCGCCCTCTAGCCGGGCTGCGCGCGGGCGGCAACGGGGGGAATTGCGGGAGCGCCTTTGCCGGCAGATGTCCCGCCTTGTGACAGTGGATAAGGGTCGCTTCCACATGGTTATTTTCAGGTTAAGACGGGCTCATGCGACGCAGCCTTGTCATGACCGACGATACCGCCCGCCACCCGTTCCGGGCGAGCCTTCCGCCGCATGTGAAATCGGGGCGCGCGCCGATCCTGCCGCGACACGGCGGCTGCCGGCCGGGCGACAGGGGCGCGGGGCGCTGGACCATGACCGATCTGCGCGAATTCCTGATGGCCTATTGTGCCTGTTTCCTGGCGGTCAGCGCCTTTATCGCCTGATTGCTCAGGCCGATTTGCAGCCAGCCAGCTCGGCCTTGTAGAGCACATGGCCCAGCCAGGCTGAAACGAGGCACATCGATGCGCTCAACAACACTTGCTCGGTCAGCGGCACTTTCAATGCACTGAGACTGGCCGCCAGCAGCGAGCCGGCCACCATCGCGCCTGAATTGACGATATTGTTCGCCGCAATCGTCCGCGCTGCCTGGCCCGGATCGACCTTGGTGGTGAGGAAGGCATAGAGCGGCACCACGAACATGCCGCCCGCAATCGCGATCAGCAGCAGCATGCCCAGCACCGCAAAGGCCAGCGGGTGCGAGAGGAATTCCGCCACGCCCATCAGTTCCGTGCCGGTGGTCTGTGCCTGCCACGCACGGCACACTACCCAGAAGCCGGCCACGAAGATGCCCATGAAGATCACCGAAATCGGCGCATAGCGGGCCGAGACACGGCCCCTGAGCAGCGCGTTGATCGAAACCGACCCGGCCGCCACGCCGATGGAGAACATCACCAGGAACAGGCTGGCCACTTCCTTGGATGCCAGCAGCACATTCTTGGCCAGCGGCGGGAACTGGATGAACAGCACGGCCCCGATGGTCCAGAAGAAGCTGATCGCCATGATCGCCAGGAACACTTCGCGTTCATGCATGGTGTTGCGGATCAGTTCGATGGAGGAACGCAGGATGTGCCGATCGATCTCCTGCCTTTCGCCCATCGGCTCGGCCGGGGGGACCTGACGGCTGGTGAAATAGCCCACGACAGCAGTGAAAACCACGCCTGCCGCCGCCCATTCGACCGGAATCCACCCCGCCAGGATCGTGCCGAACAGGATTGCGATATAGGTCCCGGCTTCCACCAGCCCGGTGCCTGCCAGCACCTCCTCCTTTTTCAGATGCTGCGGCAGGATCGCATATTTGATCGGGCCGAAGAAGGTGGAGTGCACGCCCATGGCGAACAGGGCGGCCAGCATCAGCGGGATCGCAACCGTGTGCGTCATAATACCATGCCAGGCGAGCACCAGTCCGGTGGCGCCGCACAGCATGATGAAGATTTCCGCCAGCTTCACCGCGCGGATGATCCGTGCCTTGTCGCGCATGTCGGCAAGCTGGCCGGATATGGCCGAAAGCAGGAAGAAGGGCAGGATGAACAGCCCCGAGGCGATGGCGCTGAACTGCGCTTCGGCCGCTTCGGAATTATAGACGCTGTACACCACGAACAGCACCATCGCGTTCTTGTACAGATTGTCGTTGAACGCGTTGAGGAGCTGCGTAACGAACAGCGGCAGGAAGCGCCTTTGCCTCAGCAGATGCGTTGTCGTTGTCATTCAGCCCCGGCAAGCAACCTCTTGGTGCAGGGACCTCTAGCGGCGTAGCCCGGGGGGACAAGGGGCAATCGCCTTTTTTGCACGCGACGCCCCCTCTGGCGGCTCTGGCACTTCGGCGTGACAGGCTCTAAAGGGGCACACGACATGCTCTCGCTGCCTAACCTGCTCACCCTGTCACGCATCGTGGCGCTACCGCTGCTGGCTTTCCTGCTGTGGTGGCCGGGATGGGCTACGGGCTACGGGCTGGCCTTCGTGCTTTACTGCCTGATGGGCATCACCGATTATTTCGACGGCTATCTCGCCCGGTCGAGCGGAACGGTCTCCCGGCTGGGCATCTTCCTCGATCCCATCGCCGACAAGATCATGGTGGCGGTGGTGATCCTGGTGCTTGCCGCGCAGGGGCGGCTGAGAGGCGAATATCTGGGCGATTTCCACGTGATCGCCGGGCTGATCATTCTGGTGCGCGAAATCGCCGTGTCGGGCCTCAGGGAATTCCTGGGCGGGCTGCAGGTTTCCGTGCCCGTTTCCAAACTCGCCAAGTGGAAAACAACCTTTCAGCTCGTGGCGCTGGGCGCGCTGATCCTGGCGGGCGCAGTGCCGGGCGAGCCATGGGTCCATCTGGTCGGCCTGATCAGCCTGTGGGGCGCCGCGATCCTTACGGTGGTGACTGGCTGGGGCTATCTGCGGGTAGGCATCCGGCACATGGATTGAGGGAGGACCTCCTCCTTTGCTCACTCCCCGTCTTCACTCTCCTTGCGCTCGATCTTGCGCGATATGCGGCGCGTGTCGTCGAGCGACCGGGTGGCTAGGCGGGTTTCCAGCAGGAAGGACAGCAGCCCGCCGAACACCATCGCCATGGCCGCGATCCAGCACAGGGCCACATAGGTCCCCATCGGCGGCTTCACGAAGGCGCTGACGAACATCAGCGTGACCACCAGACAGATCAGCAGCGCGGCGGCGGTGCAGAAATTGATCGAGATATGCGCGAATTTCCGCCGTTTGCGCAGCGCCGGAAGCTGGCCGATCTCCAAATCGGGGATCTGCTGCTCTTCCCGCTGTTCCAGCAGATGCACGCGCTCCACGATCCAGGTCAGCCGCTGGTTCATCACGTTGAGATAGGCCCCGATCGCGGCGAGCAGAAAGGCCGGGGTGAGCGAAAGCTGCACCATTTCCTGCACCCGTGCAGTGCTGGACGTGCGGGCGAGCAATTCCCCCGCGAGAGTAGCCGAAGCGAGATAATGTTCCACGAGCGGCTTCTAGCCGCGCACACAGCCGGGCTCAACCGGCGCGCAATTCCTCGGCCAACAGGCGGAATTCGTCGGAGCGGGGCGAGTTGCGGCGCCAGACCAGCGCGATTTCGCGGCTGGCATTGGGCGATTTCAATGGCCGGGCGACCACATGGGTGCCGTGCAATATGCCTGCCGTGATCGCCATTTCCGGCACGATGGTAACGCCAAGCCCATTATCGACCATTTGCACCAGCGTGTGCAGCGACGTGCCGATCATGGTTGCACTGGCGCGCAATTCCGGGCGGTTGCAGGCGGCAAGGGCATGTTCCTTGAGGCAGTGCCCATCTTCCAGCAGCAACAGGCGGCCTTCATCGATCAGCGAGGGCGGGACTTCCGCCGGAGGATCGCGCGGATCGTTCTCGGGAAATGCGACATAGAGCCTGTCCTGCCCCAGCGATTCCATTTCCACTTCGCCGGTGGGGAAGGGCAGGGCAAGCAGCACGCAATCGGCCCGCCCGTGATGCAGCGACTCGATAGCCGCGGCACTCGGCTCTTCGCGCAGGAACAGCTTGAGCTGGGGGCGCTCCTTCCTCAGGCGCGGCAGAATGCGCGGCAGCAGGAAGGGGGCGATGGTGGGGATCACGCTCATGCGCAATTCGCCCGCCAGCGGCTTGCCCGCGGACTGGACCAGATCGGCCAGTTCCTCGGCCTCGCGCAGCAGGCGGTGGGCCTTGTCCACCACTGCATTGCCCAGCGGAGTGAAGCGCACCACGCGGCGGCTGCGCTCCACCAGGGTTACGCCCAGCAGCGATTCCAGCTCGCGAATGCCGGCGGACAGGGTCGATTGGGAAACGAAGCAGCTTTCTGCCGCACGCCCGAAATGGGCATGTTCATGCAGCGCGACGAGATATTGGAGTTGCTTGATAGTGGGCAGATAGGTGCTCATCTCGACACCCCGTCATTGCGAAGGGCGAAGCCCCTGCGGCATTCCGGAGCCCAAGGCGCAATGGCCCTGGATTGCTTCCCCCGGCCGTAGGCCGGGCTGGCAATGACGGCAGGCCGGCTCACTCCGCCTCGACCTCCACCGTCACAACTTCCTCCAGCCGCGTCATCTTGAGGCGGCCCTTTTCGACCGCGAAGGCGAGGCGGCCTTCGACCAGTTCCAGCGCATCGCGGCCGAACACTTCGTAGCGCCAGCCCGACAGGATCGGCAGGTCGCGCAGCCCTGCAGCGAGAGATTCCAGCTCGTCGGAGCGGGTGAGCAGGCGCGAGGCGACGTCGATTTCCCGCGAGCGAATCTTGAGCAACAGCTTGAGCAGATCCGCCACCAGCGCGCCTTCCTTGCCCAGCGGCGCGCCGCGTTGCGGCTTTTCCGGCATTTCATCGGCCGGAAGCGGCTCGGCATTTTTCAGGACGCGCATCAGGCGTTTTCCGATCTCGTTTTCGCGCCAGGCGCCGGAGAGGCCGCGTACCTTGGCCAGGTCTTCCTGCGATTTGGGTGGGTGGCTGGCAAGATCGGCCAGAGTCTCGTCACGCATGATCCGGCCGCGCGGTATATTCTTGTCCTGCGCTTCCACCTCGCGCCAGGCGGCGAGAGCCTTGAGCCGGCCCAGCACCACCGCATTGCGCGAAGGCGCGCGGATGCGGTGCCAGATCTTGCTGGGATCGTTGCGGTAATTCTCGGGATCGGCGAGCTTTTCCATCTCGGCATTGAGCCATGCGCCGCGCCCGGTCTTGATCAGCTTCTTCAGGATTCTGGGGAAGATTTTGGAGAGATAGGTAACATCGCCAATGGCATATTCGATCTGCCGGTCGGTCAACGGGCGGCGGCCCCAATCGGTGAAGCGGGCGCCCTTGTCGATCTGGTCGCCCATCCAGGCTTCCACCAGATTGGCATAGCCGATCTGTTCGGACTGGCTGATTGCCATCATCGCGATCTGCGTATCGAAAATGGGATGCGGGGTCTTGCCGGTGAGGTTGTAGATGATCTCCACATCCTGGCTGCCGGCGTGGAAGACTTTGAGCACATCCTCGTTATTGGTGAGGAGTTCCAGCAGCGGGCCAAGGTCGATGCCGGGGGCCATCGGGTCGACGGCGGCGGCTTCCTTGTCATCGGCGATTTGCACCAGGCACAATTCAGGCCAATAGGTGTTTTCGCGCATGAATTCGGTGTCGACCGTCACGAAGTCGGCCTTGGCGAAGCGGGCGCACAATGCAGCCAGTTCCTCGCTTGTGGTAATCAGGTCGTGTATCTTCATCGCGACATTTCTTTTTGGGCCCTTTCGGGAACCCGTGTTGGTGGCCCCTGCAGGGGCCTGCGGCTTGACAAAATGGCGGCCTTCGCCTCAAGGGCCAGCCCGGCTGGCTAACCCTTGGGCCGCAGCTTCCCCCTGCCTTATTGATGGCCGAATGGAAAGAGATTCGATGCACCTCTATCGTTCCCACACCTGCGCGGCGCTTTCGAGCGCGAATGTCGGCGAGACCGTGCGTCTTTCAGGCTGGGTGCATCGCAAGCGCGACCATGGCGGCGTGTTGTTCGTCGATCTGCGCGATCATTATGGCATCACCCAGATCGTCGCCGATGAGGACAGTCCCGCGCTGAAGCTGCTGGACGGGCTGCGCGTGGAGAGCGTCATCACGATCGACGGCGAAGTGAAGGCCCGCAGCGCCGGAACCGTGAATCCCAACCTGCCGACCGGCGAGATCGAGGTTTTTGCGCGGGAGGCCACGGTGCAGAGCCGCGCGGAAGAACTGCCGATGCCGGTGGCCGGGGAACAGGAATATCCCGAGGAAACGCGCCTGCGCTATCGCTTCCTCGATCTGCGGCGCGAGACGTTGCACGCCAATATCGTGAAGCGCACGAAGATCATTTCGGACATGCGCCGCAAGATGGAAGCCATCGGCTTTACCGAATATGCGACGCCGATCCTCACCGCCTCTTCGCCCGAAGGCGCGCGCGACTTCCTGGTGCCCAGCCGCATCCATACCGGCAAGTTCTACGCGCTGCCGCAGGCACCGCAGCAGTACAAGCAGCTGCTGATGGTGGCTGGTTTCGACCGCTACTTCCAGATCGCCCCCTGCTTCCGCGACGAGGACCCGCGGGCTGACCGCCTGCCGGGCGAGTTCTACCAGCTCGATCTCGAAATGAGCTTCGTGACCCAGGAAGAGATCTGGGAAACCATGGAGCCTGTGCTCCAGAGCGTGTTCGCCGATTTCGCAGAAGGCAAGGCAGTGACCCCGGCGGGCGAATTCCGCCGCATCCCGCATGCCCAGTCGATGCTGGATTATGGTTCGGACAAGCCCGACCTGCGCAACCCGCTGATCATCAGGGACGTGACCGAGCACTTCGTTGAATCGGGCTTCGGCATCTTCGCCGGTATCGTCGGCAATGGCGGCGTGATCCGCGCGATCCCGGCTCCGGGTGCGGGCGCGGGCAGCCGCAAGTTCTTCGACGACATGAACAATTGGGCGCGCGGCGAGGGCTTTTCGGGCCTTGGCTATATCAACATCAAGGACGGCGTCCCCGGCGGCCCGATCGCCAAGAACCACGGCGAGGAAAAGACCGCCGCGCTGATCGAGGCGCTGGGCCTTGGTCCGAACGACGGCGTGTTCTTCGCCGCCGGCAAGGAAGAGCAGGCGGCCAAGCTCGCCGGCCTTGCCCGAATCCGCGTGGGCGAGCAGCTCGATCTGATCGATCAGGACCGCTTCGAACTGTGCTGGATCGTCGATTTCCCGTTCTATGAATGGGATGAGGACAACAAGAAGGTCGATTTCGCGCATAACCCGTTCTCGATGCCGCAGGGCGGGATGGACGCGCTGGAGAACCAGGACCCGCTCACCATCAAGGCCTATCAATACGATCTCGTCTGCAACGGCTTCGAGATCGCCTCGGGCTCGATCCGTAACCAGTCGCCCGAATTGATGATCAAGGCATTCGAGATGGTCGGCCTGACCAAGCAGGATGTGGAAGACCGTTTCGGCGGCCTCTACCGCGCATTCCAGTATGGCGCCCCGCCGCATGGCGGCATGGCTGCCGGTGTGGACCGTATCGTGATGCTGTTGTGCGGCGCGCAGAATCTGCGCGAAGTGGCGCTGTTCCCTATGAACCAGCGCGCCGAAGACCTGCTGATGGGCGCACCGACCCCGGCCGAGCCGAAGCAGCTGCGCGAATTGGGCGTCCGCATTGTGGAGCAGCCCAAGGGGTGATAGCCCTCCGCCCGTAACGGGGCGAAGGAGGATTCCTTGCGGTTCAGGACGTTGTCGGTGCTTATTGCGCCAGCTGTCGCTGGCTTGTCATGCCTTACAGCCTGAGCACGGATGATCGCACCCTGGGCGATGCCCTGCGGCGGATCGCGCATCGGCAGATCGGCGAAGCGCTCGATGCGATCCGCAAGGACGATCCGGCCAAGGCGGTCCACGAGGTCCGCCGCCGGGCGAAGACCCTGCGCGGACTGATCCGGCTGTTCCGCACCGGCTTTGACGAATTCGCCGATGCCGATGACGCCATTCGCGCCATTGCCCGGCCGCTCTCGGCCACGCGCGACGCAAAGGTCATGCTCGATACGGCGGATATGCTCGCCGCCAAGGCAGAGGGCCATGCCGCGCGCCATATGTTCAAGCACATTCACCGCCGGCTCGATGCGGAACGCAAGGAGAAGCGGGACGGGGAGCGGGTGGACGATCTGCTCCACGCCGCGCGCGAACGGCTGAAACACCTTGAGGACCGGGCGGAAATCTGGACGGTCGAAGGGGAAGGCTGGAACGTGCCGGGTGAGGGCGCGGCGATCACCTATGGCCATATGCTCAAGAACGGCGCGCGCGCGCTATCGGGGCATAGGCCTGAGGATTTCCACGAGCTGCGCAAACATGTGCGCTACCACTGGTGTCATGCGCGGCTGTTGCGTCCGCTCTGGCCCGAGGAAATGGATGCGCGGGCGCTGGTGGCGGATGAACTGGCCCATGGGCTGGGCCAGCATCACGATCTTGCGGTGTTCACCGGCTGGATCGGACGGGAAGCGATCCATCTCGGCCCAGCCGACGACCTCGCCCCGGTCCTCGCGCTCGCCGCGCAGGAAAGCTCGGCGCTGGAAGACCGGGCACGCGAATTGTGCGGGCGCCTGCTCGCCGAAACCGAGGCTTCCTTCATCAGGCGCTGGCACGCCCTGTGGAGGAATTGGGAATCGGCGAGCGGCTGAAGCCCGTCAGACCAGTTCGGCCAGCGATTTCGGCTGGAAGCCCTGCAGATCGGCGTAATCGCCGCTTTCCACCTTGGCCGCCCAGCGCGGATCGGTCAGCAGGGCACGGCCCACGGCGATGAGGTCGAACTCGTCGCGCTCCATGCGCTCGACCAGCTTGTCGAGCGGGGATACTTCGGAACCTTGCCCGGCAAAGGCGCCGAAGAATTCGCCCGAAAGGCCGACCGAGCCGACGCTGATGGTCGGTGCCCCGGTGATCTTCTTGGCCCAGCCTGCGAAATTGAGGCCATGCTCGCCGTCGATCTCGGGAAATTCCGGCTCCCAGAAGCGGCGCTGCGAGCAGTGGAGAATATCCGCGCCGGCGCTTACCAGCGGGCCCAGCCATTCTTCCATTTCCTTGGGCGTGGTGGCGAGGCGGGCGGAGTAATCCTGCTGCTTCCATTGGCTGACGCGGAGAATCACCGGGAAATCCGCGCTCACTGCCGCGCGGATCGCCGCTACGACTTCGGCTGCGAAGCGCGAGCGTTCGCCAATGGTCGCGCCGCCATAGCGGTCGGTCCGCTCATTGGTGCCGGGCCAGAAGAATTCGTCGATCAGATAGCCATGGGCGCCGTGGATTTCGACTGTGTCGAACCCCAGCCGCTCCGCGTCGGCGGCAGCCTTGGCGAAGGCGGCCACGGTATCGGCAATGTCCTCTTCGGTCATCGCCACGCCGCGCGGCTTGCCGGGGGCGAGCAGGCCCGATGGGCTTTCAACCGGCGCGTCGGGTTCCCAGCCGGAGGGCGTCATGGTCGATCCGGTGTGCCAGATCTGCGGCCCCATCTTGCCGCCGGCCTCGTGAACCGCGTCGATCACGCCTTTCCAGCCGGCCAGTGCCTTTTCTCCGTGGAAAAAGGGGATGCCGGGATCATTGCGGGATGCGGGCCTGTCGATCACCGTGCCTTCCGACAGGATCAGGCCGACATCGCCTTCGGCGCGACGGCGATAATAAGCGGCATTAGCCGTGCCCGGAATGCCCTCCGGCGCCATGGTCCGTGTCATGGGGGCCATGACGATACGATTCTTCATTTCCAGTGATTTGAAGGTGAAAGGCCGGAAAAGCGCGGCGGTTGAGGCAGGTGCGAGAGTGGACATGCAGGGAGGCTCCGCAAGAAAATGGGGTGCAGCCTAGGTATGCCGCCTCGCGGCGCGGTCAAGGCGCGGCGGTGGGCAATCAATCCTTTGCCTGCCCCAAGACGGGTTTTGAGGCTTTCCACCAACCGGGGCGACAGGTTGCCCCATGGCACTTGCAAGGGCGCGCGGGCTTCTTTAGGGGCGAAAGCCGAGAGATTAATGTTCCTTTGAGAGGGATTTCCATGAGCGATACCGCCGAACGCGTGAAGAAGATCGTTGTCGAACACCTTGGTGTCGAAGCTGATAAGGTCACGCCCGATGCCAGCTTCATCGATGATCTGGGTGCCGACAGTCTCGACATCGTCGAACTGGTTATGGCGTTCGAAGAAGAATTCGGCGTCGAGATTCCTGACGATGCGGCCGAGAAGATCGCCACCGTCGGTGACGCCAACAAGTACATCGAAGATCACAAGGGCTGATAAGCCTTACGCCCCTTAGCGAATGGTCCCGCCGGACGTGACGGGGATGGAAGGCTCGGCCGTTAAAAGGCTGGGCCTTTCGTGACTTTGGAGAGTGATATGCGTCGTGTGGTCGTAACCGGTCTTGGCCTCGTTACCCCTCTGGGTGGTGATGTGGAGACTACCTGGTCCAACATCCTTGCTGGAAAGAGCGGTGCGGGCCCCATCACAAGGTTCGATGCCTCGGACCAGAAATGCCGCATCGCCTGCGAGGTGAAGCCGGCGGATCATCCCTGGGGCTTCGATGCCAACAAGCGTGTCGATCACAAGATCCAGCGCCAGGTCGATCCCTTCATCGTGTTCGGGATCGATGCCGCCGGTCAGGCGATCGAGGACGCCGGGCTGCTCGATATGGATGAAGAGACGCGCCTGCGCGCGGGCTGCTCCATCGGTTCGGGTATCGGCGGCCTTCCGGGGATCGAGAAGGAATCGATCGTCCTTTACGAGAAAGGCCCCAGCCGCGTTTCACCGCATTTCGTGCATGGCCGCCTGATCAACCTGATCTCTGGCCAGGTCTCGATCAAATATGGTCTGATGGGGCCGAACCACGCGGTGGTGACTGCCTGTTCCACCGGCGCGCATTCGATCGGCGATGCCGCACGGATGATCAAGGACGGTGATGCCGACATCATGCTGGCGGGCGGCGCGGAAGCGACCATCTGCCCGATCGGGATCGCCGGCTTCGCCCAGGCGCGCGCGCTTAGCACCGCCTTCAACGACCAGCCTGAAAAAGCCAGCCGTCCCTATGATGTGGGCCGCGATGGTTTCGTGATGGGCGAGGGCGCGGGCGTGGTGGTGCTTGAGGAATATGAACACGCCAAGGCACGCGGCGCCAAGATCTATGCGGAAGTGGTGGGCTATGGCCTTTCGGGTGACGCCTATCACGTCACCGCGCCGCATCCCGGCGGCTCGGGCGCGTTCCGCTCCATGGAAATGGCGCTGCGCAAGGCAGGGATGACGCCTGACGACATCGACTACATCAATGCTCATGGTACCTCGACCCCGCTGGGCGACGAACTGGAACTGGGCGCGGTGCGCCGGCTGTTCGGCGATGCGATGGGGCATGTCTCGATGAGTTCCACCAAGTCCGCCATCGGGCATCTTCTGGGCGGTGCAGGTGCGGTTGAGAGCATCTTCTGTATCCTGGCCATGCGTGACCAGATCGTGCCTCCCACGCTTAACCTCGACAATCCGTCGGAAGGCTGCGCGGGCGTGGACCTGGTGCCTTACACCGCCAAGAAGCGTAGTGTGCGTGCGGTGCTGAACAACAGCTTCGGCTTCGGCGGCACCAATGCCAGCCTGGTGATGAAGCAGGTCGACTGATACATGGCGCGGCGCCGCCGCCAGACGCTGATGAGGCCGTTTGCGGTTATCATTCTGGCGCTGGCGGCGGCGCTGGCTGTGTTCGGCTGGGGCTGGTTCGGCCCCGGGCCGTTGGAGGAAGAGGCGAGCTTCCTCGTCCCCTCCGGCACCTCGCTTTATGGTGTGGCTGATCGGCTCGAAGCGGAAGGGGCGATTTCTTCCGCCGACGCCTTCCGCCTGCGCGCCAAATTCTTCGCCAGCGATGAACCGATCAAGGCCGGCGAATTCCTGCTCCCGGCGGGCGCCAGCGCACGCCGGATTATGGCGATCCTGCAGGGCGGGGACGTCATCCGCCGGATGATCACTATCCCTGAGGGGATGCCTTCGACTCTCGTGCATGAACGGTTGATAGGAGAAAAGCTCCTCACCGGCGATATTCCCGTGCCGCCGGAAGGTTCCGTCCTGCCTGACAGCTACGATTTTGCCCGTGGGGAAAGCCGCGCCGCAGTGCTCCAGCGGATGCAGGCGGCAATGGCGAGGGAACTGGCGGATGCCTGGTCCAAACGCTCCCCCCGCACCGTGGCGAAAAGCCCGCGCGAGGCGTTGGTCCTTGCCTCCATCGTTGAGAAGGAAACCGGCGTCGCTTCGGAACGCAAGATGGTGGCGGGGCTCTATTCCAATCGCGTACGCACCGGCATGTTGCTGCAGGCAGATCCGACGATCATCTATCCGATCACCAAGGGCAAGCCTCTGGGGCGCCGCATCCGCCAATCGGAAATTGCGGCGGTGAACGATTACAACACCTATACGATGGTGGGCCTGCCCAAGGGGCCGATCACCAATCCGGGCCGCGAATCGATCGAGGCTGTGCTTTCACCCGCCCAGACCAGCGCGCTTTATATGGTGGCGGACGGGAAGGGCGGCCACCTCTTTGCCGATACGCTGGAACAGCATAATGCCAATGTCGCGCGCTGGTTCGCCTTGCGCCGCCAGCGCGGCGAAATCGAATGAGGCGCTACGCGCCAGACAGGGGAATCAGGGCCATGTTCGACCGCACCCGTATCGCAGCCATAGCGCTTCCTGTCCTGCTGGCCGTGTCCGCCCCTGCCTGGGCACAAGAGGAAGCTGCGAGCGATCCTGCCGCAGCCTATAAGCGGGCGCTTACTTGTGAAGTGATCTACACTCTCCTCAGCGAGGATACCGAGGATCAGAGCGGCGAAGCCCAATTCGCCGCCTTCCTGGCCGAGACCTGGCATGAATACCTCTCGACCACATATCCCGAGGGTTTCGAAGAGCGGCATGATCTGGAATTCGGTGCGGTGGCCGACAGCCTCGTCGATTCGCTCAATGCGATGGACGATGCGAGCTTCGAAACCGCGGTGGACCAGATTCTCACGACCTGTGAGACGATGGATGCCAGCGCCAGTGTGCCGGGCTGATGTCCGCTTGCCGGTGAAGTACTGACGGTGGGTTCCGCACCGCTCCTGATCACTGCCGAATTGCCGGGCGACATTCTGGCCTGGGCGGATGGCCTGAGGCGCGCGCATTACCCACCCGAGCGCAATCGGCTGCGGGCCCATGTGACATTGTTCCACGCCTTGCCGCCTTCCGCGGAGCAGGAGGTGCGGCGGTTGCTGGCCGATCTGGCCAGGGGAAAGGCGCCGGATGCTCGGATCAGCGGGATTATGGACCTTGGCAGCGGCACCGCGTTTGACGTGGATTGCCCCGGCATGGTCGATCTTCATGGCATTATGGCGGAACGGCTCCACGGTTTGCTGACCGTGCAGGAGGACCGCAAGCTGCGCCTGCACATCACGGTGCAGAATAAGGTGGAATCCTCCGTTGCAAAGGCGCTGCAGGTTGAACTGGGGCAGTCGCCTGATCGGCGGGCTTTCCGTTTTCGGGGGTTCGGCCTCTATGCCTGGGAAGGCGGATTGTGGCGCGAGATCGCACAATATCCGTTTCGCGGTTGACCGGCGCAAAACTCCAACCTAAATGCGCCGCCTGCCCACCGCGATGCGGGGGCTGGCCCTTGGGCTTTTGACCTTGGGGCGGAGTAGCTCAGCTGGTTAGAGCAGCGGAATCATAATCCGCGTGTCGGGGGTTCGAGTCCCTCCTCCGCTACCATCCCCTTTTCCGGAAGCTTCCACAGACTTCCGGATTCTTCCAGAAAATCGCAGAATTCCTAGGGGTTGCGGGTGATTCGCGTCCATGTGCCGCCGAGCGCTTCCGCATGCAGCCAGATTTGGCGTGGGGGTATTTTGGGGGTATTTTCTCGGGGTACGCAAATGGAGCGATACCCCCAATGCCTCTCAAAGAGTTGGAAGCCAAAAACGCCAAGCCAAAAGACCGTGCCTATAAGCTGGCCGACAGTGAGGGATTGTTCCTCTTGGTGCAGCCAAACGGTTCAAAGCTATGGCGTATGAAGTACCGGTTCGGCGGCAAGGAGAAGCTGCTGTCGTTCGGTGCCTACCCTGATCTGGGGATTTCTGCTGCGCGCGAAAAACGTTGTGCGGCCAAACAGTTGCTCGCCCAGGGCAAGGATCCGATGGCCAACAAGGCGGACATGATGCCTGAGGGCGCGGCTACATTCTTGTCCGTTGCTCAACGCTGGCACGAGAACCGAGAATCAAGCCTCGATGCTGCACATTCGCAGCGCGTCTGGTCACGGCTAGAACGCGACGTGTTCCCCGCCTTGGGTAGCAAGATGATGCATGAGATCACTCCGCCAGACGTGCTTGAGATGATCCGTAAGATTGAGGCGCGGGGAGCTCTGGATATCAGCCGTCGGGCCAAGCAGGGTGTCGGGCAGATCTTCCAATTCGCGATCGCTTGTGGATTGGTATCTTCCGATCCGACTACCCACCTGCGGGGCGCCTTGAAGCCTCGTCCGCGCGTCAAGCATATGAGCAGGCTTCCGCTGACCGAGTTGCCTCAGTTCTTGCTGAAGCTCCAAAAGTATGAGGAGGAGGGAGACCGGCGGTCTGCGATCACTCGCGACGCTGTGACGTTTGCGCTCCTGACTTGGGTCAGAACCAAGGAGCTTCGGTTCGCTGTGAGATCCGAGTTTGAAGACCTGGACGGCAAAGCGCCGGTTTGGCGGATTCCCGCTGAACGGATGAAGATGGGACGCGAGCACATTGTGCCGCTCTCAAAGCAGGCCGCAACGATCGCCCGGCGCATGATTGTCGCCAGTACCGGCGAATTCCTGTTTCCCGGGGTGGCGCCGAAGAAGCCGCTGTCCGAGAATACCATGATCTATGCTTTGTATCGCCTCGGATATCATTCGAGGCAGACTGTGCATGGCTTCAGGGGACTTGCGAGCACGTGGGCAAACGAGCAACTGGTTGAATTCGGCAAACCGGCCATGTGGATACGAAGGTATCACGAGGACTGGGTTGAAATGCAATTGGCCCATTCAGAGGACAATGAGGTGCGCGGGGCCTACAATGCTGCCGAGTATATGGTCCCACGGCGCAGGATGATGCAGGACTGGGCTGACTTTCTCGCCGATCAGGAGAAAATAGGTCTATCGCAAACACGCAAGAAGGCTGCTTGAGCCAGCGTTCGCCATTGGCCGCTATGCGCTGCCAATCCAGTCAACGCGCAGACGATCGAAGCCGGTGACTACCCCTTCTACGATGACCTTGCTCCCGACAAGGTTATCGCCGCTTTCGTCGCGCTCGAGGATCCATACTTCATCCTCGTTTGTGGTCAGGATCAAGCCGCGTTGGCCGTGGCTCAAAATACCGACCACGCGTTTGCGTGAGCCACTCAAATCAGACCTCTTCATTGTCAGAATCGCCAACGGTTGAGCACATCCCGGACGTAGCCGGGAGTTTCGCCGTTGAGCGGGATGCCTCCGGAGCGTTCCACGGCGCCGGGGCCAGCGTTGTAGGCGGCCACCGCGAGGTGAACCACCCCAAACTTGTCGAGCATCTGCCGCAGGTAGCGCGCGGCTCCCAGGAGGTTCTCCTTCGGGTCGAACCGGTTCGAGACTCCGAGGTCACGCGCCGTGCCAGGCATCAGTTGCCCAAGGCCAGCCGCTCCAGCTCTACTGACGGCGACAGGATTATACCGCGATTCGGTCCAGATGAGCGCGTCGAGCAGCCCCGAAGGCAGAGAAAACTGTGCCTCAGCGGCATAGACGTGCGGCAAGTACACAGCCCTCCTGAAGCTTGTCGCCTGTTTGGCGGAACCGCGGCTCGGCTTGGTCGCATAGAATGGGTTAGGTCCGATAGAAGGAGCCATAGCAACGGCTTGTTCGGATGCCGGGGCTTTCCACACTCCATGCGTCACTAGTTGAAAACCGTCGGGCTTTTCCTCCACGCGAAAACCCGTGGTTTGTAGTTCCTGGTTTTCGAGAGAAGCAGCTGCTCGCTCCTGAGCAAACACAGGTGGCCCGCTGCATACCCATGCTGCCACCAAGGCCAAGCCAACAAATTTCAGTCTCATCGTCGATTCCTTCTCTAGCCGAATCGCATGAGAACATATAAAGAACACGTATTGTAGGAAAACGCATTGTTATGGGCGCAGAGCGGAGGCTGCGCGGTGGAGGCATGTTGGACTGGAGATAGCCCATGCCCCGAACCCGAGTACCGGAACGCCTGGAAAAGCGTGCCCGAGAAATTGTCGAAGCCCTTGATGGCACCTGGTCGCGGTCACGCGGTATGTGCTGCTGCCCTGCACATGACGATCGCACGCCGTCGCTGAGCGTCACCATCGGCGTTCGCGCGATCCTGTTCCACTGCTTTGCCGGATGCTCGAACGAGGCGGTCTTGGCGAGCCTGGACCGGATTGGTGTCAAAGCAGCTGAGCTTTTCGACGGCAGAGGGGAGCCGATTGCGGCGCGGACCAGGGACGACGTTGTCAACCAGAACGCCCTCAGGCTGTGGCGGGCAGCCTCGGCCCTGACGGATGGCCCGGCACAGACCTATCTTGCGGGCCGCCAGATCAGGATATCGTCGCCCGACCTGCGCTATCACGCTCGAACACCGCTCGGCCCCAAGGGATCGGTAAAGTTTCTGCCTGCCATGCTCGCGGCGGTTCGCAACGATGAAGGCATACTGGCACTTCACCGGACATTCCTTGAGCCGAAGACTTCCCGTCTGGCGCGTTTCGATGGCCCAAAGCGAGCGTTGGGAAGTCTTGGTTCGGGCGCAGTCCGGTTGGCCATGCCCCGCGGCGGCAGGCTTGGCCTTGCCGAGGGTATCGAAAGCGCCCTTTCGGCCCAGCAGCTCTTCGGGATCCCATGTTGGGCGACCCTTGGCAACGAGCGGTTTGGGCTGGTGACCATTCCTGAAAGCGTGCGCGAACTCCACCTGTTCATCGATCACGATGCCGGTGGCAACCTTGCCGAAGAGCGCGCTCGCGAGGCCTATCATTGTGATGGCCGCCGCATCGTACCGAGGCGCCCCGTGCGGGAAGGCGAAGACTGGAACGATGTCCTGACGGCGCGCACCAAGGTCGTCGGCTGAGCGAGTGCAGAGGAGAGAGGGCTTTGGGCCTTTCGAGGCCCGCAAACAAATTGGGTCTCGTCAGGAGGTCCCATGTCCAATTTGTCACCCGCGTTTGCCTTTCCAAGCTCACCCGAGCCTTTGGTCCTTACGGCAGCAAGATCGCTCGCAGCCCGCCTTGATGTCGGCGAGGTCATCACGCGTCCCATCCTCAACTCCGTGCTGACTGAGCAGTTCGGCGGCAGCGATGCTGATGCCCGCTGGTCGGTCCGCGATGCCCATGCCGCGCTCGAACTCGCGCAAGTCCTCTGGTTGCAGGATAGCTCGAAGCTCAGTCCTTCATCACCGCCCGAAACAGCCAGGGACGTGTTTGACCGGCTCGAAGCCCAGTTGCCGAGCCAGACCGTGCGAAGCGAAGAGCAAGTCGAGTTGCAACAATTTGCCACACCGCCACACCTCGCCTGGCTTGCCGCACGCGCTTGCGCTTTCGGCGCATCCGAGGTGGCGATCGAACCATCTGCTGGCACGGGGATGCTGGCGGTGTGGGCCGAGGCCGCTGGTGCTCGCCTTGCCCTGAACGAAATTTCGCCGCTCCGCCGTGAATGCCTTGCCAGCCTGTTTCCGGAAGCCGCAATTTCCGGCCATGACGGTGAGCTGATCGACGAGTTGCTCGATCCCAATCTTGCCCCCAGCGTCGTCCTCATGAACCCGCCCTATTCCCATGGGGTGGAGCGCGGGGCTGATGGGCGAACGGGCGGTCGGCACCTGCGCTCGGCCTGGAAGCGGCTAACGGCAGGCGGCAGGCTCGTTGCTGTGATGCCCGAGTGGTTCGATCTGCATCGCTTTGTTTCAGGCGCAGCCGCCCCTATCACTGTGCGCCTCAATGCCCGGATCGAACGCGCTTTCGTGCGCTCGGGCACCTCGATCACGACCAGGCTTATCGTCCTCGACAAGACCCTGCCGAGCAACGATCCCGTTGCGGCGACCACATTCACGCTTTCCGAGCTGTGTGATCTCATCGATACCCTTCCGCTAAGGGAGACTGCCCAATTCCCGGCGGCGATGCCTACGAGGCCGCAGGGAGCTCTGCTGAGCCTTGTAACTGCGGGGAGCAGGCTGCGTCCTGTGCCACCTGCTCGCGCAGGCGCCTCGATGGGCTTTGTCCCGTGCACTTTCGAGGCGTTGGCCGAACCAGCGCCGATCGCCGAGCAGGTCGGGCATTATCTGCCCTATCGGCCAAGCCGCATTTTGATCCCGGATGCCGCCGATCATCCAACGCCCTTGGTCGAGTCCGTAGCCATGGGTTCGATCACCGCGCCAATCCCGACACAAGTGCCCTGGCTGCCTTCTGGCCTTATCGCCAAGGGACTGCTCTCTTCGGCGCAGGCGGAGACACTTATCTATGCGGCCAATGCTCATGCGCGCGATCTTCCGGGCAGGTTCGCGCCGGAAGACAAAGGCTGCATCCTCAAGCCCAGCGCCGAAGGTCATGCCTATCGTATGGGATACTTCCTCGGCGACGGTACCGGTGCTGGGAAGGGGCGCCAGGTCGCCAGCGTCATTCTCGACCGCTGGGTGCGCGGTGAGAAACGCCATATCTGGATATCCAAGAATGAAGCCCTGCTGGAGGATGCACGGCGCGACTGGTTGGCCCTGGGAGGCCTGCCCATCGACATTCAGCCGCTCGGTCAATGGAAGCTCGGCACGCAGGTTTCGATGCGGGAAGGTATTCTCTTCGTCACCTATCCGACCCTGCGCTCCGGCAGGAGCGATGCCACGCGTCTCGACCAGATCATCGAATGGGCGGGTGAACATTTCGACGGGCTGATCGTCTTCGACGAATCACACGCCATGGCCAATGCCGCAGGCGGCGAAGGCTCACGCGGCAAAGTCAAAGGGTCAGAGCAAGGGATCGCCGGGGTGAGACTGCAGAACCTGTTGCCCCGCGCCCGGGTTCTCTACGCCTCGGCGACCGGTGCGTCGGACGTCAACAACCTAGCCTATGCAACGCGCCTGGGACTCTGGGGGCCGGAGACCGCCTTTGCCAACCGGGAAGCTTTCGTGGCCGATATCCGCGATGGCGGCATCGCTGCGATGGAACTGGTCGCGCGCGATCTCAAATCACTCGGCCTCTACACGGCGCGCGCCTTGTCTTTCGCGGGCGTCGACTACGACATTCTCGAGCATTGCCTCACAGAGGACCAGATCGCGGTCTACGATGCCTACGCCGAGGCCTGGGCGGTTATCCATACCAATCTGCGCGAGGCGCTCGAGGAAACCCGCATCGTCGATCAGGACAGCGGCAACACGCTCAACAGCGGTGCCAAGTCGGCCGCGCTGTCGATTTTCGAGGGAACCAAGCAGCGCTTCTTTGCCCAGCTCCTCCTCTCGATGAAGTTGCCGAGCCTGATACCGGCAATCGACGCGGCGCTAGCGGAGGGACATGCCGCGGTCGTCCAACTTGTTTCGACCGCTGAGGCCATGCTCGATCGCCGCCTTGCTGATCTTTCCGATGAGGAGCGCGAAGACCTCGAAATCGATCTCAGTCCCCGCGACTACGTGATCGATTATCTCGCCAAGAGCTTCCCCGTGCGCCTTATGGCGGTGTTCACCGACGAGAATGGCAATCCCCGTTCCGAACCCATGGTCGACGAGCAGGGGCAGCCGGTCCTGTGCCGCTCGGCACTTGCCGCGCGCGACCGGATGATCGAGCAGCTGTGCGCACTACCGCCGATAGCAACTGCGCTCGATGCGATCATTGAGCGCTTCGGGGTCGATGCGGTCGCCGAAGTGACCGGCCGCAGCCGGCGCCTTATCGTTGGACGTGATGGTCGGCAGAAGCTCCAGTCGCGCAGTCCGCGCGCCAATATCGCCGAGACCCAGGCCTTCATGGATGGCAGCAAGCGCATCCTGGTCTTTTCTGACGCCGGTGGCACGGGGCGCAGTTACCATGCTGACCTTTCCGTCCGGAACCAGGCACGGCGCGTCCATTTCCTTCTGGAGCCTGGCTGGAGGGCGGATGCCGCCATTCAGGGGCTTGGCCGCACCAACCGTACAAATCAGGCTTCTGCGCCCTTGTTCCGGCCGGTCACGACCGACGTCCGCGGCGAACGTCGGTTCATCTCGACGATTGCCCGGCGGCTCGACAGCCTCGGTGCGCTGACCCGTGGCCAACGCCAGACTGGCGGTCAAAACCTCTTCGATCCCTCCGACAACCTCGAAAGCACATATGCCAAGGAAGCGCTGAACCGCTGGTTCGGGCTTCTGTTCATGGGCAAACTCGAGGCTGTCGGCCTGTCCAGGTTTCAGGACCTGACCGGGCTAAGGATTGAGGGGGCTGACGGGAGTTTGGTAGACGATCTGCCGTCGATCCAGCGCTGGCTCAATCGCATCCTGGCGCTGCCGATCGCGCTGCAAAACGCGATCTTCGACGAGTTCATCTCTTTGGTTGAGGCACGGGTCGATGCCGCGCGGCAGGCGGGCACCCTCGATCTTGGCGTTGAGACGATCGCGGTCGAAAGCTTCGAAGTCATCTCCGATACGCTGCTGCGAACCGATACCACGTCCGGAGCGACCACGCATTTGCTGGAGCTGGAGATTGCCCGGGCTCTGAAGCCGCTGACCTTCAAACGGCTCGGCGAACACTTTGGTCTCGACACTGCGCGGCATCGCCTGATGCATAACGCACGGTCCGGCCGTATCGCCTTGCTGGTCCCGGCGCGCAGCCTGCTCTCTGACGATGGCACGCGCATCGCTCGCTTTGAGATGATCCGCCCGCTCAAGCGAACGCATATTGCCGCCGAGCAACTCGCAGAGAGTAGCTGGGAGGTGATCGAGCTGCCGGAGTTCGAACGCCTGTGGCAGGTCGAGGTCGAAGAGGCGACGTCAAGCTGCAAGCGTGAACGTCTTCACTTGGCTACCGGCCTTCTTCTGCCTGTCTGGGACAAGCTGCCTTCAGACTACGTCCGGGTCAGCCGGATCGCGGCAAAGGATGGGAGTTCGCTCCTTGGCCGAGAAGTGCCGGTCCATAGTGTGCCCGACCTGTGCCGTAAGCTTGGCCTTGAGCAGGCCAGCGTCTTGTCTGCCCAAGATATCGTGTCGGCTGTCATGCGATCGGGTCGCCCGATGGAAGTCCGGGGGAGGGAGGCGCTGACCCTCAGGCGAAGCCTCGTCAGCGGCGCGCAGCGACTTGAGCTTGCTGGTTGGTCGGCCGCTCGGCTCGACTGGTACAAGGCTCAGGGCTGCTTCACGGAAATCATCCGGTATCAGACGCGCCTGTTTGTGCCGACGGACCAGGCGAACGCGATCTTGGCCCGTCTTACCCGGTAGATCCGCTGCGATGACGGATCAGGCGGCGATCTTTTCGACCTTGATGTCCTTTTCGTGGCGGCGCGCCTCGGCAAGGTCGTGCGCCGCCTGCATCCGCAGCAGACTGTCTGCCCTGAGGCCGAAAGCTTTTTCAAACCGGATCGCCATCTCGGCCGAGATGCCGGCCCGGCCATTGAGCAGGCTGCTCATCGCCTGGCGCGAGACACCGAGCTTCTCGGCTGCGGCCGAAACGGTGAGGCCATGCGGCTCGACGATCTCAGTGCGCAGCCAGACACCGGCATGAACCGCAAAGCTGCGGTGAAGCTTGATAGCCATCAGTGATAATCCTCCAGATCCAGATCCTCGATGGCGTTCGCCGCGTTGATCCGGAATGTCATTCGCCAGTTGCGCGTCACGGTCAGGGACCAGGTGCCAGCCCTGTCCCCGCTCAGCAGATGCGCGCCAAAATTTGGCGGCACCAGAAGTTCGTCAGCCACCTCGATTACTGACAGCCAGGCGAGCATATTGCGAAGGCGCGCCACCAGATTTCCCGGCAGTCCCTTGGCCTTGCCGGTTTCGGCAAAGCTTCGCAGCGCCTTGTGCGAGATGCTCTCGATTTCCACGCCGCTTGATACCTTTCCGTCTGCCAAGTGTCAAGTGTCACTTGTCAGATTGAATTTCCCTGAAACTTCGCGATTCGGTGCGATTTGACCCCATTGGGCATGGCCGACTCCAGATTTTGGAGCGTTCGGCCTGTCCAATTACAATTCTGTAATCGCCTTCCTCAAGCGGCATTGCGACTGAAACAGACAGCGGCCGTGGACCGGTCGTTGGTTGGCAAACCCAAAACATACGAAGGGAGAGGGGAGGGGGCTTTGTCTTGATGAGCCGATTGGGCGCCGATGGTCGGTGTGCCGGGCTCACAATCAGGAGTATGTGCCATGATCAGAACGATCCCGTTGAACAAGCTCGTCCAATCTCCCCGCAATGTCCGCAAGCATTCCGACGCCGCTGCCGATGCCGAGCTCGCAGCGAGCATCGCTGCGCTCGGTCTTTTGCAGAACCTCATTGTCCGGCCTGCGGCCAAGGGCAAGTTCGAGGTCGAAGCCGGTGAACGCCGCCGCAGGGCGATGCTTGCACTCGCCGATGACAAGGTGCTGCCGCGCGATCATCAGGTAACCTGCCTGGTTCTCGAAGACACCGCTGAAGCTGCGGTCGAGACCAGCCTTGCCGAAAACTTCCACCGCCTCGCGATGAACCCGGCCGACGAAGCCGTTGCCTTTGCCTCGCTGATCGAGGGCGGCACCTCCATCGAAGACGTCGCTCGCCGCTTCGGGCTCACCGTTCGCTTCGTCGAGGGACGCCTGCGCCTGGCCACGCTTGCTCCGGTTGTCTTCGAGGCGCTCGCCGCTGGTGAGATCACGCTCGATCTGGCCAAGGCGTATGGTGCGACCTCGGATCAGGCGATCCAGACGCATGTCTTCGAGCAGGTATCGTCGGCCTACTACGCCCCCAACCCGGACAGCATCCGGCGCATGGTCCTCTCAGGCACGGTCCGCGGCAACGATCCCAGGGCCCGGCTGGTCGGGCGCGACGCCTATCTCGCGGCCGGTGGACGTATCGAGCGGGAACTCTTCGACGACGATGACAGCGAGGCCTGGGCCGACGTTGCTTTGCTTGAAAATCTCGCTTCGGCGAAGATGGATGAACAGGCCAAGGCGCTCGCTGCCGAGCAGGGGCTCGCTTGGGTCAAGCCGACGTTGGATCCCTATGCCAGCCACGATCTGGTCGATGGTCTGGTTCGTCTTCCGGCCGAACCCGCGCCGCTGACCGAGGCCGAACTCGCTCGGCTCGATGAACTCGACGTATCCTATGACGAGTACGCAGCGATCCTCGAAGATGAGGACAGCGCCGAAGAAGCCGTGGCTGCTGCCGAGGCCGCGATCGAGGCGATCGAGCGCGAATGCCAGGATATCCGCAGCCGTCCACCGGCACTGGCGCCTGAACTGAAGGGCGACGCGGGCATGATCCTCACTTTGTCACGCGACGGGACGCCGGTGCTTCAGCCGGTCTTCTACGGCGAGCGCCAGTCCGATGGACCGGATGACCATGATGGTATCGAGGTCATTGCTGGTGGCGGCGACAACGGTCCGCGCCGCGCGGCCCTGTCCAAACGCCTCGTTGATGAACTGGCGATGCAACGCCGTGACGTCCTCGCCATCCACGTCGCTTCCGATCCCGGCCTTGCGCTGGACCTGCTTGTCTTCACGCTGGCTGATGGCGATACGCTCGACTGGCGTTCGCGCTCGGCGACCACAATTCGCGGCGGCGTGCCAGCAGGGCCAATCGTCGGGTTCGAAGCGAAGGATGCGCCTGCAAGTGCGGCGCTGGCTGACCTGAAGAGTGGCCTCGATGAAAGCTGGCGCGCAGGTGAAGACGTCGCCACCCGTTTCGATCGGTTCCGCAGCCTCGGCGACGACACTCGTGCAGCCTGGCTTGGGTTCGTTGTCGGTCGGACGTTCGAGGCCAGTCTCAACATGGCGGGTGACCGGCACATTGCTCTGCAGGATCGCTTGGGCCGCCAGATCGGCATCGACATGGCCCAATGGTGGCGCCCGACGGCGGCGAACTACTTCGACCGCGTGTCGAAGCAGGTCATTCTTGATGCGCTCGCTGACGTCGGCGGACCGGAACTCTCGGCAAGGTTCGCATCGGTCAAGAAGACTGACCTGGCGATGAGCGCCGAGCGAGTGTTCGCCGGGACCTACATTACCGAAGCCGAGGTGCGGGACCGTGCGATAGCCTGGGTTCCGGAGGTGATGCGCTTCGCCGATCCTGCGGAGATCATGCCAGCCGAACAAGACGAACTCGACGCTGAACGCGTGACGCCCATTGGCAGTGCCAACGACGATTGCCCGGTTCCCCGCGAGATGGCTGCCTGACCTCCTCCTGACAGGTCAGTCGTCTCAACCCCTGAAGCGGTCCCTCCCATTACGGGAGGGGCCGCTTCTTTTTTGAATTGGGCCGTTGACATACAGTTCTGTCTTGGGCGCATGAACAACAGCAGCTGACATTCCGATAATCTTGAGGAGGTGACAGCTTCCGCTGAATAAACGGCATTCACGTGCCAGAGCTGTTCGCTTAATCCTGCAATAGGTTCAGGTGCGAGCTACCAGCCTGTTTAGGGAGAAGGGCCGTTAACGGACTGACAGGCTGTGGACGGTGGCAGAGTGAAAGCATTTCTTCTGCGGGCCGGCAAGAGCAGCCAAAGCGATCAATGATCTCGAGTGCTGGGAACTCTTGCGAACATTGTGTCGATGAAGGCCGTCTTCGCAGGCGTCCCCACCGGTACGATTCGAAGGCGGAACGGTCGCAGTCAAGATTCTTTTGCCGGGCCTTTCCGGTTGCCTTTTCCGTGACGATTATCCCGGTATTGCAACTATACTCGATTGCGGATCTGGGAGGACAAGTTGATCGTTCCGCTTACCAAGCATAAGAAAGACGGTACGCTCTACCTCCGTCCCGATAATGTGGAGCCACTGCTACACATTATTGTGGATCTTCCGCACGACGCCCTGCTCGAGCGAGCGCGCATTCGTGACCGCAAGGATCCGAAATACGTTCCGAGCGAGTGCCTTCTGTACTGCATCCGGGCTAGCCGCCAGGACAACTCCGACGCTTGGTTCGAACGCTTGTACAAGATCCTCATCGAGCGGGTCATGCGGGCGGTCCCGCGAGCGGAGGCTTCTGGGAACAGCGCGTCGCTTCCCAACGAGCGCATCCGCAACGCGGTGTTCGACCGCTTCGTCGAACTGATCGCGAAGGATCGCAAGGAGCCGAACGACAAGCTCGACTTCTTCGAAGTGCGTTTCGACCTCGCCATCAAGCGCCTTCGCATCGACGCGCAGGAGCGGGTCTGGCGTGAGGAGAACCGCAGCGCTTCCATTGACGACGAATCCGGTAGTGCTGGCGACGACGCGGCCGAAGCCACCTCGGCCAGCCCGTTCGACACGGATATTTTTTCCGATCCGCTTTTTCGGGAGCGCCTCTATGTGGCGATCGATGCCCTGCCGCCGGAACAAAGTAGGACCATGCACCTGCTGCTTCTCGGGTGGCAGACCCATTCGAGCGACCCGGCGGTCATGACGATCGCGAAAGCGATGGGCTGCTCGGATCGGTCAGTTCGCAACTATCGGGACCGGGCGATGACGACGCTTGGCGCCCTGTTTAATCCTGGGGACGACCAATGACCTCCAATACTCCGCCCCTCACGCTCGAGGCAGTGCTTGACCTCTTCCAGATGGAGGAAATCCACGATGGTGACGTCCTAGCACGCTACGTCCAGGCACATCCACAGTTCGCCCTCCAACTCATCGACCTCTCCAGGCTGATCGCGACGCCCGACGTGGAGGACGAGAGCCCACTGTCCGCCACCGAGCAGTCGCGCATCGATGCGGCATGGATCGCGCACAAGGCTGCCGGTCCGCAGGTGCCTCCGGCCGGCGATCCACTGGCCCTTCTCACCGGAGAACGGAGCAAGACCCTTGCGCTCAAGCTCGGCGTGCCACGCCAGGTGATCACCTGCTTCCGCGAGCGCAAGGTTGAGGCCTCGAGCGTGCCTGGCCACGTCCTCCAGGAATTCGCCGAAGCGCTGGAGATTCCCGCCGCGCACGTGATCGCGGCGATGAGGCAGCCTCCTCCAATTCCGATGGCGATGGGAAGAAGCTACAAATCGGACGGCAAGCCCGGCTCGGGCGAGCAGGACACATTCGAGCAGATACTCAGAGATGCCGGCGTTTCCGAGGCGGACCGCGCACGTCTTATCGCGGGCGGCGACTGAGGCATGGACGCAATTGAGCTAGGTCGCCGGCGCGCTGCGGAACTGCATTTCGATGCCGTCGCGC